>CANLCJ010000004.1 GCA_947489085.1 uncultured Flavobacteriaceae bacterium
TCTTTTTGAGTGCGCTTATCAGGTATGTTTTCCATAAATAATGATTTTAGTGTGTATCATTATTTCAGGACGAGATATTCTATTTAAAAGAAAGGCTGTCTTTAATTTAGACAGCTTTTTTTTTAGACACTCTTGGTGCTGCTATTCTTTTTAAAGAGCTATGTTATTTTGAAAGGTCTCACTTTACAATTTATAAAGTGAATACGAAGAAATGTACAGAAAAAATCTTGTAGACGCTTAATTTCTGCAAGATTTTCTAGTTTATTTGCTACGCAAATTTACAAAAAACTCTGTATAGCCAATTCGTAACTTTGCAAACCAAAACCTAAAACAACACCTTTTGCATTACTAGAAATAAATGATTGGTGTCTAAACTCTTCTCTTGCAAAGGTGTTAGAAATATGTACTTCTACTACTGGTGTTTCGATAGCCTTAACAGCATCTCCTAAACCTATTGATGTGTGCGTATAAGCTGCTGCATTAAGTATTATTCCATCGTAATCGAAACCTACTTCGTGTAACTTATTAATAAGTTCTCCCTCAATGTTAGATTGATAATATTCTAACTTTACACCGGTATATTTATCTTTTACTTCATCTAAGAATTCTGTAAAAGTTAAACTGCCGTATATATTGGGTTCTCTTTTTCCTAATAGATTAAGATTAGGGCCGTTTATAATTATTATTTTTTTCATGTGGGATACGTTTTTACACCTCTTTATTTTTAACAGCATTCATGTAAAAAAAATTATGCTTTTAGCCTTTAAAAAACTAATTAAAAAAGCTTTTGCAATATTACGCAAAAGCTTTTAGTATCTTCGATATGTTTTAAAAATCTACTTTAGAATGTAAATTTGTATCTATTAATTACCACCTATAGAAAAAAGTAAACCTATATTAAAAGAAAAATCACTTACAGAAGCTTCCTCTATTTTTCCTGCATTCAAATATCCTACATTCATATTTAATACTCCATATTTAAACCCTAAAGCAGGTTGTAAAGCAAAATTGGAAGTAGATTCAACTTCATCAATTGTTTCTCCTTCAAATTCAACATCAATAGAACCAATTGAAGCTAAACCCAAGCCTAAGCTAGCATAAGGTCTAAAACCTTCTTCTTTAAAATAATACCTCCCAGTTAAAAGATAACTACCAACAGCAACAGTACCTATAGAGCCACCGTTGCCGATATCGCTTCCTGCTAAAAAATCACCTTTTGCTATTATAGAAACATCAATAGATTCTGTAACTGCGTAACCCAATTCTATATTCGCAGCGACACCACCATCGGTAGAATCTGCTATGTCTCCTAATGGAGCAGCATAACCAACTCCAAAACCTAATCTAAATTGTGCATTAGCACCTAATCCTAACAACATTATTCCTGTAAAAAGTAATAATTTTTTCATAATTTAATTTTAAAAATTTATTAATAACTGAAGCAAACCTAAATTATAAAAATGAATAAACCAAAAAAAAATGCTTTTTATCGACAAAATGTGATTTTAAACGTGTTTATTTTGCAATACGATAATTTTAAATTGAAACTTAATAAGTTAGACTTTACTACTTGTAATAAATATTATGGATGTTGATTTAAGATTATTTTAATGTGTAGATACTATTACTAGCAACATAATACTAAATACTTCTTAAGTTAATAGTAAAGTAGCATAATGAAAAATATGTCTGTCAAAACTTTAGCTTAAGACACTTTTTTTGAAGTAGTAGAGCAGAGTATTTCAAAACATAAGGTTTTGCTTAAAACACCAACTTGCATTAGATAAAATTTTTAATGGCTGTAATACCATAACAAAATATATGCTGACAAAGCAACGCATTATTTGTTTTTGTAAATGTGCATCGTAGTAATTTCACCTTCTTTTAAATTTGATAATGCTTTAATGTTATTCTTACCATCATCTATTTCTACAATTACTGTATTTGGTGCAATAGTACCCTCGTTGTGTGCTTTAATTTGTAGTGTTGTTTTTTTATTTTCAATCGCAATTACAAGAACTTTTTTGGTTTTAGTTGCCTCATATTCATTTAACAAAAACGTTCCATCTTGAATAATGGACACACGATCTCCGTCTAACTTTCCGCCATCAAAAATAGTTAACTGTATAGCCTTAGCATCTGTAAAAATACTTAACGTACCATTCTTTTTTAAAACATTCATTTTAAAATTAGACATAATATCTAAGCCAACCAATCTCTGCTTTACACTATCAGCTATTTTTTTAGATCTATTGATTTTGGTAACAACTTTTTGTATTCGTTTTTCAGTTTTTTCGACAGAATTTAACAGTATTTCGCCATTAATACATTGCATATAATCTGAAAATAAACCTACGAAATTCGCTTTAGCTTTTTTAGTTTTTCCAAAAACAAAATTTTTAATTGTAGTATTTAAAAAACAGAAATCGTTTTGAGAAACTGGAGATTTAGTATAGACTATTCCTACCTCTCTAAAACTTAAGGTTTTATTTTTCTCATTATACTCTCCAAATATGTTCGATCTTGTTTCATGCTCGCTTCCTAAATCTGTAACTGAAAACCCTTTAACCTCTCCTTTGTTTTCATTAAAAGTTATTCTGTAGGGAATTACAAGAGAATCATTCAACTTGATCCCTCCAACATATTCGTATTTGTTTTGGGAAAAACTGCTTGATACGACACATAAAATAAGTAATAGTATAAAGTCTTTTTTAACTAAACCCATAATTTCTTCTTAAATTGCATTAACAAACATAAATCAATTCATCATGAAAACTAAATTATTATTATGTTTCTTATTTTTAATTTTAGGGTATTCTAATTGCTATGCTTCCTTCCCTGTAAAAAGAACAACGGCAAGCGAAAAAATTCAAAATGGCACCACAGAAGAAACTTTAACACCTATGGCTGTTACTGCTGCTAAAAATAAATGGATCGGTACCGCTTTACTTGTCTTTCTCTGGCCTTTCGCTGCTCATAGATGGTATTACCAAAGAGAAACCCTGTACAATATTTTATTCATTATAACTTTTGGTGGTTTTGGTATCTGGGCTATAGTCGATTTAATAAATATTTTATCTGACAACTGGTAAATCTATTATATCTAATTAGGTTGTTTACTGTTTAGTGCACCAAGAATTGTGGAAACATTCTATTTTGATGACCTAATATACATCTAATTTCTTAGCTTGATAAGCTATTTGATAAAGCCATTAGCAAAAATGTGTTAGTGGCTTTATTAAATAATTCTTGCACATCATTACTACTTCAACATTCTATCTAGATTGTTTCTTCTATTATTAGAATACATTTTACTGCAATTTACTTTACCTACAAATTATAAGTTTGCTTAAATTAATAATACGCCTATTTACAGTGGTGTTGCATTAATACTATTCAATTTGTTAAAGGTTTTCTATTTGATATCTTTCAAGTAAAAAATTAAGTCTTTATAATTTTTTATCAATCTTATTAGTTTGCCCAAAATATGTTTACATTAGTTTAATGTACATTAAGCAAAAGAATTGTTTTGCAAATTAAACTTCGAACTATTTTATACTTTACACCTAAATGAACTGGCAACAGGCTTTAAAAGACTATAACTCGTATCTTAAAATAGAACGTGGCCTATCCAAAAATTCTATAGAAAATTACTCTAGAGATGTTTCAAAACTCGTGTTTTATTTGGAACAATCTCATATTGATAGCTCCCCGATTTCTATAACATCTACAATAATACAAGAATTTATATACGAATCTTCTAAGCGTATTAATGCCAGATCTCAATCGCGCTTAATTTCAGGACTACGAAGTTTTTTTAATTATCTCATTTTTGAGGATTACCGCAACGATAATCCTTTAGATTTGATTGAATCTCCAAAAATTGGTAGAAAACTACCTGATACATTATCTGAAGAGGAAATAGACTTTATTATAGCTGCTATAGACCTTTCGAAACCCGAAGGAGAGCGCAATAGGGCTATGTTAGAAATGCTTTATGGTTGTGGGCTGCGTGTAAGTGAGCTTACCAACTTAAAACTATCTGATTTATTTTTTGATGAAGGCTTTATAAAAGTTACTGGTAAAGGCGATAAACAACGTTTTGTGCCAATAGTAGAATCTACTATAAAATATGTAACCATTTATAGAACTCAAATTAGAAACCATATGAATATACAAGCTGGCTTCGAGGATACTCTTTTTTTAAATAGAAGAGGCAAACAACTTACAAGAGCAATGGTGTTTACAATAATAAAACGGCTTGTAGAGGCAATTGGACTTAAAAAAAATGTGTCTCCGCATACGTTTAGACACTCTTTTGCAACACATTTACTTCAAAACAATGCCGATTTAAGGTCTATACAACTAATGCTTGGCCATGAAAGTATTACCACTACCGAGATTTATGTGCATTTAGACAAAAGCCATCTTACCAAGGTTATAGAAAAATACCACCCACGCAAATAGGTCTTTAAAACAAAAAACCAGCATAAAATATGCTGGTCTATTTTTGATACGTTAAAAGTATTAATGATCGTTTTTACAATATGGTAATACGATTTACAAACAAGAGTTTCGTGTTATTTTGCAATATTAACTGCTCTTGTTTCTCTAATTACTGTAATTTTTACTTGACCAGGATAAGTCATATCTGTTTGAATTTTTTGAGAGATGTTAAATGACAGATCTGCGGCTTTATCATCAGAAACTTTTTCACTTTCCACAATAACACGTAATTCTCTACCTGCTTGGATGGCATACGCTTTCTTAACACCATTAAACCCAAAGGCAATGTCCTCTAAATCCTTTAAACGTTGTATATAACTATCTAATACCTGACGTCTTGCACCTGGTCTTGCGCCAGAGATGGCATCACAAACTTGTATTATTGGAGATAATAACGATTTCATTTCTATTTCATCGTGGTGTGCCCCTATAGCATTACATACATCTGGTTTCTCTCCGTATTTTTCAGCCCATTGCATTCCTAATATAGCGTGTGGTGTTTCCATGTCCGTTTCTGCATCTGGCACCTTTCCTATATCGTGTAGCAGTCCGGCACGTTTTGCTAACTTCGGGCTCAACCCTAATTCAGCAGCCATAACACCACATAATTTTGCAACTTCTCTAGAGTGCTGTAATAAGTTTTGGCCGTAAGAAGAACGGTATTTCATTCTACCAACCATTTTTATAAGTTCAGGGTGTAAATTATGGATGCCTAAATCGATAACTGTGCGCTTACCTACTTCTATAATTTCTTGCTCAATTTGCTTTTTAGTTTTCTTTACAATTTCTTCAATACGGGCAGGGTGTATTCTACCATCTGTTACTAACTTGTGTAATGATAAACGTGCTATCTCACGTCTCACAGAGTCGAAACAAGATAATATAATAGCCTCTGGCGTATCGTCTACAATTATCTCTACACCTGTAGCTGCTTCTATAGCTCTAATGTTTCTACCTTCTCTACCTATAATACGTCCTTTAACATCATCTGATTCTATATTAAACACAGAAACACAATTATCTACAGCTTCTTCGGTGCCAATACGTTGTATGGTATTTATAATAACTTTCTTGGCTTCTTGTTCTGCTGTTAGTTTTGCTTCCTCAAGCGCGCCTTGAATGTAAGCCATAGCATCATTTTTAGCTTCACCTTTTAAAGATTGTACCAATTGCTCTTTCGCTTCTTCGGCAGATAAACTGGAGATAACTTCTAATTGTTGAACTTGGCTTTTATGCAGTCTATCAATTTCAGACTGTTTTTTATCCAGTACATCCAGTCTATGGTTGTAATCTTTAACTTTATTTTCTAAATCACTGTTAAGCTTTTTATTTTTAGACAATTCTTGAGATGTTTGAGACTCTTTATCTCTTGTCCGTTTCTCAGCTTCTGCCATTTTTTTATCTCTCGATAAAATAACTTTTTCGTGCTCTGATTTTAATTCGATAAATTTCTCTTTGGCTTGTAGTATTTTATCCTTTTTTATGGATTCGCCCTCACTTTTAGCTTCTTTTAATAATGATGCTGCGCTCTTTTTGGCATCTTTTATAATTTTAGATGCATTATTTTTTTCTTTTGTTTTTGCTATTATAAGTCCTATTACAAGACCTAGCACCACTCCTCCTACTCCAATTAATATAATTGAGTTTTCCATGTTTTACTTAGTTGATTTGTATATATAAAAAAGCCTACATTAGTATAGTGTTTTGTATAAACTCCTTAAAAACAAGTTTAGGGCTAACAAGCTGATCAAGGATCTGCCCAAATATTACGTTAGTAATATTAGCAGCATGCTTTTACAACTTAAACTCACCCTCTTTAAAAGAATTAACGTTGAGTTTATCAAAAAAATAACCAATGCAGGCAGTAACTTTTATTTTATTTAAATGAACGTTTAAAGCGACAACTGGGCATCTAATATGGCATTTAAAGCTTTTAGCTTTTGTTCCACAACCTTATTATTTACGTCTTTATTTATCGTTTTTTGCTCTACTTGAGATGCAAATTGTAAGGCACACATTGCCAAAACATCTTGTTTATCTCTAACTGAGTAACTTCTCTCAAATTGCATAATCATTGCTTCTATACTTTTCGCAGCTTTACGCAAGCCCTCTTCTTGATGGGCTTCTATAGTTAAAGGGTAAACCCTACTACCTATAGATAGCTTTATTTTAAGCTTTTCAGACATTTATAATTATTTTATTTAGTCTGCTAATTGTGCAATACAATGATCTATATCTCTTATAAGAGCGTTTATTTTAAACTTTGTCTCTTTTCTACTGTCGTCACTACCAAGTATGCCGTTTGTAATCTTGAGCGTTTCATATTTTTCTTTCCAATTGCTATTTAACTGCTTTTGGTCTTCAATTTCTTGACGCGCTATTGTTAAATCTTTTTCCAACTGCAAATTAGAAGCTCTTAATTCATCTATTAAGCGCAAGGTTTTACTAATTTTCAGTTCTAAAACATCAACAATTTCTTCAATATTACTCATGCTACAAACACCAATACCTTAAACACAAATTTAATGTACTGCAACCTAAATAACAATTCTTTTCTTATAAATTTTAAATTTATTTTGTTAACAAAGCCCTTAGCAATAGTTTGTTTTTTGATATTCTGTGCTTTGAGAATTACATTCAAATTTATACTTTAGCCTAATACTTTTTTATGAGATTTATATCCGCTTTCTTACTATTGTTAATGTTTAGCGTAAACGCACAAAGTAAATATCCTCAAGATTATTTTTCTAGTCCTCTAGATATTCCTCTTGTTTTATCTGGAACATTTGCAGAATTAAGGAGTAATCATTTTCATTCTGGTTTAGACATTAAAACCCAACAACGAACAGGTTTAAAAGTAAAAGCTATTGCCGATGGTTATGTAAGCAGAATTAAGATATCGCATTATGGCTATGGCAAAGCGTTATACATTACACACCCCAACGGTTATACCTCTGTTTATGCTCACCTTAGTAAGTTTGGCCCCGACTTAGAACGTTACATCAAACAAAAACAGTACGAACAAGAAACTTTTGAAATTGAACTGTTTCCAAAACCAGAAGTTTTAAAAATAGAAAAAAACAGCCTTATTGCATATACAGGCAATACTGGAGGTTCTGGAGGCCCGCATTTACACTTTGAAATTCGTGATAATGCCGAAAGACCAATAAACCCTATGTTGTTTGGTATAGACATTAAAGACACCACATTACCAAAAGTAACATCTATTTACGCTTACCCCTTAAGCGACACTTCTAAAGTTAATGGCAGCTACAAAAAGCAAAAGTTAACATTAATCCCTCTTAAAAATGGAGATTATACTGTTAGAAATATTAATGCTTATGGTGCAATTGGTTTTGGTATTACTACCTGGGACAGACAAGATTTGGCAGCTAATAAAAATGGGGTAACCAACATACAGGCTTTTGTTAACGGACGTAAAAATTTTGAATTAGACTTTAAGCGGTTTGCTTTTAGTGAAACCAAACACATTAATCAATTAATCGATTACAAACATTTTAAAGAAAACAGACAACGCATACAAAAGTTATTTAGAGACAATAATCCACTTAGCCTATACAAAGACATACAAAACGAAGGTTATATAACTGTAGGCGATGCTCTAGATTTTGTATATAAAATTAAGGTAAGCGACTTTAAAAACAATACAGCCTGGGTTACAATACCTATTTCGGGGAAAGCTCCTAAAAATAAAGCCACACCAATAAAAAAAGAAACACCATACTATGTAACTCAAAAAGAAATTACACTTAGTGGTGGTAGTGGTTTCGCTACGATATATAGCAATACATTTTATAAAAATTTGTTTTTAGATTTCAAAGTTAGTCAGGATACCTTAGTACTGCACAAAGATGTGGTACCGCTTAAAAAAAGCATCAAAATTGGGTTTGATATTAGCAAATACAACACAGAGGATAAAACTAAACTTTACATAGCTAAACTTTCCAAATACAAGAAAAAAGCATATTACACGTTTACAAAGAGAAAAGGAGACACATTAACAACTAATACAAAAACTTTAGGTGCTTTTACGCTTGCCTTAGATAAGGACAAACCAAGCATTACAGCTTCCAATTTTAAAAATGGGCAATGGCTAAGTAAATATCGTTTCTTAAAATTAAAAATTAATGACAAAACCTCTGGTATATCTAAGTATAGAGCCAGTATAAATGGTAAATGGATTTTAATGGAATACGATTATAAAACGAAAACCTTAACTCATGATTTTAACGATGCTATTGTTAAAGACACTAAAAACAATTTAAAAGTAATTGTTACAGATAATGTTGGAAATAGTTCTACTTTTGAAACGTTATTTTATAGAAAATAAACCCGATACCTTTTGAAAACAAATTACTGCTTTGCTCTGTTACTCTTTGTATGCTTTTTTACTATGGGGTATTCCCAAGAATCTACAATTACAGGTGTTATTCTCGACCAAAACAATACACCTGTACCTAATGTCTCTGTTAAAGCAGGAGACTCTGGTACAGAAACTAACGAAAATGGCTTTTACAGCTTAAAAATTCCATCAGGGACAAATACTATTGTAGAGTTCTCTCATTTGGCTTACAAAAGAATTGCTGTTACATTTAATTTAAAAAACGGAGTTATAGAAGAGTTTAATCCTGTATTAAGCGAGTCGATAGAACAAATTGCCAAAGTTGTAATCTCTGGTAACAGGCGAAAAGATGTAGAAGGCGTTGTAACTATAGAACCAGAAACTATTAGAAAAATACCCGGTGCAAATGCAGGTGTAGAAAACGTATTGCTATCCTTACCGGGCGTAAATAATAATAATGAGTTAAGTACCCAATACTCTGTAAGAGGTGGTAATTTCGACGAAAACCTTGTATACATTAACGGTATTGAAGTTTACCGTCCTTTTTTAGTAAGATCTGGACAGCAAGAAGGCTTAAGTTTTGTAAACTCCGATCTTGTACAGAATGTAAATTTTTCAGCAGGAGGGTTTCAAGCCAAATACGGCGATAAGTTATCTTCTGTATTAGATATTACTTATAAAACGCCTTATAAATTTGCTGCTAGTGCAGATGTTAGTTTTCTAGGTGCTACAGTAGCTGTAGAAAGCATAAGTAAAGATTCGAAATTTACTAGTGTGGTTGGTGCGCGTTACAGAAATAATAACCTTTTAGTAGATGCCAGACAAACTGAAACTAATTTTACTCCAATTTTCGCAGATCTTCAAGGATTTTTTACCTATAAATTTACCAATAAATTTCATCTTAGTTTTCTAGGCAATGCCACTCTAAATCAATATGATTTTCAACCACTCACCAGACAAACTAATTTTGGATCTATAGACGATCCTATGGCTTTAGTGGTGTTTTTTGAAGGAGAAGAACAAACCGAATACCAAACTTATTTTGGCGCTTTAAAAGGCACTTATTTTGTAAACGACAATTTAACTTTAGACTTTACAGCCTCTGCATACCACACCGTAGAAGAAGAGTTTTTCGATATACTCGCACAATATAATATTGGAGATGTAAACTCTAATATTGGTGATGAGAATTTAGGTGAAGTTGAATTTACCGAAGGGGTTGGAAGCCAATTATCCAGCGGTAGAAATAGTTTAGATGCATTAATAACGACTGCACAGGTAAAAGGCGATTTAAAATTAAATGGCAACCGTTTTGAGTGGGCTGTTGGTTACACTCACGAAGACATTAGAGACCGTTTAAGAGAGTTTGAAGTTATAGATTCTGCAGGCTTTTCTATTAGACCTCCAAGAAGTTTACCAAGAAACGAACAGCCCTTTGTGCCTTTTGAGGGCGATATTGTTCCTTTTACGAGCATTAGGGCTAGAAACAATACAAAAATTGATAGAATTCAAGGGTATTTGCAATGGAGCAAGCGCTCTAACATAGGCGAGAGTAAAGTATGGTACAACGTTGGTGCGAGATTGCATAACTGGACGGTAAACGATGAGCGTACCAACCAAACCGTTAACAATACTATATTTACACCACGAGCACAATTTGCTATTAAACCCAATTGGAAAAAAGATATGCTGTTTAGAGTGTCTGGTGGTCTCTATTACCAGCCACCGTTTTACAGAGAGCTTAGAGACTCTACTGGTACAGTAGTACCCAATGTACAAGCGCAAAAATCTTTCCATGCTGTACTAGGTAACGATTACAGTTTTAAAATGTGGGATAGGCCATTTAAACTTACTACAGAAGCTTACTATAAAGGTATAAACGATGTAAACATTTATACTTTAGAAAATGTGCGAATAAGGTATCGTGCTACAAACGATGCCAGAGCCTTTGCCTATGGGCTAGATCTTCGCCTTAACGGTGAATTTGTACCTGGTACAGAATCTTGGTTTAGTTTTGGGTATCTTAAAACAGAAGAAAACAGAAATAATAGAGGTTATATAGCACGCCCTACAGACCAGCGTTTAAAGTTTGCTGCGTTATTTCAAGATTACGTGCCAAACATACCCTCTATGAAAATGTATCTTAATCTAATATACAACACAGGTTTACCGGGAGGCTCGCCCCAATTTGCAGATCCACAAGAATTTCAAACCAGACTCCCAGATTTTACAAGAGCAGATATAGGCTTTCAATTTATAGTAGTAGACCCAAAAAAACAATACGATGCTAGATGGAAAAAACCATTTAAAGAACTCACGTTAGGTCTGGAAATTTTCAACATATTCGATGTTAGAAATTCCATAACAAATACTTTTGTTAGAGACGTCTCTTCCCAAGGTCAATTTGCCATTCCAAACTTTTTAACACCAAGAGTCTTTAATGTAAGAACAACAATGCGTTTTTAAAACTACCTAGGCTATTGTTATTAAGTTATTTAATTAAAGATTTTAATACCTGTACCGTATAATCTATATCGGCCTTAGTATTAAATATACTTAAGGAAAAGCGTATTGATAGTTGTTCTAAAGCCTCTGGATCTAGAATTTCGTTAAGCACATGAGATTTTACCGTACTTCCACTTTGGCAGGCACTGCCCTTAGAGCAAGCAATACCTTTTAAATCTAACTGGAATAAAAAAAGTTCCGTTTGCGATGCTGTAACAGGAAAGCGTACGTTTAAAATGGTATGAGTCGTTTTTGCTAAATCTTCACTTAATCCGTTAAATGCAATATTTGGAATAGCATGGTATAGTTGCGTAATAAAGTACGATTTTAAATCGCGTAAAGTCTCTGTTTCCTGATCTAAATTAGAATAGGCCAAAGCCAAAGCCTTACCCAACCCCACAATGTTATATAGAGCTTCTGTTCCCGCTCTTAACCCTCGCTCCTGTTCCCCTCCATATACTAATGGTTTTAAAACATTTGTTTTTTTAATGTATAAAAATCCAACACCTTTGGGTCCATGAAATTTATGCGCGCTGGCCGTTAAAAAGTCAACCTCTAAACTATTCAAATCTAATGGCATATGTCCTACAGATTGTACAGCATCTGTGTGAAACAAAGCATTGTTAGCTCTACAGAGAGCGCCCACCCTATTCAAATCTAAAATAGTTCCAATCTCATTGTTAACATGCATTAAACTTACTAATGCATTAGGCGTAGATTGTAATACACGCTCCAATTGTACTATATCAATAGTGCCAACCTCGTTTACATTAAGATAGGTCACTTCTATTTTGTATTCTTCTTTTAAGGCTTCTATTGTACGTAATACAGCATGGTGTTCTATTTTAGTACTTATAATATGTTTTACACCCAGATCTTTAACAGCACTTCTTAAGGCCCAATTATTGGCCTCTGTGCCTCCAGATGTAAAATAAAATTCTCCAGAAGTAGCATTCAGCAATTTTGCAATAGTTTTACGAGAAGTTTCAATTAAACTCTTTGCCTTGCGCCCAATACGGTAAGATGAGGACGGATTGCCGTAATCCTTCTGCATGGTTTCCGTTATGGCTAACACGACAGCATTTCGCATTTTTGTGGTCGCTGCATTATCTAAATACACCTCTTGCATTATCATAAAATTTGAAACAAAAATACTCTAAATAAAATTATTTGTAATAAGTATCGTTATATATACATTTCTATTATTTTTGTTTTAAAATACACGCATTATGTCAAGATTTTTATTGATTCTATTTTCATTGTTTTTATTAGTTATTGCATCTTGTGATGATGGCGATGTTATTGATTTTGAATTTGACTTTAACGACACTTTTAATGCCTGTGGTACAACAGATTTGCTGCTTTTTAAAACCAGAATAGATCCATCGGAAACTATATCGCTTTCTATTCCTAATTTTGAATTGGAAAATGATATCTTCGACATTACTCCAGATTCTTCTGAAATTCTTATAAGCATACCTGTAACTTTTACCTATAGGACTTACGATAGGCCTGATTTACCAGATAATATTTTTTGTAATAACATTCCACCCTCTAACTTAAATATTGCCATAGACCAAAGCAGCGAGGCTACAGCGCTTATAACACGTACATTAATTGAAGATGATAACGATGGAATTCCAGCCATTTTTGAAGGACAAGACCCTAATGGTGATGGCGATTTTAGTGATGCTTTAGATTTCGATGGTGATGGGATTCCTGATTACCTAGATGTTGATGATGATGGAGATAACATATTGACTATTAATGAAAATGAAGCTTCGAATAGAGACGATAATTTTATAATGTCTAATGCTCAAGATTTTGACGAAGATGGGATGCCTGATTATTTAGATACTGATGATGATAACGATGGGGTTTTAACCAGAGATGAAGAAACTATGACGCAAAACCAAGATCCAGGAGACGATTTTACTGGAGGAACAGGACGTCCAGATTATCTAGACAGCTTACAAGTAGGTGCTGTACCAGCCACTGCATTTAGACCGCACACTATTCAGAGAGCTTATAATGTAGATGTATTTGTTCGCGATATTAATATCGACTTTATATCTCAAGATATATTCGATTTCGGTAGATTAGTCGGCCAAAATACTTTAACAACTGGAAGCGTAATGGTAACTCCTGATTTTGTTGAAGCGCCGTAATTAAACGTTTTTTTAAAGATTAATTTTGAAGAAAGTATACCTCTGTTGCTCCCAAACCGTATTTTTGGTAGTTGGCCTCGTAAAACTTAATTCCGTCGTAGCGTCTCAAAAGTGTTTCTAACTCTAACTTTAAAACGCCTTCGCCTACACCATGGATAAATACTAAGCGCTGTAAGCGCTTAGCCATAGCAAATTCTAACTTATGCTTGGCAGTTTCTAATTGTAAGTTCAACATGTCGTAATTAGACATGCCTTTAGTTGATGGTACTAGTTTGTTTATATGCAAATCTACTTCTAAAGCGTGTTGTGCCCGTTCTTTAGGTTTAACTCTTTTGGTTGTCTTGCGCTTAACACTTTCCTTTTCTGCTACAATTGCAGCAATATTTTTAGTATCTATACTATTATCTAACATGGCATTACCATGTGTAATACGTACAAGTTCAGAGGCATCAAAATCTAACAAAAAACCATCTTCAGTCTCAACCGTAACTTTATTGGCTTTAGCACTAACAACCGTACCTGTAATGTCTTCGTCTAAAACCGAAACCATATCACCTTTACTGTAACTCATCTTGCTCCTCTTTTACAAACGTATTTTCTTTTTTCTTACTAGGTATAGTAGCTGCTAGTCTATAAACGCCTAGCATTAAAATCACTATTCCTATAATTAAAATTATTTGGTTTTGGTCTTTGCCTGCTTTTGCATAAAAAGCAACACATGCACCACATGCAATTAAAATGTAATTAAAATATTTCATAACAATTAAAACTGCAAAGTTACGCCAAATAGGCAAAGTTGCAAGTATAATAAATACATACTAGTTGTAATAGTACAATATTGAAACTACCATTATTCATCCATTTTCAAACTTAAACATGGTTTTACTACACATCTATTACTGTTTTCATTTATGGTGAATAATTTCGTGTAATTATGCTGAATTATCTTTCGCTAGTCTTAGGCAAAAAATTAAAGCTTAGCCATAAATTAAGATTTCATTTTTTAACCTAAAAATAGTAGAAAAAGAAACTATATATGCAGAGTTTTTAGTTGTAAATTGTATAATTAACGCGTTAAGGATATTAAGCGAAAACAGATTTTAGATTTTATTTTGATTTCTTATAATAACTTCCCATTATTGCAACAGGATGCTGTAAAATCACCCTAATATTATGTTTTTAATTGCAGATTTAGACAAATATATGTTGCCCTGTTTAAATAAGAAGTTATTTGGACTGGAATGTATGGGCTGTGGCTTTCAGCGCAGTTTCGTTTTATTACTAAATGGAGAATTTGTTGATGCTTTTAAAATGTATCCTGCGATTTACACTCTAATTGCTCTTGTGCTTTTAATTGGTGTTAACATGCTTAAACCTTCTAAAATTATATATAATAGCATTTTAGCTCTAGGCATTATAAATCTGCTTATTATAATTGGTAATTTTTTTATGAAGACATTTTCCATATTTTAAGACAGGGCTCTGTAACAAAAACTAGACTTATAATTTTTGGAATGCTAACGGGTTTAGCAGGTATTCGAAATGTCTCGACCAATCAATACATTTAAACCACTCGCATTTGCGAATGTTGTAATCGTTCTAATTTAGGCTTGGAGTTGGAAGTATTTAAATTTGTAATTTGAACGTAAATACTGTTTTTATCTTCTGCGGCATCAGAAACTGCATAAATACCTGTTATGGTATCCCAGATTGGCGCACCATCTTGGAGGTAGTAATTCAAATTAATAGAACCTTGTTTAGTGCTTGTTTCTCCTTCTGGAGTTTGAGTTTGTAGTATCCCCTTTCGCTTTAAAACGACATCTGTTTTTAATTGATCGTGATAATGTATAACGTCTACACTTGTAAAAGGAGTTGGCAATGGATAATGGTATAAGGCAAAATTGGACTTTGGTTTAAGTTTTGTTTCAGTTTGAAAATCTATAAAAAATAGATTAATAAACCAGTCCTGCAATTTTAGGGTGTTTAATAATTGATTATCGTCTTTAATTAGTTTTGCAAAATCATTAAGAAACGTTTTGTATGTTTCGGTCTTAGCTCCTGCATACAATTCCTTTTCTACGAACGTCCAACGCTTTAATATTTGAGTATGATTTTGTATTTTTAAAATACTTGCGTTATTATCTACACGTAATTGAATAGGATAGATCACAGATTCTAAAATTGTTTCGAAATCGTTTTTAAATGTATTATTTTGATTGGAGGCGTATTGATTTCGTGTTTTATTAAGTTCTAAAACTGCAGTGCTATTGTCTAAACGCTCTAAAAACGAAAGACTCACCTTATAGTCTAAAGCAAATGTGTTGCCTAAATGTGCCGTATGCTTTAACTGTAACCTATATTCATGTTTTACAGCATCTATTTCTATGGGCAAATTAGTTGCTTCCGTATCATCTTCTTCTATAGCAGTTATTCCAAAATCCCATTGTATCATAATTGTATTTTTTTTTAATGAAATAAGAACCTAAACTCCAATTCCGTTGGTATTGTAATCCTAATTTTAACTGTAGTAAAAAAATATAAGTTACATAATCATATTTTTTACAATTGTAATTATTTACTACACAATATACGTTAGAAGTATTGTCTTTGGACGCTGGAAAAACAGTAAATTTTTATACAATCGCAAGCATAACATTTCGGTAACATAAAGCCTACAAATTACAGAAATTCGTACTAGATATTACATGTGTTTACAATACGGTAAGAAAAATTTAACCCTCGTTAAATTGTAATTTAAAAATAAGTATAGGATTTATTTAAAAAAAAATTAGCGAGGGTTATGCTTGGTGTAAAATACGTTTTTACATCTTAAAATTTAAAAAATTTGCTTAATAACAAAATGAGATCTTCTGTTTCCTTCATGCTCTTCTTCAGAGCAAGAGTCTTCTGTAGCACATTTTATTATTGGTTTAGATTCGCCATAACCTATAGCTGTAATTCTATAAGATTCTATACCTTGAGATACCAAATATTCTTTTGTAGAAGTTGCTCGTTTTTGAGATAAATCTCTGTTGTATGTTTTATTTCCTCTAATATCGGTATGAGACTCTATTTCTACTTGCATTTTAGGGTATTTACGCATTAAAGCTAATACGGGTTTAAGTATGTTTTTAACATCTCTACGTATGTACCATAGCTTGTAATCGAAATAAATTTCACCTGTTTTAATCATTAAACGGTTGCCATCTTTTACAATTAATGGCTCTGAAGCTATAACACGTGATGTTTCTTTTTCTCTATTTTGCTTGGTTTGCTCCTGTCTTTTAAGCGTTTCTTCTTCTTTTTGTTTCTTTAACTCTCGTTCTCTTTCTTCTTTTTGCTTTTTTAACTCTCGCGCTTTTTCTTCTTGCTTACGCTTTTTTTCTTCTTCCTTTTTCTGTATAAAAGCTAAAGAAACCAATGCTAAAGAAGCATCATTTTTCTTCTTACGTATGCTCCCTATATTAAGTGTGCGTTGTGCCGAAACGTAGCCTTGAGCTGTAGCTTTAACAACTACCGAAATCTCACAAGGGATGTCTTTTAAAAAGCTACCATCTTGCGTGGTGTTATGGGTATGCAATAAATTGCTCTTTTTACTCACCACTTTTTCAATGGTAACTGTGGCATTGGCTATTGGCGTTTTGGTATGCTTATCTGTAATTATACCTTCTATATATTGCTTACAATCTTCTATAATTAGAGGCTTTTCTTCTTTAAAATTGTAAATATCATCGCTACCAGTACCTGTTTTTCTATTAGAGGATACATAGCCATTTTTTAAGGTTTCATCTAAATAAATTGCAAAATCATCGTAACCAGAATTTAAAGGAAGCCCTAAATTCTCTGGTTTTAAAAAATTCCCTTTATCTTGTTTAGACCAAAAAACATCTAAACCTCCAAAACCTAAGTGGCCGTTCGATGAGAAATAGAGGTCGCCATTGGCAGCTATAAACGGAAATTGTTCTCTGTGTTTTGTATTGATTTTTGTCCCTAAATTTACAGGGGCGCTATAAGTACTATCTGTTAAAACATCTACATAATATAAATCGAACCCTCCTATACTTTCTGGCATGTCTGAAGCGAAATATAACCGCTTACCGTCTGGACTTAATGCAGGATGCTCTACAGAATAATTATCGCCATTAAACGGCAGTGCTTCAACCTTTGTCCACACGCTATCTATAAAATGCGCTTTGTATAATTTTAAATGTGTAACATCTTTATCGTCTTTTACTTCCTTTCGCTTGGTATAATTGTTTCTTGTAAAATACATTACTTTACCATTTGGGCTAAACGCAACTGTAGCTTCGTGTAATTTTGTATTTACGTCTTTAGAAATGGGTTTAGGTGCTGCATTGGGGTTTTGCAAACTGTCTTTGTGTATGGTATAAATATCTAAAAACGGCTCATTATTCCAACCGTAGTAACCATTTAAAACCGAATTGCGTTTTTGTTCCTTTTTAGAAGCTGCAAAAACCAGAGCATCTTTAAAAGCAAACATACCAAACTCTGATTGTGGAGTATTAATACGCAGGTTTTTTAACGTGTAACGCTCTCCTATGGCTTGTATATTTTCCAACGTTTTTACATCTTTATTAAACAAATCTAAGGCTGTACTATCGCCTATAGTTGTAAAATATTCTCGCATTACACTGTTAGCATCTTTATAATTTCCAGATGCTTTTAAGGCTTGCACGTATTTAAATGTGTTCTCATAGGTATTATTTTTTTTACTTCTATTTAATAAATACCCATAAAGCCTGGCCGATGTTTTTAAATCTCCAATATTGTAATAAGATGTCGCTAGTCGCTCTACTATTTCCTTTGTTCTATTTTTTTGTATTACATTTTCATATAATGGTATCGCTTTAGCGTAAGACGCCCTATTAAAATACGAATTTGCTTTTCTTAAATCACTATTAAATACTTTTTTGGGTTTACTTTTCTCTTCCTGAGAAAATCCAGAGTACATAACAAATAATGTTAATACATATATTACTTTTTTCATAAAAATAATTGTGTTTAGAAAAATCTAGGTGATTTTTTATATCCTTCTTTTAAACCAAATAACGAGAGATCGAATAGTAATACAATTTCATGAGAACCATCATTAAAGCTAGAGAAATCTGAAACTGTAACATCGTAGGCGTAAGCCACTTTTAATGCTGGTGTTATTCTAAATCCAGCAATGCCACTTACGGCATCGTTAAGCCTGTAAGATGCACCCAATTCAAAACGATCGTAAAACAGTGTATTTAAAGATACATCTACATTTATTGGAGCGCCTTTAACTTCTCTTACCAAAAAAGAAGGTTTTAACTTAAATGTATCGCTTATTGGTATTACGTAACCACCTACCAAATAGAAATGAATTTCTTCTCTTCCCTGAGTTGTAAGTGCTACAGTATCGTCTAACTGTGTACTACGCAAAAAATTTGGAGCTGATAGACCTACGTAATACGAATCGGTAAAGAAGTAAGCCCCAGCACCTATTGTTGGAAAAACTTGGTTAACATTATCTGCAAACGCCGGATCGTTAGGGTTTATTAATCGCCCAGAAAATGCCGTATCATAAAGTGTAACTCCAGCTTTTAAACCAAAGGAAAGCTTAGCGGTTTCTGTAAGATTTAATACGTAAGCGAAATCGGCATTGATGTTCTTCTCATTAATTTCTATAACTTCTTCTCCTATTTGATCGGATGTAAAGGTAAGTCCCAACTCTATATTATCGCTATATGGAGTGTGCCCAAAAAAGGAAAATGTTCTTGGACTCCCTACTGCACCAGCCCATTGCCTTCTGTAATTTCCTCCTAAATTTAAGGTGCCTAAATCTGCTGTTGCGTATGCAGGGTTAATTACGCTTAAATTATAAGTATATTGCGTAAACTGGGGGTCTTGTTGTGCTATAATGGTACTACTGTATAGTAATATAGCTATAACGGTTAAAATATATTTATACATGTGTAATGTTTAAAAAAATCGTTAGCGTTTTAAGTAAACTTGTCCTTGAAGTGGTGATCTATTCGAACGGTTAAAGTTGATAACGTAAAAGTACACTCCTGTTGGTAAAATCTCATTGCTAGATATTACTCCAGACCTGTTAGCCCTTCCATCCCAAAATCCTGTTTCTAAATCGCCTCTAAAAACTTGACGTCCATATCTGTTATAAATCTCGATATCGTAATCGGGAAATACAAATTCTATGTGTTGCAGCTCGAACACATCATTAATACCATCATTGTTTGGAGAGAATGCGTCTGGTATAACTAATTGGTTCTCGTCGCAACCAGTAAGATCTACTGTTATTTCTAAAGCATTTCCTTCGCATACTATGCCTTGCATTTCTACTTGAAAAACGGCAAAGTAAGAAACGTTTTGCTCTAAGACCTCAGTATCGTCTATTAGGGTTCTTGTTGTTACATCATTAGAATCGTACCATACTAAGGTGTGATTTTCTGGTATTATAAAACGAGGTTCTCCTTCTATTAGCAACAAGTCATCTATAGTATTTTCTTCTATACCACACAGACTTGCTAATATAGCGTTGGTTTGAGGTGTTTCTACATTAATAAGTGAAATGCTTATAGGTGTTCGTGCCGTAAGGCAACCATCTATCTCTAATTGTGCAAAATAAGATGTGTTTTCTGCCAGTGGTTCGGTTATTGCTAATGGTGTACCATTCTCATTAAACCATAGTATATTTAAATTTCCGAGATATACGTCGTTTAGCGTAGGTTGGTCTGATAGACAATGTACCTGCTGAAAATCCACTAATGGTAATTCTGGTCTTATTAGTGTAAATACTGCTGCTGTTCTTTCTGTACTTTCACAACCTTCTACTAGGGTTTGCGATGCAAATGGCGCTGTAGTAAGGTTAGCTAATAGCGACGTAAGATCTACTGTGGTGTTGGTTGTTTCGTTTTCGTATAAAATTAATGTGCTTTCTACTTGTTGTTGCAATAGGTCTAATAAATCTTGCACTGTAGGATTATCTTCTGCGCATAATTCTACGGGTTGTAAAACTGGAGCCTCTGCAATATCAAACAATGCAAAATTTACTTCAACAATTTCGCTAAAGCAAGTTCCTGCGACTACTTGTTGTACAAAAACAGGACTTGATAAAGTATCTAGCGATGTAGTTGTAGCTATCAAAGTTGTGCCTTCGGCATCTGAAAAGTAAGATAATGTCCCAGACTGAGAAATTGAAGTTTCCTGATAATTCAAGTCTTCTAGCGTAGGTATTGTACCGTTTGCTGTACAAAATGTATTGGACAATGGTATTGGATTTTCTGCATCGTCAACTATTGTAAATAGGGTTTGTACCCTTTCACTTTCGCAACCTTCTGCTATGGTTTGCGTTACCCAATATTCGTTTGCTGTATCTAGAGCCAATGTTGTACTCTCGTATGCAGGTCCTGTTTGAGAGGTATACCAAATTAGTGTTCCCTCTGGATCGCTTTCTACATTAAGATCGTCTATTATAGGGTTACTTGCACTACAAAATACATTTGTTTGTGGCACAGGTGGTTCTGCTTGATCCAAGAAACGTATCTCTGCTTGTGTTCTGTTTGCGCTAGAACAGCCACCTATTAGGGATATTTCTGCCCAATATTCGTTATTTGGATCTAACTCGTCTGTAGTATTGTAAGCTTCACCTCCAGTCTCCGCATTAAACCAAGTAATATCTTGATCGGAAACTTCTAAGTCTGCTACAGTATTAGTGTTAAGCGTACAAAATGTGCTTGGTACTGTAACTGGTATTGGTGCTTGTGTTACAACAGTAACTGTTAGGTTTTCTGTTCCTAAATCGCATGCTGTAGTGGTGCTTGTAAATACTGCTGTAAAAACGGCGTCTTGTGTTATCGAGAATGTGCTAGGCAATTCGTCTCCATCAGCATTAAGTACGGCAATATTAACGCCTTCGCCTGCTGTTAACTGTAAATCGGCAAGTGTAACTTCCTGATCTAGTGTGCATACTTCGAATGTGTTTTCGCTTAGCGCTACAGGGTCTTGCTCTCCAATTCGAAATGGTAGCCTTACATCGAAAATGTGCTCTTGGTTTTCTTCTAAAAGATTTATGGTAATATCTTGACTGGCTAAATTTTCTATTTCTTCTGCACTTAAGCCTCTACATAGTGCATTATCGTTTTGCACACTTCTAATAACAAATATATAGTCGCCGTCTGGCAGGCTAGACACATCGTTTCTATCTGTAATATTTATATCTATACCATTTCCTTCTGTATTGTTCGATAGTGATGTACTTGCATCTCTAGGCGCAAACAACTCTGGGGCTGTGCCAATAGTATAAATATCGAACGTAACACTTGTGTAATTTATAAATTCGTTTGGTGGACTGTTAAAACTAAATTCTAAACTTGTTGTTTCACATCTTTCATCGGATATAATAGCAAATTCGGGGTTTGGCGGTGCTGGAATTAAGTTTAACACAGATGTGCGTTCAATATTTTCGCAATGAATAAAGTCGTTTGTATTAAAAAACACCAATTGATTTGTGCCTTGATTAAAGCGTTCTACTGGTAAAGTAGAAATTCCATTTCCATCTTGAAAATTAACCTCGTCTGTAAAAGGGACACCATTTATGGTATAGTTTACATTAGTAAGGCCTTGTATGGGTTGAAAAGCAAGGTCTATAGCATTGGCGTAGGTTATTAAAATATCATCTAAGGCACATCCTGTTGTTGAGGATACTGTTATGGTAGGATCTACATATAAATCGAAACTTTCAGATGGCACTGTTATTACAGGTTGGCACACACGAGTATTGCCACAAATAACACCTCCAAAGATATCTGTTATTTCAATGGTTAAATTTTCGCTTTCTTGTAGTGGTAAACTAGGAAACAAATCAAACTCTGCTATACCGCCATTAAATACAGTGTTTCCTGAGGATCCATTGAAAGTACCTAAGCTTGCTCCTGTTACTGTATAATTAACGTTGTATATACCATCGTCTAAAACAGTATTATCATAATTTAAAGTGACTTCTCCTGTACACTCTACATTAATTGTAGCATCCAACTCCAATTGTCTTTCTATACATAAAACAAAATTTGTTACAGCTTGTTCGCATATAGGATGATCTGGTGCCACTGTATAAGCAAAAACGTAAGTCCCTGTGCCAAAGTTGTTAAAAATATTTTGCACATTGATCTGGAAATCTGTACCACTAGTTATTTCTCCTGTATTAGGTGTATTAACATCTACCCATACACCATCTGTATCTTGAGAGCCGTTTAATCTTGAAAACAAATCTAACATCGTAAACGCAGACAAATCGTCTGTTTCACACAAAACTAAATCGCTGGACACTCCTGAATTGGGAGTTTGACGCAACTCTACATCTATAATTGCTGTTCTAATAGGGCAGGTATCTACTGCTGCAACTGTATATGTAAATGTATAAGTGCCTATTGGAAGGCCTACAAAATTAAAGAATTCATTATTTAACCGAGAGGATAACTGCGTGTCGCTAGAGGCCCATATTCCGTTAATGTCTGGCCCTCTAAGTCCATCTGGGATGTCTAAAAACGAAAATAGATTAACATTAGAATCGTTTTGGCAAGCATTATTATCTCCAAAATCTTGGCTGCTCTCTCCAGGATAACCTCCTAAATTTAATGTTGCAGTAGCGCTGCTATTATCGCAACCTGGATTGGTATAGGTAAATAAAAGTTGTCCAGACCTATTGATGTCCCACAGATTTAATATACCTGTATTTTCATCTAAAGCGCTAGAGTCGAAATTATTTTCTGCTACCCATACACCGCCTTGTATAGCGCCTGTTATCACGCTAAAGAGATCGAATGTTTGTAAGCTAGGGTCTGTTTCCTTATTGCAAATTGTTACCTCTCCATCTGTTCCAGCACATTGAGCTTTACTTGAAGTTTGGTGAAAAAAAGCAATGAAAACCAATAAAATACGTAGTAAATTACCAGAGCAAGTGTTCATTTTGTTTAAGCATTTGATTACAAAATTATGCAAGGTAAAAAAAAACACTATTTAACAAACAATAATTTGGTTTTTTACGCGTTCATAGCGATTTATTGGCATTTAAACTCCTAAAAAAGAGTTATTTATATTATTTTTCTTTCGTTTACAACAGTTACTTTATAGAATGCAATCACATTATTTTTATATTTTACATAAACACTATAAAGTCCTTTTTTAGAAAAATTACAATTGAATACAACTTCGTTATTCGTTTTTAGATATTCTGTTGCTTTTATCTCTTCGCTTCCAAATCCTTTAAAAAGTATTAAAGTAAGATCGTTTGCTATTTCAGATTCTTTTAGTTTAAACTTAAACTCTAAACTGTTGTTTTTAAAGACTTTTGTTTTAAATCTTTTTGGGGTTAAAGGCGTAATATTAGATTTAAATATGCTATGGTATACTGTTGGTGCTTTAATAAATTCCTCTAAAGTTAGAGTTTTATCCTGCAACAACCATTTTTTGTCTAAAGGGTAATGATTTTTAGAAAAAAGTTCTGGGTTTGCTAAGAAATAGCCGTCGTTATAATTTTTTATAAATTTTTCTGTTTCAATATCGTAATACCCACTAGCCCATGTAGCATCTGCTATATACCATTTCCCTTTAAGTTCTACAGCATTCCAAGAATGGCTTGGTATATCGACATGCTTTACATTACGCTCTTGTGTTTTTCCGTATCCATTTACTATTTCACAATTTAAACCTGCCAATTGGCTCAGCGCTTTAATAAGATATGCATAACCTACACAAACAGTTTCCTTGTCTTCTAATAGTTTTCTAAAAAACTGTGGTTGCATTTTAGCATTCCATTCCAGCCTTGCTTTTGCATCATATTTAAAGGCTTTCAACTTTTTAAACACTTTTACATTATAATAATAATCTGCTGTAATGTTAGAACACACCCAAATGTATATTGCTCTAAATTTTTGCACTTGGGTGTGTAGTGTATGTGTTAATCTATAGGACAGTAGAGGTAGGTTATTTAAAGACGCGCCTTTGTACGCATTCGCAATACTATCTGCTGTACTAAAATTTACCTCTGCAAAATCTGCTCTTTGTGCTTTTGCTGTAAAAAACGTAAACACAGTTATTGCAATTGTAAATTGTATTAAAATACTGTTTTTACTTTTTGCCATAGTGTTCGTTTAGGTTTGTAAACTGTATTTGTTGGTACATCGCATGTTATTAAAAGATCATCTGTTTTCATGAGTACGTTTATCTGCTTTTGGTCTTTTTGTATCTCAATATTTTCACTTTTATAACCTATAAAGCTAACTACCAAAACATCTCCTTCTTGTAAAGGCTTTGGGAATTTAAATTTTCCACTTAAATCTGCAACGGCTCCTACTGTACTACCTTCTAGCCAAATATTAGCACCCGCTAACGGCATATTTTCTTCGTCTTTTACAATACCTGTTACCAAACTCTTGGTTGGCGCACCAGGACTAATCTCTAAGTTTGCTACACTTGTTGTTTCTTTTTTTGGTAGAGCTTCTTGCGCTATTGCTCTGTTAAATGCAAATAGTGAAATACCTGTTAAAACAATTAGTTTTACTAGGTTAATTTTAGGCGAATATGCAGTTATATTAATATTCAAACATTTGTTTTTGCTGTTTTTCTGCAACATTTCTTTAAATTTAGATGTTTTTGTAATCATCTTTAAATCATTTTGTTTCATAATAATTAAGTATTGATTTTTTACGAAACTAGCACTAAGGCTCTAACTACAATACTACCATTTATACAATGCTACTTTTTACTGAGTAAACTGCCATTATGGGTGAGTTAAATGCAAACCCACTGATTTAATTGTAAGTAGTACGATTTAGATATTTCAACGTAAGTTGCTGGCAAACAAAAAGTATTAAAAAGAAAAAATCCCGCCAATGGCGGGATAAAAATCGGATTATTAATTATGAACACTACTTTATAATTTATTTTCCAATTTATTTAAACACAGATCTTTTTATCTTAGTTGATGAACTTTGGCTTGATGATTAACATAGCCCATGCCCAGTTTTGAGTATCTTTTACTTCTGGAATATCTCTAACATCTCCTGGCTCGAAGTAGTGAGAGTAACCACCTACTAATTTAAATCCTTTAAATTGTTTTGCTAATACTAAGTCTATTTCTGTTCCTAATTCCTTAGATCCTAATATTCCAGCTGCTCCAGTATTAATACCTGGTGCTCCATCTACATCTGCATGCTCTGTAAAGTAGTGTCCTGATAAGGTTACAGCTACTCCAGATATTTTAGTTTTGTAGGTTAATTGTAAGTCTTTTAAACCACCAGCATTACCATTGTTACCCACGAAAAATCTATCAATTAAACCGTTAAAAGCGTGGTTAGTACCATATAATGGGAAGAAAGCAGCAGATTCGCTATTTCTACCAGATATAATCTCGTAAGTTGCGCCAAACCAGTGTTTGTCATTTACCTTATATCCAGCAGCTAAACTTGCTAGAAATGCGCCTTCTACGTCTATACCACCTAAACGCTCTCCTTCTTGGATAAATAAGTTAGAAGTTAGTTTAAAGTTTCCTACTTTATAATCAGCATGCAAACCTGCTGTAATTAAAGACGATTTGTCTTGGTTATCACCATTATCTTGGAACGTATTTACCAAACCTAATACAGAAATATTAAAGTTTCCATACTTTTTATTAGCTCTCAAGAAGCCCATGTCTCTGTATGAAAAATTAATAGTATTACCTGTAAACAACTCGTCTGTAGTTGTATTTAAAGACCCACCTATATCTAAGCTGTAACCATCTTTTCTGTACTTGTATATCGCAGCATCATGCGTTCTGGCTTGTTGTGCCCAACCAAGACCACCAAGTATTCTTTGATCGTCGTAAGATAATGGTAAACGCCCTACTTTTAAGCTTGAGTTAGCACCTAATTTTAAATCAGCCCATGCTTCTTGTACTCTAAAGTTTCCGTTTCCAGATACTGCTATTTGTGGTCTATCTCCAAAAGCGAACACCTCTTGAATACTTGTAAATACAGTATAGGTATCTGTTTTGTATTTGGCTTTTATAGCCGCTCTTACTGTTGTTCTAATAAAGCCTTCATCGTCGTTTGTTGCTGTTTGCGCAGGAAAAGTTCCTCCAGTAAAATTACCACCATTACCGAAATATTCAGAACGTGGTCTAAATTCTCCTTCTAGTGTAAATTGCGCTTGCGAAAATTGAACTGCCAATAGAGCCATTAAGGCTAGTATTACGTATTGCTTTCTCATGTTTTCTTGTTTTAAAGTTTAAATTTTTGTTGTTCTGTTTTTGTTGTTTTCTTACTCAAATTTAGGATGTAGTATACTTGAGAGAATAAAATTCCTAAAATTTTATAGCAATAAAAACGGCACTATAGTTAATTAAAGTTTGAGCAAATTAATGCTCTAAAAAGTCTATTAAATGTTTTCTGTATTTGTAATAATCGTCATGTTCTAAAACAGACTTTCGAGTTCTAGGCCTTTCAAAATCTATATCTAAAATATCACCTATTTTTGCTCTAGGACCGCTAGTCATCATAACCACACGATCTGCTAAAAATATAGCTTCATCTACATCGTGCGTAATCATTACGGCTGTAATTTTTTCTTTATTCCAAATCTCAATCAATATGTCTTGTAATTCACCTCTTGTTAAAGAGTCTAACATGCCAAATGGTTCGTCTAATAATAATACTTTAGGCTTAATAGCAAAAGCTCTTGCTATACCCACACGTTGTTGCATTCCTTGAGATAACTCTGATGCTCTTTTGTTAAATGCATCTTCTAGACCTACTTTTTGCAAGTAGTATTTTGCAATGTCGTTTCGTTGTGCTTTTGTGGCATGAGGAAATACTTGGTTTACACCTAATAGTACATTTTGTAAAGCCGTCATCCAAGGCATTAAACTTGGGGCTTGAAAAATAACACCTCTATCTGGGCCTGGGCCTTTAATGTGTTTTCCTAATACTGAGATGTGCCCTCCTGATATTGCATTTAATCCTGCTATCATAGATAACATTGTGGTTTTACCGCAACCTGAATGCCCAATTATGGTAACAAATTCTTCTTTTCGTATTTGAAGATCTAAATCTTCTAGCACTACGTAATCGCCTTTAGGTGTTGGGTATACTTTTTTTAATTTTTTTAAATCTAACATTACTTCGTTAGATGGAAAAATGCCGTTGTGTGTATTACCAGTTTCTTTTATAATGGTGCTCATAGCGCTTTTTATTTAAATTGATTAACAAAATCTTTAGGACTTAATTCTGGAAGCACAAACTCTTGCTTGGCTTGAGACTTGCGTTCGTCTCCAATATCCATTAAGTACTCGATAATAGCATTTCTGGTTTCTTTGAAATTAGCATTATCGTTCATTTCTGTTTTATCTCGAGGACGTTCGATATCTATCTTAAATTCTGGTCCTAACGTTGCGTTTGGCCCTGGACGTAGTGGTATAATACGATCTGCCATATATATACCCTCGTCTACATCGTTGGTAATTAACAAAGCGGTACGTCTATCTTTACCCCATATATTTAAAATTTCATCTTGTAAATTTCCTCGTGTTAATGCATCTAAAGCCCCTAGAGGTTCGTCCATTATAATCATTTCTGGTTTCATAGCTAACGCTCTTGCTACTGCAACACGTTGTCTCATACCACCAGACAATTCTTTTGGTCTTTTATTAATTGCAGGTGTTAAGCTTACCATCTCAACATACTGTTCTACAATTTCATTAAGCTCTTTTTTGCTTTTTTTAGGAAAAGCTTCTTTAACAGCCATAAACACGTTTTGTGCTACGGTTAACCAAGGTAAAAGTGAGTAATTTTGAAAAATTACACCGCGCTCATGGCTTGTGCCTTGTACGGGTTGTCCTTTAAACAAAACTTCTCCTTTTGTTGGCTCTATTAAACCGTTTATCAGGTTAACTAAGGTTGTTTTTCCACTCCCTGTAAATCCTACTATCGCTACAAACTCACCTTCTTCTATAGATAGGTTTATGTTAGATAAAACTTCTGTGGCATTATCGCCTTGTCCGTAAGTTTTATGTATGTTATTTAATTCTAAATATGCCATTGTTCCTCTGTGTTTAATTAGTTATTGTTGCTGTATTTATTCCATTTTTGGATTAAACAACTTCACAATTTAAATAGCATCTGTTTTATCAAAAGACACTGCGTTTTGTATCGTTAACATTAAGCGGTCTAATAAAAACCCGATAATGCCGATTACAAACATTGCAACAATAATTTTCGCATTAGAATCGTTGGCACCGTTTTGGAACTCTTCCCATACAAATAAACCTAATCCTGGGCTTTGCGCTAAAAGCTCTATCGCTATTAATACCATCCAGGCTACAGATAATGTAATTTTTAAACCTGTAAAAATTAATGGCAATGATGATGGTAGTACTACTTTAAATATCTTTTGAAAAGATCCTAGTTTTAAAACCTTGGCAACGTTTATGTAATCTTTGTCTACAGATGATACACCCATAGCTGTGTTTACTAAAGTTGCCCACATAGAACACAGTCCTACACTTATAAATGAAATGGTAAAAGAACTATCTTCGTTAGAATCTATTAAAAGCGTTTTTACAATCATAAACACTAACAGATACCAAACTACTGGAGATACTGGCTTAAAAATTTGTATGAACCAGTTAAAAGAACTTTTTAAAGTTGGGCTTAATCCTATAAATATACCTAGAGGCACTGCAATTAAAAGTGCTAATAAAAACCCTGCAAATACTGTTCTTAAACTTCTAAAGATTTGATCTACAAAAGAAGGTCTACCAGTATATGTTATTGCGTCTTTACCTGCTGCAACACGTTTTTCGTTTAGTGCTGCTGTTTTTTCTGCAAAAGCAAGTTTATCTGCCTTTATTATTCTATGATCTTTCAATAGAGATTTATAAGACGTCCATACTTGGCTTGGAGATGGTAATGTATTGGGTTGGCAACTGGTATCTCCCGAAGCAATACATGCTCGCATTGCTTCGGCAGCCTCAGGACCTTGGTCTTTTAATGCTTTCTCTATTTTAAATTCTGCCTCTGTATTATACAGAGATTTTGCTCCTAAATGCCACAGCCCAATAAATAATAGAATAGAAGCTAAAGGCACAACGCTTTTACGTAGAAAATTAATATAATCTTCTTTTTCTAATTTACCTGTAAACAGGTCTTTAAACGTATTTAAAAATCCTAACCCCATAAATTTGGTTACTTTTCCTAATGTTATACTTTGCTTCATCTTCTTTTTATTTAGTGTTCTGTATTATATTCTGTGTTGTAATTGTAATTATTGTACAGCTTTATCTTTGTTTCCTATTTTAAAGCTATTTATGTATCCTATTGGGTCTTTAGCGTTGTAAGTTGTACCGTCTATAAAGTCTCCCGTTGCTGGTTTATAACCGTCTGTACTAGGAATGTCTGATGCTGGAATGTTACCTTCCTCTACTAATAATTTAGCTGCTTTTGTCCATATATCTGGTCTGTAAATATCTTTAATTGTATTTGCATACCAGTCTGCTGGCTTAGCTTCAGGAATTTGTCCCCATCTTCTCATTTGTGTTAAAAACCAAATACCGTCTGAGTAGAATGGGTATGTAGCATTATACTTGTAGAATACGTTAAAGTCTGGCATTTCTCTTTTGTCTCCTTTCTCAAATTCGAAAGTACCTGTCATAGAATTTGCTAATACAGCTTCGTCTGCACCAACATATTGAGACATTGATAATATTTTTACAGCTTCTGGTCTGTTTCCTGGCTCGTCTAACCACTTACCTGCTCTAATTAAAGCTTTTGTAACCGCTACAGCAGTGTTAGGGTTTTCTTCAACAAATTTCTTTGTCATTACAAATACTTTTTCTGGGTTGTTTTTCCAGATATCGTAGTTTGTAGTTACTGGAACACCAATACCTTTAAATACAGCTTGTTGGTTCCATGGCTCTCCCACACAGTATCCGTAAATTGTACCTGCCTCTAATGTTGCTGGCATTTGTGGTGGAGGTGTTACAGATAATAACACTTCTGCATCGATTTGCCCTTGTACATTATCTGCAGTATACATTCCTGGGTGTATTCCTGCTGCAGCTAACCAATATCTAATTTCGTAGTTATGTGTAGACACTGGAAAAACCATTCCCATTTTAAATGCTTTACCAGAGTTTTTGTATTCTGTAATTACTGGCTTTAAAGCGTCTGCCTTTATAGGGTGTACTGGCTTACCGTCTGCACCTTTTGGTACATTTGGTTTCATTTTAGACCATACATCGTTAGATACTGTAATTCCATTTCCGTTTAAATCCATTGAAAATGGCGTTACTAACTCTGCTTGACGTCCAAAACCTGCTCCTGCAGCAATTGGCTGTCCTGCTAACATATGAGAACCGTCTAACTGACCATCGATTACACGATCTAAAACGTTTTTCCAGTTAGACTGAGCTTCTACAGAAACGAACAATCCTTCGTCTTCGAAAAACCCTTTTTCTTTTGCTATGGCTAATGGTGCCATATCTGTTAATTTAATAAATCCAAAAGTTAATTGTGGTTTTTCAATTTCTAGTGTTTTTGTTTTAGAGGTTTCAGCTACTACTGTTTCTTCAGTTGTAGTTTTCTTCTCTTTACCACCGCAAGCAAATAGCAATGCTGCTACTGGTAACATCAAAGTTGTTCGTTTTAATAGAGATTTCATAGTTATGTGTTATTAATTAAACTAAGTATTAATACTTATTCGATGCAAATATATAAGTACACATACTTATCAGTTATGTCATCCCCCATATTCATTCCTCTTTTTTAAACATAACAAAATATGACAAAAACCATTAAATAAAATTAAAATACTGAAATACAGTGTTTTATAATTACAAAAAAAGCAGTACGTAAATTCGAAATACACCTAAGTAACAGTACGCTTTTGAGAAAAAAATTGAGTACATAAATAAAAAATCTATTAAAATAACACTTCTCAACAATTAAAAACATAAAACTACGTAGTTGAGATTTGGTACAGTTTTAGCAGCAACAGTTTAAAAAACATTGCATAAAAAAAAACCAAAGCATTAAAACAAAATGCTTTGGCTAAAAAAGTTTAGAGTTCATGCTGAAATTGAACTCTAATACTTATACGCTAAACTAAATATGTAAAACATAGCCTTAATCTCTTTTTAGTAGAATACTTACTCTTTTTTATTTAAAGTTTTGATCCACTCTTCTTGAGATAGGGCTATATATTTTTTAACATCGCTGTAAGGGTCTTTACCTCCATCGAAATAAGCTTGTAGAGTCTCCATGGGTATAGTATCTTTTAAATGCTCTGCTACTTCGTATTTATGATTGCCATGAAAATCGTGACATTGAATACAGGTAAGCCATTCTTCTTTTGCTATTAAATCTTTATGCGAAATATCTAAAGGGTCGTTCTCTACTTCTAAATCTTGATGACAGTTCATACAGTAATTAACGGGGGTTATAGATACACGTTCCTCATGATGTTCTGCATGACAAGTAATGCAAGTTGTAGCATCTACCTTACTTACTGCTTCTTTAAATCTGGGTTCTGTAAAACGATGGGTAGGATGCCTATCGTTTGGCCTGTCGTGACATTGCAAACAATTTTCTAGCGTAACGTCTTGCGTACCAAAGTCTACACTTTCTTTTCTAGAACCTACAGCATGAGCTATATTGGATTGCACTTGCTGCAATAAATTGCCTTTAGCATCTGCATGACACGCAAAGCAGGACAAGTCTTCATGACCTGTATTCATAGGGCCTACAGAAACATAACTTTCTGTTGCTTCTAATGTTAAAACGTAAAATAACACTACGCCCAATACTAAACCTATTATACCTCCTAAAAATTGTCGCTGCCGTAATGGACTTACTTTAAACATATAGTTTTGCCGTTTTAAATTATATTTCTATAACTACTTTTTCGCTTACAGGATAACTTACACAAGTTAATATGTTACCTGCAGCTACATCTTCTTCTGCTAATAAATGCCCTTCTGTCATTTTTATTTCGCCTTCTACACACTTAGCTTTACAGGTAGAACACATCCCCGATCTACAAGAATAAGGTATAGCTATATTGTCTGAAAGGGCTTGCTTTAAGATGGATGTATTTCCTCTAACCTTTAAATCGTGTGCTTTACCGCTGTATTTAAGTGTAACATCGCTTATTAAGTTTTTACCTGTAACTTTTATTTCAGGACTTTTAAACACCTCAAGCTTAATTTGGTTCCTTGCTATACCGTTTGCTTTTAGTATTTCTTTTACTTTTTCCATATAACCAAAAGGGCCACATATCATATATGTATGATCGCCATAAGCAATATCGTATTTTTTTAAAATTTCATCTACGAGATGCTTGGTTGCCAAACCAGAATGGTAATTTTTATTATTTTCTATCTCATTAAAAGACAATATATGTTCTACAGCAAAATGTAATGGATAACTACTTTCTAATGCCTTAATTTCGTTGTGAAAAATTATTGAAGAAGCATTTTGATTGGCGTAAATTAATAAAACTTTAGAATTTGGCTCTTCAGTTAACACGGATTTTACTATAGAAAACATTGGAGTTATTCCACTTCCGCCTGCAAATAGTATGTATTGCTTACTTGCTTCTTTTTCGGGCTCTACGTAAAAAGAGCCTGCAGGATCGTCTACAATAAGCTTATCGCCTTTTTTAAGGTTATCGTGTACGTAATTGGACACCAAACCTTTTTCAACACGTTTAATAGTTATTTTTAAATCCTTGTCCGTATACGGATTACTGCTAAAAGAATATGCCCTTTTTTCTACATTACCATTTATTGGCACATTTATGGTAAGGAATTGCCCGGGCTTGTATTTTAATTTTTTGAAGAAATTACCGTTTTTAAAACAAATACTTACGGCATCATCAGTTTCTTTTACTATATCTTTTACAAGTAATTTCATAATTTATTTATTTATAATAAAACACCATTACTATATGAAAAAACATAAGTATTGTAATTACCAGGGATAATGCTACATGTGTAATCATCCACCCCTTAAACAGTACATCACTATTATTTTTAATAACATCTAGATTGAAATACCCTAATAGGGTGTTGGCTATAAAAATATAGGATAGTAATGCTAAATAACCATAACCCAAAGACATGCAGTGTACGTAAAAAAATAATGGACTTAATGCACCTATCCACTTATGTATGCTTTGCATTTTCATGGCATAGGGTCTCCATTTTTTTACAGTGCGTGTTAAGCTTAATACCCATTGAAATGCTATAAATAATGCTAGTACTAAACCAGTCCAGCGTTTGTACATTTCGCCCTGCTGTAAATTAAAAAGCCATTGCCATTCTAATTTTAAAAATAATTGCAAAAAAAATGCAACTAAAAATACAAGACCTATTAAAGTAGATTTATTGTTACTTAGAACCATAGTTATGGAAGCGTAATTAGAATGTTTTAGTAGTAGTTGTTGTTGTTAGTTGTGTAGTTAAAAGATAGTTACAATAGGCTCACAAAATGAGCAATGAGAGGTGTTTTAATGAGCGCTATTGCAACTAAGAACACTAAAAAAATTATTTATTAGCAGCTACCAAATTTTTCATGGTTTCGTAAGAAGATAGTTTTTTAACACTATCTAAAAACACTTCTGCAGTTGGGAGGTAGTTACCTTCAGCAGGCCACTTATCTCCTATTTCTGGTTTATCGCTTTTTCTAAAGGCTTTAATTTCATCAAGGTATTCCATATAAATATCTACAGTTCCTTTTGCGTAAGAGTTAAGCACAGCAACTGTTTCTTTATAAGAAAGAGAATCTTTAGGGTACTGCCATGTTGTTGCTCCCATAACATCTCCTAATTTCCAATCTGATTTTGAAGTTTGAGGGTGATCGTTATGGCAACTTACACAAGCACCTGCACTGGCTAAATCTGCAAACATTGCTGTGTGCAATTTTTGGTCTTCGTCAAAAAAGAACTGAGGCTCTTGATCGTGCTTTATTTTTTTAAATAATTCTGCTTGCTTACCTTCAAATTTATTGGCTTTGTTTATTGGAAAATCAGATCCTAAGTACAACCCAAGTGGTACAGGGTTTTTTCTAATGCTAGAAGCTACGCCTCTTAAAAATAATGCTGGAAGTGGTCCTGCTTCCACATCGTCCTTACGCCAATCTTCGTCAAATTTCATACCCTGCTTTTTACCCTTACCAACAATGGCTTTAGTATAAAGCGTTCTTGTTACATCATTTTCCTTAGCTACCATTTCTAAAACTTGAGCTACAGAAAACACATTGTCGCTTTTTGTTGTTTCTGTTTTTTCTTCTGGTACACCACCACAAGACACAAGCGCAACCAATGGCATAAATAAAGTAAGTAATTTTAATATAGTTTTAGTTTTCATATTGTAAAGTTTTGATTAGTATGCTGCTTCTATCATAACACTAGACATTGTACCGTACACACTAGCCCATGCATCTTTAACTTCTGGTGTAAAATCATCTCCTAGTCCTGCTTCTAGTGTTCCCAATAATGCCGCTCCAACTGTATCGTAATGAGATGCTTCTACTTTATAATCTACGTGACGCTTCCCTAGATCTTTTAATACAGGTATTAAAGCTTCTAAATTACTTAGTCCCGCTACTGCTGCACCTAACATGGTCATTAATTTGTTACCTTGAACTTTCATAGCCTCTTCATTATCTGGAAATAAAGGCTTAAGGTTTGGATCTAGTTCAAACAATTTAGAATAAAAAATTTCTGCTGCAGCTGGTGCTATTGGTTTTACTTTTTCGAATGATTCTTGTACGAGAGAGACTGTTTTTGCTTCCATAGTTATTTAAATGATTAGTGTATACTTAAAATAAGTATTAATACTTATATAAAACAAAAGTATAGTCTTAGTCTTTAATTAATCATGAAATAACACAGCTATAAAGCGTCTTTTAATACATTAAAAAGACTGATAAAACGCAGGAAAATCAATAATATACTGATAACATAACACTTACACCTAAAAAAACTACGTATCTAAGAAGTAATTGTGGTCGCTAATTTCTTTTTTAAGTAATTGAAGGTCTTTAATACCTATCTTTTTACCTTGGGCGGTAATAAGTTCCTCTTTTTTTAAAGCAGAAAATACTCGAATAACTTGTTCTTCTGTTGTTCCTGCATAATCCGCATATTCTTTTCTACTAAGCGGAAGGTTTAAATACCCTCTTAAATCTCCAAATTTTCTATGTATATATAACAAAGTATCAATAACACGCTCTCGAACCGTCATTTGAGATATTGATTTTACTTTGTTTTCACTACGATTAAGTTCATTTGCATAAAAAAGCATCATATCGTAAGTAAACTTAGGGTTGCTCATTAATATGTTTTGCAGGTGCTCTTTCGAGAAGTAATGCAATTGCGAATCTTGTAAAGCAATAGCACCTATAGAATAGTATTCTTGCGTGCCAAAACCTCTATGCCCTATTATTTCGCAAGGTTTTGCAAAACGCACTATTTGCTCTCTACCATTTATTCCCGTTCTAAACACTTTAACAGTACCACTTTTTATAAAAAAAAGACCATTAACAGGCGCACCTTCCATTATAAATTGTTGGCCTTTTTTACATTTTAGCTCAGTACTACTCTGGGGTACAGACGTATCGAAAAGTATGCTAGAATTTTTATGAATTAAACAATCTGGACTATTACACGTTTTACAAGACGTATCTAAACTAGAATAATTATCTGTGTTATTTTGAATCAAAATCTATCGTTACTTAATTTTAAAACACTAAAATAAGTAATGGTACTTACTTTATTTAAACACTAGCTTAGTTTTCCATATAGTGTTAAAATTACACCTTCAAAATATAAACTCAAAAATTTTAGGTACGCATATTTAACATATTCGCAATATAAAAATTTAGCACCTGTTTTAAAATTACATCAAAGCATCTATACATTAACCGACTTGTTATCAAATATTTAATACATAAATAAAGATTGCTTTTAATTTTAAAAACACTTAGACCCTACTTTATCTGTATCAAAACATTTTTACAGCATTTTTTATTTCTAAATGATGCCCTATTACCAAAAAACATGCTGATAATTTATAAATAATACGTACTGTAAAGATATTTACATTCGTTATATTTGTAAAAACATAACGAAAACTACGTATGATTTCAATTTCTGAAGCTATTGCTATCGTTAAACAACACGGAAAACCACTGTTACAAAACTGTACTAAAAGTGTTGAGAAAGCTGGCGGTTATATTCTTTTTGAAGATGTTTTATCTCCCATTAACATGCCACCATTTCCGCAATCGGCTATGGATGGTTATGCTTTACATTTACACGATGGCTTAAATTATAAATTAGTAGACGAAATTAAAGCGGGAGATCACCATGAACCTAAATTAAAAAAAGGTGAAGCTGTTAGAATTTTTACTGGGGCTCCCGTACCTAAAACCGCAAATGCGGTAATAATGCAAGAGAAAGTAACCAAAACCAAAACAACCATCTCTATAGCACATACTATTACACCAATGCTAAATATACGCCCTCTGGGAGAGCAAGTTAAAGCAGGTGCTGTTGCCTTAAAAAAGGGCACAAAGCTTACGCCTGCGGCTATTGGTTACCTTATTTCTCTTGGCATTACTAAAGTTGTTGTATACAAAAAGCCAGACATTGCTATTATAACCACAGGTAACGAATTAATTGAAGCTGGAAAAACATTAACCCACGGTAAAATTTATGAGAGCAACTCTAAAATGCTTTTAAGTGCTCTTTATAATTTAAAATTTTATAACGTAGAACTTTATAAGGTTGAGGACGATTACAATGCTACATTAAATACTTTAAAAGCAGCTATAGCCGCTCACGATTTGGTACTTATAACAGGTGGAATCTCGGTTGGAGACTACGATTTTGTAGGCAAAGCACTTAACGAATTACGTGTAAAGGAGTTGTTTTACAAAGTAAAACAAAAACCAGGTAAACCTTTGTTTTATGGTAAAAAAGACAACACTCAAATTTTTGCATTACCTGGTAATCCAGCAGCAGCGCTAACCTGTTTTTACATATACGTTTACATAGCGCTACAACAATTTATGGATAGAACTACCGTAGAATTACCTAGAGTTGAAGCCAGATCCAAAAATACGTTTGATAAACGCGGCGATAGGCCACAATTTTTAAAAGGCATTTATAAAAATGGTATGGTAGAACTACTTGACGGCCAAAGCTCTTCCATGCTACAAACCTTTGCATTATCTAATGCTTTGGTATTTATACCCGCTGAAGTTTCCCGCATTGAAATAGACAGTTTGGTTACTGCAATTGTATTACCCGCTTAATTCCAGATAGATATGAGTTATAAAATTAAAAGTAGAATATGGATAGAGTCTGAAAACAATGTGCTTTTGGGCGAAGGTCGCGTACAACTGCTTAAAGCCATACACACCAATGGTTCTTTATCCAAAGCTGCTAAGTCGTTAAATATATCTTATAAGAAAGCATGGCAATTGTTAGACTCTGTAAACAAGTCGGCCAAAAAACCTGTAACCATTAATAGTGTGGGCGGCAAAGGTGGCGGTGGCGCACAATTAACTGCCTACGGCAAAGCTTTAGTAGAGGCTTTCGATGAAATTAACAAGAATTGCTGGCGCTTTTTAGACGAACAACTTAGCAGAATTGAGTTGCTTTAATTTTATAAAACGCTATATAAATACCAAAATTTAAAAACAAATACACCAAAACCACAACCATTTGCAGATATAAAATGTTACACACAGCTCACATATCTATTTTTTTAATTATTCTGCCCCTAGTGTCTTTTCTGTATGCAAGTGTAGGCCATGGTGGTGCTAGTGGGTATTTGGCACTTATGGCATTATTTTCCTTTGCGCCAGAAACTATGAAGCCCACTGCCCTACTACTTAATTTGTTTGTAGCTGGTATAGCGTTTTATTACTATTACAAAGCTGGGCATTTTAATAAAAAGTTGTTTCTATCTTTTGCTGTAACCTCCATACCACTAGCATTTTTAGGTGGAACATTAGAAATTAACGCCGCTCTGTATAAAAAGATTTTAGCCCTTTTGCTCATTTTTGCTATACTTAAAATGCTTAATGTATTTGGTAAAGAAAGCTCCAAAACTATAATTATTAAGGCATGGCAAGGTGTACTTGTTGGCGGCATTATTGGTTTTTTTTCTGGGCTTATAGGTATAGGAGGTGGTATTATTTTAACTCCTGTTATTCTATTATTACATTGGGGCAACATGAAAGAAGCCGCAGCAGTATCTGCATTATTTATATGGGTAAACTCAGCAGCAGGACTCATGGGGCAAATATCTAGTGGTGTAACCTTAGAAAGTGCCTCTTTTATATTAGTTGGAGTTGCTTTAATTGGTGGGTTTTTAGGAGGCTACTACGGAAGTAAAAAAATAAATAACAAACAACTGCGCTATATTTTATCGTTTGTATTGCTAATAGCCTGTGCAAAATTAATATGGACTTAAAATGATAGATAAAAAACACATTACGGGCATTATTTTGGCTGGTGGTAAAAGCTCCAGAATGGGTACAGATAAGGGGTTTTTAAAACTTAATGGCAAAACATTTGTGCAACACAGCATAGATGCTTTAACGCCTTTGGTTTCTAAAATTATTATTGTGTCAGACCATGAAAAATACGACAGTTTAGGCTACCAGCGCATAACAGATACTGTTAAAAATGCAGGCCCTGTTTCTGGTATTTTGTCTGGTCTCGAAGCCTCTAAAACCAATTATAATTTTATTTTAAGTTGCGATATACCCTTGATAACCACAGCTGTTTTAAAACAACTTTTAAGTGCTTACAGCCCAGACAAAACTATAATTCAGGCAGAAAGTAGTGGAAAATCTATGCCGCTAATTGCATTTTACAAAACGCAAGTAAAACAGGTATTTAAGCACTATCTAGAACAAAACGAGCGCAGACTAAGAGTTGTTGTAAAAGCATGCCAGTTTAAAACAGTACCGTTAAACGACAACCAAAAAACAGCAACACTAAATATTAACACTAAAGAAGAATTAAAACATATAAAAGATGCATATCAAAATTAAATACTTTGGTCAAATCGCTGAAATTACGAATACTTTTGAGGAACAGCTTGATGTTAAAGACGCTGTTATTTCTGATGTGCTAGAACTGCTTTATTCTAAATACAAAGGCCTGAAACAACAAGATTTTAAAGTCGCTCTAAATAAAAAGTTAGTGGCATTAAAAACGCCTTTAGCAGAAGGAGAAATTGCATTACTACCACCATTTTCTGGCGGATGATAACTTTAAAACATAAATAACCTAATAATTCTCAACATAAAACACATAAAATGTCTAATAAAAAACCAAAAAACGTATTCCAAGATGGTGCTATAAGCTCCGATTTTATAGGGAACTCTATATATAAGCACCAAACTAAAACTAGCATAGGTGCGCATAATATTTTTTTAGGGCAAGTTCGTGCAGACGAAATTGAGGGTAAAACCGTTTCTGCTATAGAATATACGGCTTACGAAGCTATGGCAAACCAAAAATTTCACGAGATTAGAGAAGCTGCTTTCGAAAAATTCGAGTTAACCTGTATGCATATTTACCACAGCTTAGGAACCGTTAAAGTAGGCGAAATCTGCTTGTTTGTATTTGTATCCTCGCCAAGACGTAAAGTTGTTTTCGAAGCTTTAGAATTTATTGTTGAAGCCATTAAAGCAGACGTTCCTGTTTTTGGAAAAGAACTTTTTGAAGACGATACACACCAATGGAAAGTTAACAGTTAAATTGTTTTCTGTTGAATTGTTGAATTGTAATTTTTTAATTAAAATACCTTATGGCTTATATATTTTCTTTTAAAAAATTAAATATTTGGATAGATGTTAAAACCCTAGTTAAACATGTTTATTTAGTCACTAAAGGTTTTCCAAACGAGGAAAAAATTGGTTTAACAAGTCAATTAAGGAGCGCATTAGTATCGTAGCTTCTAATACCGTAGAAGGCACTTCCAGAAAAACAACTAAGGACAGACCAAACACATTTTACAACAACAGCATTTAGCTCACTAATGCGAAGTTTTAAATCAAATTATAACAGCTAAAGAATTAGAATTTATTGACGGTACTAACTATAAAACCCTTCGAAGAGACATCGAGAAAATAGCAGTTAAGCTAAATGTATTGCGAAAATAGCAGTTAAGTAAATAAATCATTCTATATCATAAATACTTAAACGATTACACAAATAAACAATTAGATAGTTGCACAGTTCAATACTAAAAATATAATACCAAACAAAGCATAAAAGATGGTAGACATAACACACAAAAATACCACCCTAAGAACGGCAGTTGCCCAAGCTGTACTTAAAGTAAGTAAACCTGAAACTATAATAGCCATTAAAAACGACACAGTACCAAAAGGTAACGTATTAGCTATGAGCAAAGCTGCAGGACTTTTAGGTGTTAAACGCACGCCAGATATTTTACCAGATTGCCACCCCTTACCTATAGAGTTTACGGGTATAGAATACAAAATTGAAGGCTTAGAAATTACTATACTTTTTACTGTAAAAACTATTTATAAAACTGGTGTAGAGGTTGAAGCAATGCATGGCGCCAGTGTTGTGGCTCTTAATATGTACGATATGCTAAAACCAATAGATAAAGGCATAGAAATTCACGCCATAAAACTACTGAGCAAAAAGGGAGGAAAATCAGATTATAGCGATAAATTTAGAAGAGATTTAACTGCTGCTGTGGTCGTTTGCAGCGACACTATATCGGCAGGCCATAAAGAAGATAGAGCTGGTAAAGCCATTATTAAAAAATTAGAAAGTTGCAATGTAAAAATTTCTGAATATGTTATTATACCTGATGAAACTGAGGACATCCAACAAAAAGCAAAATACCATGCTAATAACGGTGTAGACATGGTTATTTACACAGGCGGCACTGGGCTTTCTCCCAGAGATGTTACGCCAGAGGCATTGCTGCCCATACTAGATCGGCGTATTCCTGGCATAGAAGAAACCATTCGTTCTTACGGACAACAACGCATGTCTTTCGCTATGTTATCACGAAGCGTTGCTGGAGTAATAGGCAATACTTTAGTGTTAGCCCTACCAGGCTCTACAAATGGTGCAAAAGAATCTATGGATGCTGTTTTCCCTGCAGTATTGCATAGTTTTAGAATTTTAAAGGGTGCAAGGCACGATGGAGACCAGTAACTATTTATTGGTTTAACGTAAATAATGCGTTGCAACACCGCCATGAGGGTTTCAAATGCCATTAATACTACTGTTTTCTTAATTTCAGTGTAGTTTTCACTAAAGTTAAATTAAAAAATACAACATGTTACTAGTGTATGGAACAGTTGAAAATCGGAATAGAGTACTAATAAAAAATTGAAATTTAGCCACTGTAGTTATAAAACACATCTAATTGCACAAAAGAAAATGTATAAATTATGAAAGAGACAAAACATATACTAAACGACACCCACGGAAGGGCTCATGCTTATTTACGCATTTCTTTAATAGAACGCTGCAATTTACGTTGTACATATTGCATGCCGGAGGAAGGTGTAAAATTATCGCCAAAAAGCCATTTAATGACCTATGAAGAAATATATACCATAGCTAAAACATTTGTAGATCATGGTGTTACTAAAATTAGACTTACGGGTGGCGAACCCTTAATTAGAAAAGACTTTCCTGTTATTTTAGAGCGTCTTGCTACGCTTCCTGTAGAACTGTCTATTACCTCTAATGCCGTTATTATAGATAAGTTTATAGATGTACTAAAAGCCAATAACGTAAACAGCATAAATGTAAGTTTAGACGCTTTAGATGCCTCAAAATTTAAACACATCACTAGGCGTCACGAATTTAAAAAAGTGTACGATAATATTTTTCTTTTGATTAAAAATGGATTTAAAGTAAAAGTAAATGTGGTACTTATTAAAGGCTTTAATGACAATGAAATCATAGACTTTATAAACTTTACTAAAGACTTGCCCATAAATGTCCGTTTTATTGAGTTTATGCCCTTCGATGGCAATAAATGGGATATGAGTAAAATGGTATCCTATGCTGAAATTATGGAATACGTACACAGTACTTTTCCAAAAGAGCATGTAATTCGATTACAAGACGCCCCCAACGACACGTCTAAAAATTATACTATTACAGGTTATAAAGGCAGCTTTGCCATTATCAGTTCGGTAACAAACCCTTTTTGTGATTCCTGCAACAGGCTTCGCTTAACGGCCAACGGCCAACTTAAAAATTGCTTATTTTCTTCAACAGAATCAGACTTGTTAACAACACTTCGAAAAAATGAACCAATAGCACCTGTTATAGAGCGCGCTGTACGAGCAAAATTTAAAGTAAGGGGCGGCATGGATACATTAGAAAAACTTGAAAAACCACAATTACACACAAAAAACAGAAGTATGATAACTATTGGAGGGTAAAATTTCTAGACTTCAGCTTTAATCAAAATAAGGCGTTTAAAAACCAAATAACTCGTTCACTATCAAATCCAAAGAAAAGTTATTTTGGGAATCAGCCTGATTCTTAAAAACAGAAGTTAGATTAATTTATTTTTTATCAATTTAAATACTACCATAGCACATAACTCCTTTAATACTGCACACATAAGGTTACTTACACCGTAGTCTATATTATAAACTGATCGTTTTTATTTTATAACATAACAGCTTAACTAAAAAAATGCAACAAAGATTTTCGTTTTTTTAATTAGTATTTCTGAAATCTTAAAAAATAATACCATTTAGACTTTAAAAATACTGTAATAAGCCTTTATGTAGCATTCATAAGCTGTTATCGATTTTACGATTTCACCTTCAATTTTGTCAATAAGTTGCTCCATTTTCTATTCTAATGCTTCCAATGGATCATATATTTTCTTAGCCATTCTTTTTTTCATCAACTGCCACACTTTTTCTGCTGGATTTAACTCAGGGCAATAAGGAGGTGTATTTAGTAATACTGTATTCGTTGGTAGTTCTACATCTTTTGTATAATGAAAGGCAGCCTTATCTACAACCCCTATTTTAAGCTCTTTAGGCTTTTCTTTACTGAAATTTTCTAAGTATTTTATGAATAATTCTTTACAGACCCCATTGGTAGTCATACAAAAACTCTCGCCAGTAATTAGAGAGAAACTTCCCCATAACCATTTGTACTGATAGCCATGTTTATAATTACTAATATCTGTTATCAATAACATCACAGTAATTAACTATGTATGCTATTATATTTTATTAGGAAGTATTTCGTCGAAAAAATTTTGCAATACTAAAAAATAAACTTACACTTGTATTATAATTAGCGATTGGGTATCCTTTTTTTCTTTCGAGAATTGTTGATAGAATTCTTCAGATTTACTGTTAGTATCTAGCAGTATCAGAAAAAAATTACCTAGCGTTTAAAATCAATATTTTATTAATTTTCAAAAATTTTAAACCATGGGTTCATTTAGAGCTAGCCTTGCTTTAGGAGGCAAAGATTACGACGTATTATACACAGAATACGCATTTAGCAGAGACACAGACAAAAAAGGAAAAGTATCCTCTAATGTTTACGGAGGGCGTGTAACTATCGAGGTAGAATCTACAGAAGACACCTCTATTGTAGAGGCGATGTTAAACTCACAATTTAAGCCCGTAGAAGGCGAGATTACCTTTAAGAAAACCAACGAAGATGCATCTTTAAAATCGCTTAAATTTAAAAATGCCTATGTGGTCTATTTTAAAGAAGTATTAGATGTTAATGGCGAAACACCAATGTCTTTACGTTTTACAGTATCTGCAGAGCAAATCGAAATAGGCAATGCATCTATAGATAACCGCTGGCCTTCGGCTTAATAAGCTGTTAAAAACACTTATAATGTTAGAGTTAATAAATGAAATACAGAACGTATAAATTAATTTTAAATTAGTTATAAGTACACCATGCAAAATGGTACAAGTAAAGCGGTTATTAAAAGCAACATATTGTTTTTAATAACCGCTTTTTTGGCTTTTAGAAGCCCAAAAGCCCCCTCTCAATATAAAACTATTAACACCACACTATGGAATACAACACACAAATAGCCATAAACGGAAAGCGTATCGCTTTTGAGCGTATAACCCTTAACCAAAAGCTTAACGAGCACCACAATTTCGAAGTACATATAGACCACGACACTATCGAAGAATGGGGCAGCCATACCATAGAAAACTCTAAAGCCTGGCTAGGCACCTCCATAGTAATTACCTTTAATGAGACCGAGTTTTTAGGCGTAATTACCAATGTAAAGCTAGAACACCAAGGCTTTCACCACCAAGGTTATGTAGTGGTATCAGGCTACTCCAAAACCATACTATTAGAACAAGGCTTACATACCACCTCTTGGTACGAGAAAAGCCTAGAAGGTATTGTGCGCGATGTTATAGACACGGTAAACCTAGAAACCCAATTACAAAGCGACCATAAAGGGCTAATACCTTACCAAGCCCAATACGGAGAGAGCCATTTTACCTTTTTAAAACGTTTGGCTAAACAACACAACCAGTGGTTGTACTGGGACGGCATAAAACTACACTTTGGCAAGCCTTTGTTAGAAAAGCCAATACAACTAGAATACGGCAAAGACATCGCCAACATAAGCATAGGTATAGATGCCAAAGCCAATACCTACAGCACGTATTCCTATAATGCACTAGAAGATACCCTAAGCAATTCCAAAAGCAAAGCCAATGTACAAGGGCTTAACGAGCTAGGCATGCACGCTTTCGATACCTCCTTAGGCCTATTTCACCAAGTGCCAAATACCCACAACAACGCAAGAACCAGAGACAAAAGTGAGTTGGATGCCAATGTGGAAAAAAAACAAGCCGCAGCTGTAGCCAATTTAAACACCCTAGAGGCCGATTGCAGTTGGCAAGGGCTTACGGTAGGCAGCGTCATAAAAGTAAGCTCTGCCAAATGGGATGGCAAAGACAAATTCGATATAAAAAACTATGGCGAATACCTCGTTACCGAGATACAACACCAAGCCACAAGAAGCACCACCTACAGCTGCCATTTTAAAGCCATACCCAGTGGGATAAAAGTATGCCCAGAGCCAGAGGTAAGCTTGCCCCAAGCCCATGCCCAAATTGCAAAAGTAATAGACAATGAGGACCCCCAACAGAAAGGCCGTGTGCAAGTACAATTCCAATGGATGCAATCTCACCAAAAAACCAACTGGATACGTGTAATGACTCCCGATGCAGGATCCAGCGAGCAGCACAGTACCAACAGAGGGCTAGTATTTATACCCGAGGTAGGCGACCAAGTAATGGTAGGCTTTCGCTACAGCGACCCCAACCGCCCCTTTGTAATGGGCAGCATGTTTCATGGGCAAAACGGCGCAGGCGGCAGTACAGAAAATACACAAAAAAGCATAATAACACGCTCAGGACACACCATAGCCTTTAACGATACCAATAAAGAAGAAAGCATAACCATAACCGATAAGCACAACAACATTATTTTTATAGACACGGCAAACAAAAGCATAAAAATTTCTGCGCCCGAAACCATAGATATCGAAGCCAAGAACATAAACATGCGTGCAGAAGAAAAAATATATATGCAAGCCAATATTATGGAAACCCAGATAGGCGAAGATAAAATTTTGGGTGTTGGCAATAGTTTAGAAGTTACTGCCAAGAATAGCTATACTTTAACTACTACAGAACATAATGAAAACATAGAAGGGAGTAAAACAGTAGAAATACAAAATTCACTTTCAGTAAATGGATCTGATATTGAATTAATAGCAGGTAGTGGCGATATCAACATTAAAGGGCCTGGGTTAACAACGGTACAAGGAGGACAAGATGTTAAAGTTAGTAAAGGTTAATAATTTTATAGCATGTGGAATAAACTATTAAATCGTCTTGAAACCATTTTAGAGCCACAAATTGATGAATCTCAATTTGTAACGCATTATGAGCCCGCCCTTAAATATACACAAACAAAAGCACCTGTTAGGTATAGTTTCGATATAACGGAGCAAACTCAATTAAATAATAAGAGTGTTAAAAACACTTATACACAAGAATTACATGTTCAGTTTTCATACAGATCAAATGAAGGACATAATTTTAAAATAGAGACTTCTAATTACAATTTTATTTTAGATAAAAGTTTAGTCGCTCAAAGTAGTTTAATAAACGACTTGGCTCTAGTAACATCAGAATTAGAACTCTTGGTTACCGAAAAAGGAATAATTAAGTTAATAACCAATTATAAAGAAATACTTCAAAAATGGGATAAACTGAAGGAGACTTTATTAAAACGGTATATAGGTAATCAAACAAAAGTCTATATTAATGCTATTGATATTACGCTTAAAGACGAAAAATTATTTTTAGATGACTTGAAACAAAATCGCATACTAGGAATGTTGTTTAATGGATACCAAACAATTCATAAAAAAGACAAACCAAGAGATATTACTATAAGCAATGTTATTCATTGTTTACCTCTTACATTTAAAGAGCAAATAAAAAAAATAGAAGACGATGATAAGCAAAAAAAAATACAAATATTAGGTAGCATGAATACTATTGCAGACGAAACTTTAAAGGAGATAGACGATTATTTTAAGTTTAATAATATTGGTAGCGCATCTGTTTTTTTATCAAATTATACAAAAAACATCATATTAGATAAAGAGACAGGGTTTCCTGATTTGGTAAGTTTAGATTTTGAAATTTTAAACGGAAGAGGTTATATCCGAAAACAGAGTTTTAATTTAAAACAAATACATCATGGCTAAAAGTTATGTTTGCGATGGGGCTAAAATAGAATGTCAACTATGCACAAAACCCGAAGGAGAACTAAAAGTTACTTCAAATGAGGTTAAAATTCAGGATAAAAAATTTGCTAATGCTAAAGACAAAGAAAAGCTCAATTTAATATTCCAAGGCAATTGTAAAAAAAGCCCATACCAAGCCCAACCCTGTCAAGCTGTTATGAAAACAGAAGAATGGCAAGGCGTGGCAGACCTGATTATACAGGATGCGCCAGCTTTATTAGAAAATTCTACCATTATGTGTACGTATGGAGGCATTCCAATAAAAATTACAGACCACTTACAAAAACATAATCCAGGTAATATACAACCTGTAGCAGCTCCAGTAATAGGACCTGTTAACGCGCCTTTATTAAACGTAGAATGGTTGGATAATTTAAATAGTAAAGATGATGAATAAGAGCGATAAACCCAATGAGGCCATAACTGAAGAGTCTATAGATGAAAAATTGTGGATAAAGGTTACCACCAGCGGTGTGCTACCAGGGCAACGCATAAACATCTTACTTGAAGATGAGGACGATCCTGAAGGTCCACCTATTCCTACAAGTGGGATAGTAGATGAAAATGGAGAGGTTATTATATTGGCAAAATCGAAATCAAAAGTTAAGAAAATTGCTACAGAAAATACAGAAGAAAGAAACACAACACTAACAGGACAATTTAATGATGGTTGGTGGTCTATAGACGAAGCAGGCAAAAAACGTATAACAAGAGCAGTTCCAGGTATGCATGTTTACTTTCATATAGAAACTACAATACCAGATGGAGAGCAAGTACATATAGCACTTTACGAAGACGATAATAACGAAAAGGAAGAAACCGGAGCAGCGGATAAAGACGAACACCAACCTTTAGTAAGCACAGCTACTAAAGCGCCTTCTACCCACGAAACTGTAAATAATGGAAAAATTATAAAATCGATTATTCTTGATAATTTTGAAAGTGCAATGTCTACAGATGTAGATAAACAAATAGAACTCTATTTTAGATGCAGTTATAACAACACAATACATGCAGAACTTCCAAAAGCACCAGGAGATTATTTGGTGGTGGGTACATTAGTAATAGATCGCTATAAAATGCCTGGGCTTAATGGAAATGGGACAGATATTGCTGATGATTTGACTTATGGTACAGGTAGCCCTCAAAATAAGACTATCTACAATACAGGGCAGGTACCGATATATTTAAAAGAATATATAGAAGGTGGCTTTGATGAAACAAAGCATGCACTATTTACCAATAAAGCAAATTTGCCAGCTGTAGAGCCTGTATTAAAGAAACCTACGGAAGAATCTGAACAAGATCTAGCCCAAGCAGAATCAAATAGATTCTCTTTAATTATAGAGGAAACAAGAGGTAAAATAGATAATACTTATGTAAACACACCACAACCAAAAGAAATCTACTTAAGAGCAGAATATGCTGCACAGCAAGCTACCAAGAATTTAAAAGCTAAGTACACTAGAAAAGAAATTGAAGCTTTAGGCTATTTGATGGATTACATTACAGCTAAAGTACCTGAATGGTCATTATGGACTGATTTTAAACTTATGGAAGAGTCTATGGTTTGGGGAGAATTGAATACGGTGTTAGACCAAATGATAGCTAAGTTTAAAAGTAACACAGGAGGAATATTTGAAAGTACTCCACTTACAAAATCCGTTAAGAATAATCCCAGTACCCAGAGATACTGTATGTATGTAGAGAATTATATAGCCGAGAAGATTAAGCAAGAAACTTTACAAAGCATAGCAAAAGTAGAAGATAAAGCACCTGATTTTGAAAACCAAATTGATGATAGGATAGATAAAGATAAAATTAAAGGGAATGACATCACAAATGATAAAGGAGTATTAGTTTCTTTTACACGACCAAGTTTCAATTATAAAAGTAATAATAACTTATTAGAAGGACGAACCTTAGCATTAAATGATATATGGGCTACCGAGGTGATATTAAAAGATCTCAAAAACAAAGGAGAGAATTATACTGCAAAATATCAAGTAACATTATGGGATAATTTTGGTTTAGACATTCCAGATATGCAGAAATTCTTTTACTATGGTGCAGGTTTTAGAGCTTGGTTTGTGTTACAGCACTTATATGGATACAAGCCTTTTGTAACCAAAATGACATTTGAAAAAGAATTTGAAGGGAATATTAATGAAGGTAGAGAAGAACGTCGAGCAAAACAAAAGACTAAAGCAAATAAGTTAGTATCGAATCAACAACGTGCTTGGGATAAAGCAACTAATCCTTTTCCAGTAGGGCCAAAATGGTGAGTTTATGATAATATCAAAATATAGAATAATAGTAGCACTTGTACTTGTTTTTTGTTTAAACTGCAAAACAAAACAAGAAGTTGTTACCTATACGTATTTGGAAAAATTGAGTGGAAAAAAACCTTCTTCTTACAGGGTTATAGATGGAAAATTAAAGAATATATATATCTATAAAGAAAGTATACTAATTGATAATCGACCAGAGGATAAAGAGAAAAAATATAAATTATTGCGAGAATATTTTGTTAAAAATAACAAAATATCTTTGTTAGAAGATGATATAACCGAATATTCAATGGAGTTTTGGGTTAAAAATAATTGCACAGAATATTTCATTGATAATTATTTGGAAGAAGGCGGTGGAGACTTTAATTACAATATCTATGATGATTGTGAAAACTATTATGCAGGAGGATATTATTACAAACGTGATGAAAAAAATTCTAATGTATGGGTGTCTAGATTGCCAAAAGGTTTAAATGACACCATTTATTGTAATCCACATCGTAAAACAATTAAATTACCGGATATTAAATACAATGAGTAGTAAAGGTTTGTATTACAGCACTTATATGGGTATCAGCCTTTTGTAATCAAGATGGTGCTTTAACGTGAACTTAAAGGAGATTTTAATACTGAAAAAGCGGAACGACAAAAGAAAAGGGAGTTAGAAGAAAAGGCTAGAAAAGCTAGGCAGCAAGAAATAGAAGATATAAAATGGCAAACAAGACGCAAAGGATGGGAATATTAAAAATATATAAAGAGAACACCATAATAGTACCTTGCTCTTGTGTTACAAAACAAAGAATTAATGGGAAATTATTAAATTAAATGTAATAGTTTATGAGAACGATAGTAATCCTTGCAGTACTATTAAGCATAATAAGTTGTAAAAAACCTAATCGACCCGTATCATTCATTTATTTAGATAAATTGAGTGGAAAAGACACTGCATCTTTTGGAGAGAATGGATATATATATAAATATTTGGAAACCATTTTAATAGATAATGAACCTAATGATAGAGTTGATAAATTTAAATTACTCCGAAAGTATTTTAATGACCATAACAAAATATCTTTATTAGAAGAAGATATAACTAGATACTCAATGATGTTTTGGGTTAAAAATAGCTGTACGGAATACTTTATTGATAATTACTTGGAATCTGGAGGGTTTTCTAGTAATAATATTTTTGACGATTGTGAAAACGACTTAACAGGACTTTATTATTATAAGCGTGATAAAAAAAATACCAACCTATGGATATCTAAATTACCAAAAGGTTTAAATGATACTATTTATTGTAATCCAAATCGTAAAACAGTCAAATTGCCTAATATTAAATACAATGAGTAGTATAGGTTTGTATTACAACACATATACAGCTATAAACCATTTATAAGTTATAACGAATTTGAGACAAATTAAAAAGAAGTATCAATTAAGGCAGAGAAGAACGTCAAGCAAAACAAAAAGCCAAAGAAAATGAGCTTACACCAGCCTAACAACGTGTTTGGAATAAAGCTACGAATCCTTTTCCCATAGGGCCAAAATGGTAAATTTTATGAGAACAGTAATCGTTTTTATGTTATTGAGTATATTTTCAGGTTGTAAAACCAAGCAAGAACCTATTAGTTTTATGCTTTTAGAGAAACATAGTGGTAAATCTACAATAGGCTATGGAGATAATGGATATAAGTATATATACAGGGAGGTATATTTAATCTCTAATAGACCAAAAACTGGCATAAAAGATAAATTAGATAAACAATCTTATGATTTAGAATTTAATTTTTTTAAAAAGAACAACAAGATATGTTTATTAGAGGATGATATAACATATAGTGCCATGTATTTTTATGATAAGACAACGTGTACAGAGCATTTTATTGAAAATTCTGAAGATGCCACAGGTTTTTCCCAAACTTATATAAGTGATTGTAAAGGTGACATTGAATATAGTTTTTTTTACAAACGAGATATTAATGACCCCAATATGTGGATTATGGACGATGTACTATGGGGAAAGCGATATCAAGACACTATCTATTGTAACACCAATAGAAAGAAAATAAAATTACCAGATATGCCTAATTAATAATTGAGGTAAATTTAAAATAATGATATTTAATAAGTTAAAGTGTTTTTTAAAACAAAATAGAGTGAAGTATTAATGAAGATACAGAAGAATGCTTATCAAAACAAAAAGCCAAAGAAAAATGAGCTTACACCAGCCCAACAACCTGTTTGGTATAAAACAACTAATCCTTTTCCCATAGAGCCAAAATGGTAAATTTTATGAGAATAATAATCGCTTTTGTATTAGTACATCTAGTTCTAGGTTGTAAAACAGAGAAAGCATCTATCCAGTTTACATTACTAGAGAAACACAGCGGAAAAAAGCCGTCCTCTTTTGGAGATAATGAATATATGTATGTATACAGGGAAGTTTATTTAGCAGATAATTTGCCTAGAAGAAATGAAGATGTATTTATAGATGATAATCTATATAATATTTTATCTGGTTTTTTTAAGAAGAATAATAAGATATGTTTGTTGGAGGATGATATAACAGAATATAATGTACGGTTTTATAGAAAATCCAATTGTACAGAACATTTTATAGAAAATTCTGAAGATTATGGAGGTTTTTCTCAATCTACGTTAAAGAAAGATTGTAAAGAAGATGTCACTTATAGTTTTTACTATGAGAGAGATAAGAATAATCCTAATATGTGGACAAATCCAACTGTAGCAAAATATTGGAGTGAAAAATATAGAGATACAATCTACTGTGATTCCAGCAAGAAGAAAGTAAAATTACCAGATATGCCGAATTAATAATTGATGTAAATCTAAATAAATGATATTCAATAAGTTAAAGTGTTTTTTTTTTTTAAACAAAATAGAATGAAGTATTAATGAAGATACAGAAGAATGCTTATCAAAACAAAAAGCCAAAGAAAAATGAGCTTACACCAGCCCAACAACGTGCTTGGGATAAAGCAACTAATCCTTTTCCTGTAGGGCCAAAATGGTGAGTTTATGATAATATTAAAATATAGAATAATAGTAACACTTATGTTTGTTTTTTGTTTAAGCTGTAAAACAAAACAAGAAGTTGTTACCTATACATATTTGGAAAAAATAAGTGGTAAAAAACCATCTTCCTATAAGGTTATAGATGGAAAATTAAAGGATATATATGTCTATAAAGAGAATATTTTGATAGATAATGAACCTGAAGATAGAAATGATAAATATAAATTACTTCTAAAATATTTTAATGATAATAACAAAATATGTTTGTTAGAAGATGATATAACCAGATACTCAATGACGTTTTGGACTAAAAATAGCTGTACGGAATATTATATAAATAATTATTTAGAATCCTCTTCTGGAATTTCAAGTAATAATATTTATGACGATTGTGAAAACGACTTAACAGGAAGTTATTACTATAAGCGTGATGAAAAGAATCCTAATGTATGGGTGTCTAGATTGCCAAAAGGTTTAAATGACACCATTTATTGTAATCCAAATCGTAAAACAATTAAATTACCGAATATCAAATACAATGAGTAGTATAGGTTTGTATTACAGCACGTAATATAGCTGTAAACCTTTTGTAACTAAAATTACTTTTGAAATAGAATTTAATGGAAAAATTAAAAAAATCTGCTTGGCAATATTATTTAGGTCTATTACTACTTATCATAGGAAGCACAGGAATTATTATTATGGGAACGTTCTCTGTTTTAATAGTTATAACAGGAGCAGTTCTGGTTTTTTTATCAAATAAACATTTATTTATAAAATGGATGTCTGTTTTAGTTATTCCTGTAGTAGCTGTTTACGCTACAATGTTTATAGTTTTTTCAGGGTGATTAATAATATAGAAAATTTTAGATGACAATAATTATTTTACTTTGCTATATCCCTTTATTCGTAATACTGTGGTATATACTAAAATATTTGCTTAAGAGGATGTTTAGAGAACGTTTTAAAATGATGTATCTCATTATTTTATTTTCGATAATGATACCAATTGTATATAGGATTAAACTTTTTGTTACTAGCATTCATTCCTCAGAATTTCCTGATTAATTATCACCACTAATAATTTAAAAAATGTCAGAAAAGAAAACAATAAGACTAAAAGCAACAGCAATGTATAAAGGAGTGTCAAGTACTGCTACAGTAAACATAACACCCTATACAGTTACAAACGCCTATTTTGCAGCTATGAGTGAGCAAGATGTATACGACATTAAACAGTCTACTAAAAACCATACAGCCAAGAGTGGCGATTACTTAAATAAAATAGCCAATACATTAGGCGTGTCTTTAGCAGAATTAAAGACACAAAATAAATTAAAATCTAACACTGTAAAGATTGGGCAAAAGTTTTCAGTGACTGTAAAAGAAAAAACTAAAAAAGGAAAAAACATAACATTTACACCATTAAATAAAGCATCGGTTGGAGATGAGGTCTATATAGTTATCGAAACGAAAGACCTTCAAGGAAAAACTATAAAAACAAAAATTCATCAAGGCAAAGAAAAAGTGTTAGCCGAGGTAGATAATGCAATTTCGGTAATGCACAACGCCAAAGAAAAATTCGAATTTAGCGCTAAGGTTGGAGAATTTGCTAACAAAAACAACGCATTAAATAAAGAATACTTAAAAAACATAGCAGTAGTAAAAATTACTCTTGCACCTAAAAACGATCAGGATATAAAAAAGTGGAATAATGCTATAAAAAAACTTACTACCAAAACAACCTACCTTTATCTATACGTAGAAGCCGATATCTCTGAAAAAGTAAAATACAAAGGTGGTAAGGGGACTAATAAAGACGAAAAACAATTTTGTAATGCAGATGGAAAATGGTTAGCGCTTAGTGAAAATGCCATGAAAAATGGTTATTACTATAATGAAGATGGTGCTTTTGAAGGCAAGGTTGATGAAGAAACTCGCGAAGGTTTTGCACAAGACGTATATATATGTAAAGGAAAAGAAGTAAAGAAAAACGGCAAAATTGAAGAAGTTATAGCATATAATAAACCCAAACAGCTTAAAGAAGGGCAAAATAACATGACACACGACGATTTTTGTCAAATAGCATATATTGTTCAGCACGAAGCAGACCCCATAAATACGCAATTAGAAGAATTAAAATGTATAGCCTTTGCAAGTTATAATTACGCTAAAGTAAGAAAGAAAACCTGGAGAGGATTACTATCTACAGCTTACTCCTCTGTTTCAAATAAAATACCATTATCAGAAAATAAAAATAAAACTAGAGACAAGCTTACAAGAATAGCTTTATTTTCGGTTTTACAAGGTGATAATGATATAACAAAAGGCGCAGAGTTTTGGGATGGGACTGATTTTCTTGCTTGGGGAAATACCGAAACCAATCCTTGGAATAAATTGGGGAGCAATAAATTTGACGAATATAAATTTATTGAAATCCCAAAAGATATATATGAAGATTACCTCGCAGCTAATGGTTCTAGCACACGTTATAAGGATAAAGGCAATCACCCTAAGACTGGCGATAAGGGTACTCATATACATGTAGAAAAAAAAGTAAAACAGAAAGTTGTAGACGCGAATGGAAACCCTGTTTTAGATAAAAATAAAAAACCTACATATAAAGACGTCAATACACCCCATAAGATTAAATATACAATTCCAGCAGCAGATTTTACCAATAGTAATTATTGGAAATCGGGTAGTTTTTATTACGACACCGGAGTTAAAACTACGTATGGTATTTCTGCAACTATAAGTACAGGTAAAAGTATTTTCTGGAAGCGCACAACTAAACGACTTACAAGCGATAAAAGTATTAAGAAAAATGAAACACAAGAAAAATAAAATTCTCGTTTTACTAGTGAGTTGTTACGCTCTGTTTTTTGCATGCGCAACACTAGATAAAGAAAAAAAAAATAGCACTCAAGAAGTTGCTTTTGTAGAGGTTGTAAACATTGAATCTGAATACATAACAAACCTCGATACAGATAAAAAAGAACAAGTTAGAGAAGCAGATTCTAAATTTGTTAAGAAATTAATGGCTCATTTTTCGCCGCTAAGGGATACAATATCTATTTACAATTTAAACACAAAGCATCTAAAAAACACCTTTGTATTAAAAAAAATAAAATTAAATAAATTGATTTTAATGGCATCAAAAAGTAAGGACACTATACCTATACAATTCGTTCCAGAAACAAATTCTATACTAGTAGATAGTGATACGTATTGGGTAAATGCACCATATTACAACTTTTTAAAACTAAAAATACTAAACGAAGGTTCTATTATGGCGGTTATTAGTTTGATAAAAGATGGATATGGCGATTATTGTAACATCTTAGCGCCGCTTGTAGACTACAAATGGACTAACGATGTATTAAATAAAGACTACAAAATACATAAAGTTTCTGTAAAAAGCATTAATTATCAGTCGTTTAAAAATGAAAAATATTCCTGGAATGTTACGTATACTGGGAAAAATGCAAATGGAGAACGTTTTAAACGAACTTTCGTAGAAGAAACAGATAAGCATATAATTTATGAGATAGATGGCACTGTTAATGAGAGAAGTGCATACAAGAAAGTCTATTATAAGAATAAAAAAACAGGATTAGATTCAATAATAGGCAATTGGTACACCTATTCAAAAAATATAGAATACCAATACACAAATTATCAATCTAAATTACAAGTTATAGAAATGGAAAAAAAGCCAAAAGATTTACAATCAATGTTTAAATTATATCAGCACTAAAAAAAGGTTCTGTTTATTCTCTAGCAGGATATGTTTATCCTAAAGAATTTAAAATTGATAATAATAAAAAGTGCAAAAATGATTACAAAACAAAAGGTTATACCGTGGAACAAGCTATTAGTACTCGTTAGTTTTCCATTTGTATTAGGGTGTTTTCATCAGGAAGAAAAAAAAGCAGTAACCAAAGTATATTTTCCTAAAGATACTATTGTTTCAAAAATACAAACAATAGATTCCATTACCTTTAGGAGTAAAGTCATTTCATTTTTGCTTAAGGAACAAGTATTAATAAGAAACAATCAAATCGAAGAAATTACCAACCATATTAAGTTCCCATTAGATGGAGGGTACTTATATTCTCAAGTATATGGCGATGAATTTTTAAAAACTTTAGATAAAAATGAGCCTTTTACTAAGACAATTGATCGAGATGTTTTTATAAAAAACTCGGATTCTATACTTAAGCCAGTATTTAAGTATTTAATGTCTAATGTAGATGTAATAAAAAAGATTAATGACAATAAGAATTTATATCAATTTGTAAAAAAGAATAAAGACAAGGTATGGACTATAGATTTTAAAATTTTGTATGGATATAAGGAATTTCAAATATATTGGAGTGTTGTTACTGATAATTGGGAAGAAGAATTTTCTGTATTTTTTAGGTACAGATATGAAGAAGATACGTTTAAGTTAGTAAGCATAGGAGTTATTGGATAAACCATTGGTGAAATATTAAAAGAACTAAAATGAGAATACTATTTTTTATTGCTTTTCTTTTAATTACAAAATACTGTTCAAATACTAAGCAATAGCCTTTAAAAAACGTTGCAGCTATTGAACAGATAATAAATAATATTCTAAGGCTATTTAATGAGGACAAAATAGATATTCTCAATATGGAATATCTAAATGATTCGATAGGTAGTTATGAAAGGAAAAAGGTTGGTATAGTTGACCGTTTTTTTATTATAAGAAAATAAAAAAAAAAGCTCTGTTGATACTATATACAAGTAATGATTAATCTATATAGTCCATATTAAGAAAAATGAAACACAAGAAAAATAAAATTCTCGTTTTACTAGTGGGTTGTTGCGCTTTGTTTTTTGCATGCGCAACACTAGATAAAGAAAAACAACTAAAGCTACAGGGAAAATAAAACTACAGTTATGGCATTAAAAGATAAACTACAAATATTATATACAGGACCACGCACCTATGCAGAAAAAAAAGCTGTATTAGAAGGTTGGAGGCAATCAGGCCATGTCGATACAAAAATAGTGCAAGTAACCAATGGCACATCTAAAACAGAAGACAAACAAAAAAACAAAATAGCCAATATAAATTGCGATAAAGATAAGATAATACCAGACGAGTTGGTAACCTATACTGTAAAACTAGACGAAAAAGAACCAAGCAAGCTAAAAACAGAGATAAAGCAAGTAAAATTCTGTTTATGGTTCAAGTCTAAAGACAAAAACGGTAAAATAAAAAAAATTGAAATAGATAAAAAAATAACACCAGCAGGCGTTATTTTGGTACGTAAATGCAATAAAGCGCCTAGAGTTACAAACATTTTCGAGCCACGCAAAGACAAAGGCGAAACCCTAACCGCAAACTTAGACAGCGCTTATTATTACGCAAACATTACCTATACAGAAAACGAAGCCAAACTAGAAATAAAATACAGCAAATGGATGGACGGTTGCTATATACATGTAGAAGCCTATTTTAATAATATTTTACAAGACGGATTAGCTACAACAGCGCCCCGTTGGGTAAACGCCCACCCCGAAATATTAGACGCCTATTGGATGAATGCCGAAGGCAAAAAAATAACCAAAACAGGTTACCACCAGGAGTTATATGTATACCTAAAAACACTAGGGCTAAAAGGTAAAACAATAGAAGTGCAAGTACATGAAGATGATTATTACACGGCACCATCTCTACCAAAACAATTTCCATTATCTAACAACATAAAAGGCAACGAGCTTATAGAATGGAAAAACAACCAAATAAAAATAGACAACAACGGCGAGGCCCTAAAGCAATTTAAAGTAGGCAATAAAAAACGCTACGAAACGGCTCAAAAAGACGAAAGCCAAGACGATTACCAACAATGGTACGACCAGCAAATAAACCAAGGCCATTATTTTGTAAGCTTAGACCCTACCGAAAAATACAACACAGACCTAGAGCTGTACATACACATACCCCAAAAAGGCAATGTAAAACTAGGTAAAGACAACCAATTTGCAAAGCTAACACTTACCGAAACCGCAAGCATAAGCAATGCCTTTTTTGCAGCAGCAGAAAAAAATAAAAAAGACAAGCCCAAAATACAAGCAGATAAAACACCTAGCAAAAAAAATAAAAACCCTAAAACAAGCGTGGACCAATACACACAAATTAATAAAGGTGTACTGGGGCAAACTATACGTTTAGTTGCCGAGTGCCCAAATCTAGAAGGGAAAACCGTAGCCTTTAAAGTTTTTGAAAAAGTACCTTTGCTAGAAGACCAAGACAAAGCACTCACACTAATCCATGAAGACCAAGAAAAAACACGTATTGAAGCCAAAGTAGAAAATGGCTATGCCGTAGCCGAATTAAAATTACAGCACTGTAAAGAGGATGCAGACAATACTGATTGGGAAATCACATTAGACCCCGATAATAGCAAAATGAAAACAGCAGAACTCTACTTAAAAGTAGAAGCAACTGAAAATGTGTTTAAAGTTTTAAATAATGGTGTTTTTTTGGATGATAAACCTTTTAAATTCGTTGCTGCTGTTTCTATATATAAAATTTATCAAAAAGGAAAAATAACAAAGTTGCATGTTGAAGGAGCTAAGAAAGGACGTTACTATTATTATGATAATTTAAATAAAGAACATTTCTTAGGAAAATATAACTATAAAAAGATCACTAATAACTATTTCTGGAATAAGAAATACGGAAGCACTAAAAAAATTAACCTCGTTAACCTAAAAGATGTTAATAACTATTCTAATGGGGAAGTTAAGTTTGGACTTACAATGGATAGTACAAGACCTTATGCTAACGAATTCACATTAGCAAGTCTTTTAGGTGCGATGTTAGAATGTGGTTTTGACGATTTTGTTTGCAATGGTTTTAGTAAAAAAGATGGCTCATCCGGAGTAAGTAAGTCTCATAAGAATGGTTATCATGGAGATTTTAAATATTTGCGTATAGATAAAGCTATAAAAACAGGCGTTGGTACAAGTTTAGATATTAGTACTGAACCAGAGAAGCTTGATACTAGCAGGCAAAATAGCTTTAATAATGCTTTGATAAAATTTGGTTGGACTAAGTTTTTAGGTTGGACATATACCATTAATGGCGTAAAACATAAACTAAACCATATACCCAAAAACACTACAAATCATAATCATCACTTACATATAGAAATTTACAATCATGATTTCATTAAAGTATCATATGAATAATTTAAAAATAGTAATTGTACTATTTATTGTTTTCTTTTCCTGTAAACAAAAGAAAACGGAAAGTAGCCCTACTATAAAAGTAGCCTCCACTATTTCCCACGAAGTAAAAAAGGCGGACTTTATTGATTTTTTCGCGAGTATTTCTAAAAAAGAATTTCCTTTTACTAATGATTCGCTGAATAGGTATATTATATTTAATGAAAAATTTGATTATGATGCTATTAACATGACAACTACCTTAGTGCACGATAGTTTATCAACACTTCAAGATATTTCTAAATTTGTATCTAATAACAATCGTTTTTCTTATAAACCTTCAAATACAAGTGAATATTTAAAAGGAGATTATTTCTATCCAATAAATAAATTTCGAAAAGATTCTATATACTTAATAATATATTTGTATCAAGATTTTGAGGACATAATGCCTGCTGTTAAAACCCAATTAAATTCATATGACATAAGAGGTAATATTTTAGATACATTACAACTCGATAATAGATTTTCTTTTGAATTAATATACAAGAATGATTTTATCATTAAAAACGATTTCTCTATAAAAATTACTAAAAATACTATCAGTTATTACGATGATATGGATGATTTAATACCGAAAGGCTCATCTCCAAAAGTGGATAAAAAAACAATTCACTACAATATTAGTAAAAAAGGAATATTTGAAAAGATGAAAGAAAATGAAAAATAAACCTTTACAAACTCGATAGTTCGGACTTGTAAGGGGAGATTACATACTGAATTGGATGTTTTTGCATTAGAGAGAAGCAACGTCTATGCATGTTTAGACGCCTTAGTGTATAAAAGACAGTGGCATACAGGTTATGGATGGACTATAACTCTTAAATTGGAGCATCCTTATGAACTGAAAAATAGAAAGCGACCATATACTCATGCCTATGAAACAGATTTAGATACTAAATCGAAGTTTGACATAGACAATAAATCAATTTATCTTTTTTATGCACATTTGGAAGATATTTTAGTAAAAAAAGGCGATAAGTTGAAAGCTGGTCAAAAGATTGGATTATCAGGAATATCAGGAGTTAATGGTGGAACTTATGACCCACATGTCCATTTTAATATATTTAGTACTTTTTATTTTATAGGAAAAAAAGATGGTAAGAGCTATTTAGAGGATCCTGCATATTATGTGTATTGGAAAACAGAAAGAGAACTCACAGATGCAGATAAAAAAGTTCAGAATGATAGAAAAGATCTAGGAAAGAATAGTTCAACAAAAAACTTCAAACCCAAACTAAGCAAATTAAAATGAGGCATTTATTTTTTTATTTTTTTATCCTTAGGCTGCTATAATAAAAGAGATAACAAATCTTTTGAGAAGAAAGACTTTTTATTAAATGCACAAAACATTAGTGTTGATTCAGTAACTCAAAAAAATGATAGCTTTAAGTTAACAGATAGTATTGTTTTAGATTCTATATATATAGGAGCTTCTTTTTACACTATCAAAGCATTGCGGAAATATAAATATATAGACATTGACCCTTATGAGGATTTTATGACTCATGATAATGAGATGTATAATATTATTGTATATGAAAAAGATAATTATGAGTATGCTATTTTAGTTTCATTAGAAGAAAACATTGGTATGGGAGAACTTTCTCCAGAATGGAGAAAAACAAAAAAAACAATTGTAGACTATATTGTATACTCAAGAAAACACAAAAGGTGTTGGCATCATTCTTTTAAAAATGATGCAGACAAACCCTACCTATAATGAAATTGTCAATACTAAAGAATTGAAGAAAGAATCCAATAGATATAAAAACTATTATTCCTTATTGTTTCTCAAAGAGAAGAGAGATTCATGTTGCATTCTTTCAGAAGAAATAGTATTTAAAAGATTACCTCAGATCAATGATAGTATCGAAAAATTTTTAACCTTAACTAGATTTAAAGGAAAGAAACAGAACTATTTTTTCGGGATAAAAATTAATATTATTACTTACAATGTTAAAAAAGATATTCCAATTAACAGAAAAGAAATAGCTATGTTCGGAAATGGTTATGATAACACTGAATACTATGAAGGCTTTGCTATTTACAAAGATTCCATAGTAGTAAAAGGTTACAATTATACCGAACCTGAAATGAATATTATAAACAAACGTTTTTATATTTCAGACAAAGGTAAGATTAAGTCATTATATGATATAGAGTTAGTTAGTTTTGAAGAAGAACCATAAAACGGCTTTTCATGATAACGACAATAAAACAGCACAATTATATATTAAAGTAAGGGCAATAGAAAATGTGTTTACCATTGTAGATAATAAAAGAACATTTTTAAAAAGTAGCCCTTTTAAAATGATAGGTAATAATTGGCATGAGCCAGTAGATGATCCTCAGATAGCTATATATACCCAATATGGTGCAAAAAATACTCACAAAAACACTTACGGGACAGCTAGAGGATATACTCATGCAGGATTGGATATTTTTGCCTTAGAAGGTTCAAATGTTTACGCTTGTTTAGATAGTGAAGTATATGAAATACAGAAATGGACAAGAAAAACAGGAAAGAGCGGATATGGGCACAATATCACACTTAAAGTAAAAATCCCTCAAGAGATAAGAAATAGACGAAGAGAATATACATTAGCTTATACAACAGATAAAAAACAGGGGAATAGTTTTAACCCAAATTCAAATGTTTTTTATTTAAGATATGCTCATTTAGGAGATATATTGGTAAAAAAAGGAGATAAGGTAAAGACAGGAGATGTTATTGCTAAATCAGGTATATCAGGGGTAATAGATGGAACTAAAGACCCCCATTTACATTTTAACATTTATAGTGATGTTAAAAGTAATACATATTTAGTTAATCCAGCTTATTATGTATATTGGAAAGAAATAGGAGATTTAACAAAGGCTGATAAAAAAACACAAAAAGATAGAATGGATGAAGGGCTTAAAGTAGATCCCGCTCCAAAACTTTCTAAAATAAAATAATATGAAATTAATTATTTATTTAATTATTTATTTATTTATTGGATGTAAAAATCCAAATTATAAGTTTAATAATAGTACTGATGAGGGCATATATAAAATTGATACAATAACTAAAAATAGTGAAAAAGTCCAACTATTTGATACTCTATTAATTAAAAAAGTAAGATTTAATAAAAAACCTTTTAAATTAAAACATTTGTATTTACAGGAAAAAAAAATTGATTCTGTTGTAGAAACTTTGTGGGAATGCGGTAATCCCTTTCAATGGAAGGGTGAAGTATTTGACTATAATTATGTAAAAGGCGCTAGGTATGTAACTAATCAAAATGACGCTTTTCTAGATCACGCAAAATTTATAGGTGATAATAACCTGACTTTTATTGATTCTCAGATTATTATAAACAAGGAAACGACTCTTAAAGATTTTAGAGTTATTTTTAAGAATCTAAAAATTCTAGAAATAGAAGAGGGATTTGCTGTATACAACATTACATTTAATCCATCACAGCCTGAAGATAATTGGCACTTTTATTTTAATAAGGAGGGTTACATAATTTCATTTTATCTGGATTGGTGGTTGTGCTAGTCGCCGAGTGCCCAAATCTAGAAGGGAAAACCGTAGCCTTTAAAGTTTTTGAAAAAGTACCTTTGCTAGAAGACCAAGACAAAGCACTCACACTAATCCATGAAAACCAAGAAAAAACACGTATTGAAGCCAAAGTAGAAAATGGCTATGCCGTTGCCGAAGTAAAATTACAGCACTGTAAAGAGGATGCAGACAACACTGATTGGGAAACCACATTAGACCCCGATCAAGGCGAACTAAAAACTGCAGAACTCTACTTAAAAGTAGAAGCAACTGAAAATGTGTTTAAAATACTTAATAATGGTGAGTTTTTAAAGGAAATACCATTTAAGTTTGAGGCTGCTGTAGACTTATATGAAATATACCATAATCATAAAATTTATAAAACTATTTTTGAGAATGCTAAAAAGGCTAGTTACTATTACATCGATTCTTCAAGTAAGAAAGAACTCATATTTACAACAAAGTATAATAAAATAAAAAGCAAGTATACAAGTTCATTTTATGGAGGAAAGGAAGTTAACTTGATCGATCTGAGAAATTATAAAAGCTGTAATAAAAATGGACTTAAGTTCAAATTTGACATGAAGGTCGATGATAATAGACCTTGGGTTTATCAAGATACTTTTGCTAGTTTATTGGGTGCAATGCTTGAAGTTGGATACGAAGATTTATTTTGTACAGGTTTTAGTAAAGAAGATGGCTCTCCAGGTGTAAGCTCATCACACAAGAACGGTTTTAATGGTGATTTTAGATATCTAAGAAAAGATAAAACAGGAGGTAGATTAAGATTGGATTATGACAAACAGAAAGGAGATATTCAAGGATATTCTGACTTAGATAAAGATAGGCAAGAAAAATTAATCGATGCATTTTATAATTATGGTTGGAAAAGTTTTTTATCGCAGAAATATGGAAAAAACAAAATGTTAAAATTAAAAAGAACAACTCCAGATAGTAAACATATGAAACATTATGACCATCTACATTTACAAGGATATGATAGAAAGTTTATTAAAAAGAAATAAGAAAACGATATTTATTGGATTTATTTTGTCAGTTCTATTATGTAGCTGTAGAAACAACCAAAATAGAACTAAAATAGCCAATAACTCTTCGGTAAATTTTAAACAAAAAGATGTTAACAGAGATACAATATTTTTTCTTAGAAAAAATGATAGTATTATCGACGTTGTAAATAAAAGCGAAGCTTACTTTTTTAGGGTTGTCAAAGATTCTTCTTCACTAGGATATGAGTTTATTGATTTTTCAATGTATGAATATAGTGCCGGAATTCATGAACCTAAAAGATCTGGATACATACAAAATCTGTATGAATTATTTCCAGAAAAATCGATAGCAAATGGAAAGTGGATTATTTTTGGTAATGATAGTGACTTATTATATAATCTGAAATATCACAAAATAGGATATTATAAACAAGGTATCAAAGATAGTATTTGGTATACAAGCTATGAAGATGGATGGGATGAATATTTTTATTATGAGAATGGAACTTCGATAGATTATGTCAAAAATGTTAAGTTTTATGGTTACCAAGAATCTTTAGTTGTTGAAGGAACAGAATTTCGTAAAGATGGTTTACCAACAGGTATATGGAAATATTATAGGGACAATGAAGTTTTAGAACATGAATATATCCATCAAAAAGATTCAATCGTGGTAAAATATACTAGAAAGAACAAAGAAACAACTAAAATTATTGATAAAGGGTTTTTTATTGCTGCTAAATACTCGGAGGAATTTGTTCCAATTGAAATCAATCATAGGAAATATTAATATTTAGAAAACGAGCTAAACCACTCCATAATAACAAAGAAACTAGAATGTTGTATGCTAACAAAGAAAAGATTTTAAGAAAAATATTCTGTCGAAAAAGAATAGTGATGATATATTACTAGCCTATTCTAAGGAAATACAATCATATAGTTCAGGAAATGTTAAATTTAAGTTTTTAACATGGAATAGTTCTTCTGGCAGATGGTATATTAATTTAGATTGTTTGGCAGGTCTTTTAGGAGCTATGATTGAGGAAAGTATTGAAGATTTAGGATTTAATGGATTTAGTGTCAAAGATGGAAATACTGCTGGTGGAAGTAGTTCACACATTAATGGAGAAAAAGGAGATTTGAGATATTTGAGTACAAATAAAAATGGTGAAGCAATCCATTTATTTACTAATCATACTACAAAAATACAAAATCCTAACTTTGATTATGAAAGACAAAAACGTTTTAATGAAGCTATGTATAAATACGGTTGGGGAAGATTAGCAAAAATGTATTCTGAAAATTTTTATATAGAACAAGAAGAGGAGGTTATAAATCCCAAAACAAAAAAGAAAGAAAAGAAAAAGATAAGGGTTCTGCATTTATTGAATCATTGTTTTACATAAAATGAAAATTGGTAAAGGAGGTTATAGACATTATCATCATATTCATTTAACAGGTTTTGATCATTCTAGAATTAAAGAAAAATGAGGCTAATAATTATTCTATTTTTAGTGGTAATCACGGTTAGTTGTCAAACTAAAAAACATAACAAAGATGAGGTTGTTCAAGTAAATATAAATAATCATTCTGTAGGAAAAAAGATTGCGATTGATTCTATATTAGCAAAGCTTCCATCGATAGATTTACCTTATTCGAGTGAGGATATCATCCCAAAAGTAAAATATTATGACTCTATAGGAGGTTATTTTGTTGATACAATTAATTTTAAAATAAGCGCTCATAAATTATATTCTTATGCAGATATCAAAAAATCACCATTTTTCTTCGACAAAGATGCTTTAAAACGTTGTTTTTTAAATAATAAATCGAATATTGTTAGTAAAAATAACCTCATATTTGCGTACCAAAATGATAATGATTATAACTACAACATAGCCCCTAAAGTTTTATTTCCTGTATTTAAAAAAGAGTTGCAAGATGTGAATTTAATTGGAAGTTATTCTCAATATTTTGGTGAAAATGACATTCCTGGAGTGTTTTTTATTTTGTCAAGTTTTAATAAAAATGGAAAACAGATCGACTATTTAATTGTTTTTAATAGATTTATTTGGGAAAATGGATTAGAAATTGATTTTCAAATAAAAGAGGGTGTTGGTATTCAGGTTTATAGAAAAGAAATAGAATATTATGATGGTGATTTAGAAAACGAGTTAGACCCTCCTCGGATAACAAGTAAGTTAGAATATTATTCACTTACAAAGAAAGGGCTTTTTGAAAAGAGAACTAATAATAATGAATAACACTTTGTGAATTTTACTTTTTAGAGTTATCTGTCTAATTCATAAATAGCTGTAAATTAAATTATTAAGTATCAATAAAGAATATTGGCTCGCACACATAGAAGCTGTAACAACTTATAACAATGTAGCAAGTATGGGAGGACAATCACGTAAAGACCCTGAGTTATTTATGAAAACAAAATTTGATAAAGATGGAAAGGTTATTAAATAATAGTTTTATTTGTTTATTTATTTATTCTTGTCTAATAATTTCTTGTAAAGAAAATAAAACATTAGATGATTCATTAAGTACTAGAAATAAGTTGACCTCTAGTACAGCTAACCAGTCTATTGGTGTCAAAAATATGAATAGAGAATCTCAATTTCAAAAAAAAGAAGTATTTTATATAGATAGCGTTCTTGTTAATGGAAGAGTGCCTTTATATACAACATATGATTTTTTTACAAAAAATCTTGGAAAACAAGATAGCATACAACCTTTTACGGGAGAGATATATTCAGCGTTTGAAGACGCTACTGAAGTCGAAACAAAATCGCTTTATAAAAATAATTCAGAATATGAATTATACAAAGGACAACTGATATATTATAATATTGAATTGGACTACCTAGTAAATTTGGTATAAATAGTTAAGCGACTTTTCTATAGTTATTGATTTTAATTTCTAATTCTTTTTCAGCAGGAGTTTTGTAGTCAAGTGAGGAATGTAACCTTTGATAATTATACCAATTTATATATTTACCAATTATGAAGTACCTACTATATTTTTCATTAACGATTAGCTTTTGTTTTAACTGTGGTAAATATAATAAAGGTAAGAAAGAGAAGGAAGATATACAGCAAGATATCTTAGAAGATAGCATCTCTCAGCAAATACAAGAAAATAATCTCAAAAAAGATATAAGGTATGTTAATGCCGAAAATGGATTGAATTATAGAGATTCACCAAATGGGAATGTAATTGGTAAATTTACTAATGGCATGAGCCTCGATATTGTTGGTTATTCAGGAATCTATCAAGAGGTAGAAGATGAGGACGAAATTTTGAAAGGAGAATGGTTATATGTATTAGCTCGAAAAGACACCGTATACGTGTTCAGTGCGTTTTTATCACAAGATAAAGATGTTAGCAAAATTCCAGAAGAGAATGAGTATTTTGTAGAAAATGTTGAAGATCTATTCAAAACCGATGAATTTGTAAAAGAGCATCTTAATGATTCAATTATTGTCAAGCAAATTCCTGTAAAAAACTTTATGAATATTCAGAAAATATCAAAGAAGGAATTTGAATCTATTTTCAAAGAAAATAATAATCTCAAGAAGGAAAAGCATATCAAAAAAACAGATAGTATTATCAAAATAAGATGCCTTAATAATAGATCTATAACTTATAAGGACAATTATCCTGAATATGATGAGGAAATCGAAACCTATGATTATTCAGGAACATATGAGGCAATTAATTCTTATCTAATAATCAAGAACGGTTATGAATGGAGTTCATATCTGATAATAAATAAAAATTCATGTGAATTTGTGGAATATAATGGCCTTCCTGTGTTTAATTCTAATTTCTCAAAAATGATCACTGTTAATACTGATAGTTACAAGTATACTGATTTCGAGGTTTATAACTTAGTAAATAATAGATTCGAATTAGCCAACACTTTTACTTTAGATTTGACTGTTACCGACCTTGTTTTTGATAAGCAAAATAACTTTTATATATCATATGCGGTAGAATGGAACGATGGAGAAATTCAGAAAAAGTCGTCTCAGTATTTTGCTATTAATAGAGTTTCTCTGGAAAACTCTGAAAAAAAGGTACTAGAAGAAAAAAAGAATACACATTTGGATACATTATCAATAAATCAAGTGTTATTTAATGGAGAAAAGATGAATATTAAATATTCTGATTTGAAAAAGAAATTTAGAGATTCTATTACCTATTCTGAGTGGGCTTGTGGACACCCTTTTGAATGGGAGAATGATAGTGTGGATTTTTGGTCGTACCATACTAGAGGTTTAACGTATGAGACAAATAAAGAAGAAGCATTATTGATTAGAGGAGAGGGTAAGAACTTGAATTTGATTATAAAAAATAGAAATGTTAAATTAAATAGAAATATAACATTAAATGACTTCAAAAGTGTATTTCCTAATTCATACAAAGATTACAAATTTCGGAAAAATAAGTTTCCTAATGATTACGAATATTCTGATTACATACATGTTGCTTTTGAATTAGAATATCCTGAGCATCATTGGATTTTTTATTTTGACAAAAAAGGATTTTTGAAAAGTTTTGAATTGTATTGGTGGTTATGCTAATCTCCGAGTGCCCAAATCTAGAAGGGAAAACCGTAGCCTTTAAAGTTTTTGAAAAAGTACCTTTGCTAGAAGACCAAGACAAAGCACTCACACTAATCCATGAAAACCAAGAAAAAACACGTATTGAAGCCAAAGTAGAAAAAGGCTATGCTGTAGCCGAATTAAAATTACAGCACTGTAAAGAGGATGCAGACAATACTGATTGGGAAACCACATTAGACCCCGATCAAGGCGAACTAAAAACAGTAGAACTCTACTTAAAAGTAGAAGCTACCGAAAATGTATTTAAAATTCTTAATAATAGTAAATTTTTAAAGGAAGTACCATTCAAGATGAATGGTACTACTTGTAGTCCGTGCCGATTATGAGTAAGCAAAAGAGATAAAAAAAAAGTAACGTTAAAACTAAAGATATGCCAATTAAAGATAGAGATTACAACAAAGCCAAGGCGCTTTTAGAAGCCGCAGGGAGTAAAAGTGCGGAGAAATCGCATAAAAAACACACGGGTAGTAAAGGTTCACCAGATGGTCACGGCAGGAGTTTATATAACGAGGCGCAACAAGATTTTGGAGGTCAACCCACCGTAGTACAATTAGAAGCTTTACGTAAAGCAAGCGATTTGCTAGGGGTGTAAAGCAATCTAATCTAGATAGATATATAGCCACAACAAGAATGTTGTGGTGTTTTTATGCCACGCTACTGCTAGTTCAATGTTATTAAGTTAAGATTTTAAATAGTTGATTATGAGTGTTTTATAGTCGTTGTTTCGATCAAAAATCCATATATTATATTCATAATCAAAGCATCAATACATTTGAAAAAAACTCCTATATCCATTTGGAGGTTGTAAAATCAGAGTTTGAGGCTGCTGTAGACTTATACGAAATATACCATAATCATAAAATTTATAACATAAAAAGGCAGCATAAAGCTACCTTTTAATCACAAAAAAACAAACTCAGGTGTTCACTTACAAGCTTACGATAACTCCACCTGAGTCCCATTAACAAATTCTTTTTTTTTCTTGCTTCGGTATACCCAAGCTATTTGGCCTAACTGCATTATAATTTTTGCCGAGTCTTTCATAGAAAGCTTAGAACCATCTGCATGTATCCAGCGCTTTAAAGGTTGCTCGCATATATAATCTATGGCTTGTTTTCTACCAAAATAGGCAGACATACGTTTAAAAATTTCAACATCGAATATCCATTGCGTTACAAATTTTTTATCGAAAGCCAAATGAATAACATCTTTACTAAAGATTTTTGCACCACATTGTGTGTCTTTAAATTCCATGCCCAAAATTTTTCTTATAATGTAATTAATAGACATACTTATTAGTTTTCTGGCAGACTCTTTAGTAATGTCTGCTCCCATGCGGCTTATTCTGGAACCACTAACAATTTTAAATTTTGAGTTTTCTATGGTAGTTACCAAATCATCAAAATCTTTAAGATCTGTAGACAAATCGGCATCTAAAAAACCAATGTAATCCAAGTCTGTTTTACTTGCCATGTGCAGCATTCCAAGTCTTACGGCTTCTGCCTTACCTCCATTTTGTTCGCAATCGTAAACCGTGATATAATCTTCACGCCCTTTTTGCAAATCATGCAGCACTTTAAGTGTATTGTCTTTACTACCATCGTTTACAAAACAAAGGTGGTACCCCGAGTTGGTATTTATAAAGGTTATAAATTCATCACTCAATAAACGGTCTTCTTCATTATAACAAGGTATAACCACGCCCACACAACGCTGTTGTATAACGGTATTGCTTTTAAACGATGGCGTGTTAGATTGCACTTCTGGTAAACCAATAAGGCGTTTTACACGTGCAAAAATTTCGTTTAAACTCAACGGTTTTTTCATGTAATCGTTAATACCCAAATCGAAACCTTCTGTAATAGTTTCATCTGTAGTATTGCCAGATAGTACCATAATTGGCGTATCTTTAAATCTTGAATTTCTAATATATTTTACCACATCTAAACCCGATACAATAGGCATATTAATATCTACTATTACTAAATCTGGACAAAAACTATCAAATTGCGATATGCCTTCTCTAGCATCGGTTTCTATTTTTACATCATATCCAAGGTCACTCAATCCTTTTTGCAATGGTAATAATACGAGTTGTTGATCATCAATGGCTAAAATCTTCATAATGTAGGCGTTTTCAAATTTGGGTCAATCAAATATATCATTATAATTGTAAGAAAAATAATATATTAGTTAAAAACCTGTTAAAGTGTCGACCAATGGTAAATTTAAGGGGTCAATCAACATTTTTTTAATGTGCTTGTTATAAGTATATTTACAGTAAAATCTTTAGTACCGTTGAAAAATTTTACAATTTGATCCCCACCAAATCTAACAAACATCTCATTTTAGCTTTGCTAATGGGTATCGCTTTTCATGGCACCTCTATTTTTTTTACGTTAGAGACCACTTACGATGCTTTAATACATTTGTTTTTTGCAGAGCATTATGCTGGGAGTTGGTTTGAGCCTTGGAACTATAAATGGTATACAGGCTTTACCGTAATGAGCTATCCTCCGTTGGTACACCAATCTATAGCTGCTCTATCTTTAATTGGAGGGCTTAAATTCGGCATGTTTACCGTTGCGCTTATTGGTATTGTCTTATTTATTACTGGAGCCTACAGATTTTCGTTGCTCATAACAAGTAACAGAACCGTTGCTGGCTATGCAGCGGTGTTAGCCGTATTTTCATCCTCGTTTGTAGAAACGTTACATGTTTTTGGACAATTGCCAAGTATCTTGGGCATATCTATACTAATGCATGCCTTACCAGAAATTTACCTTTGGTTAAAAACAGGAAAAATAAGATACTTATTTACCTGTTTATCGCTTATATCTGTTACAGTAACATCCCACCATGTTACACCCATTTTTGGTATGGTATTTTTTATATTTCCCTTAATAGGCACTGTAATTATGGATGTTTCCAGAGCACAAGTGTCTTCGATGAAAGAGGTTACTTTTAAAGTGTTTTTAGCAAGCTTCTTTAAGCTTTTTAAACGCATAATTACCTTTGGCATGCTTTCTTTAGCCATAATAATTACTTGTATTTTACCTTATTGGATAAACTCTAAGAAAAACCCTATTACACAAGTTCCTATACCGCATGGTTCCAGAGATAATTTTATGGAAATTACCTCCTCAGGTCTTGTATTTTTTTTAATTCCCTGGGGTGTATTGCTACTACTTCTCCCCTATATTTTTTATAGATATTACAGCAAACGGTATTTATTTTTTGGCTTTTCTATTACTATTCTAACGGTTTTAGGTACTGGAGGCACCACTCCTATACCTCGTTTATTTTTAGGAGAAACTGCTTTTAATATTTTAACTTTAGACAGGTTTACTCTATGGGCATCCATTATGTCCATTCCACTTTTTGGAGAATTTGTATACCGCCTATCCGAAGGCGATTTAAAACAACTTATACAAGAAAAATTGGGGGCTATTTACCACCGTATCATAGGAGGCATTTTTGCTGGACTTTTTATATTTATGACGATTTTTACAATGAGCTTGGGATATTTTAGGCCCTCACAGCCCCAAAAAATCAACATGCTTCCCATTATTAATTTTCTAAATCAAGACCAACACGACCATTGGCGTTATATGACTTTGGGGTTTGGAGACCAAATGGCATGGTTATCTGCACAAACCAAAGCATTGAGTGTAGATGGTAATTACCATTCTGCCAGACGCCTTCCAGAACTTACTACCAGACCTATAGAACGCTTAGAGAACTCTAAATTTAAAGGTGTAGAAGGTATTGGCTCTTTACAGCAATTTTTAACCACACCAGAAAAATATAATTTCAAGTATATTTTTTCTAACGATAAATTTTACGACCCTATTCTATACTTCTGCGGTTGGCAACGCTTAAGGCAGCTAGAGAATGGCATACAAGTTTGGGAAAAGTTAAATGTACCTCCTCTATCTTCCATACTCCCAAAAGAAGACGTAGGCAAATGGCAAAAAATACTATGGGGTATTATGCCTTTTTTAACGGTACTAATCGCTTTTATATTGAACATACAGCTCATGTGGGTTAGAGCTCTTAAAACCAAAATTAAACCTACGCCAGATTATCTCAAATTTAAAAATAACTACGTAAAATTTAATAGAAATCTTTTAAGACTAACACACATTTGGTCTATAGGAATCGCTGTTATAGTACTTTACGGCATCCACTTATTTTACATTAAAAATGACAGCCACCACTCGCCAGAAAATGCGCTTTTGGCTTATTACGATGCTATCGATTTTAAAAGATTTGAAAAAGCGCACAGTTTGATTAATCCTAAAAGCAACCTCTCTATAGCGCAATACATGCTAGAAATATCTGTAACCGATGGGTTATTGAGTTCTTATGCAAAACTAGATGCTATAGAAACAAAAATAACCACACAAAACGATACTTTAGCGGCCGCAATAGTCTCTACCAAATGGATTACACCATTAGAAAAAATAAAACGAACAGATTACCGCACGTTGGCAAAAGTAAAAGGCAAATGGTATGTTAATCCTGAAGATATTGATTTAGATTTGCCTCCAGATCAATTTTACTCAAACAACGAAACCGATTATTTTAACCAAGGACGCCGGCGTATAACAACCGAACAAACGCATCATGAAGATGTGCTTAAACAACCTGTTTTAGAAATTATTAGTGCTAAATTGGTAAAACACAAAAAAAGCTATGCTTTAATAGGAGAAGTTCAAAATGTAGACAACGTCCCTGCCGATGTTGTTTTAAAAGCCACACTCTACAACGATGCTAATAAAACACTAGCAACATACAATGCCAAACACCAAATAAAGCATAAACTTATGCCCAAAGAAATAAGTGCTTTTAGAATTAATTTTGAAGGTATCGCATGGTCTAAAACTAAAGACTCTATTCCTAAAACATTCAATCCAGACGAATTTACTCCCGTAGCGTTTGAAGAACAACCTACAAAGTTTAACCTTCAAGCAGCAGGAAATGTATCTGGATCTGATTTGTATAAACAAACCGTGTTAAGCGATTTAGAAATCTCAGACAGTATAATTTCTGGAAAACTATTCAACTCTGGTTTAAAGGAAGTTACCATACCGCAAATTATTATTTCTTATTTTGATGCTGATAAAAATTTACTTTGGGTAGATCATGATTTTGTTATAGAAGGTATAAGGCAACAACGCCAGCAACATTTTGAATATGTTATAGAAACCGACAGTGTAAAAGTAATTAGTACAGATATGAAAAATTGTTTTGTAAATGGCTTACCGAATAAAGATATCGCAGATAAAGTAATCCCTAACAGAATTAAAAATCAAACTTATACAGAATTACAGGCCATAAACCATCCCATTTACAACTTTGTTAAACTAGAAACCAATGCCTATTTGGGCAACCCCGATTAATGCATATTTGCTACAAACATATCATATCAATTGTAATGCTTTTGCAGTTAACCCACATGACGTCTCAGGCTGGTAGTTTAGACGCCAACTTTAGTTTGGCTACTACACAAACAGAATTTACAGCAGGTAATCCCGTTATACTCCATTTTATTGCTGCAACCACCTCAACACCTAAACTTTACATAAGTAATAGTTTTGGTAGCACACTTATTACTCCAGTACGAAATGGCAATACTTTAAGTTATAACATACCAAGACCTCTGGGAACCAAAGCAGGGGTTATCAATTGGAAATTATTAGCCAGTACATTACATGGCCAAATCAACATATTACCATCTCAAAATGTAGCTATAATTCAAAGTTATCTAGGGCCTCCAAGTATAACGGCTGGGCGAAGAGATTATACCATGCTGGTAAACATACCTACAGACGCTTTCGATAATCCATTGGCAGACGGTACTAAAGTTGCAGTAAAACACCTGTTTTTAAACAAGCAAACTATAGACACTGTTAAAATTAAAAATAGCATCAACTACAAAAATATATTCTCTCCATTTAAAACAGGACGCGTAATAGTAAGCGCCTCTTGTTACGACTTCAATTCAAAGGAATACGATGTTAATATCATGCCTGCGCCACCTACTAACTTCAACATAACTTATAATAGACACCATAATTATGCAGATGGCAACCAAATTACAACGTTTACAACATCTAAAATTAAAGACCCATACGGTAATATTGTAAGCGATGGTACTTACGTGCAATTTTTTATTAAAAACGCTGAAAAAGCGGTGCTTAAAACATCTGGCACTACAATTAATGGTAGCGCTGTAGCCAGAATGATACACCCCAACCATGAAGACACTTGGAGCGCCAAAGCTTATGTGGTTGGCATGGCAGAAAGTAACACTGTTACATTACAATTTAAGCCCGTTATTACAGATTTTAATATTGTACTTTCAAAATCGAACAGACACCTAAAGGTAGGGCCTTTGGTTAGTTTTATGCAACAAATGATACCAGATGGCTTGGAAGTAAAACTGGAAGTTTATAAAGAAAATAAGCACATAGAAACCCTAAGAAAAAGTAGCGCTAAGGGCTACGTAAATTTTAAATTAAACCCTAATCAGTTTCCTAATTCCACATACACGTTTAAAGTGCATGCCGCACGAATTACCAAAACATTAAACGCTATAAAAATATGGTAACTATTAATAAAAACATATTACGAAGTATTTTGATTTTATCTTACATAAACGTTATCATTATTATAGTTGTTGGTATAAGCAAAGTATTTTGCTTTTTAAATACCGGAGCAGATCGCAGCAAAATGCTGCATACAGAACTTAAAAAAATAGAACAGTATATACCACAACTGGAATGGGCGCCTTTAGAAAATGAGGGACGCCCTATGGATATGCAAACTTTAAAGGCTATAGAAACCGATTACCTAGATGCTTGGTACGTAAAACATATTGCCTACAAAACCAACACTACAAACGGCATAAAGGATTATTATACAAAAAACGCCAGAACAAGTATTGTAAAGCTTGTAGACAAAAATAAATTAGATAGCATACATATAGATGCTACTACGCTAAGCCACCATATTACTTTAGATTTTTTTAGTGAAGATGGACAACTGGCCGTAATAACAGATAAAGATGTTAGCGAATACAAACGCATCTATCATAAAAACAAGCTTGTTTTAGAATCTAAAGAACAAGCCACATACAAAGCCATTATTTTACTAGAAGATGGCTTTTGGCGCATAAGGCACCTCAAAAAAACAGCTCATAAAATACTGGAAGACAGCACCAGTGCTGCTAAAATTAAAATTAATACTATAAAAGGCATTAATTATTACCCACAGGCTACGCCTTGGAACATGTATGGAGACGCATTCGATAGCTTACAAATTGCAAAAGATTTTAAAATTATTAGCAATGCTGGATTAAATACCATTAGAATTTTTGTGCCTTACGAAGATTTTGGCGCTGCCAATGTAAAGCCAAAAAAGTTAGAAAAAATAAAAACAGTTTTAAATATTGCAGCGCACCACAATTTAAAAGTTATGGTAACCTTATTCGATTTTTTTGGCGATTACGAAGTTATCAATTGGACCTTAAACAGGCACCATGCAGCAACACTTGTTACTGCATTAAAAGACCACAAAGCACTATTAGCTTGGGATGTAAAGAATGAACCTAATTTAGATTTCGAGTCTCGAGGCCAACCAAAAGTGTTGGCGTGGTTAGATAATATTATAGATCTTGTAAAATCTACAGATACCTTACACCCTGTAACTATTGGATGGTCCAATGCAAAAAGTGCTCACTTTTTAAAGCATAAAATAGATTTTGTATCCTTTCACTATTATGAAGATTTAGAATATATGGAGACCACGTATACTGCGCTTAAAAAAGACATTGCGAAGCCCATTGTAATTACGGAGTTTGGTTTGTCGTCTAATAAAGGGGTCTGGCACCCTTTAGGAAGTACCGAAAAAGACCAGGCCAATTATCACAAGTACTGCCAAAATGTGTTTGCAAAACACAACATACCGTTTATGTCTTGGACGCTTTACGACTTTTCTAAAGTGCCAAAAGAAGTCGTTGGACGACTTCCCTGGCGAAAACAAACTCAAGAGCATTTTGGCTTTATCAACCAAAAAGGAGAGACTAAGCCTGCTTTCAAATATATCTCTACAAAATAACTTCTTCTGTACGTGTTACTTTAGATTTTGTTTTCTTAGAAATTACAGCATCAAAAGCAATAAGATATAATTCGGCTATTTTAGACATAGGGTACGCTGTTGCAGCTTTATAATTTGCCTTTTCTAATTCAATTCTATACTCCTTGTTCTCTAGAATTTTTTGAATAGCAGCTGCTAAACTGCTCGTACTTGTAGGGTCGAAAAACTCACCTTTGTACCCTTCGTCCTGCACCAATAGAGCAAGATCTCCAAGATCTGGCATAACTACTGCTTTGCCATAACTTCCCGCTTGGTGCAATACGCCAGAACTTCCTGTTGTAGATGTATATGGAAACACAACTACTGTACTTTCCTTAAATAACCGTGGCACGTCCTCTTCAGCAACATACCCTGTAAACGTTACCCCTTTAACATGGCTGTATTCCTGTCTTACAGCATCCAAATACCCCGGTGTGTTGGGGTTGTCTGTTCCAGCTATAACAATTTCCATATCCAAATTAGATGTTTTGCGTATGGTTTCTACAGCATCTATCATTTTTTCCACTTTCTTATAAGTTCCAAATTTCCCAAAAGTCATGATCTTAAAAGGTTTTGCAGATGCACCGTACTCTGGTTCTTCCAAAACCTCAAAAGTACCATGAGGGATCAACTTTACATTGTTTACATTGTATTTTTTACTTAAAATATCAACATATTTCTGCATGGTTACCGCAACAACATCTGCTTGCAAAATTAAGCGTGTTAATGTACTTCCAATAAAACCGTACAAGCGCTGCATTATCTTATTCTTTGTAAAACCGGCATTACCTAAATCTACCTCTTCCATAATATTGTGTAATAGTACAATATTTGGTATTTTCTTAAGTCTGCATACCAATGGTAACATTAAGCCCAAAGCAGCAGCTATTTTTTTATCTCCAAACTTCATAAATTGGAGGTTAAATAAAACAGCATCTGGACGCGCAGCACTTATAGCCTTTGTTACGTTTACAATGTTAAGATAGCTATTAAATTTCCAGCATTCATTAACCGTTATTTTACAACCATCGGTATTAAATGTCAGCTCCTTTTCGCCTTCAGTAATATCGGTTAATAATACCAATTCTGTCACCCGTTGTTTTTGTCTAAAATGCTTTACCAAATGGTAGGCATATTCATTTAACGTGACTTTACTTGGCGGATAGGCGGTTACAATGGCTAGTTTCATATTAAGACGTTTTAATGGTGGCTTTGTCTAAATATCTTCTTTTTAAAACAAAGCGCACTAGGTTTATAGATAGATTGCGTTTATGTATAGATGAACGTAAATAAGCTTAAGACTAAACTTTTTTATACCGAACTTTAAAAAATATAATTTGAATAGCTAACAATAAAGCCATTGCTACAATTTGCATGAAAACAACTTGCGCCAAACTCTCGTGAAAAAAAACAACCAGAGCAACTTGCAATAACCCAAAAATGCCAGATATTATAACGGGGACATAACGATCTAGAGATAAATAGTAGTATGCAAAAATATTAGATATGGCAAACATGGAGGTTGCCAGTGCATACTTCCATAATAAAGTAGACATTGCTACATAACTATTTCCAAAGAGAAGCGTTATAATAAGTTCGGGGAAACAAAAACACACTATTACGATTGTAATAGATATTATAGCGATATAAGTTATATATTTAAATAAAATACCTGTTGTTGCTTTCCCTTCTTTTTTTAATTCTACAACTGTTGGTAGCAAAAGCATTACAAACATCCATGCGATAAAATAAACAATGCGACCTATAAGTGCTAAAGAAGCATACAAACCCGCATCATAAGACTCAAAATAATGTTTTACAAGGAGTATATCGCTGTTATTAATTACAATTTGTGTAAGCTCATAAAAAGCTGTTATTAAAAAGAAACGCTTTATACTTTTAGCATGATGTTCTGGAAGCTTTACTGTTTTAAAACTTATGTTTTTGTAGCGAAACGGCAGCATCCCAAAAATAAAAGATACAAATATACCTATGGCTATAATAATAGAAGATGGTATCTCTAACACATACAAAAGCATTAAAGTAACAATCAGCCTGCTTAGCATTTCTAATTGATAGGTAATTGATAAGTAATTGAACGCTTTTTTACCTTGGTATACACCACGATTAACACTCATTAAAAAATAAAGTGGCACACCACAACCAAATACAGCGAACATTTGTGCTGTAGAAGTATGAAAGACCTGTTGCAACTGTTTGGAAAATAAAACGATAAGAAACCCCATAATGAGGCCAACACCAAAAGCATTTTTATAAATCTTTGATATAAAGTTTTTAAACAGTGTATGCTCGAATAATACTGAAAACTTAGCAGTTACCAATTGAAAGGTCATTGCTGCAAAAGACAGTACCAAAAGAAACGTTATTAGCACAGCAGCATCGGCAAAAGCTGCAGGGCCTAAAAAACGTCCTAAAATTAAATTGTAAATATAATTACCGCCATTTACAGCCAGTACGCTTAACATAAATACCTGTTCTGGTGTAATTTTCTTAGATCTTAGCATTGCTATAAGTTGCATAATTAAAAATTATTGGAGGAACTCATCTTGACTTTTTCTATTTCCTAAAAAATGGCTGAAATCCCCCCTATTTCGTTACTTTTTTTGTCCGTAGCGCTGCTATGAGCTTCAAAAAGTGCCTCATCTGGTTAAATTTCAACTCATTTTCGGTTAACAACAAAAAGTTAAGATGAGTTCGAGTTAAAAAACTTGTATCAAGACCTAGAGAGTCTCAAAATCTTCATGTAATGCTTTGCACCCATATCCAACAAAACATAAACTTTTTTTCTCCTGTAGCGCAAAGGCATAGAGTTCCCGAAGCACTTTCATACCGTTAGCATCTATTTGCGTAACAGCTCCTATATCTAGTGTAAGTTTTTTGGTATAGAGAATTAAAAATTCTAAATGGCGTCGTAGTTGTTTAGTGGTATTAGCATTAATGCAACCTCTAATAATAAAAGTGTCTTTGTATTGCTTAATTTTTAATGACATAATTTAATAGGTTAAGTTAGTATTAATAAAGATTTGGATTACAAAAATTAACAATAATATACGATTAAGTACGAATAATTCGATGAGATGCAATTTACTGTAGATGAATGAATCTCTTTTTGGTATTAACTTAGCCTTTATAAAAACCCAAACTATGCCACTTAAAAAACAGCTTTTTATACTACTTATTTTAATGCATACATTTGTGTTTGCTCAAAATATGAAACCAGGATTTAACTATCTAGAAACCGGAAACTATACCAAAGCAGTCTCGTTTTTTAAGGCCGTTTTAAACGATTATCCTGATAACAAAACAGCACGTTTGTGTTATGGAAGAGCTATTGGTCTATCTGGAGATGCCGATACGGCTGTAATACTATTTACAAACTTACTTAAAGATTACCCCAACGATTTTGAGGTTAAACTAAACTACGCAGAAAGTCTGCTATGGGCTAAACAATTTGAAAACGCAAAATCTTATTACAAAGGGCTGGTTGCCGAAAATAAAAAAAGCTTTTCTGCACTTTTAGGCAATGCAAACACACTCTCTAACTTAAAAGAATACGAAGACGCGTTAAACTACGTAAACAAAGCTTTGGCAGTAAAACCAGGAAATGCCAATGCTTTAACCTCTAAGAAATACATTTATTTAGGTTACGCCTACAAAAATCAACAAGCACAAAATTATACCAAAGCCGAGACACTATTAAAAGAAAATTTAAATTTATTTCCAAACGATAAAGACACACTTTTAAATTTAGCAAATCTATATCTTATTACTGGTGCTTACGATAAAGCCAAAACCATTTATGAGACCTTAGGAGAAGCACCAGAAAACCGTATCTCTTCCTTAAAAAACCTAGCTCTGGTTTACCACTTAAAAGGCAAAGAAAAAAATGCTTTAGCACTAAGTAAAACTGCGTACCAAGCCATAGATAGTATACCAGATACTACACTTGTAAAACAAACCAAAGAGCGATACATACAAGCACTTATATGGAATAAAAAATTTAAGACAGCCAAACAATTAGTCAATAACTTAATAGAAGAAAAACCAAATGAAAATTGGGTTTTAGCGCTACGTGCCACGTTAAACATTTACCTAAGTAACTTTAAAAGAAGTGTAACAGATTATAATCGTATTTTAGAGAACGACAGCTCATCTTTCGATGGCAATTTAGGTAAAGCCAACACATTAAAAGCTCTAGGAGATTATAAAGGCGCTTACCAGGCAGCAAATGCAACACTAAAATTTTACAACAAACAGAAAGATGCTACACAGTTTATAAAAACATTAGACAGGCAGTTCACGCCTTTTATAGACACTAAAACCTCTTATACTTTCGATAATGGAGATAATATTGCTTACGCTGCAAGTACCCAACTAGAATTACCTGCATCTCTAAAGTTTAAATGGTTAGCCAATTATGGATACCGCACTACAAGTAACGACGTTACTAATAACGATGCAGAGTCTCATACTATTAATCTAGGGTTTAATTACCAATTACTACCCCGTGTTGCTGTTAAGGGCATTGGTGGCATTACTGCAGCAAATGCCAATAACAGAACCTTTACGCAATTAAACACAACTATAGCATTAAGCATTAAACCTTTTAAATTGCAAAATTTGGATATTGGATATTTAAGAGAAATACAAAATTTTAATGCAGAGTTGATAGACCGTGAAATTGTAATGAATAATTTTTATGCAAATTACAGCCTAAGCACTAATTATAACATTGGCTGGTTTACACAATACTACCACACTCCACAAAGTGATAATAATACCAGAAACCTCCTATTTACCTCTTTATACTATAATATTTTAGCCAAACCAGCTTTAAAAGCAGGTATTAATTACCAGTACATAACGTTTAAAGATCAAGTACCTAACATTTACTTTAGCCCAGAACGTTTTAATGCAGTAGAAGTATTTCTCAACTTGATTAAAACAGAAGATGCTGCCAAGCCAAAAACATGGTACTACGAATTAACAGCAGCAACAGGATATCAATTTATAGAAGACGATCCTAGACAAAGTACCTATCGGGTTCAAGGAAAATTAGGGTACCGCTTTACCAAAAGAGCTTTTGCTAATATTTTTGGTACACGAAGTAATATTGCCTCTGCCACAGCTGCAGGTTTTACTTTTAACGAAATCGGACTGCGTTTTAAATGGTACCTATCCCAAAAACCTATTTTTAAAACATCAAATTAATCAATTAGGTTTTGGCTTTTTACATTTTTTTGCATCAGGGATAACTATTTAGAAGTTCAAGTTTGCAAGAAACAATTCTTTTCAATACCATATCGTCTTAACGGAACAGCTACAACGTATATAAAATTACAGACCGCTTTAAGATATCGTATTTTCTTGTGTTTGTAAATACTATATACTGAAGTGATTTAGTTGAGCAACATTTGAAAAACAAAAAAACGACGTATTTTCTTTCTTTATTGTTTTTATTGTAAAAATTGAATTACATGAAAACCCGCATTATGTCTGGGATAAGAAAGGATTGCAATCCTTATTTTACCATTCGTCGACACTTAAATGTTATTCGTCTAACTCAATACTTAAATAAACGATATTTATAATTACACCTACAATATTGAGGTAATTTTATACCATAAACTAGTAAGATATTATGAGATGCTTAAACATATTACTGATTGAAGATGACATGATAGAAGTTATGAAATTAAACAGAACAATTTCTAAGCTAGAACTTCCTCATAAAATTATTGAAGCCAACAACGGCGAAGAAGCCTTACAATTTTTACAAAAAAAAGACGAATTACCTGACATAATTTTATTAGATTTGAATATGCCGAAATTAAATGGCATCGAATTTTTAAGTATTCTTAAAAAAGATGAAATTTTAAGATATATCCCTACTATTATACTTACAACCTCGAATAATCAACGAGATTTATTAGAGTGTTATAAAATAGGCATAGCTGGATATGTTTTAAAACCATTAAAGTACGAAGATTACGTTAAAAAAATTCAAAGTCTTCTTGCGTATTGGAGCATAAACGAACTAAAACAAATATGAAAGGCATAATTATTACCGAGTTTTTAGATTTAGTAGAACATAAATTTGGATTGGAAATGGTAGATGATATTATAACCAAATCCCAATTAGAATCTGAAGGCATTTACACATCTGTGGGCACCTACAAATTCTCCGAAATGTTACAACTACTGCAACATCTAAGCAAAAACACTGGACTTTCTATAGACAACTTGCTTCTTGCCTACGCCGAACATTTTTTTGGTGTAATAGAAGACAGCTACCCAGGTTTGTTAGCCACCTATAACGATCCTATAGAAATGCTAGCCTCTATAGAAAATCATATTCACATTGAGGTTCAAAAAATATATCCAGAAGCAGAACTCCCTACATTCGATATTGTTACTAAAACAGACACATCTCTAACAATGATTTACAAATCCAGCAGAGCCATGCACCATTTTGGTTTAGGGTTAATGCACAAAGTCTTTGAACATTTTAATACTAAAGCCAATATTGTTTTAGAAAAGCTTAAAGACGATGGTACCGAAGTTATGTTTATTATCAATAAAAATTAATGAGTCAAGATAAAATTGACATTTTAAAACGCGCCCTATCTCGAGAAAAAGCGGCCAGAAAACAAGCTGAAAAAATTCTTGAAAATAAAGCCGCAGAACTCTACCATGCCAAGCAGGAATTAGAGCAATCTTATTTAGAGCTAGAAAGCCTCTTAAATAAAACCGACTCCCAATTACAAGGTGTTTTCGAAAACATTGTAGATCCCTATGTTATTATGGATCTTTTCGGTAATGTTTTAAAAATGAATGAGGCCGCAGTAGATTTATTAGGCTGTGACGATATCAACTCGTATTTCAACCTTATGGATCTAGTGCATCCAAAAGACTTGCAGTCTGTAGCAGAGTCGTTTCAATTTCTTCTAAAAAATGGCAGTATTACAGATTTTAACCTTAAAATAATTACGCAAAAACAAGAGGAAAAATTACTACACCTTAACGGCAGTATAATTTACGATAAAGGCCAGCCTCTAGCAGCTCAAGGTATCGTTAGAGACATTACAAAGGCTAAAGAAGCAGAAATACAGCTTATAGAATCTGAAAACAGACTGGCAACACTAATACTAAACTTAGACAGTGGCGTACTTCTTGAAGACGAAAACCGAAAAATTGTACTTACAAATAATAAGTTTTGCGAACTTTTTGAAATTAAACAAACCCCAAACGAGCTTAAAGGGCAAGACTTTGCAAATGTAACAGAACATTATAAAACCTATTTTAAAACCCCCGATCTATTTATTCAAAATATTCAAGAGATCTTAAAAAATAAACACGAAGTTTTAGGTGATGAACTCGAAATGAAAAATGGGAAAATTCTAGAAAGAGATTACGTACCTATTTACGAGGGAGCAATCTATAAAGGCCATTTATGGACCTATAGAGATGTTACCTTACGAAGAAAATACCGCAAAGGCTTAGAAGCACAAAAACAAAAATACAGCAGCGTAATTGCTAATATGAATTTAGGCCTAATGGAAGTGGACAATTACGATAAAATTATAATGGTGAATAAAAGTTTTTTAAATATTTCAGGATATAAAAAAAACGAACTTATTGGTAAATACGCCAACGAAATATTTCCTATTGAAGACGATATAAACACAATTAGAGAGGAAAACTCAGACCGTATTAAGGGACGTGCCAACTCTTACGAAATAAAATGTAAAACAAAGACAGGAAGCATAAAACATTGCCTTATAAGTGGCGCTTTAAATTACAATTTAAATGGAGAAGTTATAGGTTCCATTGGTATTTATCTAGACATAACAGCACTTAAAACACTACAGCTTCAAAAAGAAAAATTACTTATAGAATTAGAAAAAAGCAATAACGAGTTGCAAGAATATGCACATATAGTATCGCACGACCTAAAATCGCCACTTAGAAGTATAGATGCTCTAATAAATTGGATTAAAGAAGACAATAAAGACAAACTGGACGAAATGAGTCTCCAAAACATGGAACTTATAGAAGATACATTAGAAAAAATGGAACAACTCATCTCCGATGTGCTTATGTATTCCAGCATTGGAGCTAATGTTGTGGAAGAAGACCTTGTAGATCTTAATGAACTGGTAAACGAACTACAAAAAATACTATACATACCCGATCATATTTCCGTAAATATATTAAATACACTGCCTAGTATTAAAGGAGATAGAACCAAATTAAAACAACTGTTTCAAAACTTTATTAGTAATGCTGTAAAATTTAACGATAAAGAAAAAGGCATCATAGAAATAGATGTTTTAAATCAAGACGATTATTATAAATTTTCGGTAAAAGATAACGGCATTGGTATAGATAAAAAATACCACGATAAAATATTTAAAATATTTCATGCTCTAAACAAAAGCAAAGACTCAACAGGTATAGGACTGTCTATTATTAAAAAAATAATAAACCTGCATAAAGGAGATGTGTGGATAGAATCTTCCTTAGGCAAAGGCACCACTTTTCACTTTACATTAAAAAAATAGATCATCTTGAAAATTGTACAACTAAAACGCCAGCAGCAAAAAGATTGGGAATATTTATCTCAAAAACAACCGTTACAAGCACCCTTGGTTCTTGTTTTTGGAAATCGTTTTTTACTGGAAGAAGCTAATGTGTACTCCGAAATACAAACGTTATTTCCAGACGGGCATATTGTTTTTGGTTCTACAAGCGGAGACATTACTTCAGAAATTGTAGACGATAATAGCATAACAATAACTGCTATAGAGTTTGAACGTTCGCAATTTGAAATAAAAACAAGCAATGTATTAAAATCTGGAAAAGACAGTTTAAAAACAGGAGAAGCACTTATTAACCAATTTAATACAGAAGGGTTAAAATTTATTTTTGTGGTGGCCGAAGGTAGTTTTATAAATGGTAGTCAACTTGTAGAAGGGATGAATACAAAAACAACCAACAATACGCTAATTACAGGAGCTTTGTGCGGAGATGGAGATCGTTTCGAAAAAACGTTGGCAGGCTATAATACTGCACCAAAAGAAGGTGAGATTGTAGCCATTGGCTTTTACGGGGCTTCTCTTGAAGCTTCATTTTCTATTCATGGCGGCTGGAGTCCATTCGGTCCCATGCGCATCGTAACAAAATCTAATGCCAATATTCTTTACGAGTTAGATGGACAACCAGCGCTAGATTTATACAAAAAATACCTTGGAGAAAAATCTAAAGCGCTTCCCGGAGCTGCATTACTATACCCGCTTAATGTTAAAACAAAAGAAGAAAAACAATCTATAGTAAGAACCATTTTAAACATTAACGAAGCAGACAATTCGATGATTCTAGCTGGAGACATTCCAGAAAATTCGAAAGTGCAACTTATGATGACTAATATAGACAATATAGCCAATGCTTCCGAAAAAGCAGCTAAACAGGCTCTAAGCACTAGACAAAACGAACCAGAGTTGGCGCTTTTGGTAAGTTGTATAGGTAGAAAACTAGTGTTAGACCAACGTGTAGAAGAGGAAATAGAAGAAGTTGTAGATGTGTTAGGAAAATCGACCACCATTTGTGGTTTATATTCTTATGGCGAAATAGCACCCTTTCACGGCGAAAAAAACTGTAAATTACATAACCAAACCATGACGGTAACACTTATTAGTGAATAAATGAACTCTTTACTAAAACGACAAATTCGTAAATATGTACCAAAGGCACTGGCAGAGCATCCAGAATTGACTGCTTTTTTCGATGCTGTAAACAGATCGTACACCAACCACGACGAACAATTTGTTATGCAGCAACGTGCCATGGCCATAAGTTCTGAAGAGTTATTTAATGCCAATGAGAAATTAAGAAATGAGGCTGAAGCACAGCGCACAGTTATAACAAAATTAAAACGTTTGGTAGAAACACTTCGGTTTTACGACATCCCAAATCAACAATTTGAAGAAAGCAAAGATATTGAAGAAGATGGGCTAAAGTTATTGGATTTTATTACAGCGCAAGCAAAGAAAATTATTGATATAGACACGCAGCGAGAAAAGTTATTAAAAGAACTGGAATACCAAAATCAGGAATTAAGCGATTATGCACACATGGTGTCTCACGATTTAAAAACACCTTTAAGAAGTATCGATGCCTTGTCTACTTGGTTAAAAGAAGATTACACACATTGCATGGATACTAACGGGAAGGAACGTTTAGATTTAATACGTAGCAATGTTGAAAAAATAGACACCTTGATAAACGGTATTTTAGAGCATTCTACAATTAGTAAAAACCAGGTAGACACTTACGATGTAGATTTAGATAAGCTCGTTGAAAATACCATAGGTATGATAGATGTACCGAACCACATTAAAATTGTAAAAAACGACAATTTCCCTACCATAAAAGGCGATAAATACAGATTGCAACAGCTGTTTCAAAACTTAATTGTTAATGCTATAAAGTACAATGATAAGGAAAAAGGCTTAGTGGAGATAGGTTTCGAAAACGCAAACAAGTTTTGGGAATTCTATGTTAGAGATAATGGCAAGGGCATAGATAAAAAATATTTTAAAAAAATATTCAAGACCTTCGAGAAACTAGATACTAATACCAATGCTACTGGTATTGGCCTTTCTTTGGTAAAAAAAATAGTAGATGCACTTGGTGGGATTATATGGTTGGAGTCTGAAAAAAATAAGGGAACAACTTTTTATTTTACACTAAAAAAACGCTAATGGAAACCCCTAATCTTAATTACGTAAATCAACTGGCTGGAGGAGATACTACTTTCAAAAACAAGCTAATAGAAGTTATAAAAACAGAGTTCCCTTTAGAAAAAGCACAGTATTTAGAAAGCTTTAAAGCAAAAAATCATAAATTAAGCGCGGAAAATGTACACAAACTTAAACATAAAATTAGTATTTTAGGGCTTGAAAAGAGTTATAAGATAGCTGAAATATTCGAGGACAACCTAAAAGAAGGCAGTACTAGAGATTACGAAAAATTCGATACGATCCTTGAAACCATAACACGCTATCTAAAAACGTTATAACATCATTTTATGAACTGTATAATTATAGACGATGAGGCTACGGCTAGAACTATTATTACACAATTGTGTACTCAAATACCCAATATAACCTTAAAAGAAGAATTTTCTAATGCGATTGAAGCCATAAAATACCTCAATCAAAACGATATAGATCTTATTTTTTTAGACATTCTAATGCCCGATTTTACAGGTTTCGATTTTATACAAACCCTAAAAAATCCGCCTAAAATTATTTTAACCACGTCCGATTCTAAGTTTGCCATAGAAGCCTTCGAATACAATTGTATTATAGACTATCTTGTAAAACCAATTACACTACCCCGTCTTGAAAAAGCTGTGCAAAAGGTAACAGCTATAACTGCAAGCTCTAAAGAAACAAGCGTAAAAGAAACGCAAGACGTAAAATCTGATAATCACCTTTACATAAATATAGACAGGCGTTTAATAAAAATAGATATTCCCAGTATTTATTTAGTAGAAGCCAAGGGAGATTACATACAGTTAAAAACAGAAACAAAAAATTACACCGTACACTCCACGCTAAAAAAAATAGAAGAAAAATTACCCGACGATTTATTCTTAAAAATCCACAGATCGTACGTTATAAACATCAAAAAAATTGTAGATATAGAAGACAATAGTGTACTCATTAAAAAAGATGTTATTCCCGTAAGCCGTTCTAACAGACCAGAGTTAATGAAACGCTTAAATTTGCTCTAGACAGAAATAGACAAGATTCATTTCTACTTTCACCTATATTAGTGTTGCACCTAAACACCAATTTTCATGAGTATCTAAGTAATAGCTATAGCCCAACAAACAAGCAAACTAAAAATGGTACGATTCAATTATCATGCATTCATACAAATTTTACGTTTCAGAAGTCCAAAATGTTATCTATAAGGTACTACCCCAACCACCCTTCACGATCCAAGCTTCTATATTGAATAGCCTCGCTTATATGTTCCCCTTTAACAGTTTCAGCACCTTCCAAATCGGCTATAGTTCTCGATACCTTTAAAATACGATCGTAGGCACGTGCAGACAAATTCAACCGTTCCATAGCGGTTTTTAGTAACGTTTTGGAAGCATCATCTAAAACGCAAAATTTACGAATCTGCTTAGTATTCATTTGGGCATTGTAATGTACCACATCAGAATCTGCAAAACGTTGGGTTTGCAACTCCCGTGCTTTAGTAACACGTTTTCTAATAGCTACCGAAGTTTCTCCTTTTCTATCGTCCGACAATTTATCGAAAGGCACAGGCGTCACTTCTATATGAATATCGATTCGATCCAATAAAGGGCCTGAAATTTTACCTAAATAACGCTGCATTTCGGCTGGGCTGGACGTTACTGGCGCATTAGGATCGTTAAAATACCCCCCGGGACTAGGGTTCATACTGGCTACTAACATAAATGACGATGGATAGGTTACGGTAAATTTTGCTCTCGAAATGGTTACTTCTCGATCTTCTAACGGTTGTCGCATCACTTCTAAAACTTCGCGCTTAAACTCGGGCAATTCATCTAAAAACAACACACCGTTATGTGATAAGGATATTTCACCAGGTTGGGGGTAGCTCCCTCCTCCTACTAGAGCGACGTTAGATATGGTGTGGTGCGGACTCCGAAAAGGCCGTTGTGCCATAAGCCCTGTATCCTTTACACGACCTACAACAGAGTGTATTTTTGTAGTCTCCAAAGCTTCATGTAAGGTCATAGGCGGTAAAATGCTAGGTAAACGTTTGGCTAACATGGTTTTCCCTGCACCTGGTGGTCCAATAAGAATAATGTTGTGTCCACCTGCAGCAGCGATTTCCATACAGCGCTTTATGCCTTCCTGTCCTTTTACATCAGCAAAATCGAATTCAGGATAGTTTAAGTTTTTTTCAAACTCTTTTCGTGTATCTATTATGGTTTGTTCTAAAGTTTCACCTTTGTCAAAATAATTGATAACCTGTTTTATATTATCAACACCATACACTTCTAAATCGTTTACTATGGCGGCTTCTTTTGCATTTTGAGATGGTAAAATAAAGCCTTTAAACCCCTCTGCTCTGGCTTTAACGGCTATAGGCAATGCGCCTTTTATGGGTTGTAGACTCCCATCTAAAGACAATTCGCCCATTATTAAATAGCGTTCTAAGTTTTCGGCTTGTATTTGTTTAGACGCTGCAAGAATACCAATGGCTAAACTCAAATCGTAAGCACTGCCTTCCTTTCGCAAATCGGCTGGTGCCATATTTATAGTAATCTTCTTTCCTGGTATTTTGTAGCCATTATTTTGTAACGCAGCAGCAATACGGTAATTACTTTCCTTTATAGCATTATCGGGTAAACCTACCAAATGGTAACCAATACCCTTATCGACATTAACCTCTACTGTTATTGTAGTGGCTTCCACACCAAAGACGGCAGAACCGTAAATTTTTACAAGCATTACGTTTAGTTTAGCGACTAAATGTAATAAAATGGTAAAACATAAAAAATTTCTTAATTAAATTTTATTTTAAAAACACATTTAGTTGCTTTTTACTACTTAAAAATAAATTTTCAAACAATTTCTTTACATCTTATTTTGACTTACTAATTATTTTCAGCCTCTTATTTGAACGATCTAATTTGGTAATTATCTGTGAAAATAATGTAAATTTCATCCTGAGAATGGTTTGGTTTTTGTGCAACTCAAATCTAACGATTTGAGAAAAACACCATTCTCTTTTTAAAACGTTTAGGACGCTATTGATACAAAACAATTAATTTTTAATTCTATGAAAAAGAATATGTATGTGTTTTTGCTATGTAGTATTATCGTTTTTGTATTCATTTCTTGTTCAAGCAGTAATTTTCAATTTAAGACAGAGAGAAATATTTCTAGAGAAATTTACGATTATAATAAAGCATTTAATTTTATAAAACAGGATTCAGTCTTTATAAAAGATATAAAAAAATACTTTCCTGATTTGAATGATTGTAAAACGTTAGAGTTTTTTCAAAGCGAATTAATAGAACCAATAACGCTAAGTTTTTTTGACAAAAAAATTTTAACAAAAACTAAATATTTTGAAAACTATAAAGATTTAGACATTTTGAGCTTTAAGAAAATTAAAGCAGAATACGATTTGAAATCTAAATTTACTCCATATCTGATAAATTTAAAAACTAGTAATATCAATCTAAAAGAAAGTTGTCTTATTAAACTTTCTTTTTCTAAAAGAAAAAACAATATACAGGTGATTAAATATTCAATACACGATGTAAATATTGACCCAAGGATAAACTATAAGCCTCGAGAAGGGTTTTATTTGTTTGAATATGATAGAAAAGGAAATATTCTGCAAAATTTTTACGTTTTAAAGAGTAGTTAAATCTGCACCAGAAAATAATTACGAATTGGCATGGTAAAATATTCGACATCTTAATCATCTAAAAACGATATTTTAAAGACAGACCTTGATAGGATTCTCCAAAATAGTCGAACCCGTTTACTGGAGTTAGAGATAAAGATTTGTTCTTTTTTTTGTGCAATTCTGGTACAAAGTAACCTATACTAGCACCAATAGCATATCCTAACATAACATCTGTTAAAAAATGCTGCCCTGCCTCTATTCTTAATGCTCCCACTACAGCTGGTAGTGCAATTGCACCTGCCCAAATATAAGGTATACCTGGAGAGTTAGGATTAAAATCTTGGTACACCTTTGCCACAAAAAATGTAGCTGTGGCTGTAACCGAGGTATGTCCTGAAAAGAAAGAGCGTTGCCCGCTTGCATTAAGACGCCTTCTTAAACTTTCGTTTTCATCGTAAACGTAAGGCCTACTTTTATCTACCAAACCAGCTGTTAAAGTATAAAGCGCTCCTGTGGTAGCCATACTTTCTAAAAATAATCCAAATATTTGGCCGCCATTATCGTTAACTTCATCTTCAAAAAATAAGGCTAACGGTGCTGCAAACGACAAATAAAAGGGAATGTCGCTAATATCGCTTGCTGTTTGAGAAGATTTCCCTGCTGCCCACCTGTCTATTGCATTTATGTTGTCTCTGCCTGCTACGACTGTTTGCAATTCGCTTTCTGTAAGTCCGTCTTTATTAACAATAAAATAAAACCCCAATGCATTTCCAGCTAGGGCTGTTGCGGTCCATATTCCATCTCGTTTCCACTTCCATTCGTATGGAGATGTTTCATTTTGAGCATTACTAATGTTTAAAGAAAATAGAAATAGTATCAAAAATTTAAAGGTCTTCATGTATTTTTTGTTTTAAAATTAGAAATAGACCTGATTTTCATTTTGTGCATATCATTTGAATTTTAATTCGAATAATTTCACATTCTATTTTTATAATTTCTTTAAGAATTTTCGAGAATTTAGAGAATTAAAAACTCTATTTATGTAGTTAAATCTTTTGTAATTAACCCTTTAATTGCAAATGGTATTAGAATAAACTTTACATTTATCTCTATTCAAGTTAAAAGATACATTCAAACGATATTATATCTATTTTTGCTGAAATTTTCATCAAATAATGAATCCATTGAAAACAAACAGAAAATCGTTACTAATAAGTGTGCTCCTCTTTAGTTTTTTGTATGCACCCGTTAACGCACAAAATCTAGAACATCTTAAAGATTTTTTTACATTTTACCCTAATAAAAAAGCTGTTGAAAAAGATTCAACACGTTACTTGCAAAAATTTATAGCAGCACCTGTAGTTAGCTTTTCTCCTGAAACAAATTTTGCCTTTGGTACTGGTGCTAAATTCTTATTTAAATTTACAGGTAGTGGTGAAGAAACTCGTGTCTCTAACATGCCAATGACTATACAATATACTTTGAACAACCAATTTTTTGTGTTTTCTGGTTTCGAAATTTTCACCAATCAAGAAAAATGGGTTATAGAAGGTAATCTCTTACTTCAAAATTACCCAAGATTATTTTATGGATTTGGAAGAAACACAGAAGAAGAGGCTGAAGAAGTTTATGAAAACAATCAATTTTTGTTTGAACCTATTTTCTTAAAGCAAACGCCTGTACGTTATTTATTTTTTGGTGCTGGGGTGCGTTATAACAGAATTTCTAAAACTGGTTTTGAAGAGGGCGGCTTAATCGACCAACTTAGACCAAATGGTTTTGATGGCTCAACATCTGTTGGTGCAGAAGTCGCCTTGCTTTACGACAGTAGAAACAACGTTTTAAATGCACAAAGGGGTTGGTACTTAGAATTTACTCATGGGAAATACGATAAGGTATTGGGAGGAACTAACATTTTTAACTTAACCCGTTTCGATTTAAGACATTTTAAAGAGCTTAAAAACAAATCCAAGGACATATTAGCATTTCAATTTGTTGGTAGAGCTACAAGAGGTAATATTCCTTTTTCTGAATTTGCTTTTTTTGGAAGCAGTGAAATTATGAGAGGTTACAGAGAAGGACGTTTTGTAGATCGCGATTTGTTGGCTTCTCAAATAGAATACCGCAAACATTTTGGCGAATCCAAATTTGGAGCTGTTGCTTTTTTAGGTACTGGAAGTGTATACAATAACTTAGCCGATTTTCAATTTGGTTCCTTAAAGCCAAATTATGGTGCTGGATTACGTTTTAAATTGGATAAGGAAGAAAACCTTAACATTCGATTCGATTGGGGCGTAGGTAGAGGTACAAATGAGTTTTATTTGAGTATAGCTGAAGCCTTTTAACCCCCGAGTAACTAACTTTATTGAACATAAATTACACAAAAAGCCCTCTAATAGAGGGCTTTTTGTATTGTAAAAATATTTTAACTAAAAGATAAATAGGCTTACTATTTTCTTGCGATGGCTTTCTTCGCTTTTTCTACTATGATAGCACTATTTAAACCATATTTTTCCATCAACTGTGCAGGCGTACCAGATTCTCCAAAAGTATCGTTGGTTCCTACAAATTCTTGTGGTGTTGGTAATTTTGTAGCTAGTACTCGCGCTACACTTTCTCCTAAGCCACCTAAGATGTTATGTTCTTCTGCAGTTACAATACATCCTGTTTTAGATACCGACGTTAATATAGCATCATCATCTAAAGGCTTAATTGTATGTATGTTTATTACTTCTGCAGATATACCTGCAGCATGTAACACTTTAGATGCTTCTAAAGCTTCCCAAACCAAATGTCCCGTAGCAACTATAGTTACATCGTTACCCTCTGTTAATTGTATCGCTTTCCCTATTTCAAACTTTTGATTTTCTGGCGTAAAAATTGGCACAGATGGTCTACCAAAACGCAAATAAACAGGACCTTCGTACTCTGCTATAGCTATAGTAGCCGCTTTAGTTTGGTTGTAATCACATGGGTTAATTACTACCATGCCAGGTAGCATTTTCATTAAACCTATATCTTCTAATATTTGGTGTGTTGCACCATCTTCACCAAGGGTTAAGCCTGCGTGAGAAGCACATATTTTAACATTCTTATCAGAATAAGCAATAGATTGACGAATTTGATCGTAAACACGTCCTGTAGCAAAATTTGCAAAAGTACCTGTAAATGGAATTTTTCCACCTATAGTTAATCCTGCTGCAATACCCATCATATTTGCTTCGGCAATACCTATTTGAAAAAAGCGTTCTGGGTTTTCTTTAATAAAATCGTTCATCTTTAACGAACCTATTAAATCTGCACAAAGAGCAACAACATTAGGGTTAGTTCTACCTAGTTCGGTTAAACCAGCTCCAAAACCACTTCTTGTATCTTTCTTTTCTGTATATGTATAAGTTTTCATTTTTATTGTAATAAATGTAAGTGGTTAATAATCTCCTAAAGTTTCTGGATTCTGCGCTAAACCTGCTTCTAATTGCTCGTCGTTTGGTGCTTTACCATGCCATGCGTGTGTATGCATCATGAAATCTACACCGTTACCCATTATCGTTTTAAGTAACACACATACTGGTTTCCCTTTTCCTGTTTCGGCTTTAGCTTTTGCCATACCGTCTAAAATAGCTTCCAAATCGTTTCCAGCCTCTATTTCTAAAACAGTCCACCCAAATGCTTCAAATTTACCTTTTATGCTTCCCATTGGTAAAACATCATCGGTAGAACCATCTATTTGCTGTCCATTTAAATCTACAGTAGCAATTAAATTATCCACTTTTTTAGCAGAAGCATACATTATAGCTTCCCAGTTTTGACCTTCCTGTAACTCTCCATCACCGTGTAATGTATATACCAACTTATTATCGCCATTTAGTTTCTTAGCTTGCGCTGCTCCTAAGGCTACAGACATACCTTGACCCAAAGATCCCGATGCAATTCTAATGCCTGGTAAGCCTTCGTGAGTTGTTGGATGCCCCTGTAAACGAGAATCTATCAATCTAAATGTATTAAGTTCCTCTACTGGAAAATAACCAGCTCTTGCCAAAACACTGTAAAATACAGGAGAGATATGCCCATTCGACAAAAAGAACAAATCTTCATCTGCTCCATCCATATCAAATGTTTCTTTTCTATCCATAATTTCGTTGTATAATGCAACGAAAAATTCAGCACACCCTAAAGATCCACCTGGATGACCAGAATTTACCTTGTGTACTTGTCTTAAGATATCTCTTCGTACTTGTGTACAAATATCTTCTAAGTGTTTAATTTTTGACATGTTAAAATATATTTTTTGCGCGACAAAAATAGGCGATTAAGATAGTTTTACAAAAGATTACTAGAGTATTTTACGCAAACAACAAACTACAGCGCTCTAAGGGTACTTTTTTTGATTTAAAATATGTAGGTTTGCTCATTGTTTACACAACTATGATATTCGAATTACATAAAAAAGATAAAGAAAGTAAAGCTAGAGCAGGTACACTAACCACAGATCATGGGGTTATTGAAACACCTATATTTATGCCTGTAGGCACAGTAGCTACAGTTAAAGGTGTACACCAACGTGAACTAAAAAATGATATTAACCCAGATATTATCTTGGGGAATACTTACCATTTGTACTTAAGGCCACAAACGCGCATTATAGAAAAAGCAGGAGGTTTACATAAATTCATGAACTGGGATCGTAATATCTTAACAGATTCTGGAGGGTACCAAGTCTATTCTTTATCTGCAAACAGAAAGATTAAAGAAGAAGGGGTTAAATTTAAATCTCATATAGATGGCAGTTACCACACATTTACACCAGAAAATGTTATGGAAATACAGCGTACTATTGGTGCCGATATTATCATGGCATTCGATGAATGCACCCCCTACCCTTGCGATTACAATTATGCTAAGCGGTCTATGCACATGACGCACCGTTGGTTAGACAGGTGTATTAATCACTTAGAAAAAACACCTCTAAAATACGATTACAATCAAGCCTTTTTTCCAATAGTACAAGGTAGTACTTATAAAGATTTAAGGCGGCAATCTGCTGAATACATAGCCAATTCTGGCGCTGTGGGTAATGCTATTGGAGGCCTATCTGTAGGAGAACCTGCTGAAGAAATGTATGCCATGACAGATGTGGTTTGCGAAATTCTACCAGAAGATAAGCCCCGATATTTAATGGGTGTGGGCACGCCTATAAATATTCTTGAAAATATTGCCTTAGGTGTTGATATGTTCGATTGTGTAATGCCCACACGTAACGCAAGAAATGGTATGCTGTTTACAGCTCATGGTAGTATAAACATAAAAAACAAAAAATGGGAAGATGATTTTTCTCCTATTGATGAAATGGGCATTACTTTTGTTGATACAGAATACAGTAAAGCCTATTTAAGACATTTATTTACTGTTAATGAACTATTAGGCAAGCAAATTGCCTCAATACATAATCTTGGCTTTTATTTATGGTTGGTAAGAGAAGCCAGAAAGCATATTTTAGCTGGAGATTTTACAAGTTGGAAAAATGTAATGGTAAAACAAATGGACAAACGGCTTTAATTAAGCTTAAAAGAACACATTAAATACTCGCACTTAAATCGTAAGTTTAGGGCATATGAAAATATTAGATTGGTACATATTAAAACGCTACATTTTTACATTTTTAATGATGCTGCTATTGTTTATACCCATTGGTATAACGGTTAATCTTGCTGAAAAAATTGGTAAAATATTAGATAACGATGTCCCTTTTAATGAAGTTGCTTTATTTTATTTAAATTTTACGGTTTATTTTGCAAATCTTTTATTTCCCTTATTTTTATTTCTTTCTGTTATTTGGTTTACCTCTAAACTTGCCAATAACACTGAGATTGTTGCTTTTTTAAGCTCTGGGGTATCGTTTTCCAGATTTCTTAGACCATATATATACGGCGCAACACTAACTGCTTTATTTGCACTTGTTATGGGAATGTATTTGGCGCCAAAAGCTAGTGAGGGCTATAACGAGTTTAATTACAAATATTTTAAAAGGGGTAAAAGTCCTGTTGATACAAAAAACTTATACAGACAGATAAACGATAAAGATTTTATCTACGTAAGCAGTTACAATTCTGAAAAGAAAACAGGTTACGATTTTACTTTAGAACATTATGATGGGAATAAAATTGTTACAAAAATTAATGCCTCTAGAATAGAATACATCCCTAAAGATACAATTTACAGGCTGTACAATTATGTAAAAAGACATGTTGGTGTATTAGAAGATTCTTTAGAAATTAAAAAACGAAAAGACACGCTATTTAGCTTTAATACGGACGATTTAACGCCAGAAATTTATGCAGCCGAAGTAAAATCGTATCCTGAATTGGTAGAATTTATTAGGAAAGAAGAAGCCAGAGGTTCATCTAACATAGGGCGTTACAAATTAGTGCTATATAGAAAATGGAGTTTGCCTGTATCTATCTTTATATTAACAATTATTGCTGTTGCTGTATCTTCAATTAAACGACGAGGCGGTATGGGGGTTAATCTAGCATTGGGCATAACAATAGCTATGGTTTTTGTGTTTTTCGATAAGATTTTTGGTGTAATGGCACAACAATCAGATTTCCCACCTATAATAGCCGTATGGTTCCCTAACTTTGTATTTAGCATTTTAGCGGTATACTTATTACGCAAAGCCAAACGCTAAAAATAACGTCTAATTTTATGTAATAAGACGACGATATTAGTCTGTTTTAGCATAACCTTAAATACTGATACTGCGACTAAAATGAAAAACAACGGTGTTTACATGTACCTAAAAGTGTTTTGCAAGCGGGCTTTACAACAAACATTTTATAGATTAGTTGGTAACAAAATGAAAGTATCTTAACGACAATTTTAAAGGGCTTAATCTTTAGTTATCAAACAATATATGTGAAAATTAAGAACAGGTAGTTACAGATAAAAGCCTTTGCTAACTAACGTATATACACCTTTATTTTCGAATTTTATACATGGTATAAGCCCCTACCCGTTTATCTACTTTTATACCGTAGGTATCGTAAAACACAGAAGACATTAAGTCGAAATACTTGTAGTGTACTTCCCAGTCGTGCAAAGTATTGGCCAACTTAGCATCGCTAATAATTATTGGCAATTCCAGTAAGTTAGACAGCTGGTAATTAAGTTCTATTAAAGATACATTATTGGCTTTAATATCTGTATCTCCTATTAAAAAATTGGGAGTATCGTTCCCCCAATCTATTTGATTTGTATCCCAAAAATTAGAAGTCTCTAAATTAAAAAACAAGACATCGCCTTTTGTTTTATTTTCAGATTTCTTAAGCTTTAAATACTTTAAAACTGTTTTGGTTTTATTCTGAAACGATTTTGTATCGTATTTAAAACGCATGCGGTAAAACGTATTTAAACTAGGTGCAACTTCTATTTGCGCTTTAAAAACACCTTCTGTATATGCTAAGATTGACTGTAAATCTCCTGAAAGCTCTAAATATGTAGCTTTCTTTTGCACTAATAAGGTACTTTGGTAGTTTTCTAGTGCTTTAGCTTCAAAACCCTTGTAAAAATCATCATCTACAACTTCAATTGCATGTTTGTAGGCTTCCTGCGGAAACATACCGTCTACAGCTATTCTCGTATTTTGTTGTTTTAAAAAACGATTTAAATGGTAAAATTTAAATTCCGCAGGATGCCCTTCCCAAAGTTTTTCACCTTCGGCATTAAAAAGTATACCGTGTGGTAAACTAGAAATGGCATATTTAGAAAAAGTTTCGCCATCGTAATCTATAGCCACGGCCAATTCTAATTGATGTTTTGTTATAAAACGCTTAACTATATCTGGATTTTCCTGAGTTAAAGACATTATGTAAAAATCTTCTGGAAATTGCCTTTGCAAGCCCGTAAGGTATTTAGATACAGTTATGCAAGGGCCGCACCAAGTGGCCCAAAAATCCACAAAATATAATTTATTATCGGTTTTTGTTGCAATACTAGACGCCTTTATATGCTCTGCAACTTTAATTTGCGCAGAAAAAAACAACGGCACCAATATGATTGCTATTGTTAATAAAATTCTATTTCTCATTTAATTCCTTTGTACGTTATCTACAATATACTTAAGCAAGTACCGTGCAAAAATAACATTTTAGTTAAACTTTTTTTATGCATTGCGTGTATTACTTGTGACTTTTCGAAAACTAGTGTGTCTTAAATGTGTATAGATAAAATAATCGAAATTAATTGAGGGATTAGTTATGATTTATAAAAGGGGCATGTGTAATGCCTCTTTTGTTTTTTAAAAGAAAGATTAAATTGTTACTAATTCTATATTAGTATATTTGAACAACTAAAAATTGAATATAAAAATGATACGTAAACTATTTTTTATCTTAATACTATTGAGTGTTTCTTCTTGTGCAGAATTGCAAGGTGTTTTAGAACAGTTACCACAAGGTGGTGGTGGAATTACAAATACCGAAATTGCTTCTGGCCTAAGACAAGCTCTTGATGTAGGTATAGACAAACAAGTTGCTAAGCTTACCCAAAAAGATGGTTTTTATAGAAATGAGCTGGTTAAAATTGCTTTGCCTAGCGAATTACAAAAAGTGGATAAAACATTAAGAGGTATCGGCTTAGGCAAATTGGCAGACGAAGGTTTAAAAGTACTTAACCGTGCTGCTGAAGATGCTGTAAAAGAAGCAACTCCAATTTTTGTTTCTGCCGTAAAAGACATTACGTTTAACGATGCTAAAAATATTTTATTAGGAAGCAACAACGCTGCTACCCAATATTTAACAACCAAGACAGAGAATGCATTGTACGCTAAATTTAATCCCGTAATTAAAAATTCCTTCTCTAAAGTTGGAGCAGATACCGTTTGGAGTAACTTAATTAACAAATACAATACAATTCCCTTTACCCAGAAAGTAAACCCAGATTTAACAGATTACGTGACAACACAAGCTTTAAAAGGGGTGTATACTATGATTTCTGTAGAAGAAAAAGCCATTAGAACTAAAACAAGTTCTCGAACAACCGCTTTACTAAAGCGTGTGTTTGCTTTGCAAGATTAAATGCACATTTCTAGTATAATACAGTTAAAAATTTCTTTTTTAGAGTTAATTACATAAAAAATTAAGTATTCAATACTTAGTTTAATCATTCTTAATGTTTCTTTAACAAAATAAAAACGTCCAAAGTCGTCAAAAAGTCGTAAATTACATCAAAAGACGATATTATGAATACACATTTTTGTAAAGTAGGTAAAATTAAGGCCAAAACAGACAGCCTTACAAGCATTAAAGAATTGGAAAAGCGCGTTGCTAAGTTTGTTGAAGACATGAGTAAAGTTGAGTTTGTTAGAGACATCAACCAAGTTGCTTAAACCATTATTTTTAAGTTAACATATAGTTTCGTCGTTTTTTAATGACGTATTTCCTGTGGTGTCTTTAACTTACTAGATTCTTATTGTCTTTTCTTTCCTAATAGTGTTTGCCCATGTTTAATATCATGGGGGTCTTATTATTTAATAAATAAAGTCCATATTTTTATTGGCGTAAGCTACAAACCCTTATATTGGTATCTAAATTTTTAGAATGCTAAAGACTGTAATTTTCGATATGGATGGGGTAATTATTGATAGTGAGCCCCTACATTATAAAGCCTATTTCAAAATGTTTCATGAAATTGGTGTAGATGTTTCCCATGCTTTTTACGAATCCTTAACCGGGCAATCCACAATAAACGTTTGCAAAAAAGTCTGTACCCATTTTAATCTTAAACTTGCTCCCGAAACACTTGTAGCCTTAAAGCGTAAGCATTATAAGGCGCTATTTACATCTGGTACAGAATTAGAGTTGATAGATGGAGTTTTTCAATTGATTAAAAACTATCACGAAAACGGACTTACTTTAATATTAGCCTCTTCTGCTTCCATGCCTAGCATTAATATGGTTTTTGAGCGTTTTAATTTAGACCCTTATTTTAAAGCAAAATTAAGTGGTGCAGATTTAAAACAATCGAAACCTCATCCTGAAATTTTCGAAAAAGCAGCAGAAGCTTCTGGACATTCAAAAAACGAATGCATTGTTATAGAAGATTCTACAAATGGGATAAAAGCAGCTAAGGCTGCTGGGATATATTGCATTGGTTATGATAGTTTTCATTCTAAAAACCAAGACTATTCCAATGCAAACATGAAAATATCAAACTTCGAGACTATAACTTACTCTAAAATATCAGGGATTTTATCCTAATTTTTTCGATTTTAATATTTCATTTTGTTCTTCCATTAGCAACGTAAGTTTATCTAGTAATTCTATATTTTTGGGGGTAACTACTGTGGTGTCTTTTGTATCGTGAGATTTACGTTTAAGACCATTCATAAATTTAACTACGATAAATACTGTAAAACCTACTATTAAAAAATCTAACAATGCTTCTCCAAAAGCGCCGTAACCTATAGAAACTTCTTCTGTTAGAGTTGTGCCATCTGGCTTTAATTCGGGAGCTTTTAAAATTATTTTTTTGTTTTGAAGATTTACGCCATTCGTTAATAGAGATAGAGGTGGTAACATTACTTTTTTAACCAAAACGTCTATTACCTTATTAAACGCAGCTCCTATAATGATACCAATGGCCATATCCATCATATTTCCTTTTACTGCAAACTCTTTGAACTCTTTGTATAATTTCATAGTATCTTATTTTTAGATTAAGCTTAATTAAAAATACAACTTAAGTGAAATTGAAACGTAAATTTGTTTTCTATTTTTATAGCGTATAACGTATTTTCAATTTTAATCAATTTCAGCATGTTTTTATTAAATAGTCTGTAAACAAAAAATCTCCCTAAGGAGATTTTTTTATTCAGTTAACTCTAGAAAATTAAGTTTATTTTTTATAAAATTTAGCGTAGCTTCTGTAAGCAAAAAATCCAAGTACAGCAATACAAAAACAGGCTATGGCTATAAATTTCAAACTTACTATTTGATCGCCACTTGCGTAAGAATGCAATCCTGCCAAGTAAAAGTTAACACCAAAATAGGTCATTAAAATACTAGCATAAGCAACTACCGACATTAGGTTATAAAACCAACGGCCGCGTAATCCAGGCACAAAACGCATATGTATAACAAAAGCATATATCATAATACTAATCAAGGCCCAAGTTTCCTTAGGGTCCCAACCCCAATAGCGTCCCCAACTTTCGTTGGCCCACATACCTCCTAGAAAGTTACCTATGGTTAACATAACAAGCCCTACTGTTAGTGTTAACTCGTTAATAATAGTAAGTTCTTGTATGTTTAAAGACATTACTTTTTTATTGTTTTTGGTTGTAAATGCCATTAGAAATAGAGCGACAGCACCTAAAATCATGCCTAGAGTAAATGGCCCATAACTTCCAACAATAACCGCTACATGTATCATAAGCCAATAACTGTTTAAAACAGGCTGCAAGTTTGCAATTGCTGGATCCATCCAATTCCAATGTGCAATCATTAATATCATAGCCGTTACAAAGGCTGTTGAGGCTATGGTTAAATCGCTTTTTCTACCAAATGCCAAACCAAAAAACATGGTTGCCCAAGCCACATAAATCATAGATTCGTAAGCATCACTCCAAGGCGCATGTCCAGAAATATACCAACGTACAATCAGGCCTGCTGTATGTAAAACAAATAGACAAAGTATAATTACTTTAAAAACGGTTACTGCAGTATTTAAGGCCTTGCTTTTAGAGTTAAAAATTTGAATGATAAGAAGTACAAATAATATTGTACCTACATACATATACCAACTAAAGAGCTTTTTAAAAATATCGTACTTATTGTAAAGTATCTCAGTTTTTATTTTGTCGTCAGACAACATAACGTTTCCACCATATCGATGTTGCGTTTTTTTAATAGCTTCAAGCAATTTATTGGGCTCAGAATAATCTCCAGAAGTTTTAGCTTCATTTAAGGTATATAAATATGCTCTAAATCCATTAGTTATAAAATTACTATACAAGGAATCTTTTATTTTCGAAGAATCTAAGCGGTGTTCGTAACTAGAAATCCAAGTGTTATTTGGATTTTCTGGTATCGGGTAGATTTTTAGAGCACGGCCTTGTATTGTATTGAATAGTAAGTTGACACGCTGGTCTGTTTCCCGAAATTCTTTTTGGAAACCATTAGGCACTTGTGCCTTGTAGGCTTCCTCTAAATATGGTGCTAATTTGTAGCGTCCTTCTTGTGTAAAAAAATCTGCTAAAGTTACATATTTTTCACTTTTCGCTACACCTATCAATTTACGTATAGAATCTGCTTTTTTTCTTTTTAAATAAATTATAGGCACGTTATACCACAGTTGCGGACTTTCTTGTATGGAAAGAAATACTTGATTCGCATCGAAACCTTCGTAAGTATCACTTTTACTCAATTTTCGTAGCATTTCAGAAGCATAAGTATTTACAGGCATCATTCGCCCACTTAGATCCTGTATTACTAAATGTCCAAAAGTATTAGCTTCTGCCTTCGGTGTAATATTGGCACTCAATATAGAATCGATTGCAGCTTTAGTTGGCGCTTCGAATTTATGAGTATCATGGTTGTGTCCGTCATTTTCAGAATGCTGTGTCTCTTGAGCAAAACCGCTTAAGGACATTAACATTAAAATTACGGAAATTGCCTTGGCTTTTTTAGCCTTAACTTTTTCTAAACGTTCTTTTAAATCTGCAAATCGAGAACCCTTACTAAACAAAATAGCCATAAGTCCAAAATACAATAACATATACCCTATATAAGTAACTAGTGTCCCCCAATAATCATGGTTTACAGACAATACAGTCCCTTTTTCGTCTGGATCGAAATTGGCCTGAAAAAAACGATACCCACCGTGGTCTAGTATATTGTTCATAAAAATTTTGTAATCGTAACTGCCCGCTTCGTCATCTTTAACAGTAACATCACTCGAAAATGCAGAAAAACTCCTTTCGGTACCGGGGTAACGTTCGGCTTCAAAATCGTTTAATTTTATAGAAAAGGGCAGTTCCAGAGTTTTAGAACCGTATCTAAGTGCAAAATCTAAGTTACCAACTTTTATCTCTTTATATTTATTATCTCTTCCCTCTCCTCCTATTAGTCCAACACGCTTTGTTTCTCCATTTGCTGTTATGTTTAAAACTACACCATCTTCATCATTCTTTAACAATTGCGATTTTTTTACCACGTCGAAAACGCCTTTTACCACAGGTTTGGGAAAAACCATTTGCATATTTCCTATAACATACCTGGAACGTAATAATAAAGGTTGTAAACTGTCTTTATACAGTTTGCCTTGTGCTCTGGTAGCCATCGTCATGTATTCGCCCTCAAATGGCGATTTTATGGTTAGAGAATCTCCAGCATAGGTAATATTAATTGCGCCCTCTGTAGGTTTGTTTAACGCTAATAACACATTGTGTACACTTGCCACTTGGCCTACTTTTAAAAAGTGATTATGCGGTCCGTTTGCACCTGCTTCTACCAATTTTAAATAGGAATCGCCGTTTTCATCTGGAACAATATCTTCTTCTGCACCAGTTATAAATTTCTCAAGGCTTATTTTAATGGGTTGGTTGTTGTATTCTGTTTTAAACTCAAAATCGTTATCCAGTCTAGGAGAAAAATCGGCTTCTTTATGGAACACTCGCATTTGGTTTACACCATTTATTTTGTAGTCGCCAAACACACGGCCAGAAATGTATGTTTTTCGAGACAAATACGTGTTTTCGGTTGCGCCTTCTCTTATAGCCATCATACCTTCATACCCAACATAACGTGTAATAAAAGCACCTATCAATATAAAAATAAAAGATAAATGCAAAATAAGTGTAGCCCACTTTTCTTTTGTAAGCAAACGGTACCTAACAATGTTTCCTAAAAAATTAATAACAAAAAACACCATAATAGCCTCAAACCACCAAGTATTATAGATTAATTGTCGCGTATAGGGTGTAGGAGATGTTTCTTGACCAACATCTAAAAAAGTACCAGTGGCCATAGCAGCGGCAAAAACAATAAATAAAGTGGCTGTAAGTCGAGTGGAAAATAGAATTTTAGAGAGTTTATCTAGCATAATAATTGCGCCTTTTTTTACAGTTGCAAAAATACGCATAAATGTTAACTAAGCCTTGCTTTTCTACAAATATAAAAGCCTTAAAATAGCACCAAAAAGCATTATCATACTAGCTTTCTATAACATCTTTATACGCCATGAAAAAAGCTTCAAAAGGCTGCATGGTTTCATTAAAAAATACCATAACATCTTGCCAAGTATTTTTGTTGTGTATGGATACTTTTTGTTCTAAAGGCACATATATTCTCGAAATTTCTTTAGTATTTTCTAAAATATAAATCTCTTCGTAAATGGCATTAGGTAAATAGTCGTCTTTAAGAATTGTTTTTAAAGCTTCTAGCTTTTCCCAATATTTTATACGGTGCTCTAAATCGTCTTCAACATCTAGTGCTACAAGTGCTTTTTTGGTATCAAAATAAAACTTAAAGCTTACGCCCTTTAACTTTGTATTGTACAATAGCCATTTTCTAGGAAAAGACTTGCCGAAACTTGTCCAAAACGTTTCTCGTAAAAGTCGCGATTCTTCTTTACTAAACATTTGTAATTGTTTTAAATAAAATAAGCGATGCCTATACCTAATATAATGGCCACAAATTTACTTAAGTTAAATTTATGCCCTTCTCCACTCTCGAATAAAATGGTTGTAGAAATATGGAAAAAGATACCTATTACAACAGCATTAACACAATGTGCCGTACTTGGGCTTAATGTTGTTGCGTTAGAGACTAAAGTACCCAAAGGCGTCATTACTGCAAAAATAAATAGAAATAGCCCACTTTGAAACGTGCTGTAAGCACTTTGTATTAAATAAATACTAATAAGTGTAGCAATGGGAATTTTGTGTATTAAAACTCCATATAACATATCGTTGTGGTCGTGTATGGGAAAACCTTCTAAAAAACTATGAAAACATAAACTTAAAAATAACAACCAAGGAAAAGCAGTGGCATCTTTGTGGATGTGTACGTGCCCATGTTCTGCTCCTTTAGAAAACAACTCTAATACAATTTGAAGCAGTATGCCTAACATTATAAATACGCCAGATCGTTTGGCATCTAAATGCTCGTATACCTCTGGAAGCAGTTCGAAAAGCGTTAAAGCTAGTAAAAAAGCACCACTAAAAGACAGTAATAGTTTGTTAAACCAAGATCTTTTAGATTTAAAAAACGTGGCTAAAATTACACCTATAGCTACTGCCAAAAATGGAAATAAAAATTTATACATTTAAAAATTTACCATTAAATTTATCTTCGCAATCTATATATTTCTGTATGGTTTGCAGTTACGCCATACAAGCGCTATTTAAATAGCATTATTAAACGCTCGGAGGTGTCTTTGTTGTATTTGTTTAGCTTGTAGTCGCCAAAAACGTCTAGTAAATCTACCTCAGCCTGCTCGAATAACACTTTAAAATCTGCTAAAGTAAACGCTTTTACACGCTCCTCAAAATTATATGTTTCGCCTTCAGCCTCGAAAGTTATAGTTTTAGTAACAAAACCGTCTTTTAAAAAGCGCTTCATATAAAACGTAATGCCATCGATAGTCTTACTATCCTCTGGAATTAAATTGGCTAGCACATAATCCGTATTCATAAAATCTATAACACCAAAACCAGAGGCATTTAAATTCGATTTTATAGCCTTAATAGTACTTAAATTATCTTCTGGATCATCAAAATACCCAAAGCTGGTAAATAAATTAAAAACAGCATCAAACTTTTCCTTGTAAGGTATACACATGTTGTGTACATCGAAATGCAAGCTATTGTTTTCGTACTGTTTTGCAAAAGCAATACTATTTTCACTCAAATCTACCCCAGTAACATGGTAACCAAGTGTATTTAAATATATAGAGTGCCTGCCTTTGCCGCATGCTAGATCTAAAATAGTTCCTTGTTCTGGTATATTTAAATATTGCGTTAAATTGTCCATAAACAACTGCGCTTCGGTGTCGTCTCTGTGTTTATATAAAATATGATAAAAAGGAGTATCGAACCAAGATGCGAACCATTTTGCTGTATTATTTGCCATGAGTTTTTTTGAGAGGGGGTTACCTTGCAGGTCGGGCTTTTCGCTGTATCTTTTTTATGTGATTTTAAAATTTTGCAATTAAAAAAATCTAATAGCTATCACATAAAAAAGGATGCCGCTACAATCCCTAACCCATTATTTGCTTACACTAGTTTATTGCCGCAAAATTACACTATTTTTGCAACTTATTACATTTAAATACATTTGGACGAAAAAGATGGCAGAAAATTTCAACATGGTAGCAAAAACCTTATATGGTTTTGAAGATTTATTAGAAAAAGAACTTACGCAACTTGGTGCCATGCATGTTAAAAAAGGGGTACGTAGCGTATCTTTTGTGGGAGATCAAGGTTTTATGTATAAAGCTAACCTTGCTTTGCGTACTGCTATTAAAATTTTAAAGCCTATACATACATTTAGAGTTAGTAATGAAGACGATTTGTACAAAAAGGTATTAAAAATGCCTTGGGAAAACTATTTAAAACCCACAGGATCTTTAGCTGTAGATGCTACAATTCACTCCGATTTATTTTCGCATTCTCTTTACATTGCTCAAAAAACAAAAGATGCTATTGTAGATCGTTTTCGCGAAAACACAGGACAGCGCCCAAATGTAGATTTAAAGTTCCCTGATTTAAAAATTAACGTTCGTGTAGATAGAAAAGAGTGTACCATCTCTTTAGATACTTCTGGCGAATCTTTACATAAACGTGGGTATAAATTAGCCACTAATATTGCTCCTATTAATGAGGTTTTAGCTGCTGGTTTAATTATGTTATCTGGTTGGGACGGACAAAGCGATTTTATGGACCCTATGTGCGGTTCTGGAACTATCCCAATAGAAGCTGCTATGATAGCTTGTAATATACCTCCTAACCTTATGCGTAAAGAATTTGCCTTCGAAAGATGGCAGGACTGGGATGTAGAGCTTTTTGAGAAAATAGAGGAATCGCTTTTAAAGAAAACTAGAGACTTTCACCATTCTATAATTGCTTACGACAAAGCGCCTAGTGCTGTACGCAAAGCACAGGACAATATTAAAAATGCACAGTTAGAGGACTTTATTACGGTAAAACACGAAGATTTTTTTAAAACACAGAAACCAGGAGATAGTAAATTGCACATGGTATTTAATCCGCCTTACGGGGAGCGTTTAGATATAGACATGCAAGCGTTTTATAAAAATATAGGCGATAATTTAAAACAAAATTATCCAAATACAGATGCTTGGTTTATTACGTCTAACTTAGAAGCTTTAAAACACGTGGGCTTAAGGCCTTCCAGAAAAATTCAACTCTTTAATGCTAAATTAGAGTCTCGTTTGGTAAAATACGTAATGTATTCTGGAAGTAAAAAAGGCAAGTATATGAAATAAATAATACGGCCTTAACTTTGCAATTCGGTTCTACCAATTAGTTTTTTAATCGTTTTCTTAAATAAATTAACCTCTACAGGTTTAGCTAAAACAGTTTCGCAACCAGCATTTAAAGCCTTCTCTATGTCTGTATCTGTGGAGTAAGCAGTATGAGCAACAATAGTTAAGTTGGGGTGCTTATGCTTTATAATACGTGTCGCTTCATAACCATTCATTACAGGCATTCTAATGTCCATGAGTACCAAATCTATTTCGGGATGGTTATCGCACATTTCTACTCCTATTTTTCCATTCTCGGCATGTAAAATCGTAAAATCATATTCTTTCATTAAAAGTAGAATCGATTTTACCAAAAGAAAATTAATATCTGCATCTTCTACTACTAAAATAGTATAGCTATTGCTGCTAGGAACAAGTATTTGCGAAGCGCACTCTTCCTCTATAAGTTTACATGGCACATGCACCACAAAAGTAGATCCGCTTCCTAATTTGGAGTTAAAGCTTATAGTGCCATTAAGGGCTTTAACATTCTCTTTAACTATTGTTAAACCAACCCCTAATCCTTCTATATAGTTGGTAACTTCTTCGTTTAATTTGGCAAACGATTCGAATATAATTTCTTTATGTTGATGGTCTATGCCTTTGCCATTGTCTTCTACCTTAAGTTCTAGATATTCAGAATCTAGTATATTGAAATCTACATTAACATTTCCACCATTGGATGTAAATTTAAGTGCATTATCTATAAGATTTGTAATTATTTTTTTAATACGATTTCGATCGATAATAATTTTATCGTTTGTCGCAATTTCTGTATTAAAATTTAAATTTATATTCTTTTTCTTAGCTATAGTTTCAAAATACATTTCTATATTTTGCATTACAAATTTTAGATTTATTTCTTCGAGATTTATCTTCGCTTTATCTTCGCTAAAACTGGATATTTCTAATATGGAATCTATTAAACCTACTAAGTACTTACCATTATTAATTATAGAATCTATATAAGTATTAGACTCTTCTTTAGTAATATCTTCCTTTTTTAAAATCTCTGAAAAGCCTAGAATACTGTTCATTGGTGTTCTAATTTCATGAGAAATGGTTCGTATAAACCGTGTTTTTACTTTATCTCCTTTTTCCACGTTTTTCATAGCTTGTTCTAGTGCCGTGGTTCTCTCCTTTATTCTTCGTTTTAACAACCTATTAAAGTAAGTGTTTCCTATAAGCGCTAAAATTAAAATTAAAATAGCGCCCATCCAGAACCCTATTTTTTTGTAAAATGGTTTAACCTCGTCGTACAACCAATTGTTTAAAATAGTTTGTTTTTCTGCATCTGTAATACTGTTTATAGCTTTTTTCATTATTACAGACAGCTTCTTATTTTTCTTAGTTACAGAAATTACGGGACGGTAATAAAAAGGTGTTACATCTCCTATAGTTAAATTTGAAATATCTAATTCGTGAATAAAGTTTTTAGCCACTAGTTTGGGGCCTATATAAGCATCGTAATTGCCTTTAGAAAGTTCTTGTAAACACTCTTTTTCATCTTCTAAAACAACTATATTGGCGTTATGCAAGTTCTTGTTTAGCACCTCTAAAATGGCATAGCCTTCTGGAATTACAATATTACTTGTTGCTAAGTTCTTATTTGTTATAACATTATGTTTTCTAGAAACAATAACATATTTAGAGCTGAAAAAGTTGCCATAAAAATCAAAAAACTTTTGCCGTTCTTCTGTTTTCGGAATATCTAAAACAATTTCTATTTTACCACTTATGGCATCTTTATAAAGATCTGGCCATTTATCATAACTCTTTCTTTTAAATTTATAATCAATTTTTTTTTCTATAAGCTCTAAGTATTCTATAAAAACACCATCTGCCTTACCTTTTTGGTTATTAAACAAATAAGGCGGTACATAGCCATAGATAGATACGGTAAAATCGGGATTGGTTTTAAGCCATTCTTTTTCATTTTTAGTTAAAACTTGTTCCTTTTTACAAGACGTAAAGAGAACAATTAAAAGCAATAAAAACTTTAAATGGTTGGTTATCATAAGGGTTGGTATTGTTTCTAAATATACATTGTATTTTTTTTAAAACAAAAAAATCAGATTTTATATATACAGTAGTAACAATAAATTGTAATTTTATTTTGCAAATTGCGTCTTAAATTTAAAACAACTTATGAAAAATAGTTTTAAGAGTTTAATCAACTCTCACCCTGTAATTTTAGTGGACTTTTTTGGAACTTGGTGTGGCCCATGCCAAGCGTTGATGCCTATTTTAAAAGATGTTAAGGCAGAATTAGGAGAACAACTTAAAATTATAAAGATAGATATCGATAAAAATCGTGAACTTGCTACGCAATACCAGGTAAGAAGTGTACCTACTATGATATTATTTAAGGATGGCACACCCAAGTGGAGGCAATCTGGAGTATTGCAAAAAAGTGCTATAATAGATGTGGTTAATACACATTCCTAATCTTAAATAGTATCGCTTTTCTTTTAGTAAACTTTAAAAATTAATAGCTAGGTCTTATTTGGCTTTTGCTATTTTTCTTTTCTTGTTATATAGCGGTATTCTGTAAGACAGTGTGTAACCATAGCCTACACCAATACGCGTGCTATCGTAAGTTCTGTTAAAGCCAGGTATATAAATATTTTCGAAATTCTCAGGCTCGGTGGATGAGACTTCTGCCTTTAACTGTACATTTAGCCCCAAGTATAGGTTTCTAAACAATTCTGCTTTTATACCAAAGATAAGTTCCAGCCATATAGCCGTTAAATTGTCAAGTTCCAGAGATTCGTCTACAAAGTTTTGAGGTGCAAAAAATTGGTTAGTGGCAAAAACTTGATATTCGTTTATGGTATGGGTAAATCTACTTACGCCTACTCTTGGTCCAAAGAATATAGAATTATCCATATCTAACCAGTTTTCGTATACATTATAATCTATGCCTGCTTTAATATAGCTCCCTTCTGTTGTTGTGTTTAAAAATGAAGTTACAATGGTGCGCTCTTCCATTCCTCCTTCTAAAGCTATATATAATTTTTTTGTAAGTCGATAATCTGAAACAAACTCAATCCCTTCGTACTCATCGTCTAAAACGCTTCTCAAAATTCTTCCTGTATCGACGCCAAAACGCAGTCCATACTTTGTTTTTAATACTATCGAGTCGTTTTCTACAGAAGTCTTTTCTTCATTTTGTGCTGTTCCTAAGCTTAGCACCATTAAAAAGCTTAGGTTAATGAAAAATTGAAAAATGCCTTTGATCTTCATCTTCTATAATTTGATTATCGTTTTCTGCTAATATGCTTCTAATCCACTGGTCGTCTCTAGGCTCATCTCCTAAGGTTATTGTAACGTCTGAAAATATGGTGCTAAAACCACAGGCTCTAGACACAAAACGATCTTCTCTACTATATCTCACTGTTATAGTGTCTGCATTTCCACCATTAACCACGCCATTTTCGTCTAGTGTTGTATCTATGCTTAGTATAAATTGTGTAGAGTCTACATCTGTTCTAAGCGGTAAAATAATATTGCTTGTTCTATTAGTAATCTCCATACCATCTACAAGCAATGGTCCTACATTACCAATACCTTCTATTCGTAAATTGGCAACATTTCTAATTTGAGTTCTATTGCTAACATCGAAAGTTTCTATAACTAAACTCGCTGTGGTTTGAGTTGTATCTGCACAAATATCGTCTCGTTCGCAGTTATAAATACAAGTTAGGAATACTACAATGCATAGTACACTTATTTTTTTCATCATTTTTATTTTAGATATTGCTATCTCTTTTCTAGTAATACTACGCTTTCTACGTGAAATGTTTGTGGAAACATATCTACAGCTTGTACTTTGGTTACTTTATACATCTCGTCCATTAATGCCAGATCTCTGGCTTGGGTTGCACTGTTGCAACTTACGTAAACTATTTTAGAAGCTGCAATTTTTAACAATTGTGCTACCACGTCTTTATGCATACCATCTCTTGGTGGATCTGTAATAACAACATCTGGTTGTCCATGTTTTGCTATAAACGCATCGTTAAAAACATGCTTCATATCACCCACATAAAAATCAACGTTATTTATAGCATTTAATTGTGCATTTTCTTTTGCGGCTAATATGGCATCTGGAACCGATTCTACACCTACTACTTTTTTTGCTTTCTTAGATACGAATTGTGCTATAGTACCTGTTCCTGTATATAAATCGTAAACCAACTCTGTTCCATTTAAACCTGCAAAGTCTCTGGTAATTTTATAAAGTTCGTAGGCTTGCTTTGAATTTGTTTGGTAAAAGGATTTTGCATTAATTTTAAAGTGCAGGCCTTCCATTTCCTCGAAAATATGATCTTTACCGCTGTAGCAAATTACATCTTGATCGTATATAGTATCATTTCCTTTCCCGTTGATAACGTATTGTAATGAAGTTACTTCTGGAAATGTTTCTTTTATATAGTCTAAAAGTAATTGTCGTTTAGCTGCATCTTCTTTAAAAAATTGAACGACAACCATAACATCTCCTGTTGTAGCTGTACGAATCATTAATGTTCTTAAAAAACCTGTTTGATTTCTGGTATTAAAAAACTCTAGATTATTAGTAACAGCAAACGATCTTACAGCATTTCTAATAGCGTTAGAAGGATCGCGTTGCAAGTGGCATTGGTCTATGTTTAATATTTTATCCCACATGCCTGGTATATGAAACCCTAAAGCATTTCTATCTCCTAATTCTTCATCAGATTGAATTTCCTCTAGTGTTAGCCAACGGCTATCACTAAAAGAAAATTCCATTTTATTACGATAAAAGTATTGGGTTTTAGATCCGGATATTGGTGTAACTTCTGGCAATTCTATGTGCCCTATTCTAGTGAGGTTATTTACAACTTCTTTTTCTTTGTAATACAGTTGGTGCTCGTAGCCCATATTTTGCCATTTGCACCCGCCACAGGTTCCAAAATATGCACATTCTGGTTCTGTACGCTTATCAGATCGTTTATGAAAATTGATGGCTTTACCTTCGTAATACGCTTTTCTTTTTTTAAAAGTTTGTACGTCTACAACATCTCCCGGAACGGCATTAGATAAAAAAACGACTTTCCCTTCTGGTGTTTTTGCTATAGTTTTTCCTTTGGCGCCTGCATCGACAACCTCTAAACTTTCGAAAACTTTATTTCTTGATTTTTTCCTTCTAGACATGTTGCAAAAATAACAATAGCTTTAGATATAAAAATTTTTATTAATAAATTCTTTTAAAACAAAAAAGCTGCCCAAAAGGACAGCTTTTTTGGTGCTTTTTAGCTAAAGTTATTCTTTATTAAACTTTTCTAATATTTTTTCCATTTGCTTACCTGCTGCTGCTCTACCACCAAGGCCAAACGATAATATAATAGTTAAGGCTACCGTTCCTAAAGATATACCAAATGCTAAATTAATGATGTTATCTGCTATACCCATTGCTCCTAAACCTATAGCTAAAAATATAGCAATAATTGCTATTCTAATAATTGAGGTTACAAAAGGATTCGATTTGCTTTTAGAAAAACCGTTGGCTGCTACGTTAGATAGCCAATTGCCTACCATTAATATGGCTAAACCAAATAAAATTTTACCAGAATAATTCGTTACTGTTTCTAATATTTCCGATAAATGTAAAAAATCAAGCTTTTCTACTGCTGTAGTTAATCCAAATAATACAATAAAATAGTAAACGATATTGCTAATTAATTTCACAATATTAGTATTGCCCAAAATTGCGTTTAATCCCATTTTTTCTGCAATGTTATTTAATTGCATACTACTTAACAGGTCTTTGATAAGTTCGCTTAAAAAACGCCCTCCAACTACAAATACTACTAAAATTAAAGTAGCTAAAATTACTTTTGGTATCGCTGAGAAAAATTCGTTTAGCATATCTGTTGCTGGCCCAGAAATCGCTTCCATATTTAGGATATTAAAAGCTGCTATTAGTAAAGGTATAAATATGAATATAAATACAATTTTTTTTACTATTTTAATAAAATCTATGTGTTCGGGTAATTTTAATTTAGGTATTATTTTTTGAATTGAGTCTCCAGACAGCTCGACAAATTCTGCCACTATAGTTGCTAACATATACCCTATGTAACATACCAACCCAGCACCAATTATATTTGGTATAAAACTAGTAAAGTCTCCCAACATGGCTTTTAAAGGATCTAAAACGTTACTCATACCTAATTTATCAAGAGCCAACATAAATACAAATATCATCACCAAAAAGTAAACGAGCTTGCTTATAAAGTTAGATAAACTTATATCTGAACTTTTTAGCCTGTCGTCTACGCCTGATTTTTTGATTAATTTTACTGTTACTCGTTTTAAAAACCCTGCAATAAACCATCCAATTATAATAATTAGTAATGCTGCTAAGGCACTTGATAGTTTAGAACCTAGAGTTGTGCTTAGGTTTTCTAACATTTTAGATAGGTATTCCATTTTTATAAGATTTAATTAGTTATTCTATAATGTTAAGACACAGCATTAATTTAAAGGACACATTTATTTTATTGTTATTATAAATCTTATCTAAAAAAACATATTGTTCTGTTTACAATTACGGCAGGATTTTCTTTTTTTAAACGCAAAGATCAATAATACCAAACCTTAAAATTAACCTAGTCCTTGGAAAGCCTAAATAGACGCATAAAAAAACCAGAGCTATTAAACTCTGGCTTTATCTTATATTTATTTGAAGTTTTCTTTTTTTATTGAGCTGCTTTAATTGCTTCTACTTTAGCTTCCATTTCATTTTTCTTAGCTGTTTCATTCAATGCGCCATAAATATTCATAAGCGTGGTAGCTGCACTAAGGCTTTTAGGATTTACAGATAAAGCTTGTTCAAAGTAAGGAATTGCTTTACCATACAATCCTTTACGCTTAGCTAACAATTCGTCGTAACGTTTGTTGTCTGCAGCACTATTACCCAAACTGTTTATTTCCTCTAAAATTGCTGGTTCAGCTTTTAAGATAACGATTCCTAAATTAATATAAGCTGCCTCATTTTTAGGATCTAACTCTATAGCTTTTTTGTAATAATTTTCAGCTTCGTCATACTCTTTTAAGTCTGTAGATGCTATTCCTAAATTGTAGAAAAGCTCTGAGTTGTTAGGATCTTGATCTATAGCTTCTTTTAAAACTTTCTTATAATTGTCTGTATCTCCTGTTTTTAAGTAAATATTAGCTTCTGCTAATATCAGACTAAAATCTTCAGGACTTATTGCTCTCGCATCTCTAATGGCTTCTATCGCTTTTTCTGTATTGCCTTTGTTGGTGTAAATTAAGGCCACTTTCTTTACAATATCTGCACGTACCGATTCTGATTTTTCTTGTGTAGGTTTTTTATGCGTATTCCTTGCAACAGCTCTGTTTCTAGATTTTTTATTAGCAAATAAAACTTTTAAACCTGTTGCTATATCCTCAGCATAATAAGATGTTTTGATACCCGTATACCCTAAATCTTTTAAATCGACATAAAGCTTTAAAGCGCGATCGTAATCTGGAACATTTATAGCTGAAGACGCAGCATAATATAAGTAAGATGTATCTTTTTTCTTTAAGTCGTAAGCTCTTTCAAACTGTAATGACGCTATAGCAAACTCTTTATCTTCGAAAGACTTGTTGCCTTTAGCCAGTAAAGTACCCAACATTTCTGTTTTAAAAGCATCAACTTGTTCTTTATATACCTTTCGAGATCTATTTAAAAGGTTTGCGCCTTTTTTTAATTCTTTATCATTACCTGCTCCGTTGGCATATAGCGCTAAACCTTTTATATAGTTGTATTTTGCTTTCAAATTATCATCTAAATCTCCAAATTTAATTGGAGCCAAGATTTTTTTAGCATCAGCAAAGTTTGCACTTTTTACAGCCTTTTCTGCTGCTTTAAGCTCTTTCTTTTGGGCAAAAGAGAGCATACTTAGGGATATTGCAATAGCTGCTATTAACTGTTTTTTCATTTTCTATTGTTATTCGTTATTGTTATCATTGGTTGTATTATCAACACCTGTGCCATCTTCGGTTTTCGATTCATTTTCAATTATTTCTCCTTCTTCTATAACGTCTACATCATCCTCATCATGCATTACCTTAGCTACAGCAGCAATAGAATCGTTACCCTTTAAATTTATAAGTTTTACACCTTGTGTGGCCCTACCCATTACACGTAAATCCTCAACGGCCAATCGAATGGCCACACCAGATTTATTAATAATCATTAAATCATCGTTATCGGTAACATTCTTTATAGATACTAAACCTCCTGTTTTGTCTGATATTGATATGGTTTTAACACCTTTACCTCCCCTATTTGTAATTCTGTAATCGTCTAAGCTAGAACGCTTACCATAACCATTTTCGGAAACCACAAGTATGTTACTTTCCATATCATCTACCGCTACCATACCAATAACCTCATCGCTATCATGTGCTAAAGTTATTCCTCTAACCCCAGATGCATTTCTTCCCATAGGGCGTGTTTTGGCTTCTTCAAATCGTATAGCTTTACCAGATTTAAGCGCTAACATTACTTGACTTTCTCCTGTAGTTAATTTAGCTTCTAGCAACTCATCATCCTCTTTAATTGTAATGGCATTAATACCATTAGTTCTTGGTCTGGAATACTGCTCTAAAGCCGTTTTCTTTACTTGCCCTTTTTTAGTGGCCATAATTACATAATGTTTGTTTATGTAATCTTCATCTTTAAGATCCTGTGTACATATAAATGCCATAACCTTATCATCTTGCTCGATGTTTATAAGATTTTGTATCGCCCTTCCTTTAGATGTTTTAGCGCCTTCTGGAATTTCGTATACACGCATCCAAAAACATTTTCCTTTTTGGGTAAAGAATAGCATGTATTGGTGATTGGTACCTACAAATAGATGTTCTAAGAAATCTTCGTTTCTGGTTTTAGATGCTTTTTGCCCTACACCTCCTCTATTTTGTGTTTTGTATTCTGTTAAGGATGTGCGCTTAATGTACCCTGCATGAGATATGGTAATTACAACTTTCTCATTAGGTATCATGTCTTCAATACTTAAATCGCCTCCTGCATATTCTATAGTAGAACGTCTTTCATCTCCGTATTTATCTCGAATTACTACCAATTCTTCTTTGATAATATTCATTCTACGGTCTTTATGCTCTAGGATGTCTTTTAGATCTGCTATTGTTTTAATAATCTCGTCGTATTCTGCACGTAACTTGTCTTGTTCTAGACCTGTTAACTGGCGTAAACGCATTTCTACAATAGCTCTGGCTTGTATTTCAGACAATTCAAAGCGCTTTATCAAGCTTTCACGTGCCTGATCTGCATTAGATGATGCTCTAATAATTTTAATGACCTCATCAATATTATCTGATGCTATAATTAAACCTTCTAAAATATGAGCGCGTTCTTCTGCTTTTCTAAGCTCGTAAGTTGTTCTTCTAACTACAACTTCATGTCTATGCTCTACAAAATAATGTATTAAATCTTTTAAGTTTAATAATTGAGGCCTGCCATTAACAAGCGCTATATTATTTACACTAAATGAAGATTGTAAAGCAGTATACTTGTACAATTTGTTAAGTACGATATTAGGAATGGCATCTCGTTTTAAAACGTACACAATACGCATCCCTTTTCTATCAGATTCGTCACGAATTGTAGAAATACCTTCTAATTTCTTTTCATTGACTAAGTCGGCAGTTTTTTTAATCATTTCTGCCTTATTGACCTGGTAAGGAATCTCATTTACAATAATGCATTCACGACCATTTACCTCTTCAATATTAGCCTTTCCACGAAGTACAATACGTCCTCTACCTGTTAAAAAAGCATCTTTAACGCCGTCGTAACCATATATGGTACCCCCAGTAGGGAAATCTGGTGCTTTAACGTGAGTCATCAACTCTTCTACATCAATATCTGTATTGTCTATATACGCTATAGTACCGTTAACCACTTCGGTTAAATTATGCGGGGGCATATTGGTAGCCATACCAACGGCAATACCAGAAGCACCATTAACTAAAAGGCCTGGTATACGCGTAGGTAAAACTGTGGGTTCCTGAAGTGTATCGTCAAAATTTAATTTATGGTCTACGGTTTCCTTATCTATGTCGGCAAGCATTTCTTCAGAAATTTTTTGCATTCTAGCCTCTGTATAACGCATCGCTGCTGGGCTATCGCCATCTATAGAACCAAAATTCCCTTGACCATCTACTAACATGTAACGCAAACTCCAATCTTGAGCCATACGCACCATTGCATCATAAACCGATGTATCGCCGTGTGGGTGATACTTTCCTAAAACCTCACCTACTATCCTTGCAGATTTTTTGTGAGCCGAATTCGCTCTAACACCCAATTCATGCATACCATATAATACACGTCTGTGTACAGGTTTTAAACCATCTCTAACGTCTGGTAATGCACGAGAAACAATTACTGACATTGAATAATCAATGTAAGCAGATTTCATTTCATCTTCAATATTAATAGGTATCAGCTTTTCTCCTTCTGCCATATTTAAATATATATTTTAGTTAGTTTCTCTAAATTTCAAAACACGCTAATATACGACTTTCGATAGCTGTAATTGTGCGTGTTTTTCGTGTTTTTAGAACAATTTATTAACAATTTTTAGCCCTACTTTAGTTAATAAGTATACAATACCGCATTTTGATTTTCTATTTTTTTTTCCTCAATTAGCATAACTATTACATTTTAGGGTATAGTTTTTGCTCTTCGTAAAATGTTTTAGTATTTTTAATGCAGAAAGGAAAAGAACAATATGGATGATAATTTTTCTCCCAGAGTAAAAGATGTAATAGCATACAGCAAAGAGGAAGCTCTACGTCTGGGACACGATTTTATAGGTACCGAGCATTTAATGCTTGGGCTTTTAAGAGATGGCAATGGTAAAGCAATAGATATATTAAGTGCTTTGAGTATAGATTTAAACCATTTAAGACGCAAAGTAGAAATATTAAGCCCCGCAAACCCAAATATAAGTATCGCTTCTAACCAGAAGAAAAACTTACATTTAACACGGCAAGCAGAGCGCGCTCTAAAAACTACGTTTTTAGAAGCTAAACTATTTCAAAGTACTTCTATAAACACAGCGCATTTGTTATTGTGCATTCTTAGAAACGAAAACGACCCCACAACTAAGCTACTTAATAAACTTAAGGTAGACTACGATAATGTTAAAGAACAATTCAAGCAAATGATTACAAACGAAAACGATTATATAGAACCTAAGGCCGAGTCGTTTCAAGACGATGATGGTAATTTAGGAGAAGAGCCTCAAAAAGATAATATTTTTAATGCACCTTCTGGTAAATCTAACAAGAAATCTAAAACACCTGTGTTAGATAATTTTGGACGCGATTTAACAGCTTTTGCAGAGGAAGGAAAACTAGATCCTGTAGTAGGCAGAGAAGAAGAAATACAACGTGTTTCTCAAATTTTAAGCAGACGAAAGAAAAACAACCCGTTACTTATAGGTGAGCCCGGTGTTGGTAAATCTGCCATTGCAGAAGGTTTAGCACTTCGTATCGTAAAACGAAAAGTATCTCGTATTCTATTCAACAAACGTGTTGTTACACTAGATTTGGCTAGCTTAGTTGCTGGCACCAAATACAGAGGACAGTTTGAAGAACGTATGAAAGCTGTAATGAATGAGCTTGAAAAAAATGACGATGTTATTTTATTTATAGATGAAATTCACACTATTGTTGGTGCTGGTGGTGCTACAGGAAGTTTAGATGCTTCTAACATGTTTAAGCCTGCCCTTGCAAGAGGAGAAATTCAATGTATAGGTGCTACAACCCTAGACGAATACAGACAATACATCGAAAAAGATGGTGCCTTAGAGCGTCGTTTCCAAAAAGTAATTGTACAACCTACTACTGTTGAAGAAACCATCGAGATTCTTCATAATATTAAAGGGAAGTATGAGGAACACCATAATGTAGATTTTACTCCAGAAGCTATCGAGGCTTGTGTAAAATTAACCAACCGTTACATGACGGATCGTTTTTTACCAGACAAAGCTATCGATGCTTTAGACGAAGCTGGATCTCGCGTACACATCACCAATATAGATGTACCACAACAAATACTTGAATTAGAGAAAAAACTAGAGCAAGTAAGAGAAACCAAAAACTCTGTTGTTAAAAAACAAAAATACGAAGAAGCTGCTAAGCTAAGAGATGATGAAAAACGCTTAGAGAAAGATCTTGCCATAGCCCAAGAGAAATGGGAAGAAGAAACAAAGTTACATCGTGAAGTTGTAACAGAAGACAATGTGGCAGATGTTGTATCTATGATGACGGGGATACCTGTAAATAGAATTGCGCAAACAGAAATTAACAAATTAGCAGAACTGCCCGACTTAATTAAGGGTAAAGTTATTGGCCAAGACGAAGCTGTAGCAAAAGTTGTTAAAGCCATTCAAAGAAACAGAGCAGGATTAAAAGACCCCAACAAACCAATTGGGTCGTTTATTTTCTTAGGCCAAACAGGTGTTGGTAAAACACAATTAGCCAAGGTACTATCCCGACAGTTATTTGATAGTGAAGATTCTCTTATTAGAATTGACATGAGTGAATACATGGAAAAATTTGCGATTTCTAGGCTCGTTGGTGCACCTCCAGGATATGTTGGTTACGAAGAAGGCGGACAATTAACCGAAAAAGTACGCCGTAAACCTTATTCTGTAATTCTTTTAGATGAAATTGAAAAAGCGCATCCTGATGTTTTTAATATGCTGCTTCAAGTATTAGACGATGGGCATTTAACAGACAGTTTAGGTCGTAAAATTGATTTTAGAAACACCATTATTATTATGACTTCTAATATTGGTGCCAGAAAATTAAAAGACTTTGGTACTGGTATTGGTTTTGGTACAGCATCTCAAAAAGCTCAGGAAGATGCCAACGCACAAAAAGTGATTGAAAATGCACTTAAAAAGTCGTTTGCACCAGAATTTCTAAATAGAATTGATGACGTTGTTGTATTCAATCCGCTTGAAAAAGAAGACATCAATAAGATTATAGATATCGAACTTGAAAAGCTGTTATTAAGAATTAAAGGCCTAGGTTACGAGTTAGATTTAACGGACCAAGCCAAGGAGTATATTGCCGATAAAGGTTTCGATAAACAATATGGTGCCAGACCGCTTAAACGTGCTATCCAAAAGTATATCGAAGATGCTTTAGCAGAACAAATTGTATCTTCTAACCTTTCTGAAGGCGATAAAATTATTATTGATCTCGATGATAAAACTGAAGAGTTAGACATTGAAATTGAAAAAGCAGAAAAGCCTGCCGAGTCTTAGAACTAGAAAATCATTATATAAAAAAATCCCGATTACAATTAAAGTATATCGGGATTTTTTATGACTATATGTTACCTGAAATCAAGCTATAAGATTTATAAAACAATTATAGAAACTTGATATTAATACGAAACATCAAAACTACCCTCTGTTATTTCGAATACAGGATTATCTCCTGGCAAAATGGAGGTTGCAGAAAAACTAAATGTTCCTGCAATACGCCTATTAGCTGTATCATGTTGTGTTATAGTTAGCGCACCTTCTCCCAAATTCGAATTGGTAAAAGACACATTATATTGTGCTATAGGAGGAGAAAAACCACCCAGCTCATAATCGCCAGGTACTATATTAGATTCTACAGTAATACCAATAGTTTCCATGTTACTTTTTGTGGCTACAATGCTAATATTAGACAAACCTGCCAATTCCAATAAAGTTGCATTTACAGATTCTTGATTAAAGGCAACACCATCTACATTTGCAGAAAACATATTTCTAGCATCTCCAGTAACCAAACCAGCTCCAAAAGAAACATTACTAAACACGCCGTTGGTTAACGCTACTGTTGGTGCTTCTGGATCTGGATTAGTCCCTACAAAAGAAAATGTTCCAGATAGAGTTTGATTTTCTTGGTCGATTTCTGTTATTACGACTTCTCCTTGAGGTGTTACAAAATCTGTAGCCGCAATCCATGTTTGTCCACTCCCATCTAAACTTGTAACGTAAGATGCGCTATTAACTTCCACTTGATTTTGAGTTACACCTAATTGATATGTTCCTGGAGCATTACCAATTACTGTTATGGTTACAACTTCTCCTGTACTTGTTCTAATGCCTGTAATATTTATAGCATTGTCGATAACTGTTGCTACAGGGGTATCTGCTATAAAACTTTCACCATCTATAGTTACAGAGAAAGAGGCCGTTCCTGTTGGTTCTGGAAACATTTCGCTTACAGGTGCTGTTAGAGTACCTTCTTCAAATTCTTCAATATTACAAGATGCTATAGAGAAAAGCGCCAAAAAAGATCCTAAATATTTAAAAAATTTCATATGTCGTTGTTTAATGTTACGCAAACATAATAATTAATATGCTTTGGCACTCTAATTATTGTATGTGTTGCTATTATTTTTTATGAGTTATAATCACTTTAGTCGTCGGATTGCTCATTTTTATCTTGTCTAGGTACCCTCAGTAATAAGAGTATACCCAATACAAAAAACACTACTAAGAATAGTATAGCATTACGCATACTACCCGTTTTTTGGTCTATAGTACCATATATAATCATACCAATAACAATTCCTATTTTTTCGGCAACATCGTAAAAACTAAAATATGAGGTTGTATCTTCGGTGTCGGGCAAAAATTTAGAATACGTAGATCTCGCTAAAGATTGCACACCACCCATAACTAATCCTACCAAACTTGCCGCAATGTAAAACGATAGTGGAGTTACCATAAAATAAGCATACACACATAAAACCACCCATAAAATATTTATAATAATTAGCGTTTTTATATTTCCTATTTTACTAGAAGTTTTAGACGTGATGTAAGCACCTAAAATTGCCACAAGTTGTATTACTAAAATACTGGTAATAAGCCCAGTTGTTTTAGCGTCTTTACCACCCCATGCAATTTCCTCTTCTCCAAAATAGACAGCAACTAACATTATTGTTTGTACCGCCATGCTAAATACAAAAAAGGCTGTAAGATACCGTTTTAACCTAAGGTTTTGCAACAGGTCTTGCCATACTTTTCGTAATTCTTTAAAACCGTTAAATAGGATTGAAACTGTTGCATTTTTCCCTTTGGAATGCCCTTTGGGCAACCAATAAAAAGAATATTGGCTAAATAGCGCCCACCATACACCAACGGTTATAAAAGCATAACGCATAGCTTCTATAGAGGCTTTTTCTTTTACTGTTTTTAAAGCTTCTTCTATTTCTAAAGCCGTACCATTATCTATAATATCTTGAGAAATAGTTAAATCGAATCCCACAACGCCAGGAAACATAACCATAATTAAATTGATAATAAGTAAAAATACACTACCGATATACCCCCATGAAAATCCTTTTGCACTTATGCTGTCTTGTTGTTCTGGATAAGCTATATCTGGCAAATACGAATTATAAAATACTAAACTGCCCCAATAACCAATAAGCCCCATAAAATAAAACAAAAGGCTTTGGTGTATTTTTTCTGGAGTTATCTCGAACCAATATAAACCAATACAACCAGCACTACCTAAGTAACAAAAAAACTTCAAAAACGTTTTTTTATTCCCCACGTAATCTGCAATACCAGACAGTAAAGGAGATAAAAATGCTACTACTAAAAATGTAAATGCTGTTACAAAAGTAATAAGTGCTGTGCTTTTAAACTCGATACCAAAAGCAGTAACCCGCTTTATGTCTGTTAAAAACAGTGCAGAATAAAAAATAGGAAAAATTGAAGAGGCTATTGTTAGGCTGTAAACAGAATTAGCCCAATCGTAAAACGCCCAAGCATTTAATAACTTTTTACTCCCTTTTTTGAGTGATTCCATAAAAAAAGCGACCCTTTTAATACGGTCGCTCTAAATGTAAACAAATATTTTTTTGCTGTATAATTTTATCTAAAAGATGTTACTCCAAACTTTCTCGCCTCTGCCTTAGCTCCAGGAGCCCATTTTGTTAAATTGGCAATCCTTGTATCGTTAGAAGGGTGTGTACTCATAAATTCTGGTGGTGCTTGTCCACCACTGTTAGCCTTCATTCGTTGCCATAATTGTGCAGCCTCATCTGGGTTGTATCCTGCAATAGCCATTAAAAGTATACCTATATTATCTGCTTCGGTTTCGTGACTTCTACTAAATGGCAGCATTACACCAACTTGAGAGCCTATCCCATAAGCTTGATTAAACAATCCTCTTTTTTGTTCGTCTTGAATAACAACATTTCCTGCCACTGCTCCAAGTTGTTGCACCATTCCCGCACTCATACGCTGTTGTCCATGGTTTGCAAGTGCGTGTGCCACCTCATGCCCCATTATAGCAGCTACGCCTGTTTCGTTTTGTGCTATTGGCAAAATACCTGTATAAAACACGATTTTACCACCTGGCATACACCAAGCGTTTACTGTTTCGTCGTTAACTAAATTGTATTCCCATTTGTAATTTTTTAAATAGCCTTGATTGCCATTAGCATCTAAATAGCGCTCGGCTGCTACGGCAATGCGTTGTCCTACGCGCTTTATCATTTCTGCATCTTTAGTACCAGTAATTACTTTATTTTCTCCTAAAAACTGATTGTATTGCGCGAAAGAGGTTGGGAATAATTGCGTGTTAGGCACAAAAGCAATCGTTTTTTTTCCTGTAAATGGATTAGTTGCACAAGCTATTAAAAGTGTTAATACTAACGTACTATAGATAATCGTTTTTAGTTTCATAATAATATTAGGATTTAGTTTTGTACAAAACGGTCTTTACATATTGTAAGACACATTAAAGTATTTTGCGTCACTCAAAAAAAATTCGAGTTACAAATTTAACATAGTTTTATTAATTTTTTGAGCATTTACAAGACTTTGTTTAACTTATATACCTGCAAAATGTTATGATTGTTACGGTTCATCGACTTAATATTTGAAAATATAATCTATGAATATGTATAAATTATTGGTATTAATATCGTTAACCCTGTTGTTTAACTGTAATTCTAATGCGCAAAAAACTAAAACAGATAAGGAAGAAGTTGTTTATAAAGTTACAAAAACAGATGAAGAATGGAAAGCTTCTTTGACTGATATGGAATACTACGTGTTACGAAAAGCTGGTACAGAACGCCCTTTTTCTAGCCCCTTAAATAAGAATTATAAAGATGGGGTTTTTGTTTGTAAAGGTTGCGACACGCCTTTATTTAAAAGTGAAAGTAAATTTAATTCTGGCACGGGTTGGCCTAGTTTCGATAAAGAAATAAAAGGTAATGTTGCCTACTCTACCGATTATAATTTAGGGTATGCAAGAACAGAGGAACATTGTGCTACTTGTGGCGGACATCTTGGTCATGTTTTTAATGATGGCCCTCAACCCACGGGTAAAAGACATTGCATTAATGGCGTGTCTTTAAAATTTATCCCTAAAACATAATTAAAGTAAGAGCCCAAGCAGTGTTTATAAATTTTTTAAGTTTATGCATTGCTTTTTAAAAAACCAAGATAACCTATGCTATCTTGGCTTTTTTTGCTTTAAACTGCATTTTTAGAAGTAGATATTTCCTTTAAAAAATTAGAAAATCCAAAACACACGTCTTTTTAGCCTAACGCTTGTTTTAATGTTATTATCAAAATAGTATTTTAAGCTGGTAATTGCGTTAGGGATTGCAGTGTAAAGCCCACAGCGAGGTACGAGCGCGGACTTGCAACGTAAAGCCCGACCCGACCTTAGAAGGGTAACGCCCATATTTTAAAATACCGCGCATTTAAAGTTGTTTAAAACCTAGTGAACAACTCTGCTTTTTAGAAGGTGTATATTGATTAAAATTCAGTAAAAAAAAGTAAATTTGCCCTTTTAAACTCAAACCATATATAATGATTCATTTCTTTGGAAACGCAGACAGCAAAATCTTTGCTGTTCAAACCACAAAAGAATTATCTGCAGAAACTATTTCTAAACTTTCATGGCTTTTTGGCAACTTACCAAAACTAAACGTTACACAGTTAGACGCTGTGTTTGTTGGGCCTCGTGCTGCTATGATTACGCCTTGGAGTACTAATGCTGTAGAGATTACCCAAAATATGGGGATACTGGACATTATTAGAATTGAAGAGTTTAAAGCTGTAGCTAAAGATTTTTCTGATTTCGACCCTATGATTTCTGAAAAATTTGAGGGCTTATACCAAGAGAGCTTTACTATTGCTATTACGCCAGAGCCTATTTTAAATATTGAAGATATTGCGGCTTACAACCTTAAAGAAGGCCTATCGCTAAGTGATGAGGAAGTGACGTATTTGGAGGGAGTGTCTAAAAAAATTGGACGTCCTTTAACAGACTCTGAAGTTTTTGGATTTTCTCAGGTTAATAGCGAACATTGCCGCCATAAAATTTTTAATGGCACTTTTGTTATTGATGGTAAAGAGAAACCGTCTTCTTTATTTAAGTTGATAAAAGAAACGTCGAAACAAAACCCTAATACTATTGTTTCGGCTTATAAAGATAATGTGGCTTTTATTAAAGGGCCTAGAGTAGAACAATTTGCACCTTCACGTGCAGATGTTCCAGATTTTTACACCACTAAAGCTTACGATGCTGTAATTTCTTTAAAAGCAGAAACACACAACTTCCCCACTACTGTAGAACCTTTTAATGGGGCAGCTACAGGTTCTGGTGGCGAAATTAGAGATAGACTTGCTGGTGGTAAGGGCTCTTTACCGCTTGCTGGTACTGCGGTTTACATGACGTCTTATTCCCGTTTAGAAGCAAACAGACCTTGGGAAAAAGGAGTTGCGGAACGTGAGTGGTTGTACCAAACGCCAATGGATATTTTAATTAAGGCTTCTAACGGCGCTTCAGACTTTGGTAATAAATTTGGGCAACCTCTAATTTGTGGCTCTGTATTAACGTTTGAACACGAAGAAGAAGCTAGAAAATTAGGCTTCGATAAAGTAATTATGCAAGCTGGTGGTATTGGTTATGGCAAACAAGACCAAGCTTTAAAAGATACACCTAAAACTGGAGACAAAATAGTAATATTAGGTGGCGAGAATTACCGTATTGGTATGGGTGGTGCTGCGGTATCTTCTGCAGATACTGGTGCTTTTGCCTCTGGTATAGAATTAAACGCTGTACAGCGCTCCAATCCAGAAATGCAAAAACGCGCGGCAAATGCTGTACGAGGTATGGTAGAGAGCGATGAGAATTTTATTGTATCCATACACGATCATGGTGCTGGCGGACACTTAAACTGCTTGTCTGAACTTGTTGAGGATACTGGTGGTAAAATAGATTTAGACGCACTGCCTGTTGGCGACCCTACTTTGTCTGATAAAGAGATTATTGGCAACGAGTCTCAAGAACGTATGGGGCTTGTTATTGGCGAGCAACATATTGAAACTTTAAATAAAATAGCAGATCGAGAGCGTTCTCCAATGTATACTGTTGGAGATGTTACGGGAGACGATCGTTTTACATTCCAATCTAAAACTAAAGGCAACACGCCTATGGATTTGGCTATGGAAGATATGTTTGGTAGTTCGCCTAAAACTGTAATGACAGATGTTACTGTAAAACGTAACTATGCAGACTTAGCATACCAAAAGGATAAGTTTAAAGCCTATTTAGAGCAAGTGTTGCAACTAGAGGCTGTAGCCTGTAAAGACTGGCTTACTAATAAAGTAGACAGATGCGTTGGCGGTAAAGTGGCCAAGCAACAATGTGTTGGAACATTACAATTGCCGCTTAACAATGTAGGCGTTATGGCCTTGGACTTTAAAGGAAAAGAAGGCATTGCCACTTCTATAGGACACGCTCCTATTTCGGGATTAATCGATCCTGTTGCTGGAAGTAGGAATGCTATAACAGAAGCACTAACCAACATTGTTTGGGCACCTTTAAAAGAAGGCTTACAATCTGTGTCTTTATCTGCCAACTGGATGTGGCCTTGTAAAAATGAAGGTGAAGATGCGCGTTTATACGAGGCTGTAGAAGCTGTTTCGAAATTCTCTATAGATTTAGGAATTAATGTGCCTACAGGGAAGGATTCGCTTTCTATGAAGCAAAAATACCCCAATGAAGATGTTATTTCTCCTGGAACCGTAATTATATCTGCCGCAGCTAACTGTAATGCTATTTCTAAAGTTATAGAACCTGTATTTTCTAAAAACGGGGGCGATATTTATTATATAAACATATCTCAAGACACGTTTAAACTTGGAGGCAGTTCTTTTGCCCAAATTCTACATAAAATTGGTAACGATGCGCCTAATGTAAAAAGCGCTACTTACGTTAAAACAGTATTTAATACATTACAAGAACTCATTGCAAACCAGAGCATTGTTGCTGGGCACGATGTGGCTTCTGGTGGATTAATTACAACACTCTTAGAACTTTGTTTTGCCGATACAAATTTAGGGGCTGCTTTAAACCTTACAGCACTTAACGAAACAGATAGTATTAAGCTTTTATTTGCTGAAAATGCAGGTGTTGTATTCCAAGCCAAAAATGCTTCGGTAGAAGCTGTTCTTAAAGCTGCTAATATCGATTTTGTAAATATTGGTAAAGTTACTCAAGGTAATACCTTAGAAATTACAAACGCTACAGAAACGCTGCATTTAAATATTTCTGAGCTAAGAGATGTTTGGTACAAAACATCTTTCTTGCTAGACCAGAAACAGACCGCTAATAATCTGGCTCAGGCGCGCTTTGATAATTACAAGCAGCAAGCGTTACAATATACTTTCCCTAAACAGTTTACAGGACACTACCCAAACCTAACTGGAGCACGCCCAAAAGCTGCTATTTTAAGGGAAAAAGGATCAAATTCAGAACGCGAAATGGCTAACGCCATGTATTTAGCGGGCTTCGATGTTAAAGATGTACACATGACGGATTTAATATCTGGTCGCGAAACTTTAGAAGACATTCAATTTTTAGGCGCTGTTGGTGGCTTTAGTAACTCCGACGTTTTAGGCTCTGCCAAAGGTTGGGCTGGTGCCATAAAATACAATGAAAAAGCCAATAAAGTTATTAATACTTTTTTTGCTAGAAAAGACACTTTATCTGTCGGGATTTGTAATGGCTGCCAACTCTTTATGGAACTGGATTTAATAAATCCAGAACATGAGACACATGGTAAGATGCACCACAACGATTCTCAAAAACATGAAAGTGCCTTTACCTCTGTAAAAATTCAAAAAAATAATTCCGTAATGTTATCGTCTCTAGAAGGCAGTACTCTTGGGGTTTGGATTTCTCATGGCGAAGGTAAATTTAACTTACCGCATACTGAAGATAAGTATAGCATAGTTGCCAAATATGGTTACGATGGTTACCCGCATAACCCTAATGGATCCGATTTTAATACCGCTATGTTGTGTGATACAACTGGACGCCACTTGGTAACCATGCCGCATATTGAACGCTCTATCTTTCAGTGGAACTGGGCCAATTACCCAGAAGGTAGAACAGATGATGTGTCGCCTTGGTTAGAAGCCTTTGTAAATGCCAGACTTTGGATTGAGAAACAATAATATTAAAAAAGCCTTCTAAAGGCTTTTTTTTGCTATAAATTGTATTTTAGTACATTATGCAAACTTTTTTTGCTTTTGTTATTTCTGCTATTTGTTTTACAACACTAAACGCGCAAAACAATATCTCCAATAGTTTCTCTTCTACAAATAAAGTGAATCGTTACGCATATACCAATGGCAATACATCCCTCGAAAAATGGTTTGGAAATGATAAATTTTTAGACAGTGCTAAAACATACCATAAAAATGGAAAGTTGAATGAAGTGTTTCATTATAAAGAACACAGATTACACGGTACTGCTTACAAATACAATCATTTTGGAGAAAAGTTAACCACATGGGTATTTAATATGGACACATTGCTATCGAGAACAGACCATATTCTTATTTACAACGAAAAAGACAAAGCAAAAAAGCAAATACTATACAAACGGTTAGATTCTGTAAACGCGATACTAAGAGTAAACCCCAAAAACACGAGGTCTAAATATTTAAGAGCCCGTTACAGGTACTTTCTAAATAATCAATTACTCGCTTTAAAAGATTTGTTTTGGCAAAGGTACCGATTGATAAGAAATGCTAAAAAGCGAAAAAAAGCACCAAATAAAAAAGCGTTCTCGCGTATTTACGACCGTTTAGGCTCTATTTATTCTGATTTAGAGATGAAAAACCATGCCTCTCAATATAAACATGCAGCCCTGAGAGGAGACAGCACAAATAACAGATTGCGCTACAATCTAGCTGCTTATTTTTTTAAAATTGAAGATTATAAATTAGCAGAACATTACTTAAATAGCGTACTTAAGGAAAAGCCAGATCATGCTTTTGCGCACAGGCTTATGGCTGCAATACATACAGATTACGAAGACTATGAAAAAGCCAAATACCATATAGACTTAGCTTTTCCTAAAGAAAAGAATTTGTTAAAATATGGCTTTGCAAACGTTACAAGAGACATACGCACACAACGCGGATTTATTAAGCACAAACTAGGAGATTCGAAAAGTGGTATAGCAGACTTACAAGAAGCCATACGATTGAATGATAAGAACGCTTTTGCCTACAGAAATTTGGGTATTGTATATGCCGACATAGGAGAAAACGAAAGTGCATGCTTTAACTTGAAAAAAGCTAAAGCTTTAGATTATGAACTTATGAATAATAGAGACGACATACAGTCTTACATAAATGCAGTTTGTAATACAGACACAAACACAACGAGAAGTTCTTCAACACTATTTACTTTAAAAAACAAGCCATTTGTTTATCCTAATCCTACTAAAGGTTCTATTACAGTAAAAAATATTGCATTCGATACATTTAATTACACCATACATAACTTTTCGGGTAGTTTAGTGGCAAATGGCACGTCTAACGGACAATCTGTTAATCTCCAAGCCTTAGCATCTGGCGTTTATATTCTTAATGTTTTTAAAGATGGTGAAAACCAAACCTTCAGAGTCGTTAGAGATTAGAACAACTACAACTGTATAGAAATAACAAACGCAAGCAATTGTTCTACAGCTTTTAAAACCAAAGCTTTAGTCCATGCAATTTTTATTTCATTTGAAAAAAAATTATTTTTTAGTTAAATAGTTACTAATTTTATAAAAAATAATTGCAAATATTATTAAATTGCTATATTACTAGCGGTTTGTTAATCTTATATATTTTCATATTTTGCGCTAATACATCCTACAACAACTATGAAAAACATCACGAGACTCTTCGATTTTCCATACTATCAATTAGAGCATAAGCCACTAGAGGCTGCTTTAGTGACAAAATACAATGGTAAATGGCATAAAACCTCAACACAAGATTATATAGACAAGGCCAATGCCATAAGTAGAGCGCTGCTAAGGATGGGGGTTAAAAAAAATGATAAAATTGCAATCATTTCATCCACAAACCGAACAGAATGGAATATTGTAGACATAGGTATCTTACAAATAGGTGCGCAAAACATTCCCATTTACCCTACTATAAGCGCAGAAGACTATGAATATGTTTTAAACCATAGTGAATCTATATATTGTTTTGTGTCTTGTAACGACGTTTTAGAAAAAATAAATAAAGTAAAAGCAAAAACAAGCTTAAAAGAAGTGTATTCTTTCGATGTTATAGACGGCTGTAAAAACTATACCGAACTATTAGAATTAGGTAAAGACACCTCTAATCAAAATAACGTTGAAGCACGAAAAGATGCTGTAACTCCCGAAATGTTAGCCACCATTATTTATACCTCTGGAACCACAGGAAAACCAAAGGGCGTAATGTTATCTCACAACAACATCGTGTCCAATGTACTTTCGGCACAAAAAAGATGCCCATTACCTGAAAAATCCAGAGCTTTAAGTTTTTTACCCGTTTGCCATATATTCGAGCGAGTATTTACTTATTTATACCAATACCTTAGCTCAGAAATATATTTTGCAGAAGCCATAGATAAAATAGGAGATAATGCTAAAGAGGTTAAACCGCATATCATGACGGTAGTTCCAAGGCTTGTAGAAAAAGTATACGACAAAATTATAGCTAAAGGAACAGAATTAACCGGATTAAAAAAGAAGCTTTTTTTCTGGGCTGTAGATGTTGGAGATGCATTTAAACCCTACGGTGCTAATGGTGCGTTATACGGTTTAAAATTAAAAATTGCCAGACAACTTATTTTTAGCAAATGGCAAGAAGCGCTAGGTGGAGAAATTGAATTTATGGCTTCTGGTAGTGCAGCATTACAACCGCGTTTAGGTCGTATTTTTGGTGCAGCAGGTATGCCCGTTATGGAATGTTATGGCCTTACAGAAACCTCGCCAGGAATTTCTGCAAGCGATAGACGTAACGGAGGGTGGAAAATTGGCGCTGTAGGGCGCGTTATAGATGGAGTTGAAGTAAAAATTGCCGAAGATGGGGAAATTTTATGTAAAGGGCCTAATGTTATGTTAGGTTACTATAAAGACCCTGACAAAACAGCAAGTGTTATGACGGGAGATTACTTTCACACTGGAGATAAAGGCCATATAGATAAAGAAGGGTTTTTGAAGATAACAGGTCGTAAAAAAGAAATGTTTAAAACCTCTGGAGGTAAATACATTATTCCTGGATTGTTAGAAAACGATTTAAAACAGTCCCGATTTATAGAACAAATAATTGTAATTGGTGAAGGTGAAAAAATGCCAGCAGCACTTATTCAAATTAATTTTGAATTTGTTCGCGATTGGATTCAGTTAAAAAAACACGATGTAGCAGAAACCAAAGAGGCGCTTGCCGCTTCTCAAGAAGTTCGAAACCGCATACAAGAAGAAATTGATACTTGTAACTTAAAATTTGGAAAGTGGGAACAGATAAAGAAGTTCGAAATTACACCAGACGAATGGTCCATAGATGGCGGACACCTTACTCCTACCATGAAAGTTAAAAGAGAAGTCGTGAAAAAAATGTATGCACATTTAATTGAACGCATATACAGACCTTAACTAAAATTTTAACAGATAACTAAAGATTTAGCATTCTGTTAAAACTTTAATCTTAGTTTTAATGAAAATTTACTATGCATGCATAGTAAATTTTCATTATATTTGAGAAAGTGAACTCTCGAAGATGAAAGATAAAACGATAGATTATGTGTTAAGGACAACATGGTTAACTGTAAACAAAATGTATAATGAGGAAGCAGCTAAATTCGACACCACAATGGCTATCGGTTTTACGCTTTTAAGTATAGATCCAGAAGGTGGTACACCTTCTACTGCATTAGGTCCAAAAATGGGTATGGAAGCCACAAGCTTATCTCGCATTTTAAAAGCCATGCAAGAACGCAAGTTAATAGAAAAACGCCCTAACCCAGAAGACGGGAGAGGCGTTTTAATTCATTTAACAACTCTAGGAAAAGAAAAACGAGATTTATCGAGAGAGAAAGTAATAACGTTTAATGAGACTATAAAAGAACATATTTCTAACGAAAAACTAAATCATTTCTACGAGGTGGCAGAAACCATAAATGAAATGATTCAAAATAAAAAAATATATAACACTAAAAAACACTTAGATAAATAGCATATGGGGAAACGAATTATAAAAAAAGTTGCCGTTGTAGGCTCTGGTATAATGGGTAGCGGTATTGCTTGTCATTTTGCCAATATAGGCGTGGAAGTTTTATTATTAGACATAGTACCTAACGCACTTAATGCAGCAGAAACTGTAAGAGGATTAACCTTAGAAGATAAAATAGTAAGAAACCGGTTGGTAAACGATGCGCTTAAAGCATCATTAAAATCTAAGCCCTCCCCTATTTACCATCAAAAATTTGCAAGCCGAATTACTACAGGGAATTTAGAAGACGACATCTCTAAAGTTAAAGATGTAGATTGGATTATCGAAGTTGTTGTAGAGCGCTTAGATATTAAAAAACAAGTTTTCGAAAACTTGGAAAAATACCGCACACCTGGTACATTAATAACATCTAACACATCAGGAATTCCAATACAATTTATGAGTAATGGAAGAAGTGAAGATTTCCAAAAGCACTTTTGTGGCACACACTTTTTCAACCCGCCGCGATACTTAAAACTTTTTGAAATTATTCCTGGGCCTAAAACAGCACCAGATGTATTGGAGTTTTTAAACGTTTATGGCGAGCAATACTTAGGTAAAACTACAGTTACAGCAAAAGACACACCCGCATTTATAGGGAATCGCATCGGTATTTTTAGCATTATGAGTTTGTTTCATACTGTAAAAGATATGAATTTAACCATAGAAGAAGTTGATAAACTTACTGGCCCTGTTATTGGGCGGCCTAAATCTGCTACATTTAGAACTGTAGACGTTGTTGGTTTAGATACCCTTGTACATGTGGCCAATGGTATTGCAGATAATTGTAAAAACGACGAACGCCTAGAACTGTTTAAATTGCCCGATTTTATAAGTAAAATGGTGGACAATAAGTGGCTGGGAAGCAAAACAGGACAAGGGTTTTACAAAAAACAGATTAAAGATGGTGCAAAAGAGATTTTATCTCTGGATTTAGACACTTTAGAGTACCGCAGCGCAAAAAAAGCAAAATTTGCAACTTTAGAGCTTACTAAAACCATAGACAAAGTTGTAGACCGTTTTAAAGTTTTGGCTTCTGGAAAAGATAAAGCAGGAGAATTTTACAGAAAAACATTTGCACAATTATTCGCCTATGTAAGTTACCGCATACCAGAAATATCCGATGAAATTTATAAAATAGACGATGCCATGAAGGCTGGTTTTGGTTGGGAACATGGGCCCTTCCAAATCTGGGATGCCATAGGGCTAGAAAAAGGGATTGCACTTATAAAAGCAGAAGGTTTAGAACCTGCACCTTGGGTTAACGACATGCTGGCATCTGGACAATCTGCATTTTACACCGTTAACAACGGCGCCACATATTTTTATGATATTGCAACACAATCTCAAGTAAAAGTACCCGGGCAAGACGCCTTTATCATTTTAGATAACATAAGAACGTCTAACGAAGTCTTTAAAAACTCTGGAGTTGTTGTAGAAGATTTGGGAGATGGCATTTTAAACTGCGAATTTCAATCTAAAATGAACACCATCGGTGGAGATGTATTATCTGGTTTAAATAAAGCCATCGATGTTGCCGAAAAAGATTTTGAAGGATTAGTTATTGGAAATCAAGGCGCTAATTTCTCTGTTGGTGCCAATATTGGTATGATATTTATGATGGCCGTAGAACAAGAATACGACGAGTTAAATGCTGCCATAAAATATTTTCAAGACACCATGATGCGCATGCGTTACTCTGCAATACCTACAGTAGCCGCACCACACGGTATGGCACTTGGTGGTGCTTGCGAGCTATCTATGCACGCCGATAAAGTAGTAGCCGCCGCAGAAACCTATATGGGCTTAGTAGAGTTTGGTGTTGGTGTTATTCCTGGTGGCGCTGGTTCTAAAGAAATGGCGCTAAGAGCAGCAGATACCTTTAGAAAAGGAGATGTAGAGTTAAATGTATTGCAAGAGTACTTCTTAACAGTGGGTATGGCCAAAGTATCGACCTCTGCCTACGAAGCGTTCGATTTAGGAGTACTACAAAAAGGAAAAGATGTTGTGGTCGTAAACAAAGACCGCCAAATAGCAACCGCTAAAGCACATGCTAAACTTTTAGCAAGTGCAGGTTACACGCAGCCTCCAAAACGCAAAGACATTAAAGTACTTGGTAAACAAGCTCTTGGAATGTTTTTGGTGGGTACAGACGCTATGGAAGCTAGTAATTACATTAGCGAACACGACCATAAAATAGCCAACAAATTGGCTTATGTAATGGCAGGTGGCGATTTATCTGAACCTACTCTAGTTACAGAACAGTATTTACTAGACTTAGAACGAGAAGCTTTTTTAAGCTTATGTACAGAACGCAAAACATTAGAACGCATTCAACACATGTTGAAAACAGGAAAACCTTTGAGAAATTAGCATCTTAAATTCTAAAAGCGAACCAATAGATAAGGTAATATAGCTTTTAGCCTCTAAAACTTTTTTCAAAATAAAAACACAACTATGAAAACCGCATATATAGTAAAAGCATATAGAACAGCCGTAGGTAAAGCACCCCGCGGTGTATTTAGATTTAAACGCTCTGATGAGCTCGCTGCCGAAACCATTCAGCATATGATGACTGAATTACCTATGTTAGACAAAACGCGAATAGACGATGTTATTGTAGGTAATGCAATGCCAGAAGGCTCTCAAGGGTTAAATATGGCACGCTTAATTTCCCTAATGGGCTTAGATATTGTAGATGTACCAGGGGTTACTGTAAACAGGTTTTGTTCCTCTGGAATAGAAACAATAGGCATAGCCTCTGCTAAAATACAGGCTGGCATGGCCGATTGTATTATAGCTGGAGGTGCAGAAAGTATGAGTGCCGTACCCATGACGGGATATAAAACAGACTTAAATTACGATTTGGCTAAATCTGGTAAAGAAGATTACTACTGGGGCATGGGAAACACTGCAGAAGCTGTTGCAAACCAATTTAAGGTTTCCAGAGCAGATCAAGATGAATTTGCTTACCACTCACACATGAAAGCGTTAAAGGCACAAGCCGAAGATCGTTTTCAAGACCAAATAGTGCCTATAGAAGTAGAACAAACTTATATAGATGCCAACGGTAAAAAAGCCACAAAAACATATACTGTTAATAAAGACGAAGGCCCAAGAAAAGGTACAAATTTAGAAGCTCTGGCAAAGCTACGCCCCGTTTTTGCACAAGGCGGTAGTGTAACCGCTGGAAACTCTTCTCAAATGAGTGACGGTGCTGCTTTTGTTATGGTAATGAGCGAAGCGCTAGTAAAAGAACTTAATCTGGAGCCTATAGCACGTTTAGTTAACTACGCTGCCGCAGGTGTAGAACCTCGTATTATGGGTATTGGCCCTGTAAAAGCCATTCCTAAAGCTTTAAAACAGGCTGGATTAAAACAAAGTGATTTAGACTTAATAGAATTAAACGAAGCATTTGCTTCGCAATCCTTAGCAGTAATTAGAGAACTAGGGCTTAATCCAGATATTGTAAACGTTAACGGTGGTGCTATTGCTTTAGGACACCCATTAGGTTGTACAGGTGCAAAACTATCTGTTCAACTGTTTGATGAGATGAGAAAACGCGACATGCAAGGCAAGTACGGTGCCGTTACCATGTGTGTAGGTACAGGACAAGGTGCCTGCGGTATTTTCGAATTTTTAAAATAATTCTAAAACCCATACAAAACCAATACAAACCAAATAAAACTAAGTTCAATCAAAAAAAAACACCCAAAATAGAACTCTCTGCATAGCAACAGAGTTTAGGGAGACATCTATGGAAGAAAAAGAGATTATAAGAGGCGGCCAATTTTTAGTTAGAGAAACCAGCTGCGACGATATATTTACACCAGAAGATTTTAATGAAGACCAGCTGTTAATGAAGGAGGCTGTAACTGAATTCGTAGACAGAGAAATATGGTCCAAAAAAGCACAATTTGAGAAAAAAGACTATGCACTAACAGAATCCTGTATGCGGCAAGCAGGCGAACTTGGTTTTTTAAGTGTAGCCGTGCCAGAAGCATACGGCGGTATGGGTATGGGCTTTGTAGATACCGTATTGGTATGCGATTACATCTCTGGAGCTACAGGTTCTTTTAGTACTGCTTTTGGAGCACACACCGGTATAGGCACCATGCCAATTACTTTATATGGCAACGAAGCACAAAAGCAAAAGTATGTCCCTAAATTAGCATCTGGAGAATGGTTTGGTGCTTATTGTTTAACAGAGCCTACAGCAGGTAGCGATGCTAACTCTGGCCGTACCAAAGCCGTGCTGTCTAAAGATGGTAAAACGTATAGCATAACAGGACAAAAAATGTGGATTTCTAATGCTGGATTCTGTAATGTTATGATTGTTTTCGCACGTATAGAAGACGATAAAAACATAACCGGATTTATCGTAGAATACGATCCTAAAAACCCAAACGGTATTACTATGGGAGAAGAAGAACATAAACTTGGTATACGTGCATCCTCTACCCGTCAGGTCTTTTTTAACGATACTGTAGTCCCTGTAGAAAACATGCTCTCAACAAGAGGTAATGGCTTTAAAATTGCAATGAATGCGCTAAACGTAGGCCGTATAAAACTAGCTGCTGCCTGTTTAGATGCACAGCGTAGAACCATAACCGAATCGGTTAAATATGCTAACGAACGCATACAGTTTAAAACCCCTATCTCAAGTTTTGGAGCGATTCGACAAAAAATAGCAGAAATGGCTACCAACTGTTGGGTAGGAGAAGCAGCAACATATCGTGCTTCTAAAGACATTGAAACAAGAATAGAACTGCGTAAAGCAAATGGCAAAGACACACACCAAGAAGCAGAATTAAAAGGCGTTGAAGAATTTGCAATAGAATGTTCCATATTAAAAGTGGCAGTATCAGAGTTTGTACAAAAATGTACAGATGAAGGCATTCAAATTTTTGGAGGTATGGGCTTTTCTGAGGAAACCCCGATTGAATCGGCATGGCGAGATGCTCGTATAGCACGAATTTACGAAGGCACAAACGAAATCAACCGTATGCTAAGCGTTGGTATGCTCATTAAAAAAGCTATGAAAGGTCATGTAAATGTTCTAGAACCCGCTATGGCTGTTAAAGACGAGCTTATGGGTATCCCTTCTTTTGAAACACCAGACTATACAAGCCTATTTTCAGAAGAAAAAAACATTATTAAAAATCTTAAAAAGCTGTTCCTAATGGTAGCGGGAGCTACGCTACAGAAATACGGTGAAAAAATTGAACAACAACAGCAATTAATGCTTGCTGCTTCCGATATTTTAATACAAATATATTTGGCTGAATCCGCTATTTTACGTGCTGAGAAAATGGCCAAAGTTCAGGGCGAAGACAAGGTAAAAGAAGAAATTGCAATGGCTAAACTTAATCTTTTCCATGCTATAGATGTTATCGAAACTGCAGGTAAACATTCTATCATCTCTTTTTCTTCTGGAGACGAACAACGTATGATGCTTATGGGCTTAAAACGCTACATTAAATACGTTAACATGCCCAATATTATAGAACTAAGAGATATTATTGCAAAAAAAGTTATTGAAAGCAACCAATACGCTTTCTAAATATACAAATCTATTGTACTATTATAAAACGTCTTAAAAAGTTATTTTAAGGCGTTTTTTTAGTTTTTAATAAACTTAAATCATAATTTAGTTAGCCTTTACAAGACAAGCTTGTATTAAAAACACATGTGCTATGTTTAAAACAACTATAACCTGTTTTTTTTTACTATTTGTGGTAAGCAGCAGCGTTACTTACGCTCAATCTTTTGCAAAAAAGTTTACGAGACAAGACACTTTACGGGGTAGTATTACGCCAGAGCGTGAATGGTGGGATCTTAATTTTTACCATTTGGCTATTAACGTTAATCCCGAAACCAAATTTATATCTGGCACCAATACTGTGCGCTATAAAGTACTAAAGCCTAATCAAGTGATGCAAATCGATTTGCAGCCACCAATGCAATTGGTAAAAGCCACGCAAAACGATACCGAACTCGACATAAAACACGAAGGTAACGCCCATTTTATAACGCTTAATTCCAAACAACGTAAAGGAGATATTAATAGTGTTGTTTTAGAGTATAAAGGGCATCCAAAAACTGCAAAAAATGCCCCTTGGGATGGCGGCATTTCATGGAAAAAAGACAAAGACGACAATCATTTTATAGCATCGTCTTGTCAAGGTTTGGGTGCTAGTGTGTGGTGGCCCTGCAAAGACCATATGTACGACGAGGTAGACAGCATGCGTATTAGTGTTAGAGTACCAAATAAATTAATGGACGTGTCCAATGGACGTTTAGAGCATATAGAACAGCATAACACGACAAAAACCTACCACTGGTTTGTAAAATCTCCTATTAATAATTACGGTGTTAACATCAATATTGCAGATTATAGCATGTTTTCTGAAATTTACAAAGGCAAGGCTGGTAATTTGAGTCTCGATTATTACGTACTGCGTTATAACGAAGACAAAGCAAAAGTGCATTTTAAACAAACACCAAAAATATTAGAAGCTTTCGAGCACTGGTTTGGCCCCTACCCTTTTTACGATGATGGTTTTAAACTAGTCGAAGCCCCCTACTTAGGTATGGAACACCAAAGCTCTATTACCTATGGCAACCATTTTAAAAACGGATATTTAGGTAGGGATTTATCTGGTACAGGTTGGGGCTTAAAATTCGACTTTATTATTGCCCATGAAACTGCACACGAATGGTTTGCTAATAGCATTACCAACAAAGATATTGCAGATATGTGGATACATGAGAGTTTCGCCTCTTACGCAGAGAGTCTTTATGTAGAGTATTATTACGGAAAACAAGCAGGAGCAGATTACGTTATAGGAACCCGCAAACGTATTGCCAACAAAAAGCCTATTATAGGCCATTATAATGTAAATCACGAAGGAACTCCAGACATGTATTTTAAAGGTGCTAACATGCTTCATACCTTGCGCCAACTGGTTAATAACGATAACAGATGGCACAATACTTTACGGGGTATAAATCGTGAGTTTTATCATAAAACCGTTACAACCCAAGAGATAGAAACTTTTTTAAGTACTGCAACTGGCATAGATTTAACAGCATTTTTTAATCAATATTTAAGAGATGTACGCCTACCCACATTAGAATATTACATAAAAAACAGAACGCTACATTACAAATGGAGCACTACCGTGGCTAATTTTAATATGCCTGTACAAGTAAAACTAGATGCAGACGCTGTTTGGTTAAAACCAAATACTGACTGGCAAACACTAAAACTGAAGACTAAAAACGTAAAATTAGTAGTAGATCGCAATTATTATGTGGCACAAAAAAACATCCAGGTACACTAAGTGTTGTTTTAGCATGTAAGTAATATATAAATTACTAAAACTTGCATACCGATGAAGTACTGCTACTACAAGCACCTTTTTGTAAAGTATCAATAAACCAACTAGTATTAATTATTTAGCAATAGCAGTTGGCAATAATTATCAAGTTTGCATATCCTAACATTATGTGTTATATAATCTCAATTTGGTACAATTTCGTCTTATTTTAAATCTTTAAAATCTAATCTTTAATTATATTTACTGTAAAACTAAAGGTTGACGCACCGTAGTCGAGACAAATGGACAATACCGCTTTTTTAAATTACATTAGTTCTTACATACAACTTACTTCAGAAGAGCAATCTTTGTTATGTTCTAGACTAAAATTTCGTAATTATCTTAAAAATCAATACATCGTTCAACAAGGCGATGTGTGTAGAAGTGCTAATTTTATCATTTCTGGCTGTACAAAAACCTTTTATGCTAATAACGAAGGGCAAGAACATATCGTTATGTTTTCGATAGAGAATTGGTGGTCTTCCGATTTGGGTAGTTTTATTACACAAACACCAGCCGATTTTAATGTTCAATGTTTAGAAAACACCCAATTGATTCAGTTTACCTATGATAATCTAGAAGCCTTGTATATTGAAATACCTAAACTGGAACGTTTATTTAGAAAAATTATAGAACGTGCATTTGTAGCTTCTCAAAAAAGAATAGTTAGAAATTTTACACTAGACGCCAAAGCAAGATATAAAATTTTTAAAACAACGTATCCTAAGATAGACCAACGTGTTCCCCAATACATGATAGCCTCGTATTTGGGTATAACTAAAGAGTTTTTAAGTAAAATTAAGAGTCAAGTTATAAATGCCTCTTAATTGTTACGTTATAAGTTAATCTAGTTTAACATGTTTTTGTGTAGTAGTTCATTTTTTAGCCGCTATAGGTTTAAGACATTTGTAGTGTAACATAAAAACCTATAAAAATGAGTACGATATTAGAAAAAATAAAGACTATAAATAACATGATCTTAGAAGGTAAAGCTTTGGAAGCTTTCGATAAATTTTACCATGAAGATGTTGTTATGCAGGAAAACGATAATCCAAAAATTATTGGAAAGATTGCTAATAGAAAACGAGAAGAAGACTTCTTTGCAGCCATAACAGAATTTAGGAGTGCAAAGCCTTTAAATGTAACTGTAGGAGAAAACACCACCATGGTAGAGTGGCATTTCGACTACACCCATAAAGATTGGGGCGAAAAAAACTATACCCAAGTTGCTCTACAAGAATGGCAAGAAGGTAAAATAATTAAAGAAAAGTTTTATTACGGCTCATAATTTAAATAATTAATAAACAATAAAGACAATGAAATTACTTAAACAAACAACAGCATTTATAGCATTAGCATTTATAACACTTTCGTTTACTGTCCTAGACGGCAGTAAAAAAACGGTAGATGTAAAAGCCAGTACCGTAACTTGGAAAGGCTATAAAGTTACGGGATCGCATACAGGAGAAATTGCAATAAAATCGGGCTATTTAACATTCGATAGTAATGCTTTAAACGGAGGTGAATTTGTTATAGATATGCCCAGCATTACTGTAACCGATCTTGAAGGTAAAGGCAAGGCCAATTTGGAGGGACACTTAAAGTCTGACGATTTTTTTGGTGTGAATGCACATCCAGAAGCCACGTTAAAATTTACTAATGTTAAAGCTACAGGAAAAGGGGCTTACAAAGTTACAGGAGACGTTACTATTAAAGGAAAAACAGAGTCCATTACTTTCGATATGACTGTTGATGGTAATAAAGCCAATGCTGCTTTAAAATTAGACCGAACAAAATTTGATGTAAAATATGGTTCTGCTAGTTTTTTCGACAATTTAAAAGATAAAGCAATAAACGATGAATTTGATATTACAGTAAACTTAGAGCTGAAATAACACATTTCAATCTTACAATAATTCAACAGCGCCTTTTAAAGGTGCTGTTTTGTTTTATATAGGCTTATTTACAGATTGAGATAAAATCTATTAAAACTTAATAATCAAATAGTTATACTCACTATTCAATACTAGTTATCTATTTAGTACGATTATTTGCAATTATCAATAGAGAGGAAATAAAAATAAATCTTGAACTCAGAAATTATTTAGCACAAATGATAATCTTCAGTATTTGCAATTATAATTGTGAGAAAAAAAAACTTTAATGATTTGCTTTTTCGACAAAAACAGGATTGTACATGATAGTTTTATTGAAACATTTCTATATGTTAGAACAATGTTAAACCAATATAATAAATTATGAAAAAAATTACATTCAAATTATTTTTTACAGTGTTATTAGTTTTCTCTGGTACGCTACAAGTCATGGCTCAAGATGCGCCTTTCCCTGGACCAGGTACATATCGAATTCAAGTACAGGGTGAGGACCTTTATTTAACGTTACCTGATGACGCTCCTGTTGCAAGTGGTGAATTTCAAACGTTAACATACGAACCTCTTGACGAAACTACAAACAGACAGATATTTAATATTAATGCTACTGAGATTTCTGCTAATGATTTTACTTTAGAATCTGTAATATCTGGTAAAGGTGCTATTGAAATATTAGATGGAAATGATATTTCTTCTCCTGTAGGTGTTAGAAATTCTGTTCCGGGAACTTTATCCAACCAATTTGATGTTTGGAATTTAACTAGGGGTTCAGGAACTCAATTCTTCTCGACCAGTATTGTTACAGGTACTGCATGGCAAGATCTTTCTGCTAGAAGAAGATTACAAAATTCCGCTCAAGGAGATAACGTAATGATTGGTGGCGGCACTCCAGTGGCTTTCGATTACAGAGTTGCTACACCTTTAGTATTATCCACTACAGATTTTGATACTAATTCTATTGCTATTTTAAACCCTATTAAAAATAACACGATAAACATTTCTGGATTAACTTCAAGTGTTGAAAGTGTTTCTGTTTACTCTTTATTAGGTAGTAAGTTATTAGATGTTACTGCTAGCGGAAGTAGCTCTTTAGAAATCGATGCTTCAAGCCTAAACAGCGGTGTTTACATAGTTAATATTCAAGCTGGAAGTAGTGTTATCACTAAAAAAATAATTAAGAATTAAGAATTCACTTTCTTATTATCTTTTAGTAATACAAAAAAGGACTGTCTTAAAAGGAGGCTACTGAAAAAGTAGTTAAAATTTAGAGATTTAAATTTAAAATAAAGGGATTTCACTTAGAAAAAGTGAAATCCCTTTATTAATTTCAGGATTGGAATGCCTAGTTTAGTTTTGTGATTAAAAAGTGGGTGCCTCAGAAGAATAATGGGTGCCTTTTAGTACACCCCAAAAAGGCATACATTGAAGAAATGCTTATGATTAACAAAAGAGTAGAAGTAAGGCTAAACCCGGATCAAGTCCAAAAGTTGTGTGTGAAATGATATAAAATTTTGATTTTTGCAAAAACGTTGCACATTGGAATTAACCAGAGAGGTATTAAAATTTATTTTACCAGAATTACTAGTCACACACTTTGATTTATTAAAACATGAATTACAAGATTCAAAACTTCATTTGTATTTTGAAGAAAGCCCTAAAACTCCAGAAGAGTTTTCTAAAGAATTAATTATTTCTCACGGCTTTCATAAACAAATTACTATTCAAGATTTTCCATTACGCGGAAAGACAGTGTTGCTTCACATTAAACGTCGTAGGTGGCTGAATAAAGCAACTCATAAAGTAGTTCAAAGAGATTGGAGTTTAGTAGCTAAAGGCACTCGTATGACAGTTGAGTTTGCCTCTTTTTTAAAAGCAATTAGTCAGTACTAAGGCTAACGATTGCCAAACTATAGGGCATTTTTACGGAGTTAATGGTAAAAAATTACAACGCCAATTTAAAGACTATTTGAGTGAGTTCAAACAATGGAAAGC
>CANLCJ010000005.1 GCA_947489085.1 uncultured Flavobacteriaceae bacterium
TCTTTTTGAGTGCGCTTATCAGGTATGTTTTCCATAAATAATGATTTTAGTGTGTATCATTATTTCAGGACGAGATAAAATAAAATTAGGAAAAGCTTTTGCGGAGATGTAGAGGTTTTTTTATTGCGCAAGTTTTTTGGACTTTAGTTTAGTTATAAAAGCATCGATAAAAGTTTTAATAAGGTGTTTATCTTCGGCAGGAAGAAGTTCTATTTTTAGAATAGTACTCGTTACAAACGAGCGCTAGCCGACGTAATACTTATTTTTTTGGTAACACTGTAAACAAGTGCAAATCATTTTCTCCTTTTTGCATGGCTTTGCATTTTAAACACTAAAAAAAATTCATACAAAAACACCATCTTAAAACGTTACACTATGTGTAATCACCTTAGCATATCTTGATTTAACAGTACATTGCAAAAAACCTTTGCACATAAAATTCACATGTAAAATATCATATTTAACAATGCAAAGTCCTCTTGTTTAAAACTATACGTTAAACGCTATGTAAATAATGACAGTTTCTCATAAACTATTAAATTATAATACGTGTATTTTACATATAAATATAAATATTAATCTTACATTTATTTAGGAAAAATTAAATTTATAGAAAGATAATACTACATTGAATTATATTTTTCTTATATTTAACTGTAGGATTTAACTATTTAAAAAGCAAAAAATTACAATCTCTCTTCTTGCTGCATTATAGTTTTGTAATCCAATAAAATAAACTGACGCTTATAAATATATAAATATTAATTTTATAAAATTGAATCCATTACTTACTTCAAAAAAAAACAAACCTTTAAAAATTGCGTGTTTTTTTAAATTTAATCTTTTTGAAACACTGATTAGTAAAGAAATACTTAGGAAATATTCCGTTTTATTTCCTAGTATCGCAGATTTTGACCTTATCACGTCCTTAGATATAGATGTATTGTTGATAGAATATTCCTTTTTTATCGAAAACGATATTTCAAATTTTATAGCTTCCTATAAAAAAACTAAAACGACTCAGGTTTCTCTTTTAATACAAGAAGGTGTATTTATAAATTCAGAATTCTTATTTTGCGATTTTATAGATAGAATTATCCTATTAGATAAAACTAAAATAAACTTAGCAACCGTTATTGACAACACGTCTAAGAAACATATAAAAAAAGAGGTTATTAATGACCGTTTTAATCATAATTGGTTAAACAATGAAGAAACAAAACAAAAAGAAAAGGATATACGTGTATTACGAGAAATCAATACGGCTATAGACTACAACTGCGAAAAAGGTAAAATTTCCATTGCTACCTTAGTTGAAACACTAAAGACACCTCACATGTATTTAGTTCGTGAAATAAACCGCATTACCGGCCTAACAGCAGTAACTTACATATTAAACTACCGTTTAGGTATCGCGAGAACACTTTTAGAAACTACCGATTATAGAGTTAAAGATATTTCTAACAAATTAAGCTTTTTTAATGCTTCTTATTTCACGAAACGCTTTAAACACTTATATGGCATGTCTCCAACCAATTACCGTAAGCAAGCCTTATAAATCAAATAAGCAGTATAAACTTATCTTGTCAAGGGTTACGATGCTGTTGTAGCGCGTTTATCTATCGTTTAAAACACAATAACTGCTATTAAAATACTATTAAATACGCGATACTTAAGCAAAACTCATATCACTTTATAAATCGTCTTTCCCATCGAAGGAAGGTCAAACATTTTTAAATCGCAAAGCGTGATTTCATGATTACTTAAAAAAAGAGGTCGTCTAAAAAGTAAATAGACGACCTCTTCTTTGAACTGAAAATACTTGTCTTTTATCTTACAATAAATAATTGACCATTTGCTCTACAAACCCTAGTTGTACCAGTAACAGTTCTGTTTACATCTAAAAATATTGTCCTTACCCGACTTGCTACTGGACCAGGCAACCTAGTCAAAGCTATCGCTCTAGGACAACGTGGCACTGCTTGCCTAATGCCACCACCAAGCGCAGCTTCATTAGTAGCCGTAAGCACATCTGCAGGAAGTTCTAACTGTGTTTCACTAGCTTCTGCATCTACATTATCTGCCGAACACGATACGAGAGACACTCCTATTAAGGCCACAACACATAATGATTTGAAAATTTTTACTGTTTTCATAAGTTTAATTTGTTTTGTTAGTATTTAATTATTTCAAAACAAACTTAGAGATATCAACACTCATAGACTTTTACTTTTATCGTGTTTTATGAGTACTTTTTTTTATTAAAAAAAGTGATACTATATGCTAAAAAAAGGAACAGTTTTTAGTCAAATTATAATACAATCAGCAATTATTCTTAGCGCTGTAAAAAAACTCTAAGTCATGTTTTAAGTTACACATACCAAAAGTTTAGGGTTTCATGGCTTTTTTTAAGCGGTATCATACTTATTTGCTCAAATTGAAATCACAATCCCAAAACAATGCATTCAATTTTTGGAATTAAAAACCATGCATTGCATGTTGAGGCGTAAATCCGAAAAGCCTATTTCAAATAGAGTAGGCTATTTAAAACACAATTGTTTATGAACGTATTATCTGATATTTATCTTGTAGCTAGTAACGCTTCTAAAGCACTAAGCGGCCCAGAGGGCTATACCCCTATAGGTTGTTGGAATGTAGATGATGGACAACCTCACAGTACGGGAGGTACTGAGAGCAACCATATGACGGCGCTTTATGCTGAATTTATAGAGGTTGATTGTTTAGACGATGTGTATCCCTCTGTCTAACCCCCGATAGCTCGGATAATAAATAAAAACAAACGTGCTAGCGCAGACTTTTAGTCTGTGCCGTTTAGAGTAAGAAATAAAATTAGGAAAAGCTTTTGCAGCGTTAAGACAGGTGCAATCTACTTTTTCGGTTTAAAAATAAAGGCATTAGGAAATTTTTTTCTAATCTTGCGCAAAGCTCTGTCAGCCTCTAGGCGTGTACTAAAATTACCAGCCCACACTTTAAAATTAGGAGTCTCGTAGTGCATTCTGGGGCGCCATTGGTTAAAAGTTTCCGTAAAATTAGTTTCAGCATTTTTAGCGCCAGCTCTATTACCAGAATAAATTTGGATTTTATACCGTTTAGGATTGGTTTCGTCTTTATTAATGTCCTTTTTCAATTCGAGAAGCTGAGAAATTCTTTCATCTTGATTAATGGTTACGCGGCCTTCTTGGCTAAACGCATGGAAAGATATGCTAAAGGTAAAAAGTAAACCAAGTATTAAAGTTATGCTCTTAAAAGATTTCATTTTGCTTATTTCAATTAAATTAAACATTCAAAGCCCTCAAAAATAGTAATTTTCAAGTTTATGGTTAAGCCAATTATACATAATATCTCAAATTCAAATTTTGGCAGCTTTACTATTTTAAAAAACATGTTTTTAAAGGCATAATATTCTGGTATTTCGTGCCGAAACAACAAGTATTTAACCGATACCATGCAACTATAAATAGGGGAATTACATCTATTTAGAACTTCTCTAAATTAGCAATTAACACTAGTGTAACATTTTTCAAATCGACTTTAAGTATTACTTTTGCCTGAGATTTTAGAACTGGTTTTTTTAACAAATACTTGAAAAAACCGTACCAAAGTTAAGAAGTTAATATAACTAATAATATGAAACAGGTGATTCACCGTAAGTTAAGCAAAGCGTTTTTGTATTTAGGCTTAATTTTATCATTAGCGTTTACAACCTCACTTTCGGCTCAAGAAGGAGATCCGGCAAAAGGAAAATCATTATTCAATGCCAATTGTGCAGCTTGTCATAAGTTGAATAAAAAAGCGACAGGTCCTGCGTTAGCAAATGTAGAGACGCGTTTAGAAGAGGCAGGAAAAGATAGAGAGTGGATTTATGCTTGGATAAAAAACAGTTCTGCAGTTATAAAGTCTGGAGATGCTTATGCTGTAAAGCTTTATAACGAGTATAATAAAGCTGCTATGACGGCTTTTCCGCAGTTATCTAATGAAGATATAGATAACATTCTAGCGTATACAGCTGCCAAGCCAAAGGCTGTCGCGGCTGCACCGGCTCAATCCGAAGCGGTTGCAGCTCAAGGAAGTGGTTCGGGTGTTTCAAACGAAATCATATTAGGTGCATTAGCAGTATTATTTGCTTTATTGGCTTTAGGTTTATTTTTAGTAAATAAAACATTACGCCGTTTTGCATCTGCACAGGGCATCGAAATTGAAGAAGAAGTAAAGCGTAAGTCTTTATGGAAGGCATTTGTTCAAAATCAATTTTTAATGATTGTTGTAGCCATCTTCTTTTTACTGTCTAGTGCCTATTTTGTGTACGGATTTTTAATGTCGGTAGGAATAGATCAAGGTTATGAGCCAGTACAACCCATACATTATTCGCATAGAATTCACGCAGGAGAGAATGCTATCGATTGTAAATATTGTCACTCTTCAGCAAGAGTGAGTAAGCATTCAGGTATCCCTTCTTTAAATGTGTGTATGAATTGTCATAAATCTATTTACGAAGTAGCGCCAGAAACGCAGCAGGAAGGTTTAACTGAGTATGGTGTAGATTACAATGCTGAAATCAAGAAGCTATACGCTGCGGTTGGATGGGACGATGCTGAACAGAAATATACAGGAAAAACAAGTCCAGTAAAATGGATTAGAATACATAACCTTCCAGATTTTGTTTACTTTAACCACTCACAGCACGTTACAGTAGCTGGAGTAGAGTGCCAGAAGTGTCACGGACCAGTAGAAGAAATGGAAATCATGTATCAACATGCGCCTTTAACCATGGGGTGGTGTATTAACTGTCACAGAGAAACAAACGTAGCTGTTAAAGATAATGGCTATTACGACAAGATCCATGAAGAATTGTCTAAAAAGTATGGCGTAGATAAATTAACAGCAGCACAAATGGGTGGTCTGGAATGTGGTAAGTGCCATTACTAAGTGAGTGTATTGCGAAAGCAAGACGTGTAAAAAAAAACAATTAAGAAGTAATTCAATTATAATATGTCATCAAACAAGAAATACTGGAAAAGTGTTGAAGAGCTAAATGAAAATAGCTCTATTGTTGAGACGCTAAAACAAAACGAGTTTGTAGAGGAAATACCTACTGATGAATTTTTAGGTAATAAAGAAACATTAGAAGCAACTTCTACAACCCGTCGCGATTTCTTAAAATATGTTGGTTTTACAACAGCCGCAGCTTCTTTAGCTGCCTGTGAAGGCCCCGTGAAGAAATCGATTCCTTATGTAGTGCAGCCAACGGAAATTATTCCAGGAGTAGCTAACTACTATGCAACTACCATTGCTAACGGGTTCGATTTTGCAAGTGTTTTAGTTAAAACTCGAGAAGGTCGCCCAATTAAAATAGAGAACAACAACTTAGCAACTACTAACGGTAGTGCAAACGCAAGAGTTAATGCTTCTGTTTTAGGTTTATACGATAATTTAAGAGTTAAGGCACCTTCTAAAGGAGGAGAAGAATTATCTTGGTACGACTTTAATCTGGAAACGACTAAAGCCTTAACAAAAATAGCGAGTTCAGGCAAAGCTATTGTATTGCTAACGCAAACCTATGCAAGCCCATCAACATCAAAACTTATTGCAGAATTCTCTGAAAAATACGGTAATGTACAACATGTACAATACGATGCTGTTTCAGAATCTACTGCTTTAGATGCCTTTCAAGCGAAATACGGTGAACGCGGTTTAGCAAATTACGATTTCTCTAAGGCGATGACGATTGTTTCCATTGGCGCAGACTTCTTAGGAGATTGGCAAGGTGGCGGATTCGATGCTGCTTATGCAAAGAACAGAGTGCCAGATCATGGTAAAATGTCAAGACACATTCAGTTTGAATCTAATATGTCTCTTACAGGTGCAAACGCAGACAAACGTGTGCCTTTAACACCAAGCGAGCAAAAATTAGCTTTAGCCAAATTATACAGTTTAATTGTTGGTGGCTCTGTCTCTGGTACATTACCAGCACCCATAGAAGCAGCAGTAAAGCAAGCCGCTAAAGAATTAAAGAAAGCAGGAAGTAAAGCAGTTGTAGTTACAGGAATTCAAGATGTAAATGCACAAACCGTAGTTTTAGAAATTAATGAAGCTTTAAACAGTAAAGCTTTCGATCCTAAAACACCAATAAAAACAAGACAAGGTAGCGATAAAGCTGTAACTGCTTTAGTTGCCGATTTAAAAGCAGGTAAAGTAGGCGCACTTATTACAAGTGGAGTTAATCCAGTATATACTTTGCCTAATGCAGCAGACTTTTTAGAAGGACTTAAAAAGGTAGAATTATCTATCGCTTTCTCTATGAAAGCAGACGAGACTTCTTCTAACGCACAATACATAGCTGCAGTGCCTCATTACTTAGAAGCTTGGGGCGATGTAGAATTAAAGAAAGGACACTACGCTTTAACACAGCCAACGATTCGTCCTTTATTCGATACCAAACAATTTCAAGATGTACTTTTAAATTGGTTAGGCAACCAAACATCTTATTTAGATTATATCAAACAAACCTGGGGCGCGAGTATTTTAGGCGAAAGCTCTTTTAATAAGGCGCTACACGATGGTGTATTTGTAGGTACTTTAGCAAATTCTGTTGAAGAAAGTACAGATACAGAACAAGTAGAAACACCTTCAGGAAATGCAGCACGTGCTTTGGCAAGTTCTGCCAAATCTAACGGTTCCGAATTAGTATTGTATACAAAAGTAGGTATGGGAGATGGCCAACAAGCCAATAACCCATGGTTGCAAGAATTTCCAGATCCTATCACAAGAACATCTTGGGATAATTACCTAACCGCTTCTAAAGCAGATGCAGAAGCTTTAGGTTTAATCAACGAAAATGTTGCTAACGGAGGTTTAAATAGTAATTACGCTAAAATAACAGCAAACGGTGTTTCTTTAACATTACCAGTTATTATACAACCAGGGCAGGCCAAAGGAACCTTTGGTTTAGCGTTAGGTTACGGAAAAACACTAGGTTTAAAAGAAGAAATGCAAACCGGTGTTAATGCATATCCTTTATACAAAAACTTTAACAGCGTACAGGCTGTTACAGTAGAAGCAGTTTCCGGTACTCACGAGTTCGCTTGTATTCAATTACAGAATACATTAATGGGTAGAGGAGATATTATTAAAGAAACTACATTAGAGGTATTTAATACGAAAGATAAAGACTACTGGAATCCAATTCCAAAAGTGTCTTTAAACCACGAAGAAACGCCAGTAACATCTCCAGAAGTAGACCTTTGGGATGAGTTTGACAGATCTATTGGCCATCACTTCAATCTTTCTATAGATTTAAATGCTTGTACAGGATGTGGTGCTTGTGTTATTGCATGTCATGCAGAAAACAATGTGCCAGTAGTAGGGAAATCAGAAATACGTCGTAGCCGCGATATGCACTGGTTACGTATAGATAGATATTATTCATCTGAAGAAACATTTGCAGAAGACGATGCAAAGAAAGATGGTTTCTCAGGACTTACAGGAGACAATGGTTCTTTAGGAGGATTTGGACAAATGGAAGATCCTGCCGATAACCCGCAAGTAGCTTTTCAACCTGTAATGTGTCAACACTGTAACCATGCACCATGTGAAACCGTATGTCCAGTAGCAGCAACATCACACGGGCGTCAAGGGCAAAACCATATGGCATATAACCGTTGTGTAGGTACACGTTACTGTGCCAACAACTGTCCATATAAAGTGCGTCGTTTCAACTGGTTCTTATATGCTGGTAATGATGAGTTCGATTACCACATGAACGACGATTTAGGACGTATGGTGCTAAATCCAGATGTTGTAGTGCGTTCTAGAGGTGTTATGGAGAAATGTTCTATGTGTATTCAAAAAACACAAAAAACAATCTTAGACGCTAAAAGAGATGGTCGCGAGATTAAAGATGGCGAGTTTCAAACCGCATGTTCTGCTGCTTGTAGCAGTGGTGCGATGACTTTTGGAGATATTAACGATGAAGAAAGTAAAGTAGCAAAACTTACTAAAGACGATCGTATGTATCATTTACTAGAGCATGTAGGTACAAAACCTAACGTGATGTACCAAACAAAAGTGAGAAACACGTAAGAAGCATAATTTTAAGTAACAACGTTAAAGTAAGAAGTTAAAAGTAGCAATACTCTAACTTTTAAACCTATAAACAATTAAACAATTAAATATGGCGTCTCATTACGAAGCACCTATTAGAAGACCTCTAGTTACAGGAGATAAAACATACCACGATGTTACTCTGGATGTTGCCAAACCTGTAGAAGGCAGAGCAAATAAGCAATGGTGGATAGTATTTGGTATCTCACTTGTAGCTTTCCTTTGGGGTATTGGATGTATTATTTACACAGTTTCAACAGGTATTGGAACATGGGGTCTTAACCGTACTGTAAACTGGGCATGGGATATTACCAACTTTGTATGGTGGGTAGGTATCGGTCACGCTGGTACACTTATATCTGCAGTACTTTTATTATTCCGTCAAAAATGGAGAATGGCAATTAACCGTTCTGCAGAGGCAATGACGATTTTCTCGGTAGTGCAAGCAGGTTTATTCCCAATTATACACATGGGGCGTCCTTGGTTAGCTTACTGGGTATTACCAATACCAAATCAATTTGGGTCGTTATGGGTAAACTTTAACTCCCCACTATTATGGGATGTATTTGCAATCTCTACATACTTATCAGTATCATTAGTATTCTGGTGGACAGGTTTATTACCAGATTTTGCAATGCTAAGAGACAGGGCAATTAAACCTTTTCAAAAGAAAATATATGCATTATTAAGTTTTGGATGGTCTGGACGTGCTAAAGATTGGCAACGTTTTGAAGAAGTATCTTTAGTGTTAGCAGGTTTAGCAACACCATTAGTACTTTCTGTACACACCATAGTATCTTTTGATTTTGCTACATCGGTAATACCAGGATGGCATACAACAATATTCCCTCCATATTTCGTGGCAGGAGCAGTATTCTCTGGATTTGCAATGGTAAACACATTACTTATTATTATGCGTAAAGTATGTAATCTGGAAGATTATATTACAGTACAGCACATAGAACTTATGAATATTGTAATTATGATTACAGGTTCTATAGTAGGTGTAGCATACATAACAGAGTTGTTTATTGCATGGTACTCTGGAGTAGAATACGAACAATACGCCTTTTTAAATAGAGCAACAGGACCTTACGCTTGGGCATACTGGATGATGATGTCTTGTAACGTGTTTTCACCACAATTCATGTGGTTTAAAAAACTAAGAACAAGTATTATGTTTTCATTCTTTATCTCTTTAGTAGTAAATGTGGGAATGTGGTTTGAGCGTTTTGTAATTATCGTAACATCATTACATAGAGATTACTTACCATCGTCATGGACAATGTTCTCTCCAACTTTTGTAGACATAGGTATTTTTATAGGAACCATAGGCTTTTTCTTTGTACTGTTCTTACTATATTCTAGAACATTCCCTGTAATTGCACAGGCAGAAGTAAAAACTATATTGAAGTCTTCTGGGCAACGCTATAAAAACATAAGAGAAGCAGGTGGAAGTTTATCAGGAACTGGTGCAGATCCTAGAACTTCAGAAGTTAATAACCAAGAAACACAAAACGAAAAGTAGCATATGGAAGCTTCAAAAGTAATTCACGCTATTTATACAGACGACGATGTATTAATGTCTGCAGTTAAAAAAGTAAAGGCAGCAAAACATCATATAGAAGAGATATACACCCCTTTTCCTGTGCATGGTCTAGACAAAGCTATGGGATTGGCACCAACTAGAATTGCAATAACAGCATTTTTGTATGGTCTTGTAGGTTTAACTGTAGCCATCACGATGATGAATTTTATCATGATTGAAGACTGGCCACAAGATATTGGAGGGAAACCAAGCTTTAGCTACATAGAAAATATGCCAGCTTTTGTACCAATAATGTTCGAACTTACAGTGTTTTTTGCGGCACACTTAATGGTAATTACATTTTACTTAAGAAGTAGAATGTGGCCATTTAAAGAAGCTGAAAACCCAGATCCAAGAACAACAGACGACCATTTTTTAATGGAAATTCCAATCCATGGAGATGTTAAAGAATTATCAAGTCTTTTAGCAGAAACTGGAGCCGTTGAGATAAACATAGTTGATAAAGAAGCGCATTAATATAGTTTTATGAATTCAACGCAAGTACCAAAAGACAGCGTTGCAAATTACATTTGACAAAAAAGGACAATAGATACTGACAAATGAAGAGCTTAATTAAAATTTTAGCAATAGCAATAGTAAGTGTTGCATTATCTTGTAAAAAGGATTCTGCGCCAAACTATCAGTACATGCCTAATATGTACGAATCTGTAGGATACGAAGCTTACGGTGAAAATGCCTTATTCGATAACGGTATGGAGGCAAGAACTCCAGCATCAGGTTCTGTACCAAGAGGCCATATACCATTTGATATAGAAAACGGAACCGAAGGGTACAACCTTGCAAAGGCTACACTAAAAAGTCCTTTAGATTCAACACAAGTTGATTACGAAAAAGGTAACAAATTATACGCTATTTATTGTGCCATTTGCCACGGTGTAAAAGGTAACGGTAAAGGCAAATTAGTACAACGTGAGAAAATTTTAGGTGTTCCTAGTTACGACGATTCTGGAAGAGCTATAAACGAAGGTAGTATTTACCACACTATATACTACGGAAAAAATTCTATGGGTAGCTATGCGAACCAATTGAATGAGGAGGAGCGTTGGCAAGTAGTGGCGTTTGTTCTAAAATTAAAATCAGATTTAGAAAAGTAAGAAGACAAGAGTATTAGATATGTATACATTTTCAAGTAAACTAAAGACATTTTCTATCCTTTTAATTATACTAGGTGTAATAGGAGTAGGATATGGTTTTATGACGTCTCATAAATCTTTTGAACAGGTAGAACACCTATTAGCGGAAGAAGCACATCATGGTGGAGGTCATGGCGAAGCTATGAGTCATGGAGAAACTAAAGCTCATGATAATCACGGGCAAGCAGCGCAAGCTCATGGCGATTCTCATGGTCACGATGCTGCACACGGGCACGAAGATGCACACAAAAAGCATGTGGAGCATGTACAACATCAAATTGCAAACAGACCATGGTCTGCATTATACGTAGCAGCGTTTTTCTTTATGATGATAGCATTGGGCGTTCTAGCATTTTATGCCATACAAATAGCCTCTCAAGCAGGATGGTCTCCAGTACTATTTAGAGTTATGGAAGGCATAACAGCTTACTTATTACCTGGAGCTATAATTGTTTTATTAATTGCAATTGCATCTGGCACCATAGGACACTACAATTTATTCATTTGGATGGATCCAGAAGTTGTAGCACACGATAAGCTTATACAAGGAAAATCAGGATGGTTAAATTTAACAGGCTTTGCCATTAGAGGGATTATATTTATAGCAGGTTGGGTAACGTACAGACATTTTTCTCGCAAATTTTCTATTGCTCAAGACGAAGCAGACGATAATAAAAACTTTAAAAAATCATTTAGAATAGCAGCAGCATTCTTAGTATTTTTTATCTACAGTGAATCTATGATGTCTTGGGATTGGATAATGAGTGTAGATCCACACTGGTTCTCGACATTATTTGGTTGGTATGTATTTGCAAGTATGTTTGTAAGTGGTATTACCGCTATAGCCCTAATCACGATTTATTTAAAATCTAAAGGTTACTTAGAGTTTGTTAATGCAAACCACTTACACGACGTTGCTAAATTTATGTTCGCCATTAGCATATTCTGGACGTACTTATGGTTCTCTCAGTTCATGTTAATTTGGTACTCTAACATACCAGAAGAAGTAACCTATTTCGTTTCTAGATTTAACGATTATAAATTACCATTTTTAGGTATGGTGGCTTTAAACTTTATATTTCCATTATTAATGTTAATGAATGCAGATTACAAACGCATGCCTTGGTTTGTTGTAATGACGGGTATTGTAATCTTATTTGGGCACTACATTGATATTTTTAATATGATAATGCCTGCAACTGTTGGAGACAGATGGTTTATTGGAATCCCAGAAATAGGTTCTATATTATTATTTGCAGGGTTATTTATTTTCGTAGTGTTTACCGCACTATCTAAGGCACCCCTATTAGCAAAACGCTATCCTTTAATGAAGGAAAGTGAAGATTTTCATTATTAATTAAGTTATAAATAAAGACGACCGATAACAATGACTGCTTTATTAACAATTATAGTTTTAGTATTTATTTCAATAGCCATTTGGCAAATGGTTAAGATTTTCGATTTAGCACAGGCTAAAGTTGAAAATAGTGATGTTGCCACAGACAAGGATAATACTATCAATGGTTATTTAATGATGGGCTTCTTAGCGTTCATTTACATTATTACCATAGTATCGATGGTAAAGTGGGGCGATTTGCCACTACTATCTAATGCAGCTTCGGCGCATGGATCAGACGTCGATAACTTAATGATAATGTCTTTGGTTGTAATTTTCTTTACACAAACCATCACACAATTTTTATTACACTACTATGCCTTTAAATACAAAGGAGAGAAAGGAAAGAAAGCCTTATTCTTTGCCGACAACAATAAGTTAGAGTTTATCTGGACTATCATCCCAGTAATCGTATTAGCAGGCTTAATTATTTACGGTCTAAACACATGGATTACTATTATGGGTGTAGACGAAAATGACGATCCTTTAGTAGTAGAGCTATATGCACAACAATTCAACTGGAAAGCCAGATATGCAGGAGCCGATAATACCTTAGGTAAAGCTAACGTAAGATTGATTGATATAGACCGTGCAAACATTCTAGGTTTAGACGAGGCAGACCCTAATGCACAAGATGATATCATTACTACAGAATTACACCTGCCAGTAGGCAAGCCTGTATTATTTAAAATGCGTTCTCAGGATGTACTACACTCTGCATATATGCCGCATTTTAGAGCACAAATGAACTGTGTGCCAGGTATGATTACTCAGTTTGGTTTTACGCCAGTTAAGACTACTGCCGAAATGAGGGAAACGCCACAGATGCAGGAAAAAATAAAAAACATTAACAACATTAGGATAACTAAAAGCAAAGATCTCGTTGCTAACGGAGAAGAAGCTTTAGAGCCTTATGAGTTCGATTACTTATTACTATGTAATAAAATATGCGGTAAGTCGCATTACAACATGCAAATGAAAATCGTTGTAGAAACTCAAGAAGAATACAACGCTTGGATAAAAGAACAGAAGGAATTTAAGAACTCTTTAATTAAACAATAAAAGAAAACCGATATAGGATTATGTCAGCACACGCAGATACACACGCTCACGACGATCACGGACATCACCATAAAGAAACGTTTGTAACTAAATATATATTTAGTCAAGACCATAAGATGATTGCCAAACAATACCTTATAACAGGTACCATTATGGGAGTTATTGGTATATTAATGTCTTTGATATTCCGTATACAATTGGCATGGCCAGAAGAGCCCAATGTACTTTTCGAAGCACTACTAGGCAAATGGGCGCCAGATGGAGTAATGGATGCCGATATTTATTTAGCCTTAGTTACAATTCACGGTACTATAATGGTATTCTTTGTACTAACAGCAGGACTAAGTGGTACATTTAGTAACCTACTTATTCCGTTACAAATTGGAGCAAGAGATATGGCTTCAGGATTCTTAAACATGGTATCTTACTGGTTGTTTTTCCTATCAAGTGTTATCATGGTAATTTCTCTATTTGTTGAAGCTGGACCAGCTGCAGCAGGTTGGACCATATATCCTCCATTAAGTGCCCTACCTATGGCACAAGGTGGTTCTGGTCTAGGAATGACGTTATGGCTCGTATCTATGGCCATATTTATAGCCTCTTCTTTATTAGGATCGTTAAATTACATTGTAACGGTATTAAACCTAAGAACAAAAGGGATGACGATGACGAGATTGCCATTAACAATCTGGGCATTTTTTGTAACAGCAATTATAGGTGTTATTTCTTTCCCAGTATTACTATCGGCTGCATTGTTATTAATCATGGACAGAAGTTTTGGAACTTCATTTTTCCTGTCAGATATTTTTATCCAAGGCGAAGTGTTGCATTACCAAGGTGGTTCTCCAGTATTATTCGAGCACCTGTTTTGGTTCTTAGGGCATCCAGAAGTATATATCATTATTTTACCAGCAATGGGTATCGTATCCGAAGTATTGGCTGCAAATTCTAGAAAACCAATATTTGGATACAGAGCAATGATTGCATCCATACTTGCAATTGCGTTTTTATCAACTATTGTATGGGGACACCACATGTTTATTTCAGGTATGAATCCTTTCTTAGGTTCTGTATTTACATTTACAACCCTATTAATAGCTATACCCTCTGCCGTTAAAGCCTTTAACTGGATAACGACCATATGGAAAGGTAACGTGCAAATGAATCCCGCAATGCTATTCTCTATAGGATTTGTTTCAACATTTATTACAGGAGGTTTAACAGGAATTATATTAGGAGATAGTGCCTTAGATATCAATGTGCACGATACTTATTTCGTTGTAGCACACTTCCATTTAGTAATGGGTATATCTGCACTTTACGGTATGTTCGCAGGAATTTACCATTGGTATCCTAAAATGTTTGGTAAAATGATAAATAAAAATCTAGGTTATATCCATTTCTGGATTACTGCGATTTGTGCCTACGGTGTATTTTTTCCAATGCACTTTATAGGTATGGCAGGCTTACCTAGACGTTATTATACAAACTCTAACTTTCCGTTATTCGACGATATTACAAATGTAAATGTAGTAATTACAATATTTGCTTTAGTAGGTGGTGTATTCCAGTTGCTATACTTATACAATTTCTTTGGAAGTATATTCTTTGGTAAAAAAGCACCAAAAAACCCTTGGAGATCTACAACTTTAGAATGGACAACACCAGTAGAGCATATTCACGGTAACTGGCCAGGAGCTATTCCAGAAGTACACAGATGGGCTTACGATTATAGCAAACCAGGTCACGACGTAGATTTTGTACCTCAAGATGTACCTCTTAAAGACGGCGAAGAAGAATTACAACATTAAAACTATAAATTAAATATAGTATAAGACCCCACTGTTAAAAGTGGGGTTTTCTGTTTTTAAGACCTAACACTGCCTGTTACTTATAAATAGCATAGCCTCTTTTTTTGTTATCTTTGTAAAGTGCGTGCTATGCACCATTGTGATTTTAAGGTACACCTATATGAACGAAAATCTAGACCCCACTAATGCTAATTTTTCCCCAGAAGAGATAGATGTCGAAAAGCAATTAAGGCCTTTAGCATTTAACGATTTTACAGGTCAAGATCAAGTATTAGAGAACCTTCAAATTTTTGTGCAGGCTGCAAATTTAAGAAGCGAAGCCTTAGATCATACCTTGTTTCATGGCCCTCCAGGTTTGGGAAAAACAACCTTAGCTAATATTTTAGCCAACGAGTTGGGTGTAGGGATTAAAATTACTTCTGGTCCCGTACTGGATAAACCCGGAGACTTGGCAGGGTTATTAACCAATCTCGACGAACGTGATGTGTTGTTTATAGACGAAATACACCGTTTAAGCCCCATTGTAGAAGAATACCTGTATTCGGCCATGGAAGATTATAAAATAGATATTATGATCGAAACAGGGCCCAATGCACGTACCGTACAAATTAATTTAAGTCCGTTTACATTGGTAGGCGCGACAACACGCTCAGGCTTGCTAACAGCACCAATGCGTGCGCGATTTGGCATTCAAAGCAGACTACAGTATTATAAAACAGATCTATTAACAACCATAGTACAACGAAGTGCAGCCATCTTAAACATGCCCATTACTATGGAAGCCGCTATAGAAATAGCAGGACGTAGTAGAGGCACACCAAGAATAGCCAATGCATTATTACGTCGTGTTAGAGATTTTGCACAAATAAAAGGCAACGGCAGTATAGACATTGCAATAGCCAAATTTGCTTTAGAAGCATTAAATGTAGATGCGCACGGACTCGATGAAATGGACAACAAGATTCTAGCAACCATTATCGATAAATTTAAAGGAGGGCCTGTAGGTCTAACTACCATAGCTACAGCAGTAAGTGAAAGCCCTGAAACCATAGAGGAAGTATATGAGCCTTTTTTAATACAACAAGGCTTTATTATGCGTACACCAAGAGGTCGAGAAGTAACAGAGGAAGCGTATAAACACTTGGGGAAAATTAGAGGAAGTGTTCAAGGCGGTTTGTTTTAATGGATTTCCAATAAATTCAAAAGAAATTAGTGATGCCGCAAGAAAAAAACATACCCGTTGTACCCTTAAAACGATTTCTAAAACATTCTTTAGAAATTTTACAAAACCCTCTACCATTTCACCTAGAAAACTTTAGAAAACTAGGAGATACGTTTCGGTTACAAATAGGGCTAAATACAAGCGTATTATTCTCCAGAGATGCCGATCTTATGGAATACGTGTTACAGAAAAACCAGAAGAACTACAGGAAATCTAAAATTCAAACCAAGGATTTAGCAAAATATATAGGAAAGGGGCTTTTAACTGCAGAAGGCGATCTTTGGCGTACTCAAAGACGCTTAATACAGCCTGCATTTCATAAAAAACAACTGCAAAACCTCCTAGGCGCTATTAAAGAAGCTGTACAATTAGAATACGCAAAACTACAACCAGATGCTGTTACAGATGGGCTTCCTGTGTTTAACGATTTAGCATTTCAAACAGTTGTAAAATCATTGTTTAGTAGCGAAGTCAACCAAAAGGACATAGAGCGCCTGCAATACATTACCGAAGCAGCGCAACGCATGGTGGTTAAAGAATTGAGACAACCCTATCTTGGTTGGTGGTTTGTAGCCAGTAGGCAAATAAAAAAACATACAGATTTAACGGCAGAAGCCAGAACCATATTAAAAACCATTGTAAACGAAAGGAGAAATTCGGGCAATCGCGCAAACGATTTACTAGACATGCTGTTAGACGCCAAGTATGATGATGGAAGCGCTATGGCAGAAGCACAACTTATCGACGAAATCTTAATTCTATTTACAGCAGGCCACGAAACTACGGCAAATGCTTTAACGTTTACCTGTCAATTATTAGCAAAACACCCAGAGTGGCAGCATAAAATTTTTGAAGAAATTAGAAGTGTTCAAAAAGAGACAGACGACATTATGACGCAACTTGCAAACTCTAAAATATGTCAAGCTGTAATTGAAGAATCTATGCGGCTTTATCCCCCCGCATATTTTATAGATCGCGAAAGTATAGAAGAAGATGCTTTTAACGGCATGCACTTTAAGCCCAATACCAATCTGCTCTTTTCTGTTTACGAAATGCACAGGCATCCTAATTTATGGAGCACTCCAGAAACATTTTTACCCGAACGTTTTAAGGATGGCAGTCGCAAATTTTCATCCCAATACTTCCCCTTTGGTGCAGGACCAAGAAAATGTATAGGAAACAATTTTGCAATGTTTGAGATGATTATAGCCCTTCAAGAATTAGTGAAAACCTATAAAATCCACCCGCATTTTGAGACCATTGAAATTGTACCATTAATTACATTGCGACCTAAAAATGCCATGCTAAGGTTTGAAAAAAGGTGATAGATAATAAAGCTAAATATACCGAGAAAATAAAAGAAGAAGCCAAACGTCTCGGTTTTTTGTCTTGTGGTGTTAGCAAAGCCGACTTTTTAGAAGCAGAAGCACCAAGGTTAGAAACCTGGTTAAATAAAAACATGCACGGCGAAATGCGTTATATGGAAAACCATTTCGACAAGCGCTTAGACCCTAGAAAACTGGTAGACGATTCTAAAAGTGTAGTATCGCTATTATTAAACTATTACCCAGAACAAACGCAAACAGAAAGTACCTTTAAACTTTCAAAATACGCTTACGGCACCGATTACCACTTTGTAATAAAAGATAAACTCAAAGCACTGTTGCATTTTATACAAGATGAAATAGGAGAAGTAGGCGGACGCGCTTTTGTAGATTCGGCACCAGTGTTAGACAAAGCATGGGCCGCAAAATCAGGTTTGGGGTGGATAGGGAAACACAGTAATTTATTAACCCAGAAAGTAGGTTCGTTCTATTTTATAGCCGAGCTTATCATCGATTTAGAATTGGTTTACGATACGGCCGTTACAGACCATTGTGGCAGTTGTACCGCTTGCATAGATGCCTGCCCAACACAAGCCATAACGCCCCACGTAGTCGATGGGAGCAAATGCATTTCCTATTTTACCATAGAGCTAAAAGAAAATATACCATCGCAATTTAAAGGTAAGTTTGACGATTGGATGTTTGGCTGCGATGTTTGCCAAGACGTTTGCCCCTGGAACCGTTTTTCCAAACCACACAACGAACCATTATTTAATCCACACCCAGAACTTTTGGAGATGACTAAAGCCGATTGGGAAGAAATTACCCAAGACACCTTTAGTGCTGTGTTTAAAAAATCGGCCGTAAAGCGCACTAAATTTAAGGGATTAAAAAGAAATATCAATTTTTTAAAAGATTAGGTGTTTCCATAGCTAGTATTATTATATTTGGAGGTAGTAACAGCAGTAGTATTTTACAGCTGTACTACGTAAAAATGACTAAAAAACGTTCCTCCAAAAGGAAAAAAATACAAGCTTATTATGAGCGAAGAAAGCAAACGCAGAGAAGCACTTATTTACCACGCAAAACCAAAACCTGGTAAAATAGAAATAGTACCCACAAAAAAATACGCAAGCCAAAGAGATTTATCTTTAGCCTACTCGCCAGGAGTAGCCGCACCTTGTTTAGAAATAGAAAAAGACAAAGACAATGCCTACCGTTACACAGCCAAAGGAAACTTGGTTGCCGTAATATCAAACGGTACAGCCGTTTTAGGACTAGGAAATATAGGGCCAGACGCCTCTAAACCCGTAATGGAAGGTAAAGGTTTACTGTTTAAAATTTTTGCAGATATCGATGTGTTCGATATTGAAGTAGATACAGAGAATGTCGACGAGTTTATAGAAACCGTAAAAAATATTGCGCCAACTTTTGGAGGTATTAACTTAGAAGATATTAAAGCACCCGAAGCATTCGAGATAGAAAGGCGCTTAAAAGAAGAGTTAGATATTCCTGTAATGCACGACGACCAGCATGGTACAGCCATAATATCTGCTGCGGCTTTAATAAATGCATTAGAATTAACAGGCAAAGCTATAGCAGATGCCAATATTGTAATTAGTGGTGCTGGAGCAGCAGCAATTTCATGTTCACGTTTGTACCAATCCTGTGGTGCGCAACGTAAAAACATGGTAATGTTAGACAGTAAAGGGGTTATTCGCGACGATAGAGACAACCTTACTTCGCAAAAAGCGGAGTTTGCAACACACAGAAAAATTGACACACTGGAGGAAGCCATGAAAGATGCCGATGTGTTTATAGGCCTATCTATGGCAGATATTGTAACGCCAGAGATGTTAAAACTTATGGCTAAAGATCCTATTGTGTTTGCAATGGCAAATCCTAATCCAGAGATTAAATACCAGTTGGCCGTAGATACAAGAGACGATATTATCATGGCAACAGGACGTAGCGACCATCCTAACCAGGTGAATAATGTGTTAGGCTTTCCATTCATCTTTAGAGGGGCCTTAGATGTACGGTCGTCTGTAATTAATGAGGAAATGAAAATGGCAGCGGTTAAAGCATTAGCTGCATTAGCTAAAGAACCTGTTCCAGAACAGGTTAACGTAGCTTACGGGCAAACACGCTTGGCTTTTGGAAGGAATTACATTATACCAAAACCATTCGACCCTAGATTAATAGCAGAGATACCGCCAGCAGTAGCAAAAGCAGCCATGGACAGTGGTGTTGCTAAGGAACCTATTACCGATTGGGAAAAATACAAAGAGACCTTAAGAGAACGTCTTGGGTCCGATAATAAGCTAGTGCGATTATTATTAAACCGCGCAAAGCTAGATCCTAAACGTGTAGTCTATGCAGAAGGCGATCAACTAACCGTGCTAAAAGCGGCGCAAATTGCTTACGAAGAAGGCATTGCAATACCAATTTTACTAGGTAAAAAAGAGACTATAGAAGCACTAATGGCAGAGATTGATTTTCATGCCGATGTTACTATAATAGACCCTAAAACAGAAGAAGAAAACGCACGTAAAGACGAATACGCTAAGGTGTATTGGGAGCAAAGAAAACGCAGAGGCGTTACCTATTATTCAGCACAGCGTTTAATGCGCGAACGTAACTATTTTGCTGCCATGATGGTAAATCAAGGCCATGCAGATGCTTTAATTTCTGGATATTCCAGAAGTTACCCAACCGTTTTAAAACCTATGTTAGAAACTATTGGTATGGCAAAAGGCGCTACTCGTATTGCAACAACCAATGTTATGATGACTAAGAGAGGCCCCATGTTTTTAAGTGATACCTCTATAAATATAGACCCTACAGCTAAAGATTTAGCTAAAATTGCAGTGATGACTTCTAAAGTGATTAAAACCTTTGGTTTCGAACCTACAATGGCCATGATTTCTTATTCTAACTTTGGGTCATCATCAAACGAAAAAGCCTCGAAAGTAAGAGACGCAGTTGCACTGTTACATCGCAATTATCCCGATTTGGTTGTAGACGGAGAATTGCAAACCGATTTTGCCTTAAACGATACGATGTTACAAGACAAATTCCCGTTTTCTAAATTAGCAGGGCGCAAGGTAAATAGCCTTATTTTTCCAAATTTAGATTCTGCAAACATAACCTATAAACTGTTAAAAGAACTTAACGAAGCCGATTCTATAGGGCCTATTATGATGGGAATGCGCAAGCCAGTACATATACTACAACTCGATGCAAGTGTAGACGAAATTGTAAATATGACTGCTATTGCCGTAATAGATGTGCAACATAAAGGAAAGTGGGAATTAGAAAAAGAGATTTCTTAACCTTAAAACGTAAATAAATTTATTACATTTGGCAGGCTAAGAGGGACTTAAATGATTACACATATACAAGGGAGACTTATTGAAAAGAATCCAACCGATGTCGTTATAGATTGTAACGGCATTGGTTATTTATTACACATATCGTTACACACCTATTCTCAAATACCAGATAAAGAGCAGTTAAAACTATACACGCACCTTCAAATTAAAGAAGATGCGCATACGCTCTTTGGGTTTTCTTCGTTAGCCGAACGCGAAATTTTTAGGTTACTCATTTCCGTAAGTGGTATAGGTGCCAGTATAGCAAGAACCATGTTATCTTCTTTATCGCCAAAGCAAGTCCGCGAAGGTATTGCCTCTGGAGATGTAGCTTTAATACAATCCATTAAAGGAATTGGCGCTAAAACAGCGCAACGCGTTATCATCGATTTAAAGGATAAAATCTTAAAGATTTATGATATTGACGAAGTTTCGGTAGCTAAAGACAATACGAATAAGAATGAAGCGTTATCTGCTTTAGAAGTTCTCGGCTTCGCTAAAAAACAAGCAGAACGTGTTGTAGACAAAGTTATCATGTCGCAACCAGATGCTAGCGTAGAGATAATCATAAAACAAGCTTTAAAAAACTTATAGACTATTTTGAGTATTACGACGTATAGCTGTTACAAAACAACTAAAAAGTATATTGCAGTAGTTGTTACCTTACTTTTATCGGCATGTGTATGGTCTCAGCAACCAGTGCAAGATTCAACAAAAACAGGATTTAGTTTAGGAACCATTAAAACGGTTCGCCCTAACAGTATAGAAGCAGCTTATGTTTACGATGCGCTTACAGACCGTTACATTTACACAGAAAAAATAGGTAGCTTTAATATTAACTACCCAATAATTTTAACACCAGAAGAATACAAAACGCTGGTCGCAAAAGAAAATTTAAAAAATTATTATAAAGAAAAAATAGATGCTTTCGATGGTAAAAAAGAAGGCGCTGAAGAACAACGTAAAAATTTATTACCAGAGTTTTATGTAAATTCTAATTTTTTCGAAACTATTTTTGGGGGCAACACGATAGAAGTTATTCCCCAAGGATCTGTAGAGATGGATTTAGGCGTCTTATTTTCAAGGCAAGATAATCCCTCTTTTTCTCCAAGAAACCGAAGCAATTTTACATTCGATTTCGATCAGCGTATCAGCCTAAGTTTATTAGGTAAAGTAGGAACACGACTGCAAGTAAATGCCAATTACGATACGCAGGCCACATTCGATTTTCAACAAATTGTAAAATTAGAATACACACCTACAGAAGATGATATTATTAGAAAGATAGAAGTAGGTAACGTTAACCTGCCATTAAACAGTTCTTTAATTACTGGAGCACAAAGTTTATTTGGGGTTAAAGCACAATTACAATTTGGACGTACTACAATAACAGGTGTATTTGCAGAACAACAGTCTCAAGGCAATACAGTAATAGCCCAAGGCGGAGGTACCTTAGAAGAGTTCGATTTTTTTATAAGAGATTACGATGAAAACAGGCACTTTTTTTTAGGACAATATTTTAGAGAAACTTATGATGAGTCTTTAAGAAACTATCCTTTTATTAACAACAGAGGTTTGCAAATAACCCGTATAGAAGTATACATAACCAATAGAGCCAATAGAACAGAAGATGTACGTAACGTAGTTGCCTTACAAGATTTAGGAGAGTCTGCTCCCAATAGTATTTTTTTAAACCCGATACCTGCAGGCTTTATAAACAACCCAACGCCGTTTCCAGATAACGGTAACAACGATTTCGATCCTACAACCATAGGAAGCGGTTCCCAATTAACACCAGCCATTAGAGATATAGCAACAGTAACGAGAGGATTTAGTGGCTTACCAGTACGCGAAGGTTCAGATTACGGTATTTTAGAAAACGCAAGACAACTTACAGAAGGTCAAGAATTCTCGTTAAATGGAGAGTTAGGGTATATATCGTTAAACCAACGTTTAAATGCCGACGAAATTTTAGCTGTAGCCTATCAATACACTCAAGGTGGAAACGTATTTCAAGTAGGAGAATTTGCTAACGATGGTGTAAACCCTAACGATGTAAACACCAACGACCAAGGGCAAGTAACTCAAGTAACCAATAATGCATTGGTACTTAAAATGCTTAAAAGTAGTGTAACAAATGTACAACAGCCTATTTGGGATTTAATGATGAAAAACATCTACGATACAGGTGCTTTTAATTTAAGTCAAGAGGATTTTACATTAAATATATTTTATAACGAAGCCACACCGTTAAACTTTATTACACCAGTAGAAGGATCTACATTTCCCGTTTTCGATAACCAAACCCCTGGAAACACTAGTGATGATACAGCTTTAGAGGAAACAACTTTGTTGCGCCTATTCAACTCAGATAGGTTAAACTTTAATGGAGATCCACAACCTAGAGGAGACGGTTTTTTCGACTTTGTACCAGGTATTACTGTACTACCGCAAAATGGAAAAATTGTATTTACCAAGGTAGAACCTTTTGGAAGGTACTTATTCGATATTTTAGATAACGATGGCAACCCTAATAACAATGCCGCAGATTACGAAGCCGATATTTTTACCAACCCAAATCAGGAATTATACGTTTACGATTTAATGTATCAAAGTACAAAAATCGCAGCTTTAGAAGAAGCTGAAAAAAATAAATTTAGGATTAGAGGGCGTTACAAATCCAGTGGAGGCGATAGTGGCATACCAATAGGTGCATTTAACGTACCTAGAGGATCTGTAAGAGTAACAGCAGGTGGTAGAGTACTTGTAGAAGGTATAGATTACACCGTAAATTACCAGCTAGGACGCGTTCAAATTCTAGACGAAGCTTTAAAAGCCTCGAACACACCAATTCAAGTTTCTACAGAAAATAACGCAGTATTTGGGCAACAAACACGTCGTTTTACAGGCTTAAATATAGAGCACAAGTTTAACGATAATTTTGTAATAGGAGGAACGTTATTAAACCTTAACGAACGCCCCATAACACAAAAAGCAAATTTTGGTACAGAGCCAACAAATAATACAATCTTTGGTTTAAATGGAAACTTCTCGTCCGAAGTACCTCTATTAACCCGATTGGTAAACAAGCTCCCTAATATAGATACCGATGCCCCCTCGAACCTGTCTTTAAGAGGTGAATTTGCATTTTTAGCACCAGGCGCACCAAACGGAACAGATTTAAACGGCGAAGCAACATCGTATATAGACGATTTTGAAGGTACGCAAAATGCCATAGATCTTAGCTCTCAACTGTCATGGTTCCTATCGAGTAGACCATTAGAGTTAGATAATAATGTGCCAGGAGACGACAACTTAGGGATACAAAATGGATATGGTAGAGCCATGCTAAACTGGTATACCATAGACCCTATTTTTTACAGCAACAGACGACCAAATGGTGTTACAGACGAAGATTTATCGAGTCTATACACAAGTCGCGTATTTATAAACGAGTTGTTTCCATCGCAAGACATAGTTGCAGGGCAAAACACAGTGTTAAACACTTTAGATTTAGCCTATTTTCCAGAGGAAAGAGGGCCTTACAACCTAAATCCAGATATTGTAGATCCTAACGTAACAATTAGGCCAGAACAACGCTGGGCAGGTATAACAAGACAACTTACAACTACAGATTTAGAACAAGCCAATGTAGAGTTTATAGAATTCTGGTTGCAAGATCCTTTCCAAGAGACTAATACCAATCAAGGCGGAACATTGGTTTTTAATATCGGTAATATTTCAGAAGATATTTTAAAAGATGGGCGTAAACAATACGAAAATGGTTTGCCAGAAGACGGAAATATAGGGCTATTACCACCAACAGATTGGGGTGCTGTAATACCATTAAATCAGTCTTTGGTTTATGCGTTTGATACTACAGGCCAAGAGCGAACAAACCAAGACGTTGGGTACGATGGTTATTCTGATGAAGCAGAAAGAAATGTGAGACTAACATCTACCAGTAACGACCCCGAGGAACAAGCAAGAATTGCTCGAATTAATGAGAGTTTTGCAGCATTTAGCAATTTAGACGACCCTGCCAATGATAACTACCGCTTTTTCTTAGACGCAGAAGGAGACATATTCGAGCGTTACAGACAGTTTAACGGTGTAGAAGGAAACACGCCAGATACATTTAGCGATACACAACGTGCCGCTAACCCTGCTCCAGATGCAGAGGACATCAACCGTGATAACACCATGAATACGATTGATAGTTACTTTCAGTACGAAATCGATATTACACCTGGAGATTTAAATGTAGATACCAACCCTTTTATTGTCGATTTTAGAGACGATCAAGAACGTGTGCTAGGTAACGGGTTAACAACATCAAACGCTGTAGGTGCACAAAATCCAAACCCGAGATGGTTTTTATTTAGAATTCCAGTATCTAGAGGTACGCCAATAGGCGGTATTACCGATTTGCGTTCCGCAAGGTTTGTTAGAATGTTTTTAAAAGACTTTAGAGAACCAACAGTATTCCGTTTTGGTACATTAGATCTTATTAGAAGTGATTGGAGACGATTTACACAATCCTTAAGAGCAGACAATACACCGCCAGACAACATTGCTACACCTTTTTCTGTAGGTGTTATTGGAACCATACAGAACAGTGGCTCTTACGCAACCCCACCAGGTATAGAACCCGAACAGTTATTTAATAACAATACCGTAATAGATCAAGAAGAACAGTCTTTACTTTTAAATGTATGTAATTTAGAGGCAGAAGATTCCAGGGCAGTATTTAAAAATATAAATCTGGACATGCGCCAGTACGAACGTTTAAGAATGTTTTTGCATGCCGAAGATCAAGATACTGGGTTCGATAACTCAAACTCTAGAGAACTCGTAGGGTTTCTTCGTATAGGTAACGATTTAAACGACAATTACTACCAGATAGAAGTACCTTTAGTAAAGTCGCTTTCTGGCACGTTAAATAGAGAAGCACTTTGGCCAGAAGAAAACGAGATAAATTTATCTTTAGAAATTTTAGAGCAAATAAAAGCCTTAAGCATTTCCAACGGAACTTTAAGTAGTGGAGAAGCCAACTTTTTCGATGTTGTTAATGGCGGCGTTGTAGCTGTTGAAAACGAATTTACAGGCTACGAAATAGGAAGACAGCGGGTTGCTATAAAAGGAAATCCAAACTTTGGAGACATACGTAACATAATGGTTGGTATAAAAAATGCAACAGGAAGAAGCGCATGTGCACAAGTATGGTTTAACGAGTTACGCCTATCTGGATTAGATAATGAAGGAGGCTGGGCAGCGGTACTAAGTGTAGATACCAATTTGGCAGATTTTGCAAGCATAAGCGCTACAGGAAGGAAAAGTACTTCTGGATTTGGAACATTAGAACAAGGGCCAAGCGAACGCGCTTTAGAAGATGTACAGCAATACGATGTGGTAACGAACGTAAATATAGGGCAATTGCTTCCAAAAAAATGGGGCATACAATTACCTTTTAACTATGCACAAAGTGAAGAGTTAATTACACCAAAATACGATCAGCAATTTAAAGATTTAACTTTAGATAGCAGGTTAGATGCAGCCACGTCTCAAGAAGAAGAAGACCGCATAAGAGAACAATCGGAAGACTACACAAAGCGCCAAAGCATTAACTTTATAGGCGTACGTAAAAACAGAACAGGAGATAAAAAACCACGCTTTTACGATGTGGAAAATTTAACGCTAAACCACTCGTACAATAAAGTAGAGCATCGCGATTTCGAAATAGAGAGTTCCACAGACCAAACTATTAGAACAGGTGCCAACTATGCTTTCAATTTCAACCCTATAAAAATAGAGCCATTTAAAAAGAACGACTCTCTGTTTACAGGTAAATATTGGAAAGCCATAAAAGATTTTAACTTAAACCTTTTACCAACTAGTATTGCTGTAAATAGTGATATAAACAGGCAGTTTAACCGTCAAAAATTTAGAGAAGTAGATTTAACAGGCGATAATATTGGTATTGAGGAATTATTTAGAAGAAATTACACGTTCGATTTTCAATACACCATAAATTACAATTTTAGCGATGCGCTGCAACTTAATTTTACAGCAGCAAATAATAATATTGTTAGAAATTACTTTATCGACGACGATTTAATAGCGGCAGAACAAGATCCAACTTTAAATGTATGGGATGGGTTTTTAGACGTTGGAGATCCAAACAGGCAAACCCAAAGTTTTGGCTTAAACTATCAAGTCCCTTTCAATAAAATACCAACGCTTAGTTTTATTAATGCCACCTATCAGTACAGTGGAGACTTTCAATGGCAAAAAGGATCAGACTTTTTCGAAAGGTCTATTGAAGATGGCGGTATAGGTTCGCCAAACAATACAGTGCAAAACTCTAACACTCATAACCTAAATACAAGTTTAGATATGAGACGTTTTTACAATTACATAGGATTAAAGAAAAAACCAATAAGAAGAGTAAGAACACGAACACGAACAACACCTGGAACTACTACTACTGAAGCAGCACCAGAAAATAAGAAAAAGAAAACCAAAACTAAAACCCAAAGTAAATCGGCAATAAAGCTTTACAATGCAGGTGTTGGTTTGCTAACTTCTGTAAAGCGCATACAAGTTAACTATTCCGAAAATAATGGTACATTACTGCCTGGATACACCAGAACCCCAGGGTTTATTGGTACGCTAAAACCATCGGCAGGATTTACCTTTGGTAGCCAGAGAGACATTAGGTTCGAAGCCGCACGTAGAGGTTGGTTAACCACATTCCAAGAATTTAACGAACAATTTACCCAAACCCATAGCGAACAATTGGATGTTTCTGCAAGTTTAGAGCCTGTTAGAGATTTAAAAATAGATATTACGGCCAATAGAAATGTATTAGAAAGCTTTTCAGAAAACTTTCGTGTAGATATTAACAACGACAATCAGTTTATACCTTTAGCCTCTAACACGTTCGGGAACTTTAGCATTTCAACAGTGCTAATAAAAACAGCATTTAGTCAAAGCAACGAAAACACATCAGCAGCGTTTAACGATTTTAGAGCCAACCGTCTTACTATAGCACGACGTCTTGCAGCCTCTAGAGGTGCCGATGTTAACAATACAGATGCAGATGGGTTTCCATTAGGTTTTGGTAAAAACAATCAAGCAGTATTACTGCCAGCATTCCTGTCTGCCTATTCAGGCCAAGATCCAGAAAAAGTAAGTTTAGAAACATTTAGAGATGTACCTATACCAAACTGGGACTTAAAATACTCAGGTTTTATGAAGTTTAAATGGTTTAAAAAGCGTTTTAGACGTTTCTCTGTAACACACGGCTACCGTTCCACTTACAATGTTAACCAGTTTCAAACAAATTTAGATTTTTCTGAAGCTAATTTCGATTTACCAGCAAACGATCCAGCAAATAGTGAGGCTGTAGACCAATCGGGCAACTTTAAAAACGAACGTCTTTTTAATAACATCAATCTAACAGAAACGTTTAGTCCGCTAATACGCATAGATTTGGAAATGAAAAATTCTATGAAAATTTTAGCAGAAGTTAGAAAAGACAGGCTTTTATCCTTGAGTTTAGATAGCAATTTATTAACAGAAGTTAAAGGCAACGAATACATTTTAGGTTTAGGTTATCGTATTAAAGATGTACGCATACGTTCTAAACTAGCTGGGCCAAGAAAACGTGTTGTAAGCGACCTTAATATGAAAGCAGACATCTCTGTTAGAGAAAACACAACAATAGTAAGGTTCTTAGATTTAGAAACCACGCAAATCACCTCTGGGCAAACCCTTTGGGGCTTAAAATATTCAGCCGACTATGCCTTTAGTAGAAATTTAACAGGCATATTCTTTTTCGACTATACATTTTCAGATTCTGCAATATCCACGGCATTCCCACAAACCACAATTCGTTCTGGAATTACCTTAAGGTATAACTTTGGAAATTAACATATGCGAATAGCGCTTGATATCTAATTTTAGATATCATACATTTGTAGAAACAAACACAAAAAGACCTTATGAATATTCCAGCAGATTTAAAATATACAAAAGACCACGAATGGGTTAAAATAGAAGGCGATTTGGCCATAGTTGGTATAACAGATTTTGCCCAAAGCGAACTTGGAGATATCGTTTATGTAGAGGTTGAAACCGTAGACGAAACTTTAGATGCCGACGAAATATTTGGAACCGTTGAGGCTGTTAAGACCGTTTCAGACCTATTTTTGCCGTTAACAGGAGAAATCGTAGCATTTAATGAAGAATTAGAGGACGATCCAGAACTTGTAAACTCAGACCCTTACGGTAAAGGGTGGATGATAAAAATTAAATTTTCTGATGCATCGCAAATAGATAATTTGTTGTCTGATGAAGGTTACAAAGCGCTTATTAGTGCTTAATAAACTGTCTTTTATATTAGCAGTAGCGTACACCTTGTTGCTAACCGTAGCGAGTTTAATGCATCTAAATAACGTACCAGATCTTAAAGTAGATCATGTGGATAAAATAGCACACTTTGCAGCATATGCAATTTTGTGCTTTTTATGGTTTTTAGCCTTTAGGTTGCAGCTAAAAAAAGAATACAAGAAAGCCATTTTTAATGCAGCACTTGTATCCATTTTATTTGGCATACTAATTGAGATACTTCAAGGAACACTTACAAACTACAGGTCTTTAGATGTATACGATGCTTTAGCAAACACAATAGGTGCTTTACTAACTGTTGTAATGGTAATTTTAAAACAGAAATTAGGAGTTAAAAACTAACAAAGGCTTGCATTTTTACGAAATAAGTAGTTATTTTAGCCATCTTGAAAAACGAATAGAATTTATGGAATCCAAAAAAAATCCAAAAGCACATGTAGGACGAAACAGTTCTCTGTATTTTGCTGTAGGTCTTGCACTTATGTTATTTTTAGCAAACTACGCTATAAATTATAAAACCTACGACAAATCCAATATTATTGTAGAGCAATTGGAGTTAGAAGAAGAATTAGAAGAAGAAATTCCATTAACACAACAAATACAAGTTCCACCACCACCACCGCCACCGCCAGCAGCTCCAGAAGTAATAGAGATTGTTGAAGACGAAGTTGAGGTAGAGGAAACCATAATAGAATCTACAGAAGTAGACCAAGAAACTGAAATTGTTGAGGTTGAAGAAATAGAAATTGAAGCTGTAGAAGAAGACGTAGAAGTACCATTTGCTGTTATTGAAAACGTACCTGTATTTCCAGGATGCGAAAAAGGAAGTAACGCAAAGAAGAAAGCATGTATGTCTCAAAAAATAGCAAAATTTGTAAATAGAAAATTTAATACAGACTTAGCAGGAGACTTAGGTTTATCTGGAAGACAGCGTATTAATGTTATCTTTAAAATAGATAAAACAGGAAATATAACAGGTATTAGAGCAAGAGCGCCACACCCAGGTTTAGAAAAAGAAGCCAAACGTGTTATAGGTTTATTGCCTCAAATGAAACCAGGTAAGCAAAGAGGTAAAGCGGTAACTGTACCATACTCACTTCCAATTATCTTTCAAGTACAAGATTAATACTTAAATAGTAGTATTATATACAAACTCCAAGGTGTAAAAGCTTTGGAGTTTTTTTATTCCAGACAGTTTAGCATTCAAAATAACCATACAAGAGGGAAAGTCTATTTCCTTTATAATTTGAAAAGGGGTACTGATATATGGTAATTTTAAGCGAAAAATAATGCAATAAATCAAATCCCATTACAAATTCATGTAATGGGATTTCTTTTTGGTATGCTTATTGTCACTTTATCAAAATATTAACATAAGAACTATAATACTAAAGTAACAATAGAAGAAGGATTGTTTTTTTGCATGCAAAACAAGCTTTCCTCTACGAATTTCACACTATTGTAGTTTTAAAAAATCACACAACAAATGAAAGATTCAAAACGATCGCAAAACCCCATTCGGCAAAATGAGGGTAATGCGAAACCGTCATTAAAGCATGACGTAAATTTACAAAAAAACTCAACGCTCTACTTTCAAATAGGCATCATACTCTGTTTATTGTCAGTATTAGCACTATTAGAAATGAAATTTGAAAGCAATACTGCAACACCTCTTTATTCTGCTCAAGGCGAGGTAGACAATGTTGAAGTGGCTTACGTTTTTAAACCTTACGAAAGGCCAAAGCCCAAAGCGAAGCCTGTTTCAAATTCTAAAGTAGTAAAAGATCAAAAGCCTTTTACCAACGCCTATGAAGCAACAAAAGAAGACGATTTTGAAAACACTATTCTTGAAAGAGCAAACACAGGGAAAGATGAAATAATCGATACAGATGATGGGCGTATAAATGTTGAAAAGCCAGATGACGAATTGGATTTAGAAGAAACTTTCGTAAGTGTAGAACACGTGCCTATATACCCAGGTTGCGAAAGGAAAAAAGGAAATGAAGCGCGAAAAAAATGCATGTCTGATAAAATCTCTAAACTTGTTCAAAATAAGTTTAACGGTAGTGATATAGCATCAAACTATGGGTTGCATGGCTTGCAGAGAATATATGTGGAATTTCAAATTGATAAAAAAGGCGAAGTTACCAATATAAGAACACGTGCACCACACCCTAAACTAGAGCAAGAAGCCAAACGCGTAGTAGCTAAAATACCTAGTATGAAGCCAGGAATGCAGCGTGATAAACCAGTAAATGTACGTTATACATTACCTATTAATTTTAAAATGGAAAACTAGATTTAAAATTTAACATTAAAAGCATGCAATAGGCCATTATCTAAAAGGATAATGGCCATTTTATTCAATAGGCAATACATAACCATCTTAAAAAATACATTATCTTTCAAGCAGAAAAAAAACGACATGTGTGGTATAAGGAAATTTGCAATTCTCTTAGTGTTATTGGTACAGTTACAAGGCTTTGCCCAAGCTGTAAATCTTTATGAAAAAGCACCGACATTCCCCGAATGTGCAAGCGCAAAAATAGACACTTTACAAAAGTGTTTCGATAGGCAGGTTTTTAAAATAATTAAAACAAATTTTAAAACACCAGAACACCTCAAAACGCAAAATTATAAAGGCGAAGCTGTGGTGCTGTTCGAGGTAGACACAACAGGGCACTTTCACGTTATGTACGTCGATGCTATAGACAATACTATAAAAGAAGAAGTAAGGCGTGTATTTAAGTTATTTCCAAAAATAGAACCAGCAACGTATAGTGGGCGAAAAACATTCAAACAGTTTTCCATACCAATTAAATTGCCCTTAGAGCGTTTTACTATGGCAGCATCTAAAGACCTAGCACGTAAAACAACACAACAAAAAAACGCGTTAGAATTACATACAGCGCAAGAGTATGATAATGTTAAAAAAGGACTTAAAGCTTATACAAATAAAGCCTTAAAAAGCCAGTTAAATGTACCGTTTACACATACCGATTACGCCAGGTTTGATCGCGCAATGAATGTAGTAGGAACAAATAGCCATACAGCATCTAAACCCTTTTTATATGAAGACGTTTCTAAATATCACGATTTTGAAGCCGAACGCAAGACGCTAGAAAAAGATAAAGACAAGTGGCTTGGTAGAAAATTATGGAACGAGCACTTAGTGCAAGTACAAGGTAAAGACTATTGGTTTACGGTAGATCCTATTTTCGATTTGCAGGCAGGTAAAGATTTCGATGCCGATTTCTCTTCAACCTTTAATAACACAAGAGGTGTTTTAATACAAGGTGGTCTAGGTAAAAAGTTTAATTTTTACAGTACTATTTTTGAAAGTCAGGGGCGTTTTGCCGATTATGTAAATCGATATGCAGAAAGTATAAGAGCCTCTGGGCCAAATCCCGCAATTATACCAGGACGAGGCATTGCCAAACGATTTAAAGATGATGCTTTCGATTATCCAGTGGCAGAAGCCTATCTCTCTTATACACCCGTTAAATTTTTAAACCTTCAATTTGGGCATGGTAAAAATTTTATCGGAGACGGTTACCGTTCTTTATTGTTGAGCGATGTAGCCAGTCCATACCCGTTTTTTAAAATAAACACTACGTTTTGGAAGTTAAAATACACCAATACCTTTATGTCCTTAAGAGACGTTCGAGACGAAGTTATAGAAGATGGTGCATTTTTAACCAAATACGTTGCCAGCCATTATTTAAGTTGGAATGCCTCTAAGCGTTTAAATATAGGTTTGTTCGAATCGGTGTTATGGACAAATAGTAACGATCGGGGTTTCGATTTAAACTACGTAAACCCGGTAATACTTTATAGAGCTATAGAGTTTGCAACAGGACAAGACGCTGGAAATGCCATATTAGGCGCTTCTGCCAAGTACAAGTTTAACGATAACATAAACATGTACAGCCAATTTATATTAGACGAATTTTCGTTAGACGATATTAGAGCAGGAGAGCAAAGCTGGAGAAATAAATACGGATACCAGCTGGGCTTAAAATATTTCAATGCATTTAAAATACAGAACCTGCAATTGCAATTAGAATACAATCGCGTAAGGCCATATACGTATTCGCACAACACCATAGTTTTAAATTACGCCCATAATAATCAATCTTTAGCACACCTGTGGGGTGCCAACTTTAGCGAATTTATAGCCATTGGAAGGTACAAATACAAGCGTTGGTTTGCAGATGCAAAGCTGATTATGGGTACAAGAGGTTTCGATTTTAATACACCAGAAGACGGATTTGCCTATGGCGGAGATATTTTTACAAATGAGGAAGATAGACCTTTCGATACAGGTATTGAAGTAGGACAAGGCAATACAACTAAAAGCATTTATGGCAATATAAAAGCAGGATATTTAATTAATCCAGCCTCTAATTTAAAATTGTTTGCAGAACTCACGTACCGAGATTTTAACCCAAATGTTGATACTGAAGCGAATTTCCAAAACAACACCTTATGGATCAATTTTGGGCTGAGAACAGATATATTTAATTGGTATTTCGATTTTTAAAATAACTAACGTCAGACCTTTAGAGTAGTAAATTATTTTTTTAAACTTTTATAAAACGTACGTCTTATTTTTTCTGAAGAAATAAAGCAACATCCATAACCCAAATCGTCGTAATGCTTAGTAAGTGCAGCGTTACTGGCTACCTGTGCTTCTGTTTTACCTTGCTCGATCTCTATAAGAATTTTAGTTTTAAGAGATTCTAGCATGTCGAGAAAATCTTTATATCCAGCTTCGTTAGAAAGCTTGCCATGTCCAGGTATTATTTTTGTGTTCGGATCTATGAGTACCATACCTGCTTTTACAGCTTTTATATAGCCATCTACACTGCCACCAGAATTAAGATCTATATAAGGGTAACGTCCATTAAAAAACGTATCTCCAGTGTGCAGCACATTGCTCTCAGTGAAATACAATAAAGAATCACCATCGGTATGTGCATGATCCACGTGCATTATAAAAACTTCTTCGTCGTTAATATTAATTTTAAGCCTATCGCTATAGGTAATTATAGGAAGCGCTGCTTTAGGCTTATTTTGCCTCAAACGCTTTTTAACATTATCGTGAGCCATTATTGTAGCGCCCTGTTTGCTAAAATTGGAATTCCCGCCAGTATGGTCGCCGTGATGGTGTGTGTTTACTATAAGCTTAACAGGTGCGTTACCAAGTGTTTTTAAGGCATCTGTAATTTTTTTAGTTAATGGCGCAAATTGACTGTCTATAATAAAAATACCAGTTTCACCTACAGAAACACCAATATTGCCGCCAGCGCCTTCTAGCATATAAATATTTTCAGCCAGTTTATAGGAGGTAATTTCAACATTGTCGAATTTATGTTGCGCATTTGTAAAAGCGGTAAAAAGGAATACAAAGCAAAGGGAAATTAAGTGTGAAAATCGTTTTAACATAGAGAGAAGTATTTACTTAACACTAAAGATATTAAAAATAAAGTTAACATTGCTCAAATAGGTTTTATGGAGTATCTTTGCAATCCTGTTTAAAAACGGTAAACATGTTATATTTTGAGTAATACAAGAACAGTAACTACAACACCTACAGTTATTTCAGATTTTAAAGAAATTACCAAAATGCGTCTGGCATTAAGTGTCGTATTTTCTTCGGTAGCAGGCTATTTATTAGGCGTAGAACATGTTGATTTTAAAGTGCTTGTTTTATTAGCATTGGGAGGGTACTTTATGGTGGGCGCCTCTAATGCGTACAATCAAATTATAGAAAAAGATTTAGATGCACTCATGGATCGTACAAAAAACAGGCCTATTCCAGCAGGGCGTATGTCTGTTTCTACAGCTTTTATAATTGCAACTTTATTTACAATATTAGGCATAGTAATACTTTACATTATAAATAAGCAAACAGCAATGTTTGGTGCTATTTCTATTTTTTTATACACCTGTGTATATACCCCTTTAAAAACTAAAACGCCACTGGCTGTTTTTGTAGGCGCTATACCAGGTGCCATACCTTTTATGTTAGGTTGGGTAGCCGCCACTAACGATTTTGGTATAGAGCCAGGCACCTTATTTGCACTGCAATTCTTTTGGCAATTCCCTCATTTTTGGGCTATAGGATGGTTTTTATTTCATGATTATAAGAAAGGTGGCTTTTACATGTTACCTACAGGAAAACAAGATAAGGGTACAGCAGTACAAACTATAATGTATACCATTTGGACGATTATTGTGTCTATTATCCCTGTATTTGGTTTTACAGGGCGTTTAGGGCTTTCCGTGGTTTCTGCAATTCTTGTGTTTTTAGCAGGACTTTGGATGTTATATTACGCCGTAAGATTGTTTAAAAAAATGACTGAAAAAGCAGCAAGACAACTCATGTTAGTTAGTGTATCGTACATTACTTTGGTGCAAATTATTTATGTTATAGATAAATTTATAAGTTAAGATGGATTTAACGCAGGGAACGCAACTAGAAAAAAATAATAGAGCTAAAAAAATGATGCTTTGGTTTGGCATCATATCACTAATCATGTCTTTTGGAGGGTGGACAAGTGCATTCTTGGTGAGCAAATCAAGGCCAGATTGGGCAAAAGATTTTGAATTGCCTTTGGCTTTTACAATAAGCACTGTGCTTATTGTAATAAGCAGCATAACGTTTATTCTTGCCAAAAACGCCTTAAAAAAAGACGATAGAAATTTAACTACAATACTACTAATTGTAACCTTTGTATTAGGAGTCGCCTTTATAGCAAACCAATTATCAGGATTTCAACAAATCATAAACATGGGATATAACTTTACAGGGCCAACAAGTAACGTTACCATGTCCTATATCTATCTCATAGCATTTGTACATATTTTACATATTGTTGCGGGGTTGATTTCATTATTAGTTGTAATTTATAATCATTTTAAACAAAAATATACAGCAACTAATATGTTAGGAGTAGAATTGGCAGGTACCTTTTGGCATTTCGTAGATATACTATGGGTTTACCTCTTCTTATTTCTTTATTTTGTGAAGTAATTTTAAAAAAAATAAGAAGCACTCCTGTGATGGCGCTAAAAGTTAAGTGTTTAGCGAATTCAAAATTCAGCAGGCGATGTTTCGTTAGATAAATAAATTGATTATTTTTGTGCAACTTTTAAATAACAACCATTTTATATGAGTACAGCAGTAGCAGAAGGCAAAACTTGGGGTGGAGGAAACGAACCTCTTAAGGCGAGTTATGGTAAAATGATGATGTGGTTTTTCATCGTTTCTGATGCATTGACCTTTTCTGGTTTTTTAGCCGCTTACGGTTTTTCTAGATTTAAATTTATAGACGCTTGGCCAATTGCCGACGAGGTGTTTACGCACTTTCCATTTTTACACGGTGTAGATGCACCAATGTACTATGTGGCATTTATGACTTTTGTTCTTATCATGTCTTCGGTAACTATGGTATTAGCTGTAGATGCTGGACACCATTTAAACAAGTCTAAAGTAACAATTTACATGTTCCTTACCATTATTGGAGGTATAATATTTGTAGGTTCTCAAGCTTGGGAATGGAATACATTTATTAAAGGAGAATACGGCGCAGTACAAACAAAAGGCGGTAATATATTGCAGTTTGGAAAGTATGTAGATGTCAATGGAGAGCAAAAATTTAAAAGAGTAGCAATAAGTAAAATTGCAGTTCCTCAGCATGGTGAGCGTGTACAACATGAGCGTAAAAACGGCTTATGGTATGTAGGCGAAGCATCACTACCTCCTTACACTGTAGAGGAAGTACTTCATGGTTTAGAAGCACATAAAGACGTTCTGGTTAGAACTCAAATTATAAACGAAGAAGGAGAGAAAACAGTTTTGTCTAGAGAAGCATCTATAGAACAGATTAAGAAAAATGGAAAACAAGTTGTACAAGGCGCTAATCTTAAAGTTAACGAATATGGTTCTCCATTGTTTGCAGATTTCTTTTTCTTTATAACAGGATTCCACGGATTTCACGTGTTTTCGGGTGTAATGCTTAACATTATTATATTCTTTAATGTAGTTATAGGAACTTACGAGAGACGTAGAAGTTATGAGATGGTAGAGAAAGTTGGACTTTACTGGCACTTTGTAGATTTAGTTTGGGTATTTGTATTTACATTCTTCTACCTAGTTTAATTAAGATAATAGATTTTTAGAAATGGCACACGAGCATAAATTAGAAATATTTAGAGGTTTAATAAAATTCAAGTCTAATATTCAAAAAATATGGGGCGTATTAATCCTTTTATCTATTGTAACAATAGTAGAAGTAATATTAGGTATTATAAAGCCAGAATGGTCTATGACACCAGTTTTGGGTATGAAGTTATTAAACTGGATTTTCATTATCCTTACTATATTTAAAGCGTATTACATCACTTGGGATTTCATGCACATGCGTGATGAGGTTAAAGGACTAAGACGTGCAGTAGTATGGACTACTATTTTCTTGATTTTGTATCTATCATTCATTTTATTACAAGAAGGTGGATACGTGTTTGATGTATACGATCAAGGTTATATTAAAAGAGACTTTTAAGTACAATTAAGTGTTAAAAATATAAGGATAAGGTGGTTTTTAAGAACCACCTTTTTTATTTTTGCAAAAGCAAGTTTTAAAATTAAATTCTTGATATAATGGACTATAAGAAGGTAGGTATATATTTAATTTTAGGCGTATTATTTTTTCTTCCTGTTACGTTTTTGTTATTCCTTTATCCTGCAACACATAATTATAATCCTCTCGATATTGTAAACGAAGAGGTTTTGGAGTTAAAAGCATTTAGAGCTACTACTAAAGAAGATACGATACAATTACGAGACCATATTACGGTGTTGGGCTTCTTTGGAACGCAACCTATGGATAAGCTTATAACGGCATCGAATTTAAAAGAATTGGTTTACGACAAATTTAAAGGCTTTAAAAAATTTCAAGTCGTTATTGTTATGCCTTATGGTACAGAAAATACTGTAGAAAATTTGCGTAAAGAAATTAGTCTTTACGAAGACTTAAGGTTTTTACACTTCGTATTTGGTCAACCCAAAGCCATTACAAAGCTATTTGGTAGTTTAAAACACAATATAAGTCTAGACAAGAACTACGCGACAGACAATGTCTTTATAGTAGATAAAGATTTATACCAACGTGGGCGTATAGACGATAGAACAGATAATGAAATAGAACGTGATGGTGTAGTCTACGGCTTAAATTTTTACAACTGTTTAGAGGTAGCAACTATTAAAAATAAAATGAGTGAAGACTTAAGAATTTTATTTACCGAGTACAGACAAAAGCGAAAAGGCGAGTTTAATTCTTATACCAGACGTGCAGGAGACATAAAATCTAGCGATGAAAAAAACTAACTATTCATACATAGGCATAGCATTTATTATACTCATTTTTGGTATCCTGTTTGTGCCAAAGATAGTAGACAGAGTATCTAACGGCGATGTTATTAGAAAAGAAAGTAGGAGCGACCAAAAAACAAAACCGTCTGAACTACTGTTTATAGCAAATAATGGTGAAAAACGAAAAGTACCAAACTTTGAGTTTACAAATCAAAATGGAGAAACCATAAGCAATAAAGACTATGAGGGTAAAGTATATGTTGTCGAATTTTTCTTTACAACCTGCCCAACAATATGTCCTAAAATGAATTTGAATTTAGTTAAGATTCAAAACGAATTTAGTGCCTTTAAAAATTTTGGAGTAGCGTCCTTTACCATAAATCCAGACTACGATACAGTACGTGTCTTAAAGGATTATGCCGAAACGTATCATATAACCAATCCCAATTGGCATTTGCTAACAGGAGCCAAAGACGAAATTTACAATTTAGCAAAAACAGGTTTTTTTATTTACGCTGCTCAAAACGATGCCGTAGCAGGGGGTTTCGAACATTCGGGAAATTTTGCTTTGGTAGATAAAAACGGTTTTATACGCTGTAGGGAAGACAAAAACGGTAACCCTATTATTTATTATAACGGTATTGTTTCCGAAGAAGAACAAATTGATGATAATGGTGTGCCAGAGCAAATCACGGCATTAAAAGAAGACATTAAAAAATTGCTGAACGAATAAAACAAAAGTTTGAAAATGAATAAGGATAAAGCCATTTTAAACGAAAACAAATACAATAAACTAATTGTTGTACTTTCTATAGCTATTCCTGTAGTAGTAGCCTTGTTGTTTGGCGTAAAAATAGACGTTACGCTACCAGTATTTTTGCCTCCAATTTACGCTTCTGTAAATGCAATTACTGCTCTGGTATTAATAGCCGCTTTCGTAGCTATTAAAAATAAGAACATAAAACTACACGAAAAATTAATGAAGTTGGCCATAGGCCTCTCTGTGGTGTTTTTGGTAATGTATGTGCTGTATCACATGACGAGCGATTCCACCAAATATTTAGGAGAAGGGGGAATACAATATGTGTATTACTTCATTTTAATAACACACATTTTATTATCGATTTTGGTCATCCCTTTTGTATTGATAACTTATGTGAGAGCGATAACTAATAATATAGAGAAACATAAAAAAATAGCAAAAATAACCTTTCCGTTATGGTTATATGTGGCGATTACGGGAGTTATAGTTTATGTAATGATATCGCCTTACTATTAGAACATACTAAGATGAAGAAGCTATTAACATTACTTATTATACTAAGCGCGGTAAGCTTAAACCTAGACGCGCAGTGTGCCATGTGCAGAGCCGTTTTAGAAAGCGAACAAGGGCAAGGAACAGCCGAGGGTATTAATAATGGTATTGTATACTTAATGGCTATTCCGTATATATTGGCGGGAAGTTTTGGATATTATATCTATTACAGATTCTATAAGAAGTAATTTAAACGTTTTTTTTGATTCTAGCAAAAATCCTAGATTCTTGTCCTATCGAAGTGTTTTTAGAAGTTTATAACAGTGCTGTAAACTAAGACAAAGACAAAATTGAATGTAAAAGAAAATGTTTATAGCGAATCGAAAAAAACATTCAAATCACTTCTAAGTTAAAAAAGTAATAAAAGTTTTTTTTAGCATTTATTGTAACGTTATTTTGTAAAGGTAGTCTAACAGCAAAAGGCTTCATTTAAAGCCCTTTAAACAAAGCTTTTGCAATCAATCGAAAAATGTTAAAAATCAACGCACTTCACAAATCCTATGCCATAGGAGAATCTAGTTTGCATGTACTAAAAGGTATAGATTTATCTGTAGAAACGGGCGAAATGGTTGCCATAATGGGATCTTCAGGTTCAGGTAAATCTACATTGCTTAACATTATAGGAATGTTGGACGTGGCAGACTCTGGAGATTACATTTTAGATGGTTTACCCATAGAAGCACTTACCGAAAAAAAAGCAGCCGTATACAGAAATAAATTTTTAGGATTTATTTTTCAATCCTTCAATTTAATAAACTATAAAAATGCCTTAGAAAATGTAGCCTTACCGCTGTACTATCAAGGCTTAAATAGAAAAAAGCGCCAAGAACTAGCACTTTTTCATTTGGAAAAAGTAGGTTTGACCAATTGGTCTGGACATTTGCCTAAAGAATTATCTGGAGGGCAAAAACAACGTGTCGCCATTGCAAGAGCCTTAGCAGCAAATCCAAAATTACTATTGGCAGATGAACCTACAGGCGCGTTAGATACCAAAACTTCTCACGAAATTATGGCCTTTATACAGCAGTTGAATGATGAAGGCAAAACCATTTTAATGGTAACACACGAAGAAGATATTGCCGGTATGTGCAAGCGTATCGTACGCCTTAGAGATGGTGTAATTATAGAAGACAAAAAAGTAAATCAAGTAAGAGCAAGCCAATATGTTTGATGCAGACCTCTGGCGGGAAATAATTCAAAGTATAAATAAAAACAGAACCAGAAGTTTATTGTCTGGATTTACCATAGCATTTGCTATATTATTATTTACAATACTTTTCGGAGTGGCTAATGGTCTTCAAAATACGTTTAATGCCACTTTTGCAGACGATGCCATTAATTTAATATCTATCTATACTGGTAGAACCAGTAAAGCTAACAATGGCTTGCAGGCGGGACGACGCATTAGACTTAAAAACGAAGATTTCGATTATATAGAAAAGGAATTCGATACAAAAATACAACACATAACGGGGCGTGTTAATAGAAGTGTACAAGCTTCCTTTGGTGTAGAAACAAACAGTTATCCATTACGTGCGGTGCATCCAGAACATCAGTTTTTAGAAAAAACAATAATGCTGAAAGGCCGTTACATTAACCAAAACGATATCGTAAACAGAACAAAAGTAGCTGTAATAGGTCGGTTGGTCGAAGAAGACTTGTTTTTAGATAAAGACCCCATTGGAGCATACATTAGCTTAAATAAAGTACCATATAGGGTCGTAGGTGTTTTTAGAGACGACGGTGGAGATAACGAAGAACGCATTGTGTACACACCAGTTAGTACTGCCCAACGCATTTACGGCAATAACGAATACCTAAACCAGATAAAAATAGGTTACGACCCTAAAATGGATTACAACGAAGCCCTAGCATTTGGTAATACATTAAAAGGAAAGCTTAAAAAGCGCTTTAATGTCGCAAAAAACGACCAGCGTGCCGTACGCGTACGTAACAGAGCAGAAGCGGCACGTAATGCAAACCTAATATCCGTATCTCTTAGCATAATTATACTTGTAATAGGCCTCGGAACACTAATAGCAGGTATAGTGGGTATAAGTAATATCATGATATTTATTGTAAAAGAGCGTACCAAGGAAATAGGCATTCGTAAAGCATTAGGCGCTTCACCAAAATCTATAGTTACCATTATTCTAACAGAAACTATAGTAATAACAGCTATAGCAGGGTACATTGGTTTATTAATAGGTGTAGCGGTATTAAAATTAGCCACTCCAATTTTAGAAGATTATTTTATAAAGGATCCAGGCGTAAGCAACACCTTAGTTTTAGGAGCTACCATGTCTTTAATACTTGCAGGAGCAATAGCAGGTTATATCCCTGCAAAAAAAGCATCGAAAATAAAACCCATAATAGCTTTAAGAAACGACTAAGCATGTTAAAATTTTTAATAGACAAAGACACGTGGCAGGAGGTATTCGATAGCTTTAATAAAAACAAGTTAAGATCGATACTTACCATGGTGGGAGTTTGGTGGGGCATTCTATTGTTAATAGGCCTTTTAGGCTCAGCTAAAGGCTTAGAAAATTCATTTAAAAAACTTTTTGGCGATTTTGCAACAAATAGCGTGTTTGTGTGGGGCAACAAAACCAATATCCCTTTTAAAGGTTTCCAAAAAGGACGCCGAGTGCGCCTTACACTAACCAATGCACTAAAGGTAGAAGAACACATTCCGGGTGTAGCGTTTGTAGTACCCAGAAATCAACGTCAGGTAAATATAGAGCGGAAACTCTCTTCAGAATTTTTTAGTATTGCTGGAGATATGCCTTTGCTTAATAAAGTGCAAAAAATTAAATTAAAGACAGGCCGCTTTATCAATCAAGGCGATATGCAAGAGAAACGTAAAGTTGTGGTAATCTCTGAAGATATCTATAAACAACTGTTCGAAGTTAAAGCAAAAGCCGTTGGAGAATATTTGCAAATAGATGGTGTAACTTTTAAAGTTATAGGTGTTTTTAAAGAACCAGATGAAAATTTAGGCCCCTCAATAGACGCGCACATGCCATTTAGCACGTTTCAGCAAGTATTTAATCAAGGCGATGTTATTGGTTGGATTACTATTACAGGGCAGCCAACGGCAGACATTAAACAAGTGGAAGCAGACGCAAAATTGCTATTAAAAAATCTAACTAAAATCCATCCAGACGATAAACGTGCTTTTGGCAGCTTTAATTTAGGCGACAACTATGCAAAACTTACAGGATTTTTAAAAGGCATGCAATTTTTAACATGGTTTGTAGGTATTGCAACCTTAATAGCAGGTGTTTTTGCCATAGGAAATATACTTTTAATAACAGTTAAAGAACGTACCAAAGAAATAGGCGTGCGTAGAGCTTTAGGCGCTACACCTTATGAAATAAAACGCCAAATCGTTGTAGAAGCTGTGTTTTTAACTGTAGTAGCAGGCCTATTAGGGATTATAAGTGGCGGTTGGATTTTAATAGTAATCAATCACTTTTATGGGCAAGGCGCAGAAGCTAAAATTGTGAACCCTTCAGTTTCTATAACAGTAGTATTTGTAGCACTTGTAATATTAGTAATACTAGGAACATTAATAGGGTTAATACCAGCATTTAAAGCCACCAAGATAAAACCTATTGAAGCCTTAAGAGAAGAATAACAAATATGTATAAGGATATTAAAAATATACACATCAAAAAAAAGCGTAAATAAAAATGAATAAAACAGTTAAAATTGGCCTTGTATTACTAGCGGTAATCGCCTTGATTTTTGTGCTTAAGTACTTTATGGATGCCAATTCTAAAACAATAGAAGATTTTAAAGTAGAAGAGCCTTTTCGTACTACAATAAACACCAAGGCTATTGCAACGGGGAAATTAAACCCAGAAGAAGAAATAGCATTAAAACCTCAGATATCTGGAATTGTAGATCAAATTGTGGTAGAAGAAGGAGATGTTGTAAAAAAGGGAGACCTTATCGCTAAGATCAGGGTTGTGCCTAACGAGCAAAGTTTGGCCAACGCCAAAAGTAGAATAGCTACAAACAAACTGTCTGTTGAAAATACAACTATACAATACAAAAGGGATAAAACTTTATTTGATAAAGGAGTAATCTCCATTCAAAATTTTGAAAACACAACACTAAGTTATAACCAGGCTAAAGAAGCTTTAAGACAAGCACAAAACGATTATCAAATTATAAAACGAGGATCGATATCTGGTGGTAATGCGGCAAACACCAACATTATAGCACAAATTGCAGGCACCATATTAGAAATACCAGTACGAGAAGGCGACCAAGTTATACAGAGTAACAACTTTAATGCGGGTACTACCATAGCTACCATTGCAGACATGAGCCATATGATTTTTGAAGGAAAGGTAGACGAAGCCGAAGTTGGAAAACTTAAAGAAGGGAAACAAATTAAAGTTATTCTTGGCGCAATAAACGATAAAGAGTTTCCTGCGAAACTAACCTTTGTAGCACCAAAAGGTGTAGAAGAAAATGGTGCAGTACAATTTACAATTAAAGCAAACGTAGACATAGACAGTACAGAAAATATTCGTGCAGGTTATAGTGCCAATGCCGAAATTGACATCTCTGGAAAAGAAAATGTACTGGCTATTAGAGAAGCGCTGTTGCAATACAAACGCTCTAGCGACAAGCCTTATGTTGAACTACAACAAGGCAATGGTAAGTTTAAACGTGAGAACGTTAAGATAGGCATATCCGATGGTATTAATGTGGAAATTTTAAAAGGTATAAAAGAAGGAGACAAGATAAAGGTATGGAACAAAGCTTCGGATGATAATAAAGATGATGCCTCTAAAAAGCGCAAAAAACACTAATTACAAATGAAACAATTAAGAAACAGCCTTCCATTTGTTTTACTAATACTAAGTATAGCTGTTACAGCACAGCCAAAAAAATGGACACTCTTAGAATGTGTAAACCATGCTTTAACACATAATATTAGCATTGCGCGTAACGAAAATACTATTCTTATAAATTCGCAAAACGTAGTAGAAGCCAAAGGCAGATTTCTGCCAGAAATCAATGTTAACCTAAGGAACAATATATCTATAGGTAACAGAGAATTATTTCCAGGTAATTTTGTAGATAGAACAGACAATAGTACAAACATAGGTATAGGTGTTAACCAATCCATTTTTAATGGGTTTCGCCTAACAAATCTTTACAAACAATCTCAATTAGACCTCGAGGCCAGCCAATTGGAATTAAACCGCATAAAGGACGATGTAGCGCTTAATGTTGTTAATGCTTATCTTAATGTGTTATTTAACAAAGAACGCTTAGAAGTGGCAAAGGCCCAATACACATTTTCTAAACAACAATTGGAACAAGTAAATGCTTTGGTAGAGGCAGGCGTACAACCTAAAGTAAACATCTACGATGCAGAAGCTACCCTTAGTGCAGATGCGCAAAGTGTAACCGTTGCAGAGAACAATTATAATTTAGCACGTTTAACTTTATCGCAATTATTACAACTGCCTTATGATGGGTTTGAGGTTGAAATTATAGCTGTAGACAATCCTTCGGAAACAGTACTTTACAATAACGCCCAACCCGTAATAGACTATGCATTTAGCCATAGAAACGAAATTAAAGTTGCCGAGAAACGTATAGAAACCGCAAAACTGAATACAGAAATTTCAAAATCTGGATACTACCCCTCGCTAAATTTTAATTATGGTTTCGGTTCTAACGCCTTTTTTACGAATGTAATAGATACAGAACTCCCTTTTGTAGAGCAGTTAGACAATCAAAAATCTCATGCATTTACGCTAAGCTTAAATATTCCTGTATTTTCCAGGTTTCAAAATAAAACAGCAGTAGCACGATCTAGAATTCAGGAAGAAAATTCCAAATTAGGTTTACAACAAGCAAAATTAGACTTAGAATCTAATATACAACGGGCATTTACAGATGCGCAAGCAGCATACAAAGCTTTTGAGGCTGCAAAAACCTCATTAAAATCTCAAAAATTAGCATTCAAAAATGCACAAGAGCGCTATAACATAGGCGTTATGAACGCTTTCGAATTGGAGCAATCCCGAGTAAGATTGGTAAACGCAGAATCTACTTTAATAAATGCCAAATATGATTTTGTTTTTAAGACAAAAGTTTTAGACTTTTACATGGGTAAACCATTAACACATTAAACCTTGGCATTATTACTACATATTGAGTCTGCAACTACAAATTGTTCTGTAGCACTATCTAAAAATGGCAAAACAATAGCCTTAAAGGAAGATGCTAGAAACGGCTACTCTCATGCAGAAAAACTACATGTATATATAAATGAAGTTTTAGAACAAGCCAATATTAATCGAGAGCATTTAGATGGAATTGTGGTAAGCAAAGGGCCTGGGTCTTACACAGGTTTACGTATAGGCGTTTCTGCTGCAAAAGGACTGGCTTATGCTTTAGAAAAACCACTATTATCTATACCAACTCTAGAGGTGCTGGCACAACAGGTTGCCATAGAAGAGGGCGTTATTGTAGCATTATTAGATGCAAGGCGCATGGAAGTTTATGCTGCTGTTTTCGATAAAAATTACAACCAAATACGATCTACAGAAGCGCAAATTTTAGACGAAACCGCTTTTAGAGACTATTTAAAAAATGGCAAAGTGTATTTTATAGGAAATGGTGTTGAAAAAACAAAAACGGTAATAGCGCATCCCAATGCTGTTTTTATCGAAGATAAATTACCTTCGGCAAATAATATGGGGGGTATTGCAAATGAGAAGTACAAAAAAAGCGACACCGAAGATGTCGCTTATTTTGAGCCTTTTTACTTAAAGGATTTCGTGGCTTTAAAACCGAAACCCAAAATATAATTAGATTAAAAAATTAACCTTCTTTATGTATTTCAACACTGTGTGGGTAAGGAATTTCTATACCTGCAGCGTCTAATGCCAATTTGCAATTTTCTATGGTTCCAAAATAAACGTCCCAATAATCTGCAACAGAAGCATAAGGTCTCACTGCAAAATTTACAGAACTATCTGCTAATTCAGATACATTAACAGAAGGTGCAGGATCTTGTAATACCTTTGGGTTGTCTGTTAATACCTTTAATAATAAATCTTTAGTTTGTTTAATATCTGCATCATAACTTACGCCAATAGTTAAGTCTACACGTAACTTACCTTCGGTGGTATAATTGGTAATATTTCCGTTAGATAAAGAACCATTCGGTACTATAATTTCTTTATTTGTAGGAGATACTAATTTAGTGGTAAAGATTTCTATTTCCTTTACAACACCAAGCTCGCCTTGTGCTTCAATAAGGTCTCCTATTTTAAAGGGTTTAAAAATCATAATTAATACACCTCCAGCAAAATTGCCTAGAGACCCCTGTAATGCCATACCAATAGCAAGACCAGCGGCAGCTAAAATAGCGGCAAAAGATGTCGTTTCTACACCCAATGTGCCTAATACAGATATAATTAAAATAACTTTTAAGATCCATCCAGCTAGATTCAATAGGAATTTTTGAAGGCTTTCATCGTAATTTTGTTTCGACATTACCTTTTTTGCGGCCTTAATTATTTTTTTAATAACCCAAGATCCTATAATCCATATTGCAATGGCGCCAATAATTTTTGTGCCATATTCGGTAGCTAATCCAAGTAGTTTTTCTGTTTCGATGTTTTCTAAATCCATAATTGTTAAAGGTTGATTAAAAGTGATAAAATTTAAAATTAGTTATTATTTATAGTATTTGTTTGCGGATAAATTGTCATGGTAAAAATGAATCAGTACTAAAATAGTTTTCTTGTTGGTAAGACCCATAACTACCTGCTATAGTCACACCAAAACGAAAGAATAGTATTTTACCTGCGAGTTTTACTAAGTTGCTATAAATTGAGCCAACCGTTAAGACTTGGCTATAGGTGTCTTGATGTACAGCAAATAATTTAGTGTTCGGCTTAAATTGTTTCGATTTCAGCTTAAAATGCTTTAGTGTAGTGCCAGTCCACAGAAATACCTCTAATATGAGGTATTGAAACGTTGCAATGCTAGTTAATGTAAAGCGCATAAGACTATTGTTCAATTAATTTAATTGCAGCTTCGGCTGTTGTAACAGGAAGCTTGCAAGCTTTATTAACGCAAACATAAATTAAGGTTTTATCTGGGTTAAATCTTCTAGCTAACAAAGGCATATCTTCATGCTCTGTAGTACTGCCAACAATAAGTGCATTGGGCACGTAGTGTTGCTTAAAGTTGTATAATTTATCTTTAGCAGAGCTGCCCACAATAGCCACTTCGTAGTACGGATTGGTGTAGTTTAGCATTAAATCCAACCAATTGGAATACGAGGAGGGGTAATTTGTAATATCTTTTTGTATGGTATGCAACATTTGAGATGCTGTAGTTTCAAACGTCTTATCATCAAAATAATGCGCTAATTTAAAGAGGTTTTTAGCCATTATAGAATTGCTGCTAGGTATTACATTGTCATAATACACTTTGTTGCGAGATACTAGCGCGGCGTCTTCACTAGAAGTATAAAAAAAGAGGGTACTATCTTTATCTAGAAAATAATTAAAAGTGTAATCGGCCAGTTGTTTCGCTTTATAAAGCCAAGCATCATTTAAAGTCGTTTCATATAAAGTAATAAAGGCTTCTATAACGATAGCATAATCGTCCATGTAGGCGTTAATTTTACTTTGTCCTGCCTTATAGGTATGGTTAAGGCTGTTATTTTCTTGAAGTAATTTAGAACTTATAAACTCTGCGTTTTTTAGTGCTGCATCTAAATACTGTTTGTTATTAAAAACGCGGTAAGCATCTAAATAAGCTTTAAGCATAAGACCATTCCATGACGTAAGGATTTTATCGTCTAACCTTGGCTTTGGTCTGGCATTGCGAATGTTTAACAGTGCTGCTTTCCAAGAGACTTTTTTAGCGTCTAGAGTACTTTGGGTTATATTGAATTGTTTTAAAATGGCGCTATCACTATCTTTTCTAATTAAAACGTAATTTTCATCTTCCCAAAGCCCAAAATTATTGATGTTGTAATACGCAGAAAACAATTCAAAATCGGCTTTTAAGGCATCTTTAAGAAACGCTTTTTGCCAAACATAGAAAGCCCCTTCCTCTAAATCGCCGTTACTGGTTTTGCTATCTGCATCAAAGGATGCATAGAATGCCCCTTCTTCTGTAGTCATGTCGGTTTTAATAAAGTTTAAGGTTTCTTCTACGACCTCTTTAAAAAGTTTATTTTTAGTAAGCAAGAACGCATCTGCATATAAACTTACCAATTGCGCGTTATCATAAAGCATTTTTTCGAAATGCGGTACGTGCCATTTTTCATCTACAGAATACCTAGAAAACCCTCCGCCAACATGATCGTAAACACCACCATAGGCCATTTTAGTTAGTGTAAGGTTAACGTATTCTAAGAGTGATTTATCGTTGGTTTGGTGGGCGTAGCGCAATAAGAAATGGTAATTATTGGGCATCATAAATTTAGGAGCACCGTTTAGACCTCCAAATTTAGAGTCGAATTGCTTAGACCACTGTTTAACAGCATCTGCTATGGTTTCTTTATTAAAAGCAAGTGTGTTGGTATTTGGCTTTATTATAGATGTGGATTGCAAACCACGTTCTACATGATCTGCCTGTTGTATCAGTTTATCAGGGTTATCTTTATAAAGCTTGGCAATTTGCTCTAAAACACTTGTCCATTGCTTTTTGGGGAAATAAGTGCCACCCCAAATTGGTCTGCCATCTGGTAAAGCTACAACATTTAGAGGCCAACCACCACTTCCCGTCATTAATTGTACAGCATTCATGTATACTTGATCTACATCTGGGCGCTCTTCTCGGTCTACTTTTACAGGAATAAAATTAGAATTCATGGTTTGTGCCACCAAAGAGTCTTCGAAACTCTCATGTTCCATAACATGGCACCAGTGGCATGCAGAGTAGCCCACACTTATTAATAACAATTTATTTTCGGCTTTGGCTCTAGCTAAAGTTTTAGCGTTCCAAGCGTTCCAATTTACAGGGTTATGGGCATGTTGTAGTAGGTAAGGGCTGGTTTCGTCTACAAGTGCATTTGTATGCTTAAATTGAGGCTGAGGTGTTGTGTTTTGACCTTTACAGCTTAATAATATAAAGAGTAATACTAGAGGGATATACTTCATATCCCAAAGTTAATTAAATAAAAGGCATAAAAAAAGCGTTCAATTTTTTTGAACGCTTTGTAAAAAGAGTTATAAAACTCATGTTATTTTACTTCAAAAGTAATTTTTATATTCACTCTAAAGTCTGTAATGTCTCCATCACTAACACTTGCACTCTGGTCTTGCACGTAAACAGAGCGTATGTTTTTTACGCTTTTAGAAGCATGTCTTACTGCTTTTCTGGTAGCGTCTTCCCAACTTTTTTCTGAGTTTGCTAATACTTCAATAACTTTTAATACTGCCATAATATCAAATTTTTTAAATTAATTTAGTTTTTTCTAAAATACTAATTTTTTGACACGTGGCATTGAGAAAAGTCACCCGTTAATAGCTTCTACAATTTCTACCTTTCCTGGTAACATTTGTTTTAGCATGTTTTCGATGCCGTTTTTAAGTGTAAATGTAGACGAAGGACATCCACTACAGGCGCCTTGTAGCATTACACTAACGCTTTTTTCGTCTGCATTATAGCCCATAAATTGAATATTACCCCCATCACTGGCCACGGCAGGTTTTACATATTCTTCTAAAATGTTTACAATTTCTTTAGAAACATCGTCTAAATTCTCGAATTTTTTATCCAATTGCGGAGCAGATTGTTGTAGCTTTTCTGCGGCTTCTGCCAATACAACATCTTTACCTTCTGCTATAAAATCTCTTATGCGTGTTCTTAACTCTACAGTAATATCTTGCCATTCTGCTATGTCGTATTTAGTTACAGATACGTAATTTTCTTCTATAAACACACTTTTTACAAAAGGAAAGTGAAATAGCTCTAGCGCCAAAGGCGATAGTTTAGCTTCGTCTATAGAAGTAAACTCAAATAAGGTTGTAGCAATTTTTTTGTTGGCAACAAACTTCATAACAGCAGGGTTTGGAGTAGCCTCTGCATATACCGTTACTGGGGTTTGTTTTTTGGGTGTAGCATCTTCTGTTATTACAGCACCGCCTTCGTTTAAATAAGCTTCTATTTGTTGCGCAACTTCATCTTGAACATCATTCCAAGCTACAATGTCGTAACGCTCTACAGCAATAAAGTTTCCAGAGATATATACTTTTTTAACAAAAGGCAAGTAGAACAATTGCTGTGCTAATGGAGAAGATTTTGCTTCATCAATATTACTAAATTCGAAACTTTGATGTTTCGTTATAAATTGATTCACTTCAAACTTAACTATAGCGTCGTTTGATGTACTTTGTATTGAGACTTTAAATTCACTCATTTCAACTAATTTTTTACAAAAATACTAAAAGAAACAGGAGATATGTCATCTTTCAATAATTAGATGAGGTTTACTTTTCTATAATATGTTTTACTGAGAAATTTAGAAATTCTGGTGTCTGGTTATAGATTGATTCATCTCAAACTTAATTAGAATTTTATTTGGTGTATTTTGTATTGAGACCTTAAAATCACTCACTTCAACTATTTTTTTATAAAAAAACTAAAAGAAAAACAAGATATACTTATCTTGAGCCTCTAAGTGCTATTTTAAACCTTTTGCCCACAATAAAGTCTATTATTAAACGTAATGCTATACAGGTGTTATAGTAACACATTCTGTTAGTGCTTTAGTTATAAAGTTCATGAAATTAAGCTATTCTATTCTATCTCTTTTTGTGCTTTTTTGCGCAAGTCATGGTACTGCGCAAGAAGGGTTACCCATTTATACAGATTATTTAACAGATAATTATTATTTGCTACACCCGTCTATGGCTGGTGCAGCAAATTGTGCTCAAGTTCGAGTTACAGGCCGCCAACAATGGTTTGGAAACGAAGATGCGCCTAAATTAGTAACAGCAAATTTCAACACACGTATTGGAGATTCGCCATCTGCAATAGGAGCCATTGCTTATGCAGATAGTAATGGGTTTCATTCTCAAAACGGAGCTTATTTAACCTATGCGCACCATTTGCAATTTTCGAGATCGGAGTTAGATTTAAATATGTTGTCCTTTGGTTTAAGTGCTGGTTTTATTCAGTACCAACTAGATGAAACAACCTTTCCTTTCGATGGTTTCGACCCCATTGTACAAGGCGTTGTGCAAAATGCTATAAATTTTAATTTAGATTTTGGCTTTTCTTACCAGTACTTGGATTATTATGTGCATGGCACTGTTAAAAATTTATTGAATAACGAGGGAATTAACAACGATATTTTAGTAACTAATAATTTGAGACAGTATTTAGTATCAGTTGGAAAGGTTTTTGGAAAATTTGGGAGTACCTTAAGTTATGAGCCTTCATTACTATTTCAATACAGAGAGGGTACACAGGAAGCTAATCTAGATATTAATGCTAAAGTATATAAACAACTTGATTTTGGTACAATTTGGGGAGGCTTATCTTATAGAGCCAGTTTAGACGGTGCAGAATTTCAAAATAACTCTGGCAACATAGAAACACAACGTTTGCAACAAATTACACCAATTTTAGGTGTAAATTACAAAGAATTTTTATTTGCTTACAATTACACTTACCAAGCTAATGCAGTGGTGTTAAGTAACGGTGGTTTTCATCAAATTACAATAGGCTACGATTTTAATTGCAGAAAAGAGCGCTACCAATGTAATTGTCCCGCAGTAAATTAAATTGTACCTTGAATTTAATACCGTATTAAACTCAAGATACAAATAACACTAAAAAAATTACTTCTAATAACTAACAGTTACCAACTGTACTTCTTTAACTTGGCTTGTTTTTTAATAGCAGAAGTCATAGCACTTTCCAATCCATTAGCAGAGGTTTTTTGTTTTTCAGAAATATACACTTTACGTTTGGCATTTAAATCTTGAATCTTTTTTTGAATTGTTTCCCGAGCTTTTTGTTTTTCAGATACAAAGGCTTTAATTTCTACTGTAGATTTTCCCTTAAGTACTTCTGGTAAGGTTTCGGTTTCCAGATCTTCAATGGCTACTTCCTCTGCCTCGACAGCATCCACCAAATCCCATTTTGAGTTTTTATATAAATGCGAACTTTTACTTACTGTACGCCCTACGGCATTTGCCTTACTGTAGCCGCTAGCATTGGCGTCTTGTTCTGCTTGCAACTGTACTTTTTCTTTACCACGATTACCGTAAGCCACATACGTTTTATTTAAGTTTTCGTTGAGTTGTAGTATCTCGTCATCGTAAGGCGAGGCAACATGTACAGTAGCTTGGTTATGGTTAATGGCTATATAATCGCCATTAGTTAAATCGGCACCATCTTTCCAATGTTCATGAACCCCGTTAGAATACGCCCCGCAGTATATTGTATTTACAGTTACATCTTTTTCGTTGGCATTAGTAGCAGCATGTTTGTAGCTTACTTTACCCTGAGTAAAAGGTTCGTTTCCAGCAATAAAAACAAGTTTTAAGTCATCAGGATTATTGCCCCAATTTAATTGTTGTAACGAGGTTTCTATAACTTGGCCGCAAAATTCGCTACCACCGTTAGTAGTAAGTTCGAAAAGTGCTTTAGAAATCGCGTCTAAATCATTACTAAAAGGTAGAACCTGTTTTATAAATCCATTTTTACTCGATAGCCTATCGTTACCATACTCGTATAAAGCAATTTCTAAACTCGGTTTGTCAACGCCACATTTGGCATAAGACAACTCGTTTACAATTTGCCAGAGTTGTGCTTTGGCCTGGTCTATTAAACCGTCCATACTATTGCTGGTATCCAACAGCAACGCCACTTTAATAAAATGTTTATTAGGTGTCTTGTGTTCAATACCTGTATTACCAACATCCTTTGTTTTGGTGTTAGCATTACAAGCCATCATGCTCAGTAGAGCAAGGCCATATATAAGGGTTTTGCGTTTAAATGCCATAATTGTTCTTTTTAAGATTAATAGGGTAAAATTAATATCCCGTATTTGCAGAAAAAAAGCAGAATGCGTGAGTGCTACTTTTAAATGCGTAACGCCAACATCTTAATGTGTAAAGCAGGTTATTTTAGCAGTAAAAGCACGCTTATCGAGAGTTTTCAATTTTATTATATCAGTGAAAGTGCGTAAGTTTAGCTTCAATACTATAAATGAGATGCTATATTACCTTAAATATATTACCACTATTTGTGCAATTTTTAGTGCATTAACGTTACATGCTCAAAGTTTAAACAGCTACGAAACTTCTGCTCGATTTACAGTACGAGGTGTTGTAATAGAAGAAGATACTAGAACACCAATATCCAATGTAAATGTTGAAGTAAATGGTGGTGCATATACAACTACAGACCATTTTGGGGAGTTTAGGATTGATGTTAAAAAAGGAGACGAACTTACCATTAAGCATAAAGATTTTGAAACCATTTATTACACCATAAAAAGTAACGAACGTATAATTGTTAAAGTAGAATCTAGTTTAACAAATAGTTATTCTACAAAACGCTATAGGGAAAATTTAAGCCCTAGATTTAACGATTTTATAGACTCTGCGGAAGTGTACCTAAAAAAAGATGCTAAAAAAAGCATACAATTTATAACGGAAGCTATAGAACTAGGCACTACAAAAAAAGAAAACGCAGAAGCTTACGAAGTTTTGGGAGATATTAATATGCATTGGAAGCAAAGCGATCTAGCCGTGTCTAACTACAGGATAAGTTTACAAAGTTTACGGCGAAACGTGGTAAGCTTAAAATTAGCAGAGGCTTATAAAACTAATGGGAATTACCAAGAAAGCATTGCAGAATATAAAGCCATACCTAAAAGAGAATTATCCAATTACCAATTGGTAAGGCTGTACGAAGGTTTAGGCGACGTTTACATTAATATAAAAGAATTCGATACCTCTATTAGTGCTTATAAAACAGGATTACGTATTGCAAATAAACACCTTATAACCCCAAAAGTAACCGACTTAAATTCTAAGATAGCCCAAGCATTAAGTGCAAAAGGCGAAGTAAATAAGGCTGAAGCATATTTTGATACCTCCTTAAGGCAAGCCAATACGCAGAATAAAAAGCGTGCTTTAGAAGAAAAATTAAAAGTAGCCGATTTTAAAAGTGAAGTTAATAGTTTTAGCGACGAAATTGAATTGCGTAAGCAAGCTTTAAAGGATATAGAAGATATTGAAACCGATTCGGTTTTAGATAATGAAAGTGCATTAACGCCGCAAAAGCAGAAGTATAAAATAGGTCGAGCCTATGCACAGCAAAACAATATAGGCAGTGCTATAGAATATTTGGAAGAAAGTATAGAAGAAGCAGAAACAAAAGAAGATCTTATAGTTAAAAAAGATGCTACCAGAAAACTCTCAGAGCTTTATGAAACCGAAGGGAACTTCGATAAAGCGCTTTCTGCCTACCAAGAGTACGTAGATGTGGTGGATAAACTTTACGTAAAAAAAGAGCAGCAAATAGCTCAGGCCGCACGCTTTAGTAAAGATTTAGTAGCAAAACAGAACAGAATAACTAGTTTGGAGAGTGATAGAGCATTATCTGAAAGTAAGTACGCCTTGGGAATAGAACAAACAAAACGGCAATCTGTAATAATATATGCCCTAATAGGCGGGTTGTTTTTGCTTCTGTTGGTCGCCTTTTTAATGTATAAATACATCAGGCAGCAGCGCTTAGCCAATAATTTACTAGCATTAAAGTCTCTGCGAAGCCAAATGAATCCGCATTTTATCTTTAACGCCTTAAACTCTGTAAATAGTTTTATAGCTTTAAACGACGAGCGTACAGCCAACAAATATCTAACAGATTTTTCTAAACTTATGCGTGCAGTTTTAGAAAATAGCGAAGAAGATTTTATTCCTTTAGAAAAAGAAATAGAACTTTTACAACTCTATACCCAACTAGAGCATTTTAGATTTAAAGACAAATTTGAATATTCTGTAACTGTAGACGAGACGATTACAGTCTCCGATTTTATGATCCCCCCAATGTTACTTCAACCTTACATTGAGAATGCTGTTTGGCATGGCTTAAGGTACAAGAAAGAGAAAGGGGTTTTAAGCATTAGTATCTCTAAAATTAGCGACAACGAAATACAAATTGTTGTAGCAGATAATGGTATTGGTAGAGCACGATCTCAAGCTTTAAAAACAAAAAACCAGAAAAAGCAAAACTCTAAAGGTATGGGGAATATAAAAAAGCGAGTTGCCATATTAAACGACATGTATAAAGATAAGGTAGACGTTGCAGTGAGCGATTACCAGTACGACGAAGATACAGGAACAAAAGTAACTGTTACACTTAAAAAAGACTAAAACCAATTTAAAAACAGCTATTTACAATAAAGACACCAAACATATGAAGTTAAATGCCATAATAGTAGAAGACGAGGAAACCAGTAGACAAATTTTAAAAAATTATTTGCAAAAGTATTGTCCAAATTTAAACGTAGTAGGGGAGGCTGCAAACATAGACGACGCCTTAATTTTAATTAGAAATAATACTTTAGATGTTGTGTTTTTAGATGTTGAAATGCCTTATGGCAATGCTTTCGACTTGTTAGAAAAAGTAGGCGATGTAGATTTCGAAACTATATTTGTTACAGCTTATGATAATTATGCTATTGAAGCCTTAAATGCACATGCGTCCTACTATTTAATGAAACCTATTTCTATAGATGAGTTGATAAAAGCAGTAGATTATGTTGTAGCCATTAAAACTAAAGAAAATGCATTGCAAAATGATGTTTTAGTAACAAAAACCGAAGCCGTAAAAGGTAAGATAACCATACCACAGCAGAGTGGTTTCGAAGTATTAAATACAGAAGATATATTGTACTGTAAAGCAGACGACAACTATACCGAAATTTATTTAAATACCAACAAGAAAAAGATAGTAAGCAAAACACTAAAATATATTGAAGACGCCTTAGCAGAAGCCACTTTTGCCAGAGTACATAAATCGTATTTAGTAAATGTAAACGAAGTGGTAAAATACCAGAAAGGAAAAGGCGGTAGTGTGATATTGAGTAACGGAAAAGAAATTATGGTATCCGCATCAAAAAAATCGGCACTACTATCTTTTTTTAAATAATAGTAGACTTAATACGTTACAATTTAAATACAATATAATTATGCCAGTAATACAAGCAGTAAGAGGAAAAGTACCAACAATACCCAAAGATTGTTTTGTTGCAGAAAATGCCACTATTGTAGGCGAGGTTATATTAGGGAAACAATGCAGTATATGGTTTAATGCTGTTATTCGTGGCGATGTTAATTTTATAAAAATAGGAGATAAAGTAAACATTCAAGATGGTGCGGTTATACACGGCACATATAAAACAGCAGCAACTACAATAGGTAATAATGTTTCTATTGGGCATAATGCAATATTACACGGTTGTACCATACACGATAATGTATTAGTTGGTATGGGAAGTATTGTTATGGACGGTTGTATTGTTGAGCGTAATAGTATTATCGCAGCAGGAGCGGTGGTTACCAAAGGCACCGTAATTAAAGCGGGTAGTATTTACGCAGGTGTACCAGCAAAGAAGATAAAAGATGCAGATGTTGCATTAATAGAGGGAGAGATACATAGAATAGCAGAAAGTTACACCATGTATTCTGGTTGGTTTAAATCTTAATACTATTGAATGAAAAAGAAGATTTTTTATAGCAAATTGATAAAAGCTTAAATCACTTCAATGAACAGTCAAGATGAGTTCAATATAAGAATAGTAAAAACGAAACTCTATAGATGCGAAATATTTTAGTTTATAAATCGTATTAGAATTGTAGTGCATTTACCTTAAGTTCTGCATCTAAGAAAGATGCCATAATATGTGTGTTTTTATTTGTGTAAAACTCTAAGTGTGGATCTTTATCACTCAAATTTAATAAGTGATTACTATTTAAAACGGCTTTTGTTTGTCTCGCTACTGCAGCACCAGAATCTATAATTTGAATGTGTTTAGGGAGTAGTTTTGTGAGCACAGGTAATAAGTAAGGGTAGTGCGTACAACCTAACACCAAATAGTCTATATGCTGTGCTAACATAGGTGCTAAATAACTTCTCAACAAGGTTTCCATGGTTTTAGAATATAATTCGCCATTTTCTATTAGTTCTACAATACCTTCTCCAACTTGTTCAATAATCTTAACATCGTTAGCAAAACGAGCTGCCGTTTTAGAAAATAAAGCACTACTTAGTGTACCCTTAGTAGCTAAAATGCCTATAGCTTTAGTTTTAGTATGTAGCGCTGCGGGTTTAATAGCAGGTTCTATGCCTATAAAAGGAATAGCGTAATTCTGCCTTAGGTAACTTATAGCCGAGGTAGTTGCTGTGTTACAAGCCACAACTATAAGTTTACAATTTTTTTTGAGTAGTAGTTCGGTGTTTTTAATGCTAAGTTTAGTAATGCTACACTCATTTTTGTTGCCATAAGGCGCATTTAAACTGTCAGCAAGATAAATAGTGTTTTCATAGGGTAAAAGGCGATGTATTTCCTTCCAAATGGACGTGCCCCCAATACCAGAATCGAAAATTCCAATAGGGTTTTGCCGTGTTGAATTTATGGGAGTCTTATGCATCAAGAATTGTAAAAGGTTAACAAAGATTAAATGTAATTAATACAGCGCAGATAATAATCATTTTATGGCTATAGAATTTTTAAGAGCATGTAATAAGTTGAGAAAAGTACTTAAACTAAAAAAAGCTGCACAAGGGCAGCTTTATTTAGTTTAAGTAGACGTGTTTTAGATGCCTAAAGATTTTTTAACATCGTCTAAAAGGTTTTTACCGTCTGCCATGATTGTGACACCTTGAGACGAATCTAACACGTATTGAAAACCTTGAGCTCTAGCTACCTCTAATATTTTAGCCTTTGCTTTTTCGGTAATAGGTTTTAACAAATCAAATTCTTTTTTCTGTAAATCTTGCTGTGCTTTAGCTTGGTATTCTCTAATACTTTGCTCCATTGTTTGTACCTCTTTTGCACGAGCAGTATTTTCCTCTTGCGTTTTAGTAGATGCCTCAGAATCGTATAATTTCACTTTTTTCTGAAACTCTGCTCCTAAATTTTGTAGCTCAGTTTGATATGTTTTGGAAAGTGTTTCTAATTGAGATTTTGCATTTGCCATTTCTGGCATGGCTTGTATTAATTCCTGCGTATTTATATGTGCAATTTTACTTTGAGCACCAACAAAACTAATCGTTCCTATACATAAAGCAGTTGCTAATAAAATTGTTTTTAAATGTTTCATTTTCAAAATTGTGTTAATTAAAGTGTTATAATTGTAAGTTTATTTGTTTTCTCTTTCTTCTAATGCCTTTTGGCGTTCTTCTAAAACTTTTTGCTTGCGCGCTTCTAATGCTTTTTTACGAGCTTCTCTTTCGGCTAACTTTTTTTGTCTGTTCTCTTCAATAAGTTGTTCTCTTGTTTTTGGAACATCTGCTTCTGTAGATGTGTTTTCAACTTCAGTAGCCGTAGTTTGATTTGCGTTACTAGTGGTTTCTTCTACCTTAGTAGTTACACCGTTGCGTGCATCGATTTTTGCTTGTTTCGCTTTTTCACGATCTTCAATAATTTTTTGGCGTTTTTCTAAGGCTTCTCTTTTCTTAGCTTCTCGTGCCTCAAGTATCTCTAATCGTCGTTTTTCAATAGCACTTTCTCGCGCTGTTTTCTTTTCTTCTAGTACTTTTTTACGTTCTTCTAATTCTAAATTTATATCTTCTGGAACAGTTTCCTCTGCCTTTGCTTTTTTGCGTTCTGCTCTTGTTTGCGCCTGTTTGCGTTTAGATGTTCTTGTAATAGACCTTAACACCTGCTCGCTTATGTCGAAACGTTGCGACGAATACAGCATTACAATATCAGCAGATTTATCGAATATAAAATCGTATTTTTTACTTGCAGCAATATCCTGTACGGCAGCAAAAATTTGATCTTGTATGGGTTGCATTAAGCGTTTTTGCTGGATAACAATATCTCCCTTAGGACCAAAACGCTTTTGCTGATAATCTAATATTTCTTTTTCTTCAAAAGAGATGTCTTCCTCACGTTCTTCAATTAATTCTTTAGTAAGTAATACTTTCTCGTTACTAAGGTCTTGACGTTTCTGTGCCACTTCAGAAAGTTTGCTTTGAATCTCGTTTTTCCATTTTTGAGCTTTAGTATCGAGCTGACCAATGGCTTCTTGATATTCTGGAACTTTTTCTAAAATGTATTCTGTATCTATATAAGCAATTCTAACACCACGTTGCGCATGTAAATTGCAACTAAGTGTTATTATAAACACTGTAAATAAAAAAAGAACGTTATTTTTCATCTGTATTTTATTTTATATTCAATTGGTTATAAATTCTAAAAGTGACAGATGATGTTTTGCTTTCTGCCGATTTTTGGAATGTTGTTTTCAAAACTAACGAAATTTAATCTTAAAAATTTTAATTCTCCTGCAATTCATCATACTCTTATTAGAAAATATCGTGCCAAAATACTAATGTTTAAAATTGCTGTCCAATTATGAAGTGTGTTTCCCAACCATTTTTAGGGCCAAAATCGCCTATTGGATCGAAGCCATGGCCAAAGTCTATACCAAGTAAACCAAAGGCTGGCATAAATATTCTAACACCTAGACCAGCTGAACGTTTAAGGTTAAATGGCTCGAAATCTCTAAAACTATTTACAGAAGAACCTGCTTCTGCAAAACCTAAAGCATAGATTTTTGCGGCACCAGAAAGTGTTATTGGATAACGCAATTCAAGGGAAAATTTATTGTACACACTGTCGCCATCATCATCAGACAAAGCTTGATTTGGGTACCCACGCAATTGGATAATTTGTCTACCATCTAAAGAAAAGTTACCTAAACCATCTCCACCAAGAAAAAAGCGTTCGAAGGGTATAACGCCTCTATCATTATTGTATGCTCCCAGAAAACCAAATTCTGCACTAGGGCGCAGTACTAAGTTTTTAGTGATTTCTGTATACCACTCGCCTTTAAAATTAATTTTATAAAATTCTAGCAAATCAAAGAAATCTTGATCGATCTCCATGATACGCTCGTTCGCGTCTGCATCTGCAGTGTTTGCTTGTATTTGTTGCTCTAATTCGTTACGTTCGTTTCTCAAAGCTTCGTAGTCTACACCATCAAATAAAGAGTAAGGCAGAGATAATTTTGCAGTAACGGAAAAACTAGATCCACCTGTAGGGTAGATAGGGTCTACGCGCGTATTATTTCTAGATAGACCTACTGTATAAGATAAATTTTTTGCATTACCATTAGCGAACGAAAATAAACCAGAACTAAAATTGTTTAAATCGTATTGTTGGTAGCTTACCGATTGCGATAGTGTAAAAAAGTCGTCTGGTACAGTTAGGCGTTTTGCAATACCTAAGGTAAGACCTGTAATATTAAAACTTTGGTCTCTATCTGCACGGCCATTTACAAATCTAAATTGTCTGGTATGAGATAAAGAGGCAGAAAAACTAACGGGACGTTTACCTCCTAACCAAGGCTCAGAAAACGAGAAACTATAGGTTTGAAATAAACGACTTGCTTGTAAGCGCAAAGATAGCCTTTGCCCATCTCCAGTAGGTACTGGTTTATATGCTTCTTTATTAAATAAGTCTTTAATGGAAAAGTTATTAAACGATAACCCTAAAGTACCTATAAAACCACCACCACCAAAACCACCTTGAAGTTCTATTTGGCTCGATCCTGTTTCTTTTACAGCAAATTCCATATCTATAGTACCAGCTTCGGGATTAGGATTGTTGAAATTGGGGACTATTTGCTGTGCATCGAAAAACCCTAACTGTCCAAGTTCTCTAACGGTACGCAGTACGTTAGATTTGCTATATAACTGTCCTGGTCTTGTACGCAACTCTCTATAAATAACATGGTCGTTTGTTTTGTTGTTGCCCACAACAGATACATTGTTAAAGTAAGCAGGTTTACCTTCAGATATACGCACCTCGATGTCTATAACGTTATTATCTGCACTTACCTCTACAGGGCTTATATTAGAAAATAAATAACCGTTGTTTTGGTACAGGTTCGCAATATCTACAGCATCAGGTCTTGAGTCGTCTTGTATGCGTTTTTGCAGAAGTACACCGTTATAGGTGTCTCCTTTATTAATGCGTATATAATTTCTAAGTTGTTTATCCGTATAAACAGTATTTCCTATAAAGTCTATATTTCCAAATTTATAGGGTTCTCCCTCTTCGAGCTTGATGTATAAAGAAATGGTTTCACCATCGTTAACAGCTACACTATCGGATACCACACGAGCGTCTCGATAACCGTTTTCAGCATATTTGTCAACAAGGTTAGAAAGATCTGCTTGATACGCAGAGTCAATAAACTTAGAACGTTTTAAAATACGTAGTCTATTTATTTTCTTTGTACTTTTCATGGCCTTTCTTAAAGCTTTATCATTTAAAGCCTTGTTTCCATAAAATACAATATCTTTAATTTTAACCTTTTCGCCTTTATCTACAGCAACAACCATATTTACTTTAGCTTTACCTGTAGAATCGGCTATTTTAAATGTGTTAATATTAACTTTGGTGTTGTAAAAGCCCTGCTTTTTATATTTTTTTACTAAAAAGTTTTTTGTTGTTGTTATCAGGTTTTCGGTAACTTTAGTGCCTTTCTTCAGCTTGTTATCGTTTATAATTTCTTCTACTTTGCTGTCTTTTACACCAGTGACTTTAATGTCTTCTAGTTGTGGCAAATCTGCCAACTTTATTTCGAGATATGCTTTGTTACCATCTACATTTTTCAGGTAAATTTCAATATCACTAAATAGTTTAGAGTTCCAAAGTTTTTTAATAGCACTGGCAATATCTTCTCCGGGTATATTTATTTCTTTTCCTTTTCTTAGTCCAGAATAAGTAACTATGGTGTTTTTGTTAAATGAGGTGTTTCCAGATACGGAAACATCTTCTAAAATATAAGTCTTTCCGCTGTCGTAACTATTGTTTTGTCCTTGAAGTGTAAAGCTAAAAGCAATACATACTATTGTTATACAATGGCATAAAGAAACTTTAAATAACATTGTATTAACTAAGTTGTTCACTTGTTTTCCCAAATCGTCTTTCTCTTTTTTGATATTCTATAATAGCTTTATACAAATCTTCTTTGGTAAAATCAGGCCAAAGTACTTCGGTAAAATACAGTTCGGCATAAGCTATTTGCCAAAGTAAAAAATTACTGATACGCTGCTCTCCACTAGTTCTAATAAGAAGATCTACATCTGGTAAATTTTGCGTGTAAAGATGCTTATTAATAATGGATTCATCAATATTTTCTATTGAAATTATGTTATTTTTAACTTTACTAGTAATTTCTTTTATAGCATGTGTTAATTCTTCTCTAGAGCCATAGCTTAGAGCTAATGTAAGCGTCATTCTACTATTATTTTTTGTAGAATTGATGACCTCTTTTAACTCTTCATGTACTTTTTTAGGCAACATGTTTAGATTGCCTATGGCAGTTAATCTTATGTCGTTGTCCTGTAGTGTTTTAATTTCTTTTTTTAAAGAAGAAATTAATAATTTCATTAAAGTTTTAACTTCTAACCTCGGGCGGTTCCAGTTTTCTGTAGAAAAGGCGTAGAGCGTAAGGTTTAGAATACCCAACTCGGCAGATGCCTCAACAACCTGACGCACAGATTTGGTGCCGTTTTCATGACCAAAAGCTCGAATCATACCCTTTTGCTTTGCCCAACGGCCATTACCATCCATTATAATAGCAATGTGTTTGGGTAAAATATCTGTGTGTATATGTACTTTTAAGCTCATTTTAATTAACGCAATAACAAGGATTTTTTCCGAAAGTGTAAGTTAGTGTGATTCCAGAGAATACATACCAATCATTATTATTAATATTACCAAATCTAAAATCTTCTAAGGCATCATTATCTGGTACACTACCATCTATGCTATCAGAGAAAGTATATCGAGCTCCTACTTCTAAGCCCAAAATAAGTTGTTTTATAAAACGCATTTTAAAACCTAATACCATAGGAATACCAAATGCCCAACTTTTAGACCTTTCTGATGTAAATGTACCATTAGCATCAAAAAAGTAATTGTCGAAATTAGCAGCAGTTATTCCAGTATATAAGTAGGGAGTTGCTACAGGTCTTCCGGTATGTAGATTAAAGTCTATAAATGTAAATTCCATACCTGCAGACAGCTCGAAAGCACGAGTGCTAAAGCTAAAGTCGCGTTGTTGGCGTCTTAAATCGTCAGAATCTGCATCATCACCTTCAAATTGCGTAAAAATTGCAGAAAACCTATAAGAATGTCTAGAACTTCTATTCCATTTGTAAATACCCCCAAAGGCAAAAGTGTCTGGAGAAATAAAATCTGTAGCTCCAACATCACCTATAACATTACTTCCTCCAGCAAACACACCGATTTCGTGTATTTGAGAAAAACTTAATTGTAGAGATAATACGCTAAGTATGAATAGATTTAACTGTCGCATAGTAGTTTAAAGTTTGCAAATATAATAAATAAGATGAGCCTATAGCAATTTGATATTGAATAGTATGTGAGTAAAACAGAAAATCTATAAAAATATTGCTCAATTAGTTGCGATTGTCTTCTCCCCAAAGCATTTTTTTGCGTAGTGTTTTTAAAAAGCTTTCATCTAAAAGATCGATCATTTTTATTTTAAAGTCAGCTTTTTTTATTTTAATAATAGTGCCGTTGTTAAGAGTTGCTATTCTGGAATCTAGAGAGACCAAATGCTGTTGTTCTCTGCCACTAACCTTAAGTTGAATTTCTGTAGAGTCTGGAATTACCAGTGGGCGTGCACTTAAATTGTGCGGAGCTATTGGAGTTAATACAAAGCCATTGGCACCTGGTGTAATAACAGGACCACCACAACTAAGCGAATAACCAGTAGATCCTGTTGGAGTAGATACTATAAGACCATCACTCCAGTAGGATGTTAAATATTCATTGTCTAAAAGTGTCTCTACGGTTATCATAGAGGTGGTGTTCTTTCTACTAACCGCAACTTCGTTTAAAGCAAAATTTAGCTCCAAAACATCACTGTTTTCTGGCTCGGTTTTTACCGAAAGTAAAGAACGCTCTGAAATTTTATAACGACCATCAATAATATTTTGCATGGCTGTTTCTATATCTTCCACTTGTATGGTGGCTAAAAAACCAAGCCTTCCTGTGTTTATACCAACAATTGGAATATCTAAAGCGGCCACGAAGGTTATCGCTCTAAGAATAGTGCCATCTCCACCAATGCTTACCAGCAAATCGAAAGACTTATCTAAAACCTCGAAAGTTTCGAAGGTCTCATAAAAGGCTTTGTTACAAGATACAGACTTTAATAATTCCGAAAATTCAGATTCAATATAAACTTCAATATTTTTTTTAGACACATAATTTAACAATGTGTCTACAGAGGTAAGCGTATATGTGTTGTTAAATCTGCCAAAAACTGCTATCTTCATCATTACATGTTTAGGTATTTTGTTAAGTAAGCCGAGCGGTCTTTTAAGCTCTGCGTAAAACTATCCTCTTCGTGTCCAGATGCGATAGTGTAGCTGTATCTTCGAAACGTCTGAATAATATCATTTAACCCTGTGTTACCAATTTTCAATGTAATTTGAACAATTTCGTTTTGCATTTTCGAAATAAAAGCACCTAATAATTTACCGTTATTCGATTCTACAATTTGGCTTATCTCGCTAAATGAATAATCGTTAGCTCCTTTTTCTATAACTAGAACACCGCCATTTTCAAAGAAAAATGGAGATTCGTTAAATAAACCAATAATATCATTAAGTTCGTAGTAACCAATATAATCGTTTTTCTCGTTAAGAATAGGCATAATATTAGCCGAGTTTTGAGCAAAAGCCTCTAAAACGTCTAGCCACATTGTAGTATCTCTAACAAAAAAATCTTCTAAGGCATAGGTATATTCGTTTATAGATTTATTGCCATCGAAGCAATGCACATCTGTTTCAAAAAAAGTACCTATAAACACATCGTTTTCATCTATAACGGGAATATGAGAATAGGTAAGTTGGTTAAACAATTGCTTTAAATCACTTATTTTACCGTCACTTTTTAGCGGTTTAATGTCATTAATAACGAATTCTGAAAGTCTCATGGCTAAAGTGTGTTACACTGCAAATTAATCAAAAAAATAGCATTTAAGGCTGTTCTAGTTTGTATTTTTGTGATTAAAATTGAAAATTAATGACTAAGCTAAGTGTAAATATCAACAAGATAGCCACTTTAAGAAATTCTAGAGGCGGAGATACGCCTAATGTTCTACAATTTGCTAAAGATGCTCAGCGTTTTGGAGCAGAAGGTATTACCATACACCCTAGGCCAGACGAGCGGCATATTCGTTACCAAGATGCTAGAGATTTAAAACCAGAAGTTTATACAGAATACAATATAGAAGGCAAACCAATTCCCACTTTTATGAAGTTGGTTTTAGAGACAAAGCCTACACAAGTAACACTAGTGCCAGATGCTGAAGAAGCAATTACCAGTAATGCGGGGTGGGATACTTTAAAACACAAGGCGTTTTTAACAGAGGTAATTAAAGAGTTTCAGGCAAACGGTATAAGAACTTCTATTTTTGTAGATCCTGTTTTAGCGCAAATAGAAGGCGCTAAAGCTACAGGAACAGACCGTATAGAATTGTATACCGAAGCCTTTGCACACCAATACAGCTTAGGGAACGAAGCAGGGATATTGCCCTACACCGAGAGTGCAATACTTGCTAATAAATTAGATTTGGGTATTAATGCAGGGCACGATTTATCTCTGGACAATATACAGTTTTTTAAGGCGAATATTCCTAACCTTTTGGAGGTTTCCATAGGTCATGCTTTAATAGCTGAAAGCCTTTATTTGGGGGCAGAAAACGTAATACAAATGTATTTGCATAAATTGAAATAGAATAATTTTACAGATCTAAAAAACAGTTAGCCAGTGGCACAGGATAAAATTTTACATTCAAATATTATAGGAGAGGGTATCCCATTTGTAATATTACATGGGTTTTTAGGCACAGGAGATAATTGGAAAACACATGGTAAGCATCTGGCAGCTTCTGGGTACGAGGTGCATTTGGTAGACCAGCGTAACCACGGCCATAGTTTTCACGACGAGGCTTTTAATTATGAGGTGCTTGCAGAAGATCTTAAGCGGTATTGCGACATAAAGCAGCTTAAAAACATCGTGCTATTGGGGCATTCTATGGGAGGGAAAACGGCAATGTTATTTTCAACCCTATATCCAGAATTGGTCGACAAACTTTTAGTAGCAGACATTTCGCCTCGATTTTATCCAGTACATCACGATGCCATTTTGGAAGGATTAAGTACATTAAATTTTAACGAAATTACCAGTAGAGGCGCTGCCGATAAAGCTTTAAGCACTTCTGTTACAGAAGCAGGAACACGGCAATTTTTACTAAAAAACCTATACTGGAAAGAAAAAGGAAAACTGGACCTGCGCATAAATTTAGAGGTGCTATATCGTGAAGTAGCAGAGGTTGGAGAGGCCTTACCAAGTTATGCAAGATTCGAGAAAAAAACCTTATTTTTACGAGGAGATCGGTCCGAATATATAGGTTTAGAGGACACATCTATTATAAAGAATCATTTTCCTGAGGCCACTATTGTAACTATTGCCAATGCAGGACACTGGTTGCACGCCGAAAACCCTAAAGACTTTTTTCAAGCTGTAATTGATTTTTTAACGTAAATTTTTTTTGAACAATGAAATATCTCACACAATTATTAATTACCGCTTTAGCAGTATGTTTTTTAGCTTACGTACTACCAGGAGTGTTTGTTAAAGGTTACGTCTCGGCAATTGGAGTGGCACTAGTGCTTTCTGTATTAAACATATTAGTAAAACCAATCATAGTCTTGTTAACATTACCTGTTACCATATTAACATTAGGCATATTTCTATTTGTAATCAATGCTGTAATTATAATTTTGGCAGATAAACTTTTAGCAGGCTTTTCGGTATCAGGCTTTTGGAGTGCATTGCTGTTTAGTATCTTGCTTTCTTTTACACAATCTCTATTATATTCTGTTTTTAAAACAGATAAAAAGTAACTATAAATCAACCGTTTAAAAACTTTGTTAGGATACAAAAATATATTAATTTTGCATCCCAATTTTAATTAGAAAACTATTGGGTATTTCCTAATAAATAATTGCCATTTAGGCTCATATCATTAAAAATGAATATTACAAGAGAAAACGTAGATGCATTAAATGCGGTAGTAAAAGTAGATATTGCTAAGGAAGATTACAGTGATAAAGTTGAAAAAATACTAACAGATTACCGTAAAACAGCCAATATTCCTGGATTTAGAAAAGGGCATGTGCCAATGGGTATGGTAAAAAAGCAATATGGTAAAGCTGTATTGGTAGATGAGGTTAATAAATTATTGCAGGATGCATTAAATAAATATCTAACAGAAGAAAAGCTAGACGTTTTAGGGCAGCCTTTACCTAAACCTCAAGACAATATTAACTGGGATTCCGATTCTTTTTCTTTCGAATTCGAATTAGGTTTAGCACCAGAATTTAATGTGGATTTAAACGGTAAAGACGCCATAACACATTACACTATTGTTGCAGACGATAAGATGATAGATGAGCAAATAGAGCGCATCCAAAAACAATACGGTAAAGTAACGCCTCAAGAAGAAGTTGTTTTAGATAGCGAGATTACTGGTACTTACAAGAACGAAGACGAAGGTATAGACAATACCGTAACATTAACTTTAGACAAATTTAAAGGAGAAGCTACTGCAAAGCAATTTGTAGGAGCTAAAGTAGGAGATGTTATTGTTTTAAAAACTAAAGACCTTTACGAAGACGATCATGAATTAATGCATGCTCTAAAAATAGAACATGATAAAGTTCATGGTTTAGATATAGAGGTATCTTTTACTATTACAGAAATTAACGAAAGAACGCTTGCCGATTTAGATCAAGATTTGTTCGATAAAATATTTCCAGGTGGCGAGGTAACATCTGTTACAGAGGTTAGAGAAAAAATAAAAGAAGACGCTGAAAAGCAATTTAAGCAACAATCTGACCAAAAGTTGCTTAACGATGTTACAGAATACCTAGTGGCCAATACAACATTCGATTTGCCAGCAGCATTTTTAACAAAATGGTTACAAACCTCTGGAGAAAAAGAAATAGACGAAGCAGAAGCTAAAGAAGAGTACGAGAAATCTGAAAAAAGTTTACGCTACCAATTAATAGAAGGCAAGCTTATTCAAGATAACGACATAAAAGTTACCATAGAAGATATTAAAGGGCATGCTAAAGAAATGATCAAAGCACAAATGGCACAATTTGGGCAAATGAATCCTAGCGATGAGGAGTTAGATGGTATAGCAGCTAGAGTTTTAGGTAATCAAGAAGAAGCAAGACGCATCTCAGAGCAATTGGTAAGCCAGAAGCTTATTGCTTTGTATAAAGAAAAAGCTAATTTGGAAGCTAAAGAATTGAGTTACGAAAACTTTGTTAAAGAAGTTTACGGCGACAAATAATCAAATAATATTTCATTATATTTATGCGCTTAAATTGTTAAAATTTAAGCGCATTTTGCTTTAAAAGAATTAACATTAATCGTCCAGATGTATTATCTTCAGGATACCAATTATAAAATAAAAACCTTATATGGATTACGCTAAAGAGTTTGAAAAATTTGCGATTAAAGATCAAGGTATTAATAGTGCCTACTACGATAAAATTATAAGTAGTATGTACCCAACAAATTTAACGCCAAACATTATTGAAGAGCGCCAAATGAATATTGCTATTTTCGATGTGTTTTCACGTTTAATGATGGATAGAATTATATTTCTAGGTACAGGTATTAACGACCAAGTAGCTAATATTATTCAAGCACAACTGTTATTTTTAGAGAGTGTCGATGCCTCTAAAGACATTCAAATTTATATAAATTCTCCAGGAGGAAGCGTTTATGCTGGTTTAGGGATTTACGATACCATGCAGTTTATAAAACCAGATGTAGCCACAATATGTACAGGAATGGCAGCTTCTATGGGTGCCGTTTTGCTTTGCGCAGGAGAAAAAGGAAAGCGCAGTGGCTTAACCCACTCTAGAGTAATGATACACCAACCTTTAGGAGGTGCGCAAGGCCAAGCTAGTGATATTGAAATCACAGCAAGAGAAATTTTAACACTTAAAGAAGAGTTGTATAAAATTATAAGCAAACACTCTGGACAAGATTACGATAAAGTATACGAAGATAGCGATAGAGACTATTGGATGAAAGCCGATAAAGCTAAGGAATACGGCATGATAGACGAGATATTAGCCAGAAATTAAAAAAAATCGTACTTTTATACCCCCTAACAAAGACAAGCCTTGCAATAGGTAAATGTCTTTAAATTAAATAATTGATGGCGAAAGAAGAATTAGAATGCTCGTTTTGTGGAAGGAAAAAACCAGAAACAAATTTATTAATTGCAGGTTTAGATGCACACATATGCGATAGATGTATTGAGCAAGCACATGGTATTGTAGTAGAAGAATCTAAGCAAAGTGATACTAGCGATCTCTCTGCAGAATTAAAACTAAGAAAACCGCAACAAATAAAGGCGTTTCTAGACGAATATATTATTGGTCAAGACACCACAAAAAAAGTAATGTCTGTAGCTGTTTATAACCACTATAAGCGATTGCTACAACCACCATCTAACGACGATATTGAGATTCAAAAAAGTAATATCGTTATGGTAGGACAGACAGGAACAGGTAAAACATTAATGGCAAAAACCATAGCCAAAATGTTAAATGTTCCTCTAGCCATTGTAGATGCTACGGTATTAACAGAAGCAGGTTATGTAGGAGAAGATGTAGAGAGCATATTAACACGATTATTACAAGCAGCAGATTACAATTTAGAAAAGGCAGAAAAGGGTATTGTATTTATTGATGAAATAGATAAAATAGCAAGAAAGAGTGACAACCCCTCGATTACTAGAGATGTCTCTGGAGAAGGAGTACAACAAGCTCTTTTAAAGTTATTAGAAGGTACTGTAGTTAATGTGCCACCAAAAGGTGGTAGAAAGCATCCAGACCAAAAGTTTATAGAAGTAAATACAGAAAATATTTTGTTTATTGCAGGTGGTGCTTTCGATGGTATTGAGCGTGTAATTTCAAAACGTTTAAATATGAAAGCAGTTGGTTATGCCGCATCAATGTCAGACAATGTTGTAGACCAAAGCAATCTTTTGCAATATATTATACCAAAAGATTTGAAAGACTTTGGTTTAATTCCTGAAATTATTGGACGTCTTCCTGTATTAACACATATGGATCCTTTGGATGAGAAAACGCTTAGAGCCATTCTTACCGAACCCAAAAATGCAATCATCAAGCAATACAAAAAATTGTTTGATATGGATGATATTACTTTTAATATTACAGATGGTGCACTTTCGTTTATTGTAAATAAAGCAATAGAATATAAATTAGGCGCCAGAGGTTTGCGTTCGTTATGCGAAGAAATTTTAACAGATGCTATGTTCGAATTGCCAAGCAGCGAAGATAAAAAGCTAAACGTTACAAAAGGATATGCAGAAGAGAAGCTAACCAAAACAACCTTAAAAAAGTTAAAAGCAGTCTCTTAATAATTAGATTAAAAATACATGTTAAAGCATTCTGTTTACAGAATGCTTTTTCTTTTTAAAAGAAAACCAATGCTTTTGCTACTAATGGTAAAAGAGTTGTGTTAGATAAAAGTAATAGTTAAAGAAACATACCGTGTAATGCCCCATAGCAGCTAATGGCAGTTTGCCACTTAAGGTTTAATGGTAAATTACACTTGCCAAGCAAAAAGGAATAAGATTAAAAACAGATGAAGAAATTTTTAATTGTTGGTCTAGGCAATATTGGTGCAGAATACACCAACACAAGACATAATATAGGTTTTAAAATATTAGATCATTTTGCAAAAGAAGAAGCACTAACCTTCGAAACGCAAAAGCTAGGAGATATAGCCACATATAAATTAAAAGGGCGAACTTTTATTTTCTTAAAGCCCAATACTTACATGAATCTTAGTGGTAAGGCACTTTTGTATTGGTTAACAAAAGAGAATGTGCCTTTGGAGAACGTACTGGTAATTACAGACGATTTAAATTTGCCTTTCGGAAGCATTAGAGTAAAACCTAAGGGTAGTGATGGAGGCCACAATGGCTTAAAGGATATACAATTAAAGTTGAATACAACCAAATACAATCGTTTTCGTTTTGGTATAAGTAATGCTTTTAGCAAAGGAAGACAAGTAGATTATGTTTTAGGCGAATGGAGTCCAGAAGAAGCATTAAAACTTACAGAACGTTTAGAGCTTTCGGTAGCACTTATAAAATCCTTTGTACTCTCAGGTATGAGCAATACAATGAATAGTTACAACGGCAAATAAAATTCTAAACGTTAATTACATATTTTATACAAAGAAAAACATTATTTTTCTTCAATAGCTATTTCAAAAAAACAAGTGGTATTAACGTACTATAAATTTTCTAAAAAAGCTGTTGTTACCGTCAGATAGGTTTAAAAAGTACAATCCAGATTGCGCATTGCGTAAAGTAATAGCACTACTTAAAAAATTGGTTTCAGGTAAGCGCTGTTCGTAAATCAGTTTTCCTCTAACATCGAATATCTCTATAGTAATGTTTTTAGAATCGTGTAAAGAAGGCGCTCTTAAAAAAAACACACCAGAATCTTCAATAGGGTTAGGGAACAGTACAAAATTACCAAAAGTATCATTATTGGCTTGTAAAGCGTTACCTGTAGCAGGTTGGCAAGATTCTATAAACCATGAATTTAAAGTACCTGTATCGCCATCGAATACGTCTTCAATGGAAATAGTCCAATTGCCATTTAAATTTTCTCCATTAAACACAGATAGGGAATTGTCTTGAGGTGTTCTTTGCGTTAGGTTTTCATCACTTCTAAAACAATCAAAATCGATACCATCATCGTCAAATATACCTCGTATAGCATTACCATCTAAACGCCTGTTGTTACAGTTGTTTTCTGTTTTCAAAATTAATTCTGTACCACTAGGGCTAGTTACTGTTATAACTAAATCTCCTATAAATTCGTGGGTTATATCAACCCCAATATTTAAATCGGTAATAACACTGGCATCTGTTATTGCAATGGTGTTTGTTGTAAGGCCAAATCCATCAGCAATATCTAAGCGAAAGTTTTCTTCAGAGTCAAATCTTGTGCAATTTTGGTTAACCTCAAGGCCAATTGCAAAACTTTCAGGACTCATGGCAAAAAACGAGTTGTTGTTACTTGGCACAATCATAAACCTACAATCTGTAGATGGCGTATCAGGAACTTCGATGGCATGTAAGCCATTGTTTGGCACGCTAGAAGCGATAGTGCTAAAAGTATCACCGCCATCAATTGAAAGTAAAATATCTACAGTAGCAGCACCGGGGAGTAAGTTTGTATTATTAACATTCCAACGGATAAATTCTGTGCCACCAATAACAAGAGAAAACCCAGCCGCATTTTGAGAAGTGATTTCAAAAGGTCCGAAATTCTCATCGAAAGTAACACGCACATCATCAAAACTAGTATTACCATCGTTGGGTCTATTGTCTCTAACAGTTAGCCTAAAGTTTGCAGATCTGCTCACATTAGGCACTTTCTCCCATTGGCCAGAATTAAGACCCAATTTTAAATCAGATAAATTGGGGAAATACCTTGTACTGTCTGTAGTTGGAGGAAAAGATCTAAATAAAACAGCATTATCATCCTCTAAGTTTGCATCGGGAAAGACATTACGAGCTGCATTATCATCAATTTGCTCCCAACAATAAGTTAAATTGTCTCCGTTAGCATCGCTAGCAACACCATTTAACCTAAATGGTGTACCAACGGGAAGTATCAAATCGTCTCCAGCACTAACAGTAGGAGGTATGTTGTCTGTATCTTCAACAAAGGCACAGTTTGTAGTATCCATATAATCTTTTATTTGTTGTATGGATAAAGCATGAAAATAAGTATCGCTATTTTGGGTTACGTTAGATGATCCAGAGATCCCAGCATTTCCCATTATGGTACTACCACTTCCAGGTTCTATCTGCACCCCAGTAAGCTCATTCCCCATAAATGTCCAAGTGTGGTTGGCACCGAATTGATGCCCAATTTCGTGCGCCAGTAAATTAATATCAAAGTTAAATCCAATTGGGCTTACCGAGCCAGAGAAGCCTCTATCCTTTGCTTCATTATTAAATGTGTTGCCACCAAACTCATCTTCTTCGTCTGTAGTATCACAATTAATAGAAATAACAGGGCCATTATTACAAACACATCCAATACAGCCTGCATTACCGAGAATACCAGAAGGTGTAAGTGCAAATAAGTGGCCAAGATCGTAGTTTTCAACTCCAACATTGCACCGTAAAGCAGTTTGTAATTCATCGCTAAATGCTCCAGAAAAATCTGAATACGGATCTGTTTCAGAATCGAGAAAGATTACAGCATCATTATTTTCTATAAGTTGCAATGTTACATTTAGATCGTTTTCAAAAATGGCATTAACTGTAGTTAAACTCGCCGCTATTGCAGCGTTAACACGCTCTAAAGTGCCGCCATGAAATTGCGCATACTCGCCCGTAACAGATACAGCTATACGAAATGTACGTTTAATATTGCTGTTTACATTGCCCTTGCCCGTTAAAGACCTTTGTGATTTGGCAGATGTACTCAAAGGAGTGTTACAAGTTAACTCTGTCTGTTTTTCAATACTATCACTACGCATTACCTTAAATTGATTGCTATGTCCAGAATAAGGTTCTATAACTGTTGTGCTACCATCTCCTATAATAATTCCTGAAAGCCCATTGTAAGGCGATAAGCTAAACCTTAAATAATGAGAAGGCACGTCTACCCCATAGCCAACATAGGATCTTATGTTAGAGTATTTGGTTTGTAAGTTGCCTTGCATTACAGAAGATTCCATAATTCTGTAACGCTCCAATTGGCCTTTAGCATTAGGAAAACTAATTAACAAACCATTGCTTCTAGTACCAGACGTTACTTGTTTGGCTTTGGTAAGACAATTGGAGAAATACGTATAGTCGAACGTGTAAGAAATGTCTTTTTTAGATGTCGATATAGATTTTTGGGATTTATTATGATGTGCTATTTCTTTGAAAATATTATCTTGGGCAGCCAAGGTAAACACCATTAAAAAAGTTATTGCGGTTAAAACATAGTTTAGCTTTGGTTTCATAGCGGTACAGGAGGTCTTTTAAACAAATTTATGTTATTTTTATGATATTAACAATTATAGAATTTTATGAGTAATGCGGTTAATATAGAGGACTATACGTCCAGAAAACCAACCGTAGTGACTATAGGGACTTTTGATGGTGTACATGTAGGACACCAAAAAATAGTAAAGCGTTTGGTAGATCATGCTTGTAAGGAGAATCTTAAATCTGTAATTCTTACGTTCTTTCCACATCCAAGAATGGTATTACAAAAAGATTCGGGTATTAAATTAATTAATACAATAAGAGAACGTAGCCAGATCTTAGATCGTATTGGTTTAGACTATTTATTGATTAAAAAATTTACCAAGGCATTTTCCAGACTAACAGCAGAAGAATTTGTTAAAGACATTTTAGTGGATAAACTTAACGCTAAGAAAGTAATTATTGGTTACGATCATCGTTTTGGAAGAAATCGAAATGCAGATATTAACGATTTAAAAGCTTTCGGAGACAGTTACGGTTTTGAAGTAGAAGAAATCTCTGTGGAAGACGTTGATAAAGTAGCGGTAAGCTCTACAAAAATTCGGCAAGCACTACAAGAGGGAGCTGTAGAAACAGTAAATGCTTATTTAGGTTACGAGTTTATGTTGTCTGGAAAAGTTGTAGAAGGCAAAGGCTTAGGGAGACAAATAGGCTACCGTACCGCAAATATAGCAATACCCGAAGATTACAAAATTGTACCCAAGTATGGCGCTTATATAGTGGCTTCGAAATTAGAAGGTAAAACTGTATATGGTATGATGAATATAGGGGTAAACCCCACTGTAGATGGTAAAAAAGAATCTATAGAAGTGCATTTTTTCGATTTTAACGCGTCCATATACAATAAAGACATACAGGTTAATGTGCTAAAACGCATTAGAGACGAACGAAAGTTTGAAACCCTAGAAGCGCTTAAAGCGCAATTGCAAAAAGATAAAATCTTCTCAACACAATTTATTAAAGCCCACCATGCTCAATAAACTACTTTTTAAGCACATAGACAATACGCAGCTCGTTGTGTTTAGAGTGTGTTTTGGTCTGCTTTGTTTTTTAGAATCTTTTGGAGCGATACTTACAGGTTGGGTAAAGCGTACACTTGTAGAACCAAAATTTACATTTTCGTTTATCGGTTTCGAATGGTTGCAACCCCTAAGTGGTAACGGAATGTATGTGTATTATGTTGTAATGAGTATATCTGCAATAGGCATTATGTTGGGATATAAATACCGTTACAGTATGTTAGCGTTTACCATATTGTGGACGGGAACTTATTTAATGCAGAAATCATCTTATAACAATCATTATTATTTATTAGTACTTATAAGTGCAATAATGGTAGTTATGCCAGCTCATAAGGCACTATCTCTCGATGCAAAATTTAATCCAAATCTGCGGCAAAATACAATGCCCAATTGGTGTAGGTTAACGTTTATTATCCAACTTTTTATAGTTTACACTTACGCCTCTCTAGCAAAACTATATCCAGATTGGTTGGATGGAACAACCATGAAGATGCTTATGTCTGGCAAAAAAAATTACCCTTTAATAGGCGCATTGCTACAGGAAAAATGGTTGCAGAGTATTCTTAGTTACGGAGGTATTTTATTCGATGGATTAATTGTACCCTTATTGCTGTTTAAGCCAACGCGAAAGTGGGCTTTTATAATATCAATAGGATTTCACATGTTTAATTCTATAGTATTTCAAATAGGCATATTCCCTTATTTAGCATTAGCTTTTTACCTGTTTTTCTTTCCACCAAAAACAATTCAAAAGCTGTTTTTAAAAAAACGCACGTTTTATGAACTTGAAGAAGTAAAAACCCCAAAACGCCATAGGTTATGGGTTGCAGTTTTTGCCATCTATTTTATAGTGCAAATAGGGTTGCCATTACGGCACCATTTTATAGAAGATAACGTGTTGTGGACCGAAGAAGGGCACCGTTTATCTTGGCGTATGATGTTAAGAGTAAAACACGGGCGTGCCACCTACACTGTAGAAGATAAAGAAACAGGCGCTAAGCAAATTATAAATTTGGACCATTATCTTACCAAAAAACAACAACGTGGCGTTACAACAAAACCAGATGTTATTTGGCAATTTGCCCAACGTTTAAAAGCAGATTTTAAAGCAAAAGGCCAAGACGTAGCAGTTTACGTAAATTGCAAAGTAAGTGTAAATGGTAGATTTATGCGAAAGCTTATTAAAAGTGATGTAGACATAGCTAGTTTACCGTGGAATCCTGTAAACCATAGCGACTGGATTTTACCTTCGAAAATAGATTAAAATCATACCGCAATTCATTAAATTTGTCCCTTAAATTTTCAAACCATGTTACAAGTTCCGTTTATTAGAGAAAACAAAGCAGAAGTTATAGAGCGATTGTCTAAACGTAATATAGACGCTGTTAAAATGATAGATGCTGTTATTGTTTTAGATGAAAAACGAAGAAGCATCCAAGCACAATTAGATACAGTTTTAGCAGAGTCTAATACCATCTCTAAGCAAATAGGGGGCTTGTACAAGTCTGGAAAAGTAGAAGAAGCCAATGTTTTAAAAGCAAAGACAGGAGAATTAAAGGAGAAGTCTAAAACATTAGCAGAAACCTTAACTACTGTAGAAGGCGAGCTAAAGGACTTGCTGTATCAAATTCCAAATGTTCCCCACGACTCAGTACCTGTAGGTAACTCTGAAGCAGATAATGAGGAATTGCTACGTGCAGGCGATGTGCCAAAACTTCATGAAGGCGCTTTGCCACATTGGGAATTGGCAAAAAAGTACGACATTATAGACTTTGAGTTAGGTAATAAAATAGCTGGCGCAGGTTTTCCAGTATATAAAGGTAAAGGCGCAAGATTACAACGCGCCCTAATAGCTTATTTTTTAGATACAAATACAGCAGCAGGTTATACCGAATATCAACTTCCGCATTTGGTTAACGAAGCTTCTGGGTTAGGTACAGGGCAGCTTCCCGATAAAGAAGGGCAAATGTATCACGTTACAGAAGATAATTTATACCTTATACCAACTGCAGAAGTGCCAGGTACAAATATTTTTAGAGACGTTATAGTAAACGAGAGCGAATTGCCGATAAGCATTACAGGCTATACGCCTTGTTTTAGACGAGAAGCAGGAAGCTATGGTGCACACGTGAGAGGGCTAAACAGATTGCACCAATTCGATAAAGTAGAGATTATAAGAGTAGAGCACCCATCTAAATCTTACAAAGCCTTAGATGGCATGGTAAATCATGTAAAATCGATTTTAGAAGCTTTAAAACTGCCTTATAGAATTTTAAGATTGTGCTCTGGAGATACCTCTTTTACAGCAGCATTAACATACGATTTCGAGATTTTTTCTACAGCGCAAGACCGTTGGCTAGAAGTGTCTTCCGTATCTAATTTTGAAACCTTCCAAGCCAACCGTTTAAAATTAAGACTAAAAAATAACGACGGTAAAAAGGAATTAGCACACACATTAAACGGCAGTGCATTAGCGCTACCTCGAATTTTGGCAGGTATTTTAGAAAATTATCAAAAAGAAGATGGAATACACATTCCAGAAGTATTACAGCCCTATACCGGTTTTGCTAAAATTGATTAATTTCTACGTATTGAAATGTTAAAAAACCGATAAAACACATCATTTTAACGCTGTTTAACGAATAAATCACATTTTATTTGGGGTTTCTAAGTATTTATTGCGATATTACTTAAGAATTTATAAAAGCCTACTTAGTATGAAAAATATATTGCGCCTCTTTTTACTTGTAGCATTTGTTTTTATTGGAAGCAAAGTTATATTTTCAGACCTTGATACATCAAACTCTGAAACTAAAACGGTTGCTGTAGTAAACGAATAACCTACGTTACATAGTGAAAGCTGTCCCCAATCGATTGCGCTATCGTTTTTAATTACGATAGTTTAAGTTAATAGAAACATTATTTTGATTGGTAGTGCCCGAAATATATTCGGGCATTTTTATAGAATACCTCCAAACAATAGCGAACAGAACACTTACATACTTCAAGTTAAGCAAGAGGTAATCTAACCCTTAAATTCAGGTTAAACATAATTGCAATTTAAAGCCAGTTCTTTATCTTTACTTTATGAGAATACTAGCCTTGATCCTCCTATTAGCATGCCTACCTTTATCTGCTCAAAATGCAATTTTAGCAAAGCAGTACTATAAGAAAGGCGAATTTGAAAAGGCACTCTTCGAATACAAAAAGCTTTATAGAACTTCCAAATCCAGCATTAGTTACATTACTCAAATTATTGATATCCATCAACAATTAGAACAGTACCAAGAAGCAGAAGATTTTATATTAGACATTCTAGCAAGAACACGGTATTCTGCCTTTTATGTTAACTTAGGCTACAATTACCAGTTAAAAGGAGAAGTAGATAAGGCAGATGAAAACTATGCAAAAGCGATCAATAGCATAAACGATAATCCTAACAACGTGTATGCCGTAGTGCGTAATTTCCAAGAGTATGCGCTTTTAGACCAAACAGCAGCAGCTTACGAAAAAGCTATGGTGCTAAAACCACAGTTAAATTTAAAATTATCTCTAGCGCAAATTTATGGAGAACAAGGCAAATTGGATAAAATGATGCTTAACTATGTAGATTTTATCGAGCGTAACCCTGTTTCCTTGAGTAACGTAAAACGTGCTATAAACGATTTTATAAGTGAAGATTCCAGCAACCCCAGCAATGCCATTTTAAGAAAGTTGTTAATAAAAAAAATACAACAAGAGCCCAATATAATTTGGAACGAGATGTTAAGCTGGTTGTTTATTCAACAAAAAGAATACAATAAAGCATTTACACAAGAAAAAGCCATTTTTGCAAGACAACCAGAGCGCTTATCCCGAATTATGGAGCTTGGCGAAATAACAAATAAAGTAAAAGAAACATCTATAGCGTTAGAGATATTTAATTATGTTATCGAAAAAGCGCAAAGCATAGAAACGAAGCTAGATGCCCATTATGCACTATTAGAGATACAAACTCTAGAAGCAAATCCGCGAGAATACAATGAGATTGCAGAGCGTTATTTAGACGTATTTAATACTTATGGTAAATTTTCACAAACCTTTAAATTGCAAATAGCTTACGCGCACTTTTTAGCATTTTATCAAGATAAAACAAAAGAAGCCTCCACTTTTTTAGAAGCCGCCCTAGAGTTGCCATTAAACAAAATACAGAAAGCAGAAATAAAATTAGAATTAGGAGACATTTTAGTATTACAAGAAAAATTTGATAAGGCGTTGATTTATTATACCCAGATACAACGTAATTTAAAGAACAGTACAGTGTCCCAAAAAGCCAGATTTAGAGTAGCAAAGGCCAGTTATTATAAGGGTGATTTTAAATGGGCAGAAGCACAGCTTAAAATTTTAAAATCCTCCACGTCTCAGTTAATTGCTAACGATGCCTTAGATTTAAAGCTTCTTATCACAGATAACAAATACGAAGACTCGCTACAAGTGGCTCTAAAAAAATATGCAAAGGCAGATTTATTAGCATTTCAAAATAAAAACGATGCAGCAATAGCACTATTGAGAGCTATTATAGACACACACAAAACAGAACCTATAATTCCTCAAGCTCTATTTAAGCAAGGTCAACTATTCGAAAAGAAAAAAAATTATGAAGCCGCTGCGGATAATTATCAAAATATAATAGACAACCATAGCGATAGTATTTTAGCAGACAATGCCATCTACAATTTAGCAGAACTGTATTTGTACAAATTAGAGGCTCCAGAAAAGGCAAAAACACTATATAAAACTATTGTATTTCAACACGCAGATAGTATTTATTATATCGAAGCTCGAAAAAGATTTAGGCAGTTACGTGGGGATGCTATAAATTAGCATCTTATAATAGAAAAAATGATTCTTAACGCTAACGAAGTTATCGGTTTTGTCGCAGCACTTCTAACAACTATTGCATTTCTGCCACAAGTGTATAAAACGTGGAAAACTAAAGACGTATCCAGTCTATCCTTACCAATGTTATCTATGTTTTTTATTGGTGTAATACTTTGGTTGATTTACGGGACTTTAAAACAAAGCCCCGCTATAATATTTGCTAACGGTACTACAGTAATTTCCACACTACTTTTACTTTATTTTAAGTTAAAATACCAGAAATAGAGAAAAAATAAAATAAATTAGCATTACTGACAAGATTACATACAGTATAAATATGGTGTAATTATTGTTATATTTATATCAAATAAAATATTTAAAACTATGATTGGATATTATGTACTAATAGGAGCCATATCTTTGGTAAGTTGGTTGGTAAGCAATACACTAAAACGAAAGTTTGATAAATATTCTAAAATCCAACTAAGAAATGGTATGAGTGGCGCCGAAATAGCGCAAAAAATGCTAGCAGATCATGGCATATACGATGTAGAGGTTATTTCTACACCAGGCCGTTTAACAGACCACTACAATCCTAAAAATAAAACAGTAAATTTAAGTGAAGCTGTATACAACCAACGCAATGCTGCCGCAGCAGCTGTAGCAGCGCACGAAGTAGGCCACGCGGTGCAACATGCGCAAGCGTACAGTTGGTTACAAATGCGATCTACTTTAGTACCAGTAGTAAGTGTAAGTTCAGGAATGTCTCAGTGGCTCATTATAGGAGGTTTGGTACTGGGTGGAGCAGCAGGTATTGGCTTAGGCTGGTGGGTTGCTGTAGCAGGAGTTTTGTTAATGGGCTTTGCAACACTATTTAGTTTTATAACATTACCTGTAGAATACGACGCTAGTAACAGAGCATTAGCCTGGTTACAAAATAAAAACATGGTAACGCCAGAAGAATATAAAGGCTCGAAAGACGCCTTAAAATGGGCAGCAAGAACGTATTTAGTAGCAGCAATAGGCGCTTTAGCGAATCTATTATATTGGGCCTTACAGGTATTTGGTAGAGATTAATTATCCATAATACCTCATTTTAAAACACATTGATAACTTTAAACAATTAAAAAAAATCCTATGATTCATGTCATGGGATTTTTTGTGTTTGCAGACCAAGACACTATTTTTTCAATCTTTTCAAGGGGGTATTAAATAGAATAATTTATGTTTAGTTGAGCTTTTAAAACCACCCAGCTTAAAATAAAACACATCGAGATACAGTATAAAAAAAGTTCTGTTAACAGCAATTTACGAATAAATAAATATGGCAAATAAAGAACCGCAATTGTATTACAAAGCGCATCTAGAGCAATACCAACAAGAGGTTAAAACATTACAAAAGCGCATTACGCTGTTAAGCATATTGCGTACAATCTTATTTCTGGTTGCAGCTACCTCTATCTATATGCTTTATCCGCATTGGCAACTTATAGCTGTTACAGCTTTTATAAGTACTATAGCATTTGTATATCTTTTGAGTAAATACACAGATGCTAAAGCTAAAAGCGCATTGTATAAGGCTTTGGTAGAAAGTAACAAAGAAGAACTTAAAATAGCAGCTAAAAATTTCCAGCATAGAGCAACAGGAAACGAGTTTCAAGACGCCAATCACAATTATAGTTTAGACATAGATGTTTTTGGGCGAGGCTCTTTTTTTCAATATATAAATAGAACTGCAACAAAAGAAGGCAAGCTAAAACTGGCAGAAGCCTTAAAAGCAAACCTTATATTAGATATAGAAAAACGACAAGCCGCAATTAAAGAATTGGCACAAAAACCAGAATGGCGTCAATTTTATGCCGCGAATGCCAGTTTAGTTAAAGTAGAAACACCAGCTAAGCATATTGTAGATTGGATAAAAAATTATAGTCCTTTTTTGCCTAAATTTATGCGCTGGTTACCCTTAGCATTTGCCGTAATGTCTGTGCTAATTTTTGCAGCAGTTTACATTGAAGTTATAACAAGCCAAAGCCTACTAATGTACTGGCTGGCTTCAGGTTTGGCAATTACAGGTTGGTATGTAAAACGCATTAATAAACTGGCATTAAACTCAGATAAAGTAAAAGACACGTTTAGGCAATATGCAGTATTATTAAATAGTATTGAAAATGAAACATTCCAGTCGCCATTACTTCAAGAACAACAGCAAAAGATTAAAACCGATGCATTAGAAGCCTCTCAAATTTTTAAACAACTATCTAAAGCATTAGATGCGTTAGATAATAGAAATAATATTATAGGAGCCATTTTTGGCAACGGCTTTTTTCTTAATGATATTAAAAATAGTTATAAAGTTGAGCGTTGGATTAGCACATACGGTACCAAGGTATTCCAATGGTTTGAGGTTGTTTCTTTTTTCGATGCCTATAACACATTAGGTAATTTTAGTTTTAATCATCCAGAATTTACGTATCCCAAACTTGTAAGCAAAGGCAATGTTATTAAAGCAGAACACTTGGGACATCCTATGTTAGATACTAAAAAACGAGTAGACAGTAACGTTACCATTAATAATGTGCAGTTTTTTATAGTTACAGGCGCAAATATGGCCGGTAAAAGTACCTTTTTGCGTACAATAGCACTGCACATTGTTATGGCTAATGTGGGGTTGCCAGTATGTGCAAGTTCGAGCGAATATTGCCCCATAAAGCTTATAACGAGCATGCGCACTTCAGATTCCTTGACAGATGATAGCTCCTACTTCTTTTCTGAACTTACCCGCCTTAAATACATTGTAGATGCCATAGAAGGACAATCTTATTTTATTGTTTTAGATGAAATTTTAAAAGGAACAAACAGTACAGATAAAGCAATAGGTTCAAGAAAATTTGTGGAGAAATTGGTAGCATCTCAGGCAACAGGAATTATTGCTACGCACGATTTAAGCCTTTGCGATATCGAAAAAGAATTAAAAGCCGTATCCAATTATTATTTTGATGCAGAAATTATAAATGACGAACTGTATTTTGACTACAAACTTAAAAATGGAGTGTGCAAAAATATGAATGCATCGTTTTTGTTAAGAAAAATGAACATTGTGTAGCGTCTAAAACATGTTTTTTCAGTTTTTTTTAAAATCTGGTGACTTTTTAAAAAATGAGGCGTCTAAATAGTAAAGCCAATATAATATAGAAATGAAAGACATCCTTAGAGTTTTAGTACTAATCGTAATTTGTTTAATAGGATTTGCCGTAACAGCTCAAAACGTATCTATAAACGGAAAGACATACCAAGTAAAAGAAACTTTAATTTTTGAAGGTGAAACCGATATTACAGCAACCTTAACCGCTGAGGAGAAAGAAAAAATTTTTGCCGCAATAGATGCTAAGAAAAACGACTTGGTTGCTGTTAAAACTGAAGCTGAAAAAAGCGAAGCCTTAGAAAAAGCTAAAGAACAATCTAAAGCTGCCGAGGAAGAAAAAAAGAAAGCAGAAAAGGCATATAAGAAAGCTGAGAAAGTAAAGCAAAAAGAGGAGAAGGCAAAGGCTAAGTATGCAAAAGTGGTCGAGCAACACCAAAATGCTTCTAAAAGATACGAAAAGCTGAAGGCCAAGGGAAAATTATCTCCGATAGATGAAGGGAAATGGCTAAAGAAAATAGAAAAGATGAAAGCCAAAATGGCTAAAACAAAAAGTAAAATATAAAAACATTAAAATTTTTGCTCTAAATTTAGTTTGACTACTTTTTAAATTGTTTGTGTAAAAACTCCAAAACTCATGTTTTGGAGTTTTTTGTATTTTAAAACAAAGTAAATGTGCGGAAAAATTTAAATTAAAAGGTAGCCGTTTAATTTAAGTTACTATTTTAGAGTAAAGGTTAATTATGAGTACTGATTTAAAAGTAGCATTGGTTCAAGCAGATTTAGTATGGGAAAACCCAGAACAAAATCGACTTAATTTTACAACCAAGATAGCCGCGTTAAGCGAAACAGTAGATCTTATTATTTTACCCGAAATGTTTACCTCAGGTTTTACCATGCAAGCAAAAAAGGTGGCAGAAACTATGCAGGGTACTACCATAAGTTGGATGAAAGCCACAGCAGTAAAATACAACGCGGCCATAGTTGGCAGCTTAGTAATAGAAGAGAATAAGGCGTATTATAACAGGCTGGTTTTTGTAACCCCAGAAGGAGGTTTAACGTATTATAATAAACGCCATTCGTTTACTTTAGTAGGCGAACAAGACGTGTATAAATCGGGAGATAAAAAAGAAATAATAAACTATAAAGGCTGGAATATATGTCCGCTTATTTGTTACGATTTGCGTTTCCCTGTCTGGTCTAGAAACGTAGAGCATTACGATGTGCTGCTTTATGTAGCCAATTGGCCAAAACCACGTATATCTGCTTGGACAACTTTACTAAAAGCGCGCGCTATAGAAAACATGAGTTACGTAATAGGTGTAAACAGAGTAGGTAAAGATGGCGTTAATGCCACCTATAATGGTAATTCTGCATGTTACAACGTTTTAGGCGAATCTATAAGCCAAATGCCTTTGGGAGAAGAAGCATGTGCCATTGTAACATTATCTAAAAGTCATGTTACCAAATATAGGAACAAGTTTAAATTTCTAGACGATAAAGACCGTTTTAATCTTTTAAATTAAAGCTTGTTTCTGTATCCCACCCCGCACGAATTTCATCAATTTGTTGTTTAGAATGCTTAACAATTTCAGGCTGTATTTTTTTCAAATAATTTCCAGAATCATACTTTTTATTGCCATTCGCATCAAAAATCACTCTAACAAAATAATTGCCAGGGTTTATGTTTAAAAAGTCCAGAGGTCCTTGTTTAGTAGCATAGGTCTCATACTTAATTTCCCCTTTTTCAGTAGTTAATTGCGCAATTATAGGGTAAATAGCGTTACTAACATTTAAACGTAAATTGCCAAAACTATCTTTTTTAGGCGTACCTACCACATAAGTAATACTATCGTTAGTATTTTCAAAAAAATCTGTAAAAGCACCAGGCAATACTTCCATTCTATAGCTATTATCTTCAGTCTTATCGAAAGCAAAAGCATAAGTGTTTGTTATAGAGTCTAGAGGCTTTACCTTATAGGGTACAGCTAAAGAATCTTTATCGAAAAGCATTATTTTAGAACCATCGAAATTGGTAAAAGGAACATTAGCAGTAATTTTTAAATCTTCAGTATCTCCAATAGAGCCATTAGGAGAAGAAAGCAACACCAAAGAATCTTTTGCCTTATCTCTAATTCTAACAGTGTATTCCTTTTCAAACTCTGGGTGCGACACATTAAAAATAAGAGAATCTACTTCTAGTTTTGGTTTATACCAATAGTAAAGGGTGTCTTTTCTAGGGTCTTTGGTAATTCTATATGTAAAATCTTCTGGAACGTCTGATAGTAAAGAAAATTTGGCGTCTTTAAAATTCCCCTCGTAACCAATCATTATTTTTTCGCCGTTAGTTAAAGATGGTCTGGAGGTGCTAAAATCTTTGGCCTCTTTAAATAATTTTAAGCTATAAGTAGTATCTGTAGGCACAGAAATAAATGCTTCATTAAATGCAATTTGGTCGCTCTTTTGCTGGAATTTATTATCACCATTTTTATCTTTTAAGGCTACCAATAAATAGTTGCCCTCCTTAACATTTTCAATAGCATAAGAGGTAAGGCTGTCTAAAGTATTGGTAATGTATTTAGGAGTTTCTTTGTAAACAATAGAATCTGTAAAAGTAGAATCAACTTCGTAAAGCATTACAGAAACAAAAGTTTCGGGTTTACGCTTTAAGGCATCTGTAATTACGCCTTCAACCTTTAAAGAATCGATATAATCTCCAGTAGAGAATACGTATTTGTAGTAGGTGTAAGGGTTACCTTCGTTATTGTCTTCAATGCTATTACCAAAGTTAAAAGCATAAGTTGTATTAGGCTGTAGCGTATCGTAAATTTTAATATTTACGTATTTACTAGCCCCTCCTAAAGGCGTTATTTCTGGTTGAGTTTTCATAGGAGGAGATATAATGAGCTGTTTTTGCAGATTCTTTATCCTAATAAACTCATTAAATGTAATTTTAATGGTTTTACCCTTAAAATTAGTGGAATAGTTTTTAGGAGAAGTGCTTACAATCCTTGGAGGTTCAATATCTTTTTCGCCACCACTGGGGGAGCCCCTATTGGCACAACTTACAAGTATAATTCCAATAATTACAGCAAGAGAAACATTTAATAATATACTACGCATTATACACTACTATTTTACACAAACCTACATAATTTTCGGTGATTTGTTTTAACAACAAACGATAATATTCTCAAGCTATTGCTATGGTAGCAATGCTAATTTTTATATCCTTAGCGTTGTTAAGTGTAGTAATGCAAGCTTCCATAGTTGCACCAGTGGTAATAATATCGTCAACTAATAATACATGCTTATTGTAAATTAAGTGTTCATTTTTCAAAGCAAAATGTTTGCTGGAAGCTGCACCTCTAGCAAAACGCTTTTTTATGGTTTGCGATGAGGTGTCTACGGTTTTAACTAAAACACCCTCTAAATACTCTGCCTGTAAGGCCAGTGCGATGCGTTTCGCAAATGCAGAGACTTGGTTATAACCTCTTTTGCGTTGTCTTTTTTTATGCAAAGGCACGGGTAATACTGCATCTATAGACACGTAACTTTCTATTAAAGCCAATTCGTTACCCAACCAATCTCCTAAGGTAATACCAATCGCTTCTTGGCCTCTATATTTTAAATTATGTATAAGTTGTTGTACAATGCCTTTTTTTTCAAAACGAAATAAAGCCGTACCATTCTCTATTTTAGCTCGGCCAGCCAATACAGTTGCTATGGCGTTATCACCATTAAAATGAAAGTTTGTAATAGGCAAATTGTGTCGGCAAACTGTACAAAGCGCCACCTCATTATCTGCAAGGTAATGAGAACAAGCATAACACACTTTTGGAAAAAATAAATTAATTAGAGATTTCAAAACACACTAGAACTAAGATAGTAGTAAACATACCTAAAAAATAAATGCAAAAGCACATTAATTTTCTTTAGACATTCTATAAGAGTTAAAAATTTTTTGTCGAAACACCAAATTTTATGTTTTGCAGACTTAATAAAAATAAACAGAATTTTTGGATTAACACAAACCCTCTATGTTTTCGTGTTTTTTTCGTCATGTTGATAACGTTTGCAAAGATATACTCTTTTGTAATTTTGGGCTTGAGCATTGGCTGTAGCGAATTGCAAATGTGTATGGCTTTAGTGTGGTATATTTTCTTTAAAATCGAACATTAGATGATAAATTTTCAGTTTCTGATTTTCTTTATCTAAATGCTCAGAATGGTAATGATATTCAAAGTCTTTAATAAAGGAACTTTTCGTTATTTCTTTGGTTGTATTTATATCTTTATTTGATTGTAAAAGTGAATTAATATTTTCCGTATTTTTATGAATGTCTAATTTGTCGACAATAAATCCAATCATAGCATTGACGCGATAAAATGAAGAATAGTAATTGGATGTAAATCGGTAAATTCCATTATAAACATATTTTGCGTTTAATCCTTTTGCTCCTGTAAGATTTTCATTCTTCAATACTTTACATTCTATAGAGTAATATTGTTCAGGATTGTAAAGTGTATTAGGAGATTGAAATTTAATATCAGGTCTTTTATTATTTCTTTCAGGCACTTCAGGGTTTATAAAATATTCTAGTTTGAGCTCTTTTTTTATTGTAGGATTGTTTAAATAATCGTTTACAAGAACGTCTCTGATTTTATTTTCATCCTTAATTAAAGGTTCTTTGTTTTCAATCATTTTATGATAGCAAATAGTAATTTTAGATAGAATATCTTCAAAATTTGCATCATAAAAAGGAATTGAACCACTAAAGTTGGTTGCATCTAAATTGTTAAACATTGAATTTACTCTTTTTACCTGCTACAAGAATAGCGTCCATAAATTCATCTACATCAAGATGTCCAATTGCTTTGTGCCAAAGCTTTTGTTCATTTGGCTTTATGATATAAAACCCATTTTCTTCAAACCCTCTAATATCTTTTTGGATAAAAAGTCTGTCGGTTACTTTTTCAACACCTAGTGATGATAAGAATTCAAGAAAAATTGTATTTTTTTCTTCAACTAAGTTTATTGAAGCTACTTTTGATTTTGAAGGAATTAGCTTAAAGAATAATCCTATTATTTGATTAGTGTGTTTTATATTAACTACCAGCTTTTGATTAAGCTTGTTGTAAATAGGATTAAAACGGTCAAAAAATAGATTTATATATTTAGAAATAACATCACTATCTAATTTTAAAGGATTGAAAATCTTCTCATATCCTTTATGTCTCATTATCATAGGAATTACTATTTCTGTAGAATAATTTAGTAAGTCTTTTTCTTGTTCTGAAAAAGAGAATGCAGAAACAATAGTATTGTCCAATTCTTCAATTTTATCACTGATTTTGTTAGAAATACTTGAGTCAAATAATGTGTTTAACTCCTTGTTTTTTAAATTGTTGATGGAGGAAACAATAGAAGCTATAGAAGTACTTTCAATAAAAGGTAACCCAAATTTTTCTTTATTATGAGCTTGTTCTCTCTCAATACCAGAAGAACTAAAAGTCAGTAGATTCAAATATGTAAATAAGGATGAATTTAATATTCCAGAAATAATTTTTAAGGAATCAGAATTATTATCATTTATCGATTTTATTGATGTTAACGCATCTGTAAAAACAACATCATCTTCTGAATATGCGGAAACACAATGAAAAGTATTTGTAAAACCTTTTAATATTAAAATCATGGGAGCTTTAAATAAAAAGTCAGCCCTTGGTCTATGAGCTACCTCTTTTACCCATTTTGATTCTGTTTCTTGATTAATCCAAAAAGGTTTAATGTCTTTTCTAGCATTGATATATTTTTTACCAATGTGCCGTGATATATCATTTTTATTTCCCCCACCTACTTGGATACCTTGCCCATAAACGAATTTTTCTTTGTTTGAAATAACATTTGATATAGGTTCAAAATCCTTTTTTAATCTTTTTATTAAATTGAAATCAAGATAACTACCATAGACCAATACTTTCCATAGGTAATCATAGGCTTTTAACTTCTCTTGAGCTACTTCTTTATAATCACCTCTTTGAATTGTAAATACTTTAAATAAAGAAAAAAATAGACTTGGTTTTAGTGTAATATGCTTAACAATATTTTTATCGGTATCTTCATTTTTAGCATATTTATAGAATAGTACAGAAGCTGGAGCTACTGCCTTATCATTAGAGTTATTAAAAACCTCTTTTCTTACAGGAGCTAATTCAAAAATTTTATTTAATGTGAATTTATCTAAAAAGTATTTTCTGAAATTTTTAGCATTTAAATTATATAGTATTTTACTAGTTACAATTAAGCTTATGTTAGTATTTCTAGAAAAAAAATCACTTGTTCTTAAAATAAATGCTTGTGCAATCTCATTGTTACTTATTTCAATTTCAATATCCGATTTACCTTTTTCGTCTTTTCGTCTATTCTTTATGTATTGAACAAATAAAGGAGTCTTTTCTTCTCCTTTACCTCGTTTCCAAGGTGGATTTCCTAGAATAAAATTAAAATCTATTTTTTCAATTATCGTATTAAAATCTGCCTTAGTATCAAAAAAATCTGATGAAAAGAAATTTTTATTTTCTAAGTGTGGGAATTTGAAGTTTTCAATATCAGATGGGTTTTGATAATCTAAAAGTGTCAAATAGATAGAGAAAATGGCAACATTTATAGCACTTTTATCTTTATCTATTCCAAAGATATTATTAGAAGCAAGCTGTTTTAAATCTTCCTTGTATTTATCAATGTTTTTTAAGTAATTCGGATTATTATGTTGATACTTTTCAATTATTTTTCTGAGAGTTTCTACTAAAAAAATCCCAGAACCACACGAAGGGTCAAGTACTTTGCAATTATAGTTAGATTCTTTTTGAATTTGTTTTTCTACAGTTTCAGCAAGAATGTAATCTACTAAAAATAATGGCGTATAATAGGCACCTTCTTTTTCTTGTTGATTTTGACCAATAAAAACCTCATATACATTACTTATAAACTCAACAGGAATAATTGAAAAATCATATAAGTCAAAAAGAGAGATTTGACCAGATGCGACTTCATCTCCTGATAATAATTTAATTATTGTTGAAAAGCAATGATTAGGTATTATGTCAATTTCATCTTCTGTTATTGGAAATAAATCACCATTAAATTTATCTTTTAAATATTTAAAAAATTCCTTTACTTGATCTTTGTTTGATAATAAATCGCAGAACTCTCGATTTGTCCATTTTCTAGATTTCCCTTTTTGTTCGAAATCTAATTTTATACCTCTGTCGATTAAATAACGGACGAAAATGACTTTACCTATAAGAGAGTTTGTGAGTTCTTGAGATAATGATTGGGTAATAAGAATATCTCTAGCTGATTTAATATTCTTTAAAAGGTGAAAATCAATTCTATTTTTTGAATTAAAACTCTTCTCATATTTTTCCCAAGTTTTACCTGTAACTAATTCAAAATATTTAAAGTCGTTTAATTTTTCTTCGTTCCCAAAAAGTTTTAAAGTATCTTTTTCAGTAAGGTACTCAAAACCATTATATATTTCTATTGAATCCTGTTCTGAAATTATGATTATTGGAGATTCATTAAAATTCCATATTTCTTTAAGTTTCTCTTTTTTACTATTTCCAAGGTTCTCAAAAAAAAGAATAAATGGTTTATTGTCAACACAAAAGAAAGCATCTGGTTTAATAGTTTTTACTAAAAGTCTTTCTACTCGATTAGAAAATAGTCTTTCTCTTTGCTCATTAGCAATGAAAAGACCGTTCTCTTTAGAAAGGTTTAGTTTCTCAAATATTTGATTTAGATGCCTCAAAATTAATTCATCATATTTTTTAACGAAGGTCTTTTTTAAGACCGTACTTTACTAGCGTTTTTCTGTAGAAATCAATAATTTTCTAACATCAATTTCTAGTGCATTAGCAATTTGAAATAGAGTTTCCACTCTTGGTTGCATATCATTTCTACACCATTTGGAAACTGTAGTTCTATTCATATCCAATTCATCAGCTAACCAGTTATTTGTTTTTCCTTTTTCTGCCAAAACCGCTTTTATTCGGTTGTACACTTGCTTCTCCATAGTAAATAATATGGTTTATAAGACAAAGATAATAACTTAAAAAGAACCTTTTTGGCATTATTTTATGCTTTTTTATATTTAATTGAATATTTTAAATATTTTTGTAGAGCTTTGAAAGCATAATAAAAATCTATTAAAGTTTTTTTTGAACATTTTAAATATTGATTATGAGTAAACGATATACAAAAGCTGATTTAGAAGAGATTGTCTATAAGCAATTAGAAAATTTAAACGCAATGCACGATTTATTAGGTATAATGAAATTCCAAAATGATTTAATTCAAAATATCAATCAGACTTTAAGAGAAGAAATAAGTCAATTCAAAGAGCAACAAGTGATGTATCCGACAAGAAGAAAATCAAAATCGTAATTATTGGAAGCGGTGGGGAATTAAGCTCTTTTGGTTTTTTCAGCGTTGGCTTATGCGTGATGGAGAAAAATAAATGCAAAAGCACATTAATTTTCTTTAGACATTCTATAAGAGTTAAATGCGGGTTTTTTATTTTTGCAGCTATGGCAAATCAAGACGATACATTTAAAAAAGTGATTTCGCATGCAAAGGAATACGGATATGTGTTTCAAAGTAGCGAAATTTATGATGGTTTAAGCGCGGTATACGACTATGCGCAGAACGGAGCAGAATTAAAAAAGAACATTCGCGATTACTGGTGGCGCGCAATGGTGCAAATGAATGAGAACATTGTAGGGATAGACGCCGCTATATTTATGCATCCTACCACGTGGAAAGCTTCTGGACACGTAGATGCGTTTAACGATCCTTTGATAGATAACAAAGATTCTAAAAAACGCTACCGTGCCGATGTTTTAGTTGAAGATTTTAGAGAGAAAATCTCTGAGAAGATAGAAAAAGACGTTGCAAAAGCAAAAAAACGATTTGGTGATGCTTTCGATGAAGCACAATTTCGGGATACAAACCCTAATGTAAAACGCAGACAAGCACAAATTGATGATATTACCGAGCGTTTAACAAAGGTTCAAGAAGATGAAGATTTAGAAGGATTTAAGCAACTTATTATCGATTTAGGTATTGTTTGCCCTTTAAGCGGAAGTAAAAATTGGACAGACGTTAAGCAATTTAATTTAATGTTTGGTACAAAATTAGGCGCATCTGCAGAGAGTGCTATGGATTTGTATTTACGTCCTGAAACTGCACAAGGTATCTTTGTTAATTTTTTAAACGTACAGAAAACAAGCCGTTTAAAAATACCATTTGGTATTGCCCAAACAGGTAAAGCATTTAGAAATGAAATTGTAGCGAGACAGTTTATTTTTAGAATGCGTGAGTTCGAACAAATGGAAATGCAATTCTTTATAAAACCAGGCACTCAGGCAGAATGGTACAAACATTGGAAAGAAACTCGTTTAAAATGGCATCTGTCTTTAGGAATGGGAGAAGAGAACTACCGTTTTCACGACCACGAAAAATTAGCACATTATGCAGATGCGGCTGCCGATATAGAGTTTAAATTCCCATTCGGATTTAAAGAATTAGAAGGCATCCATTCTAGAACAGATTTCGATTTAAGTCAACACGAGTCGTTTTCTGGAAAAAAATTACAGTATTTCGATCACGAAGAAAACAAAAGCTATGTGCCGTATGTTTTAGAAACGTCTATTGGGTTAGACCGTATGTTTTTAGCAGTATTTTCTAAGGCGTTGCAAGAAGAAGAACTAGAAAATGGTACAACCAGAACCGTTTTAAAATTGCCAAGCGTTTTAGCGCCAGTTAAGGCGGCAATTTTACCATTGGTAAAAAAGGACGGGCTACCAGAAATAGCACGAACTATAGTAGAACAGCTAAAATGGGATTTTAACGTAACCTACGACGAAAAAGATGCTGTGGGAAGGCGTTACAGAAGGCAAGATGCCAATGGCACACCTTTCTGTATAACTGTAGATCATGATACCAAGGACGATAATACCGTAACACTAAGGTATCGCGATTCTATGGCACAAAAACGTGTTAAAATAGAAGATTTAAATGCAATTATTAAGAAAGAAGTAGACGTTCGCCATTGGTTAGAGAAAATGTAGCGCACGCATAAAAAAATAATTAATTTAGGAAGCTGTCTTTTTTAAGACAGCTTCTTTTTTGTTTTAAAATTGAGTTAGGTCAATTCGTTAAAGAACTAGAACAAATCCCGAATGGATTCAATATCTATATCATGGCCACCATCATGATAACGAAAATCAATATCAGGAAAAATGTAACGCAAACGGTCTATCTGCGCACTAACATTTTTACGTTCAAAATAGTGGTCTTTAGTGCCTACAACGTGAATTACTTTGGTTTTAGGCGTAAAGAAATTGAAATGATTGGCTTGAAGTTCCTTGGGAAATTCGCCAGAAATTAAGACCAAAGCATTACAATTTACAGTTCTCTGTACTACCCATCGCGACGCAATACTAACACCCTGCGAATATCCCAAAACATATAAAGGTAAATTTTTGGGAATATTTTCGTTCGCTATAACAGCATCTACATACTGTAAAATAGTGTCGGTGTCTGTTTTCGTGTTTTCCTTTGTTAACCAACAGGCTCCAACATTTTTATAACGGTTATCTTTATAATACTTAGAAGGTGCTTGGGGAGCAATAAAATAATTTTTTTCGGGATCTAAGCTGTTAAAGCATCTTACAAAATAACGACTTAAATACCCAATCCCGTGAAAAACCAGCCAGACGCGCTCTGTTTTCGAGGTTAATTTGTTTAAAGTATCATAAGTGTTAGATGCAGAATAATTAACAATTTTAGACATGAGTATATAAGAGGTTATTTAGAAAGATTAGAGTGCTATACTTGTTAGCAAACAACTCAAATTTTAATTTGCCGTTGAATTTGTTCGGATAGAGAGATAAAAGTTTCAGTACGATCTACACCTTTAATGTCTTGAATTGTATTAAGAATTTGCATTAAATGTGTATTGTTTTTGCAATGTGTTTTAATGAGTACGCTCCAATTACCAGTGGTAAAATGGCATTCCAGAACCTCTGGAATACGCTTTAAAAATTTGATAATAAGCGCACTATCTGCAGCATTATTAAAATATACGCCAACAAAAGCAATGGTTGTATAGCCTAATGCTTCAGGATTAATTAAGAATTTAGAGCCAGCTAAAAGATTATTTTTTTCAAGTTTTCGTAGTCTTTGGTGAATGGCCGCTCCAGAAATGCCAACATTTCTTGCTATTTCTAAAATAGGGGTGCGCGCATCTTTCATTAAAGCTCTTAGTATTTTTTTATCAATACCATCTATTAGGATCTCCTTTTTTTGTTTCATAATAATAACAAGATGCAGTTAAAAGTAGTAATTAGAATCAAATAAAAATAATAAACGCAGATAAATTGAGCCCTATGCTCTATAGATAAGAATTTCGTGTAAATATGTTGAATTTTTGGTTGTAAATTGTATCAATTCTCCATTCCAACAGTTAAGTACTTAAAACATCAAGATTAAGAAATACTATTGTAATTAAAATTTGTTAACTAGATTTGCTGTAAAACAGGAAAAAACATGAATAAGACCATAATGATTACGGGTACGGTATTAGGTATTATAGCTATAATTTTAGGCGCTTTTGGAGCACATGGGCTTAAAGCTGTATTACCTATAGAGGCAATACAAACTTTCGAAACGGGGGTGCGCTATCAAATGTATCATGCGTTGTTTTTACTTTTTGTAGGCACAACGTCTTTGGTTGTTCCTAAATACAAAACAATAATTTTTTACTTAGTATTGTTAGGTGTGTTATTGTTTTCAGGGTCTATTTATGGTCTTGCTACCAATGCGCTCTCAGGATTCGATTTTAAGCGTATAGGATTTATAACTCCAATAGGTGGACTGCTCTTAATTTTATCTTGGGTTATCTTACTAGTAAATTTCCTAAAGACTAATACAAAATAAAAAAGACCATCTTTACAGATCGTCTTTTTTAAGAATTATTATAAGAAAAAGGGAATTTTATTTGCCCTTATTAACTTTTTCAATATACTTTTCTAAAGCCATTGTCATAGAAGGTGTTTCGGGTGTTGGTGCAGCAATATCTACACGCAAGCCTTTTTCTTCTACAGCTTTAATAGTGGTGTTACCAAAAACAGCAATTCGAGTATCGTTTTGCTTAAAATCTGGGAAATTTTTAAATAAAGATTCTATTCCAGAAGGGCTAAAGAATACTAAAACATCGTAATAAACATTAGCAAGATCAGATAAATCGCTAACTACAGTTTTGTAAAATGTAGCTTGTTTCCAGTTTACGCCCAAAGCATCTAACGTTTGTGGTACAGTTGGCTTAACCTTATCTGTGTTTGGTAATAAAAAGGTTTCGTCTTTATATTTTTTTATTAATGGAGACAGCTCTGCAAATGTGCGCTTACCAACGTAAATTTTACGTTTTCTATACACCACATATTTTTGCAAATAATAAGCTACGGCTTCAGATTGGCAAAAGTACTTCATTGCATCTGGCACCTTAAAACGCATTTCTTTAGCCACTCTAAAAAAATGATCTACAGCATTTCTACTCGTTAATATAATAGCAGTGTAGTTGTTTAAGTCTATTTTTTGGTGTCTAATCTCCTTAGCAGAAACCCCTTCAACATGAATAAAAGGTCTAAAATCTATTTTAACCTTTCTTTTCTCCTGTAAATCAAAGTAAGGAGAATTCTCAACTTTTGGTTCTGGCTGAGACACTAAAATGGTTTTCACTTTCATAGTTAAAATAAATTAATTTGTACGAATTATCGAGTAAATAACGATATAGGGTGTAATTTCAAGTGCGCAAAGATACAAAATAAAATAAAACAAGTTTCGTTTAATTTCATTTTGGTAGCCTTTAAACGTTGTAATTAGACCGCTAACATTCAGTAGAAAAATTAATATTATAACGCTGTATAGCAAGTTTTTTTGTGGTGCTACGCTAAAGGTTAGAAAGGCGTTTATAGGAAGTAAAATAATACCAATATAGTTCTTATAGCTTATTTTTTGAAAAAGATAACGATCTATCATGTCATCAATTTCAAACAAACTGGCAATTAACCGTTCCAAAAGCACTTTAGCAAGAATAAAAGTAGCAGATCCAAACAATAGCTTAATCATTAGAGCGGGAGTAACAGTGTCTATAATACTAAAGCACTTTAACCCTATCGAAGCAAAAATAGAAATGGCAACGATTAAATTTATAAATAGGAACCCATCGTGGTAATCCAAGAATTTTTGATCTCGACTGTATATCTTTAAATACTTGGAATTTCCTAAAACAAGAATAAAGTCGTAGAACCGTGCAGGCGCTATAGCTTTAGCCAATGCTATAGTTAGAAGGCCCAAAACCATTAAGGCCGTTAAGAGTGTGTGCGATGGTATTTCTCTTAGCATGGTCTAAAATTATCATAAAATTGTTAGATCGCGTTAAATATTGCGGAATTTTTCAAAAAAAGAATAGCTTAAAAATGTACATTTGTCCTTGTTATTTATTTAGATGAAGGACGCAGTTGTAATTATTCCAACATACAATGAGATTGAAAATATAGAGGCGATAGTAAGAGCTGTGTTTTCAGAATCTAAGAGTATACACATACTCATAGTAGACGATAATTCTCCAGACGGAACTGCCGAAGCTGTTAAGGCATTGCAAAATGAGTTTGAAGGCAAGCTGCATTTAAAGCAAAGATCTAAAAAAGCGGGTTTAGGTACGGCCTATATTTTAGGATTTAACTGGAGTTTGGTAAGGCATTACAATTATGTTTTCGAGATGGATGCAGATTTCTCCCATAACCCTAAAGATTTACAGCGTTTGTATAATGCTTGTGCTATAGATGGTGCAGATATGTCCATTGGGTCTAGATATTTAACAGGTGTAAACGTAGTAAATTGGCCTATGAGTAGAGTACTTATGTCTTATATGGCGTCTAAGTACGTGAGATTAATTACAGGAATGGCTATTAACGATACCACTGCGGGATTTGTATGTTACAAGCGCGAAGTGTTAGAGACTTTAAATTTGAGGAAAATCAAATTTATAGGCTATGCGTTTCAAATAGAAATGAAATTTAAAACGTATTTAAAGCAATTTAAAATTGTAGAAGTACCTGTAATATTTACAGATAGAACCAAGGGCGAATCGAAATTGAGTTCAGGAATCATTTCTGAAGCTGTGTTTGGCGTAATATCTATGAAAATTAAAAGTTTATTTAAAGGAAAAGATTAGAATGAAAAGAACACTCATAAAAAATGCAAAAATTGTTAATGAAGGCACAATTTTTAATGGAGATATCTTAATTGAAGGAGAGCGTATTAAACAAATACAAGATTCTATAAGTGCTAAATGGGCCGATGTGCAAATTATAGATGCAGAGGGCAAGTATGTATTGCCGGGCGCTATAGACGATCAAGTACATTTTAGAGAGCCAGGGCTTACGCATAAGGCGAACATAGAAACAGAATCTAAGGCAGCCTTAGCAGGTGGTATTACGTCGTTTATAGAAATGCCAAACACCAATCCACAAACTACAACAATAGAAAAGTTAGAAGAAAAGTTTGCGATAGCAGCAAAAACATCATCTGCAAACTACTCGTTTATGTTTGGCGGTACAAACGATAATTTAGAGGAAATAAAAAAATTGGACGAAAGTTCGGTAGCTGGTTTAAAATTATTTTTAGGGTCTTCTACAGGTAATATGTTGGTGGACGATCCAGAGATTTTAGAAAAAATATTTAAAAGTACCAATCTTGTAATATCTGTACATTGCGAAGACGAAGCTACTATCAAAGAAAATTTAAAAGCTCATATCGAAGCGTATGGCGAGGACATTCCTATAGAGAAGCACCCCACTATTCGCAGTGAACGGGCCTGTTTTTTATCATCTTCAACAGCTATAAAATTGGCAAAGGAAACAGGGGCTAGGCTTCATGTATTTCATTTATCTACCGCTATCGAAACAGCTTTATTTACCAATAAAATTCCTTTAAAAGATAAGAAGATTACTGCCGAGGTTTGTATACACCATTTATGGTTTACAGATAAAGATTATAAAGAAAAAGGCACTTTTATAAAATGGAATCCAGCTGTAAAAACGGCTGAAGACAGAGAAGGCTTATGGAAAGCACTTTTGGACGATAGAATAGACGTTATAGCAACAGACCATGCGCCACACACGCTCGAAGAAAAGCAAAATAACTACACCAAGGCACCATCGGGTGGGCCTTTAGTACAACACGCGTTGCCAGCCATGTTAGAAATGTACCATAAAGGTAAAATTTCTATAGAAAAAGTGGTAGAAAAAATGTGCCATAACCCTGCTATTTTATTTCAGGTAAAAGATAGAGGCTACATAAGAGAAGGGTATTTTGCAGATTTGGTTTTGGTAGATTTAAACAGCCCTTGGACCGTAAAAAGCGAAAATATTTTATACAAATGTGGGTGGTCGCCTTTCGAGGGGTCTACCTTTAAGTCTAGAATAACGCATACATTATTAAACGGAAGTTTAGTGTACCATAATTTTAAGTTTTTACCTGTAAAAAGTGCAAAACGATTAACTTTTAATAGATGATGTTAAGACACACATTACTCCTTTTTGTAATGCTATTAACCATAGTATCTTGCTATGAGCTTAATGCTCCCAAAAAACCAGAAAATCTTATCGCTAAAGATAAAATGATACAGATTTTGATGGACGCAAAATTAATGAGTAATGGTATAACAGGAATAGATAAGAGGGTTTTAGACAGCTCTAATATAGAGCCACAAAACTACATATACGAAAAACACAATATAGATAGTGTGCAATTTGCGCAAAGCAATGCGTATTACAGTTACCACTTAGAGGAGTATAAGGAGATTTACGAAACGTTGAAGGACACACTTCTAAAATTGAAAAAGCACTATAAGACGGTTGTCGAAACAAAGAAAAAAGAAAAGAAAAAGCAAGATTCTTTAGCGAAATTAAAGAAAGTTAAAGACACTATAGCCAAAGAAAAACACGAAACAAAAGATAAGGGCGCTAACCCCGATCTTTCAAAAAAGTCTTAGAAATACGACGTATAGACGTTTCGATGGTATTAAAATTATAATCCAATAAAGTAACAAGCTTCGAATTACTATAATGCGTTTTGTTTTGTAGTGTTTTAGCCAAATTCTTGGTTAGCCTTCTGTCCCTCCTAGTAATGGTATGTGCCAACCAATCTAAGCGCCACCCTATACTTAACAACCAAGGTTTAGCCAGTTTTTTAGGAGGTTTTACGTTTAAAGCTTTAGCGGTAAATTGTAAAAAAGATTTGTAAGACCAGTTTTCTGCAACCAAAATAAAGCGTTCGTTTTTTATATCGCTTTTTAGCAGTGTTACCATGATATTAACAACATCCTCTACATCGACCAAGCCCACAGTACCCGATGTAAAAAAGTTGAGACCTTGGTAAATACGCATAAACAAATAACTTGAGCTGTACTGCCAAGAGCCAGAACCTAGAATAACCCCAGGATTAACAATTACAGCATCTAATCCCTCTTGTGTGCCACGCCATACCTCCATTTCTGCACCATATTTTGTTATAGCGTACACCCCATTTTCATCTTCGGTATTCCATGTGGTTTTTTCAGTAGCATCTACCTGTTTTAAGGGCTTGCCAATTGTAGCTATAGAACTAACATGGCAAAGTTTTTTTACAGTTTTAGAAGCAATACAAAGGTTAACAATATTGGCAGTACCAGTTATATTCGCACAGCGCAATTGTTTGTATTTATTTGGAGAAAAGCTAACAAGAGCAGCACAGTGGTAAACATACTCTACATCTTGAAAAGCAGTCTCTAAGGCTGGAACGTCTAAAATATTAGCCTCAACCCATTCAATTTGTTTAAATAAGGCATCATAATTTTTAGTATAATAAGAAAAAACGGTTTTAACGTCTGCCAACTTTGCTTTAGTTCTATATGTAGCTCTAACAATTTCATTTTCAGAAATTAACTTAAAAAGCAAATGTGCGCCTACTAAACCTGTACCCCCCGTAACTAGAATCATAGCTCTAAAGTAAAGAATTATTAAGAATGACAACCTATTTCTAGCTGTATTTTTATATTTGCGCTAGTTTTTTAAATTGATATAAAATGATAAAGAATTTCGTAGAAGAATTAACATGGCGAGGTATGATACATACTGTAATGCCTGGGGCAGAAGAACATTTAAAGGAAGGCATGCGAAGTGCTTATGTTGGTTTCGATCCTACGGCCGATTCTTTACATATAGGTAATCTGGTGCCCATTATGTTATTAGCACATTTCCAACGTTGTGGGCACAAGCCCGTTGCATTAGTTGGTGGAGCTACTGGTATGATAGGAGACCCTTCGGGCAAATCTAGTGAACGAAACTTATTAGATGAAAAAACATTGCGCCACAACCAAGATGCTATTAAAAACCAATTGGCACATTTTCTAGATTTTGAAAGCGATGCACAAAATGCAGCATTGCTTGTTAATAATTACGATTGGATGAAAGAGTTCTCATTTCTCGAATTTATTAGAGATGTAGGGAAGCATATTACTGTAAATTATATGATGGCCAAAGATTCTGTGAAAAACAGAATAGCTTCAGAAGCCTCGGAAGGGATGAGTTTTACCGAATTTACATACCAACTCGTACAAGGTTACGATTTTTTACATTTATATAAAGCCAATGCGTGTTCTATACAAATGGGAGGTAGCGACCAATGGGGAAATATCACTACAGGAACAGAATTAATACGCCGTATAGCAGGAGGCAAAGGTTACGCTGTAACCTGCCCGCTTATTACAAAATCCGACGGTTCTAAATTTGGAAAGTCCGAAGGCGGTAACGTGTGGTTAGATTCCAAAAGAACATCACCCTATAAATTCTACCAATACTGGCTTAACTCTAGCGATGAAGATGCAGAGAAATATATCAAGATTTTTACATTTTTAGATGAAGCTAGTATAACAGCTCTAATTGAAACTCATAAGGAGGCACCGCACATGCGTGTATTGCAAAAGCGATTAGCAGAAGAGATCACTACAATGGTACACTCTAAAGAGGCCTTAGATAATGCTGTTAAGGCAAGTAATATCTTATTTGGTAAATCTACAAGCGAAGATTTAAAGCATTTAGACGAGCAAACGTTTTTAGATGTTTTCGAAGGCGTAAAACAAACCGAAATAGATAAATCTTTAATAATTGATGGTTTGGATATGATAGGGGCATTGGCAGATAAAGGCGATTTTTTAAAGTCGAATGCAGAAGCAAGACGCGCTTTAAAAGAAAACTCTATAGCCGTAAATAAAACAAAAATTGGTGCAGATTATAAAATAACAGAAGCAGATTTAATAAATGATAAATTTGTGTTGCTGCAACGTGGTAAAAAGAATTATTTCGTATTAAAAGTTAAATAATACGATTTGCGAATAACAATTCAACATACTTATGCAAAATTATTAGCCATAAAGCACCAGTTTTAGAAATACAAAAAAAGCTTTTCATTAATGTGAAAAGCTTTTTTTGTAAAGCCTATATAGGCTTAAAATAATTTAGATTTACTTAGCAAGATAAGTTTTATATAAAAAGGCCGTCTTTGCAGACAGCCTTTTCTCTAAACTAACCAACTTACTAAAATAATCTTTCTTAATCTTAGCAAGGGGTAAGTCGAAGCAATTACTAGCGACTTACAAGAAATTTTACTTATTTGGAAATTTTAACATTTTCCCATTGTTTGTCGGCTTCTGTTCTTAGCGCTTCAGGATCATTTTCATTCCAAAGTTTTAAGGTATTTGTGCCCCACGAGTTATAGAACAAGTACAACTTATCGTCTTTTATTAAAAACGTTTCAGGGTCTATACCCACCTTCTTGCCTTTTTGAGCTATAGCATAAGCACAGTAGCCTCCATATTGGGGTACATATTTTTTTGGATTCTTCTTAAAAAGGGCTAAGTTTTCTTTAGAAACAAATTTATATTTAGCACCATCGTAATCTGTGCTATAGTTTTTATCGCCTTTTAGAGCTTCGTTATTAAAGTAGGCTACAACATCATAACCATCAGCAATATAACCTTTGCTTAAGTTGTAATCTATATTTTGAGCGTAGAGAGATGTTACAAAGAGTAAAAATACCAGTGTCAATGATTTCATAATAAAAATTTAAGTGATTCTTATGTGAATTAAGTCGTAAATACTGTAGAATAGTTACGTTTATAATACCATTAAATTGCAGCCTCTTATATCTGCATTATCAAAACGTCCAATAACCTCGAACGTTCCGTTTTGGTGTACGCGGCCAAGGTCTTGTGTTGCAATAAAAGCGCAAGAATTAATGTTTGCCAAATCTATAATATTTAACCCACCAGCTTTATTGCCATCTATTAATGTTAAAGGGTCTTCGGTATCTCTGGTTAAAACTTTCATCCAAGGCGGAGTACTGTAAATACCATCACTTTTAGAGTAAGCTTGGCTTAATAACTCTGTCATGCCGTACTCGCTATGTATGTGTGTAACACCAAACCCTTTTTTTAAAATAGCATGCAACTCGGCTCTAATCAGCTCTTTTCGGCGTCCCTTCATGCCACCAGTTTCCATTACAATAGTGTGTTTAAGGTTAAAAGTTGTGTGCTCAACCAAATCTAAAAGCGCAAAAGACACACCAATTAGTAAAACTTTCTTTCCGCTACCATCTAATAGGGCTAGTTTTTTAGCCAATTCGGAGATATTATTCAAATAAAAGCCGCTATCAGCAGATTTAGAAGCTTGTATCAAATGGTTAACCATGTAAGTTAAAGAAGAACCTTCACGCTCTAAATAAGCGGGCAATAAAGCTAGTACAGTATAATCTTCGATGTTGCCATAGTGTAGTTTAAAACATTCGCTAAAACTTTTGGTATATACCTCAATATCACTTACCAGATGTCTGCTGGTTTGTTTTCCAGTTGTTCCAGAGCTGGTAAATACAACAGAGGGGTCTAAATGTTTTAAAATAACATTTTTAGTTTTAAAAAAATCGATAGGGAGGAAGGGAATGTCTCGAAATGTTTTGACATCACTAGGGTGTTTGTAAAGCAAATCGCAAAAGGAACGGTAAACACTATTGTTTTCAAACTGAAATTTAAACACATCGAGAGCTAAAGCCTCAAAAGACGTCGTATTGGCGCTATTAAAAATGGTGTCTACATTCATAAAATTACATTGCTATAAAGCGCAGGTATATCGCGATTCATTCAATACAAAAATATGTAATTAAGACACTATAATACTTTGGAAGTGGGTTTATTTTGCATACAAAGTGCGTCTGCTACTTTATCTAAAAACGTCAACTAAGAAATACAACCTAACGAATAATTAATTTACGAGATTCGCTTACACCACGTTCTGTAATTTCTAAAATGTAAACGCCAGACTTTAAGCTGGCTATATCTAAACGCTCTCTTACTGTAAGATTACCTATTATAAGTTTACCAAGCACATCATATACAGAGATGCTTTTAGGGCTATTAAGCGTACTAGTAATAGAAATAGTTGAGGTGCTTGCCGCCGCAGGGTTAGGATAAACCGAGAGCCCCTTAATGGTATGAGGAGGTTGCTTTGCGTTTTGCGCGGTAGCTGTGTATGTTATTAAAGCAAACATCAAAACGAAAAAAAAGGTAGCGTAATGGTGCTTCATAAAAAAAAGATTTGGTGTAATAAAAATACTATTAAAAGCTTAATTTTGTTTTATTATATGGTTAAAACTTTATGTTGTACATCGAAAAAAACCAGATGGTATAAGGTTTTGAGGCATTGATTTTAAGAATACTGTAATGGTGAGTTATGTCCTAAAAATAAAAGGTGTAATCGCGATAAGTTAAAAGGACATATAATTCGAATAAAATACAGCAGTTACAATGTGTTTGTATTAAAAAACAGTACCGCTGTACTATTAAAATACAGGCGATATACAACAAAAACAATAAGTCAGTATTAGTTTAAAAATGAAACAAATCTTTAATATGTAATGAAGATAAGCTAAGTTAATCTTTAGTTTTTATAGTGTTACTTTAACGTTATTTGTATGGTAACTTTTATAAGTTATAACTAATAGTTCTATATTTACTAATTGAATACTAAATTTCACTATTCATAATGAATACAAAGGACATTAAAATTCTGTTGGTAGACGATGAGCCAGACATTTTAGAAATTGTAGGCTATAATCTATCTAGCGAGGGGTATCAAGTTATCACAGCCGAAAACGGTGTTGAAGCTGTAAAAAAGGCAAAAAAAGAATTACCGCAACTTATTATACTAGATGTAATGATGCCAGAAATGGACGGTATTGAAGCCTGCGAGATTATTAGAAAAAACCCAGAACTTAAAGATGTTGTAATTACATTTCTAACAGCACGAGGAGAGGATTACTCTCAAGTGGCTGGTTTCGATGCAGGTGCAGACGATTATATTACAAAACCAATAAAGCCTAAAGTATTGGTAAGTAAAGTAAAAGCATTACTTAGGCGTTTTAAAGAAGATGTAAAGGATACGGTAAAAGTTGGTAATTTAATTATTAATAGAGACGAATATAAAATTATATTAGAGGGCGAAGAAATTATTTTACCACGAAAAGAATTTGAGCTATTGTCTTTACTAGCCTCTAAGCCGGGAAAAGTGTTTAAACGCGACGAAATATTAGATAAAGTTTGGGGCAACGAGGTAGTAGTTGGCGGTCGTACCATAGATGTACACATTCGTAAACTAAGAGAGAAAATAGGCGATAAAAGCTTTAAAACGGTAAAAGGTGTAGGCTACAAATTTGTAGATTAACGCATGCAGGTAAAATTTAAAAAATCGTATAAGTTTGCCTTAAGTACATCGTTGTACATAACGCTATTTTTCTCGGTAATATTAGGGGCGTTCTTATCCTATTTTTTCACACTAAAAATACTCCCGCTGTTTTTGTTCGCAATTTGTTGTTATGGTTTCTCCTTTGTAATAATTCAATATCGAATAGAGCGTTACATCTACAGGAGAGTAAAAACAATTTACGACGATTTAACCTTATTAGAATCTACTAGCTTAACGCGAGGTGCCATTACAACAGACATGGCGACTCTAACTCAGGAAATAGATAAATTTGCCAGAGATAAAAAATTAGAAATAGAAACGCTTAAAGTAAGAGAACAGTACCGAAAAGAGTTTTTGGGTAATGTTGCTCACGAATTAAAAACACCATTGTTTACCATACAAGGCTATATATTAACCTTGCTTGATGGTGCTATGGACGATGAGAAAATACGCAAAAAATATCTTGAACGTGCCAATAGTGCCGTAGAACGTTTAGGGTATATCGTAAGCGATTTAGATCTTATTACAAAATTAGAAGCTGGAGATTTAAGGCTACAACCAGAAGTTTTTGACGTTGTAGAACTTGTAAGAGAAGTATTTGGTATGGTAGAAATGCGGGCAAATACCAAAAAAATAACACTAACTTTCGATAGAAACTACGATACACCAATAAAAGTAAAGGCAGATAAGGAGCGTATACAGCAAGTTTTAGTCAACTTAGTTATAAATTCCTTAAAATACGGACGAGTTAAAGGAACTACAGAAATTAATATAGATAACCTTATTAAAAATAAAGTTATTGTACGGGTTACCGATAATGGAGAAGGCATAGAAGAAAATCATCTGGAACGCTTGTTCGAGCGTTTTTATCGTGTAGATAAAAGTGGCTCTAGAAGCGAAGGAGGCTCTGGTTTAGGCCTTTCTATTGTAAAGCATATTATAGAAGCACATAACGAACGTATATATGTAGAAAGCGAATATGGTGTTGGTAGCGAATTTTCTTTTACTTTAGAAAAGGTGTAAATAAATTATCGTAATCCACTTCAATATTAAAGCTTTTTAGGCCTTTATAGTGTTCTGTTTGTTTTAGCAAATCTATAGTAAATTCTTTTTGCTTGCAGCTTGCTATAAATCCCTGTTTTTTTAGCCGCTTAGCAAGGTATTCTTGTTCCGATTGTCCTGGTGTTGGAATAAAAAAGGCATTTTTTTCTAATTTTGCCAAATCCATAACAGTGGTATATCCAGAGCGCGACAGTACCAATTTACTTTTATTTATGGTGTCTTCTAAAGCTTCCGACGTCATAAAATTATAAAAAGTTGCATTTTTATACGTTTCTATATGTTGGCGTTGCGCCATAACCCCTTTTACAAACACAATACGGCCTTTGTAACCTTCGATTTCCTGCAACAATTTACCCTCTAAAAGGCTGCGTTGCGGTTCTGGACCAGAAAGTAAAATAAGTAAATCTATAGAGGTTTCGGTATCGCGTTTTTCAAATCGGCTTATAGGGCCAATATATTTTACAGGAATATTGGGCGTGTTTTTATGGGCTAGTTTTCCAGACAGATTAGGAGTGCCTTTCGAATCTGGAACCCAACATTCATCAAATTTTTTAATAAACTTATCGTGCATCTTGGTACTTAACCAAGTCGTCTTTCCACTTAAAACAGTAAGTTGATGGGTTATAAATACACAAGGTACTTTTTTATGATACAAGCCTAATCTATTATCAGAGATCACACCACTAATATTGTGAGTTTTAACAATAGCTTTAAGCGCTTCTTTTTCTGCCTTTATGGTTTGCAAAAGCCTTGGTGTGTCTTTTAAAAGTTTTAGCTTAAAATAAGCGCCTTTCTTAGCATAAGTAATATTGTACGAGGGTAAGGCAACGGTATTTAAAGCTGGAAATTCTTTTTGCAACAAGCTAAGCGCAACACCATCGCTAGCAATAACAGGCTCAAACCCCTGTTCTAGTAAGGCATTGATAATAGGAATACATCTGGTGGCATGGCCTAACCCCCAGTTTAAGGGGGCAATAAGTATTTTTTTCTTCATTACACGGTGTGCCTTTTTAGTGTTTTAATTGCTACAATGTTTGTTATAAATTGGTGAGCTATTTCTCGGTATACCAAAAAACATGAAACACCAATTTTCAATACGTTTGTTGTTTTAAGCAAAATCAAAAGTAAAGATACAGTCCTTCTTATATATTTCCTTAATTTTACCAATTCAAAACAAATACTAAGAAATAGTTAAGAGACTTTGGGAAGCAAAAACAAACTCAAGCGATTTAGAGAAAATGATACGTTTGCAAATGTATTTCAGCCCGAACGGGAAGCATTGGTAAATGGTACTTACGCGTTAAAAGGACAATGGAATGCAACGTTTTTTAAAAATGAAAACCCCATCGTTTTAGAGCTAGGCTGCGGAAAAGGAGAATACAGCGTAGCTTTGGCACAAAAGTACCCCAACAAGAATTTTATTGGGGTAGATATTAAAGGCGCACGTTTTTGGAGAGGCGCTAAAACAGCTATAGAAGACGGCCTTTCTAATGTTGCGTTTTTACGAACGCAAATAGAGCTTATAGACCATGCGTTTGCAAAAGAGGAGGTAGACGAAATATGGATAACATTTCCAGATCCACAAATAAAATACAAACGTACCAAGCATAGATTAACCAATGCCAATTTTTTAGAACGTTACAAAACGATACTAAAGCCAGATGGTATTGTAAACTTAAAAACCGATAGCGAGTTTATGCATGGGTACACACTAGGTTTATTACACGGTGCTGGCCATGAGGTTTTGTATGCCAACCATAATGTGTACAAGCAAGAAGGAAGTCCAGAAGAAGTAACTGCCATACAAACCTACTATGAGTCGCAATATTTAGAACAGAACAAACCAATTACTTATATTCGCTTTAAAATTAAATCCTAGTGGATATTACGCTTATTTTTTTTGTAGGTCTGTTTTTTGCTCTAATAGGAGTAATTCCTCCTGGTCTTTTAAACATGACGGCTGCTAAAATTAGTTTAAAAGAAGGGCACGTAAGAGGTATTGTCTTTTCCATAGGTGTTACGTTAACCGTTTTTGCACAAACCTATATTGCAGCAATTTTTGCCAGGTATTTAAGCAAACACCCAGAAACAATAAGCGTGTTAAGAAGTGTGGCATTAGTACTTTTTGTATTAATTACCATTTACTTTTTATTTATAGCTAAAGCCACTACAAAAAAGGAAATAAAACCCAAGGTAAAGAGCAAACACAGTCGCTTTTTTCAAGGCATTTTAATGTCTGCCATAAACGTATTTCCTATTCCCTATCAAGCCTATATTACAATTTCGTTAGCATCTGTAAAGTGGATAAATTTCGAAATTTCTAGTATTATAGCTTACGTTCTGGGCGCGGGTATGGGTACATTTGTAATGCTATACATTTATATTTTCTTTTTCGATAAAATAAAGGGGAAATCCTTGACCTCTCAAAAAAACATGAATCGTATAATTGGAGGAATTACAGGAGTTATTTCGGTAGTAACCTTTGTAATAATTATAAAAAACCTGTACAGCATTTAGTTTAGCACTTTCAGCATGAAACCAGAAACGCTTAATTTTTTCGATAAAGTATACGAAGTCGCGCGATTAATACCCTACGGCCGTGTTACAAGTTACGGGGCGATAGCAAAATATTTAGGTGCTGCAAGAAGCTCAAGAATGGTAGGCTACGCCATGAATGGTTCTCACGGAAAAGATGTGCCAGCGCATCGGGTGGTAAACCGCAAAGGCTTACTAACAGGTAAACACCATTTTGGAGGTACAAATATAATGCAACAGCTTTTAGAAAGCGAAGGCGTAGAAGTAGAAGAATTACAAGTTAAAAATTTCGAAACTTATTTCTGGGACCCAGTAAAAGAATTGTAAAATAAGCGCCAACAGGTCTCATAATCAATACTAAAGGGCGGTTAAACTCTACTAAAAACTTCTTATTTCAGTCTCTTGTCTTAGAACGATATTAACTATCTTTGTGCTTACAATGATTGCTTAGTAAGAGACATGAAGTTAAACAAACAAGATATATTAAAAGCCCTGGAAACTATAACAGTACCAGGAGAAGGCCAAAACATGGTTGCAAGTGGCGCAGTAAAAAATGTGGTAACATTTGCCGATGAGGTAATTGTAGACCTTTTAATTACAAACCCAAGCTTGCAGGCTAAAAAGCGTACAGAGGTAGATGTGCTTAAAACAATACATGAGAAGGTATACAACAAAGCTAAAGTTACTGTAAACGTTAAAGTAGAGGCGCCAGCAACGCCAAAACCCAATGTAATTAAAGGAAAACCCATTGCTGGAATACAAAATATTGTAGCGGTGGCATCTGGTAAAGGTGGCGTTGGTAAATCTACAGTAACCGCCAACTTAGCAGTAACATTATCTAAAATGGGCTTTAAAGTAGGTGTGCTAGATGCAGATATTTACGGGCCGTCCATGCCCATAATGTTCGATGTGGCAGAAGAAAAACCTTTAGCCGTTACAGTAGAGGGGAAATCTAAAATGAGACCCATAGAGAATTACGGTGTTAAACTCTTATCTATAGGCTTTTTTACGCAACCTAACCAAGCTGTTGTTTGGCGAGGGCCAATGGCAGCTAAAGCATTAAACCAAATGATTTTCGATGCGCATTGGGGCGAAATAGATTTTTTACTCTTAGATCTTCCTCCCGGAACAGGAGACATACATTTAAGCATTATGCAATCTTTGCCCATAACAGGAGCTGTGGTAGTTAGTACCCCACAAAACGTAGCTCTGGCAGATGCTAAAAAAGGTGTTGCTATGTTTCAACAAGAGAGTATAAGTGTGCCTGTTTTAGGAATTATAGAAAATATGGCGTACTTTACACCAGAGGAATTGCCAGATAATAAATACTATATTTTTGGAAAAGAAGGTGCAAAACACTTAGCAGAAGACATGAAAGTGCCATTTCTAGGAGAGTTGCCTTTAGTGCAAAGTATACGAGAAGCAGGCGATGTTGGTCGACCAGCAGCGTTGCAAACCGCAACAGCTTTAGAGAAAGCTTTCGAGAAGATAACACAAAATGTAGTGCAAGAAGTTGTAACGCGTAACGACAAATTACCACCAACCGAAGCAATTAAAATTACAACTATGGCGGGCTGCTCATCAGTTAAAAAATAAAAAGAATGACTCCAGAAGAATTAAAAATAAAAGTTGAAACAGCACTAGAAGAAATTCGTCCGTTTTTACAAAGTGATGGTGGTGATATTTCGTTACTCTCTATAGAAGATGGTAAACTTGTAAAAGTACAATTACAAGGTGCTTGCGTGGGGTGTAGCGTAAACCAAATGACCTTAAAATCGGGTGTAGAGATGACTATTAAAAAACATGCGCCGCAAATAGAAGAAGTCATTAACATAGAAATTTAATAGTCTATTTAAAGCGACATTCTTAGCAAATCACTAGATAAATAACAGAATAAATAATATTTTTGGCACGCAAAATGTTTAACCTTTTGTGTAACCATAATTTTTTACAATGAGTCAAGACATAAACATTAAAATAACAGATAGAGATGGTGTAAAACACGACATTGTAGCACCTACCGATATGGCCATGAATTTAATGGAAGTTGTTCGGTCTTACGAATTAGCTCCAGAAGGTACTATAGGCGTTTGTGGTGGTATGGCCATGTGCGCATCTTGCCAATGTTATGTGCTAAGCGATACTACTTTGCCAGAAATGGGAGATGATGAAGAGGCAATGTTATCTGAGGCATTCGATGTTAAAGATAACAGCCGTTTAGGGTGCCAAATACAAATGACGCCAGACATGGAAGGATTAGAGGTGGAATTAGCTCCAGAAAGCTAATAAAACATAAAATTTAAAGTTGTTTAACAACTTAAAACAAAAAAGCGCTACTTGTAAATGTGGTGCTTTTTTTTGTTTTTAATCTCGTAATTGCCAAAAAAAAGCCCTGTACAGCTATTGGTACAGGGCTAAAACTAACGGGGGACTAACCTTAACCTAATGATATGGTGTTAGTTTTAATAGAGAGACTGGTGTATCACATTAATTGAAAGATAAAAGCGATTTATAATGCACATTTAAATTTTAGTTATAAAACGGTTTTTTTGGTGTTATAAGCGCACTTTAATTCTACATAAACCTATGTGTTAGCTACGATTAATTTTTTAAATAAGTACACGAACTGCAAAAGCTTACATTTTTCCCAAAAATGATGTAATTCGTTGCCTTCGCAGCCATGTACCCTTTTGGTTGTATTTCAAATATTAACCAACTTTGTCGAAACGTCTCTAAAAGAATTTAGAGCTCTTATACCTCCTTATCCTTATACATGCATTACAGTTTTTATAACCAACTAACTACTTATCTGTATTGAGGTTTGAGAACGCTTCTATCTCTATAAATTTATTATCTTTACTGAGGTTGATACAAATTTACAAGTAAAAAACAAGTAAAACAAGAAAATAACAATTTTTTAAAGTAAAAACACGTACTAGTGAGTAAGTTCAAGGCAATTTTAAGAGAATATATTGCGCAAAAAGGCATAAGTCAAGATACCATATCCTTACAGATAGGAGACTCCCAGCAAGCTATTAGCGATTTCTTAAAGAAAGATGGCAAGCCTCACGAAAAGACAATTAGAAAGTATCTGGAAAAATTAGAAGGTTTCAAAGATTATTATAGTACAAGAAAATTACAAGTAAATGTAGAGGGGATTGACCAAGAGCTTTTAACAGACGGAAAATTATCCGAACAACATAAACAGATTATTAGCGATGCATTTTTATTTCATGAAGAAGAAGTAAAACAAATCATGACCGTAAAAAAGATGATTTCTGCCGAAAGATTGGATGCAGAAAACAATATTCTTAGAGAAATAAAAGGCTTAAAGTAAGCGCAGTAACGCCCAATTTTATTTTCATTGCATTTTACACCCTTATTTTAGTTGTAAACCCACGGCTAAGCGCAGTTCGTTATTAATTTCCTTATAATTTTTAAGCTTATCATTAAGGTTTTCTATATAATGTATTTTATGCAAAATCTTGTAAAAAGCATTTTTTACAAGATTAATTTCTATATCATCACTGGATTGCGTTGCATATTCATTAATTAGCCTTTCAAAATTTGTAATGGTAGTATTAAAATCGAGTTCGCCTTTGCGGTAATTTTCAACTATGGTTTTTAAATCGTTATGAAGTGCTTCCATAATTATTTTACTAGTGTTTCGTTAATTTCGTCAATAAAGTTTAAAGCAGTATTAATAAATGCTTTTGATGCCTTTCGGTCTTGTATTACCTTTTGCTTTGCTTTAAATTGCAATTGAAATACAAGCACAATAACAATTGAAAACAAAATAGAGGTGGTAATAAATGCTATTTCATACATGTAATCAGGATAGGGATCTTCCTTGGTAATAAAAACATAAAGTAAATCATACACTGCAACCGAACAAAAGCCGCCACCAATGATATTACTTACCGTTCTGAATCGCTTATTGCTATCTGTAATTCTATTTACAACTAGTAACAAAAACACAGCACAGCCAAAAAGCGCAAAATGAGCACCAAAACAGTATAAGAAAGATCTCATTGTAGAAAAACCAAACCTCCCATCGTTAGCCTCTTCTTCAAAAAAAACATGCCAAAAAGGTGAGGTTACACAAACAAAAGACAGCAGGGCTATGATAACCATCTCTACAGTATCAAATAGCAATACTGCCTTTACGGTGGTACGTGGCGTTGCTGTATTAACCTCTTCCTTTGTCTCTCGGGACTTGAATTTGTTTTTTGTTAATCTGTTCTTGGTTTTCTTCATCTAATTCTTGTTTGGTACAAGACGTTGCTAAACCAGCTATTACCATTACTAAAGCCAATAGTGTTTTAATGTTTTTCATCTTTTGTGTTTTAAGGTTAATAATAGAAACCATAAAATAAGAAACGAAAACGGTTTAAGTAATGGTAATAACGTCGTTTTGCAACGAATTTATTAACATAAATTCTTACAATTGCTAAAAATAGTTTTGGGAAAAATGATTTACTTCAATAAATAACAAATTTATTAAATAAATTTTAAAGGTAAGGGTTTATGTACGTAGGTTTCAGCTAAAAAACAACAAATTACAAAAGTTAGCTGTGGTATTTCCTGAGCAGGTCTTGCGGTAATACCGTAATTAGAAAGAAACAATACCCACCACTATTATATTGCTTATAGTCTTTAAATTGTTTGTGGGCATTTATAAATACGTTTATAATTAATAGGAGAAAAACAGAGCAACCAAAAAAGTGTAAAATTAGAGCTAAAACTATATAAGAATACGCATATCGATATAAAACCAAATATGCCATCTTCTGCTCCTTCTTCGAAGGCTATGTGCCAAAAAGGCAAAGTTGTAGAAATAAAAGCCAATATTGATATTACAATCAATTCAATACGTCCCAATATTAATACTGGCTTTTGGGTAATGTTTTTAGATAAAAAGCTAATCTTACCTTTTGTCTCTTGGATTTTGAATGGTTTTTTTGCTAATTTGTTCTTGGTTGTCTTCATCTAATTCTTGTTTGGTACAAGATGTTAATACTCCAAAAAATAATACGCCTAAAACAACAAAGATTTTAATTTTTTTCATTTTAAAAGTTTTTAAAGTTAATAATTGAAACCCTAAAATAAGAAACGAAAACGCTTTTTTGAAAGTAATATAGTACTTTTATGATTAACGGTAGAGTGAAATGGCATGTATGCGACATTTTTGTTTGCAAACCGTATAAACTACCACCAAACTAACATTAGTTTTTTAAGGGTTCCTGTGGGAGACTTAGCCCAAAGTAGTATGGCATATTGCTCCTCAACATAAGTTTGGGCAAGAGGGCGCAGTGTTGTGTACGAGATCCAGTTTACGCCTGTGTGTGGTGTAATTAACCAATCTTTCTTTTCTGGACAATAAAATTTGTAGGTTTTAAAATGCAAGAGTTCTTTAAAGTTACAGTATATGCCCATAACACAGTTTGTATTAAGTGTTTTTAGAGTAATGTTAGGTTGGTGGTAAGGCAAAAAGAGCTGCGCTTTAAAATACACCTGTTGTACAAAGGCTTTTGCAGTTAAATTAAAGGGTTCTAGATAAGATTTACAAGGGTTTGTATTCAATAAGGGCAATTGTTTGTTTTTAAGCTTATCGAGCTTTTCTACTAGGCTGTCTTTGCGGTTAGGGCCAATACAATGCTCAATTTCCGAATGGCCCACGCTAGGGTCGTATACATAAAATTTATAAACCACTTCTAGGTGGATGTGCTGCGTGTCTCTTTTTAACAACACATCCAATTCGCCAACAGTTTGTCTTTGGTCTTGGATTTGAAGGTTTTCGGCAAGAATGGTAGTATTGGGCAAGGCAGAAATTTGAAAGCTTACCAGACGTTCTACATACTTTCCAAGGCGTAAATTGTTATCAATATCTATAGCGATTTTTTGGTGTTGTTTTTCTATAGCAAATTGTTGCAGCTCCCAGACACTTGCTTTATTCCACAGTGTTGGGGTATTTAAAAATCCTTTATACCGTAGTTTTAGCGTCGTCATTTAAAAAGGCTTTTGTTATTTATCTGCTGTAGGCAGATAGGGGGGTGGGGCCTTCAAGGCGTAACCTTATAATTTGTAAAGTGCCATCTTCGCGTGTTGCAATTTGCCATTTAATTAAGGAGATGTTACCGTTTTCTATTTCTATGCCCGTTATGCTTCTGGGGTGTACGCAGCTCCCATCGTTAAAAAAAGGAATGTCTCCAGGTTCTGGAAACCGAGGTCTATGCGTATGGCCTGTAATGGTTACCAAATTATTATTTGCAGCAATCCATTTTTTGGTACGTCGCTCAACTTTTATAAGTTCTGTGTAGTTTTTAGCTGGGCTTGTGGGATCTGCTATGCCCATAACATTAAGCGGTTTCCAAAGAATACGTACCAAAAACCGACTCCATTTCCAAAACAAAAAATTCCACCAATCTGCTTGATGGCCGTGTGCTAAAAATAATTCTTGGCCAGTGGTATTGTGCTTTAAAATTAGCCCCTCATGGTAAGTAATGTCTTTAAAAAGCTGGACGTGTTCTCCTGTTTTTGGATCGAAAAAAGTACCGAGATGTTTTTCTACATATTTAGGATCTCTATACACCATATCATGGTTGCCCCAAATCATGTGCAACCGTTTTTGCATATGAAATTGTTTCATAAGCATAAACACATTTTTATGAGCATTAAAAATGGATTGAAACGATAGATTTTCCCAAAGTTCGTCGCCATCACCCAACTCGAAATACGAAAACCCCTCATTGTAGTAATGTTTTAAGGCATGGAAGTAAATATTTCTGTTATTGGCAAAATCATCAGCAAAACTATTATCTCCCCTGTGGCAATCGCTAAAGAAAATAAATTTACTAGTATCATCAAAACCAATAACTTTAGCGGTTTGGTAGGCGCTGTCTAGTCTTTTTTTAGATGAAAACATACAGTAAATGTAAACAAAAAAGTTGAGTGCAATGCAGCGCGATTCGCGTAATATTTGCCTTTAATGCAACATGAGGTGCAAATTAAAATTAGTCGGGTTTACAGATAAAATTTATAAGCGGTACATGCTTTTGTGTTGATTTAAAAAATACTAAATCACTATCATTTAAAAGCATTAAGTCCAGTAATATCAAGACCTGTAATTAGCAAATGTATATCGTGTGTGCCTTCGTAGGTAATTACACTTTCTAAATTCATGGCATGTCGCATAATACTGTAAGCACCACTAATGCCCATGGCTCCAAGAATCTGTCTCGCTTCTCTGGCAACGTTTAACGCCATGGCTACATTATTGCGTTTAGCCATAGAGATTTGTGCAGAACTGGCCTTATTTTCGTTTTTAAGCACGCCTAAGCGCCAAGTTAACAGTTGCGCTTTGGTAATTTCTGTAATCATCTCGGCTAATTTTTTTTGTTGCAGCTGAAACTGGCCGATAGGTTTGCCAAACTGGGTTCGCGTTTTGCTGTAACGTAAGGCTGTATCGTAACAATCCATAGCAGCGCCAACAGCACCCCAAGCAATGCCATAGCGTGCCGAATCTAAACATTTTAAAGGCGCACTTAAACCAGATTTATGAGGTAGTAGGTTCTGTTTGGGTACTTTTACGTTATTAAAAATAAGTTCTCCAGTAGAGGACGCACGTAAAGACCATTTATGAGATGTTTCGGGAGTTGTAAATCCAGCCATGCCACGTTCTACAATAAGACCATGTATTTTTCCAGATTCGTTTTTAGCCCAAACAATTGCAATATCGGCAAAAGGCGCATTGCTAATCCACATCTTAGCGCCATTAAGCAGGTAGTGGTCTCCCATGTCCTTAAAGTTGGTAAGCATGCCGCCCGGGTTGCTGCCATGATTGGGTTCGGTTAGCCCAAAGGCGCCAATCCATTCGCCACTCGCCAATTTGGGTAAGTATTTGCTGCGCTGTGCCTCGCTGCCATATTTCCAAATAGGGTACATTACTAAAGAAGATTGTACAGATGCCGTAGAACGTATGCCAGAGTCTCCACGCTCCAGTTCCTGCATAATTAAACCGTAACTTATTTCGTCTAAACCAGCGCCACCGTAAGCTGTGGGTATACAGGCGCCAAAAGCACCAATATGGGCTAAACCACTTAAAATTTGTTTAGGGAATATGGCGTTCTGGGCGCAGTCTTCAATAATTGGAGAAATATGGCGCTTAACCCAAATTCTAGCGGTATCGCGAATAAGCTTATGCTCGTCGCTAAGTAAATCGTCCAAATTGTAGTAATCTGGTGCTTCGAAAAGATCTGGCTGCATAGACTGTAAGATTTTTTAAGTGTATTCACTCAAATTTAAAGAATGTTTACAGATGGCTTTACATTTTTAGGTAAAAATCTTTTGTAAGTTCAATATAATCTTTGGTGTATTTATGGCGTTCGGTTTCTATAGTAAGTGTTGTGTTGTGGGTTGGGATTGCAGTTTTCGAAAACCCAATTAAACTGCGTTTAACAGGTGCATTAAGGTTTCCCTTAACATGGCATATCGTATAAGGGTGTAGCCCCTGTGCCTTTGCTAAGTTTAGAAATCTGGCTTCTTCTTGGTGTGGTATTATGGTGTAAAAGTTACCGTTGGGGGCTAATAGAGTGGCTACGCTTTCTAATAAATGCTGAAAAGGCATGGCGTCTTGAAATCGTGCTACAGCTCTCTGTGGGTTATCTGCCTTATAGTGTTCCGCATAAAAAGGAGGATTGCAAACAATGACATCGTAAGTATCATCGATTTCGTTGGCAAACTCCTCTAAATCGGCATGGTAGCAAAATAAACGGTCTGCCCAAGGCGAATTTTCAAAGTTAGCAACACACTGCTCGTAAGCAGCAGTATCAATCTCTAAGGCATCTATAACTTCTACGGTGCTGCGTTGCGCTAACATTAGTGCAATAACGCCTGTGCCAGCGCCAATATCGAGGAGGCTAAACGGATTGTTTTTAAGGGAGGCCCAAGCGCCAAGTAAAACACCATCTGTCCCAATTTTCATGGCACATTGGTCTTGTTTAACGGTAAATTGTTTAAATTTAAAAGGGACTTCGTTTGACATTTATATGTTTTGTTTAATGTTAAAATTGAGCGTTAAGCTATAAATATAAAGCGATTGTGCTCGTAGTTTAGCTTTTTTTTTGTTATTTTGTTTAACGTTTATTTTTTAAACGCGAACACTATATTTAAGACGTATTAAAACACCACAACCATGACACAGTTAGACAAAAAAATTAACCAGCTAAATAACTTAATAGTTATTAATGCAGCAACAGAAAAAGTATACTTAGATGCTTTTGAAACTACAAAAGATTCTGAGCTAAAACATTTTTTTAAAACTAGAGCATTTCAAAGAAGCGAATTTTGCAGATTTTTAGCTTGCGAAATCCGAAGATTAGGAGGCGAACCTGTTTTAACAGACGAAGCCGAATCTCAATTAAAAAAAGGTTTGCCAGATTTAACAAAAGTATTGGCTTCTAAAAACATTAGAGCTGTTTTTGCTGAAATTAGTGCATTAAAAAAATCGTGTTTGGTACACTACAATTTGATACTGCAAAATTTCGACTTTTCGCAAAACATGAAACAGTTGTTAGAGTATCAAAAACAAGCCATCTCAACATCTATTAATACGTTGTCTCTAAGGGAAAACTTAAGAGCTATTAGTTAATAGGCTAAAATGTTAATCCAAGTATAAGTCGATTAATCCTTCTGGTGTATCGACTATAATTGTTTGGTGTTCTCGATCTACTTTAACTATAAATTCATCGTTCATGGGGATAAGTATTTCTATACCCTCTCGGTCTATTTCAAATAATGCTTGAGCTGTAGAATCGTTAATGCCTTTAATTTTACCAACTATACCAAAGTTTTTGTCTTCAATAGAAAACCCTATAACCTCATGAAAGTAAAACTTATTACCCTCTAGTTTGGGTAATAGGTTTAGGGGTAAAAATAAACCGCTTTTTAAAATAGCGTCTGCATCTGCTTCAGCATCAACATCTTCAAACTTTATGCGTAGCAATTCAGATTTATGCAATTGAGAGCGTTCCACAAAAAAGGGAACTAATTGGCCGCGTAACTCTATAAATATGGCGTCTAAATGCTCGTAAAGTTCTGGTTGGTCTGTGTCTAACTTTGCTAAGACTTCACCTTTAAAACTATATTTTTTTACAATTTTACCAAGGTAAAAACAATCCTCTTTTTTCATTAAGTATTCGCTTTTTATGTTTTAAAACAGTTGTAATGTCTTGAATCTCCAAAATGTCACCATCTGTTAGTTTGCTAAAATAGACGTAAAAATTTTAATGGATTTTCTAATGGATAATTTGAAGTAAATCACTTCATAAAGAAAACATACAAAGGTTTAAGGTTATTTCATAAAAAAACTCCGATAAATAGATACCGGAGTTTTAAAGTAAAAAAAATATTTTTCTATTCTTCTTCTTCGTTTGTTGCTTCAGCAGTTTCAACAACAGGTGCAGCAGCAGCTATTCTTGCTTCGTTAACCGCTTTTTCAGCAGCTAAAGCCTCTGCTTTTGCTTTTGCTTCAGCATCAGATAAACCTTCAGCTTTGGCTTGAATTTTTGCTGTCTTTTCTTCTAACCAAGCGTTGAATTTCTCTTCAGCTTGCTCTTCAGTTAAAGCGCCTTTTCTAACACCACCAACTAAGTGGTTTTTTAGTAATGCACCTTTGTAAGATAAAAGATTTTTAGCAGTATCAGTTGGTTGTGCACCATTCTGTAACCACTTTACAGCTCCATCAACATTTAATTCTACTGTTGCAGGATTTGTGTTTGGATTGTAAGATCCTAATTTTTCTAGGTACTTACCATCTCTTTTTGCGCGTGCATCTGCAGCAACAATCCAGTAATAAGGTTTGCCCTTTTTACCGTGTCTTTGTAATCTAATTTTTACTGGCATAATTATTAATTAATTAAGGTTCTCGACCTTTGTTATTAATGAGGGCGCAAATATATTATATTTTTTTAAGAATCAGCGTGTTATTTTAAAATCTATTTAGAATAACAGGCATACGGGTTCTGGTACTTTAATGTCGTAAGAAAATTTTAATTTTCCAGTGGAGGTGTTAATTGTAAAAACCGAAATATTTTCACTGTTTTTATTAGCAACCAGAAGAAAATTACCTGTAGGGTCTAAGGTAAAGTTTCTAGGCCAATCGCCATGTACGCTAATACTCTGTATTTTATCGAGTTTGCCATTTTTAGTGTTGCGTTTAAATACAGCAATGGTGTTCTCTCCACGGTTAGAGCCGTACACAAAGCGCTCGTCTTTAGAGAGGTGTAGATCTGCACATTTGTTAAACGCTTTAAAGTCTGGTTCTAGCGTGTTGTCTTCATCAATTTGTTTAAATCCTTTTTTGGTACGCTTCATAGAGGTAATGGTGGCGCCGTACTCGTTGATTAGGTAAATAAATTTCCCGTCTTTAGTAAGCTTAAAATGCCTTGGGCCAGGGTTGCCCTTTGTTTTAATAAGTGCTTCAGATTTTAGAATATAAGCATCTTGTTTCAATTTGTATTGGTATAATGCATTTCTGCCTAAATCGGCAACGTACAATTCATCTTTATAAAAAATAGCAGAATGTGCGTGAGCAGCCCTTTCGGTACTGTTATGGTTAAATACTTGAGAGGCTTCGCTTAGGCTACCATCTTCGTTAACAGGAAAAATAGCAACAGTGCCGCCTACATAGTTCGATACGGCAACCTTAGTGCCTGTCTCGTTAATAGAGATGTGGCAAGGCCCTTTACCTTTACTGCTAACACGTGTTAAAAGCAATAAGCTACCATCCTTATTAATTTTATAAGAAGAGATAAAGCCTGTATGCGAGCCGTTGGTAGAATAAAGGTAATTGCCATTTGGCGCATAGGTTATAAACGAAGGGTTATCTATGGCCATAGCTAATTTTAAATCGCTTAAAGCGCCACTTTTAGTATTAAAGTTCAGCCTGTAAATGCCTTGACTTTCTCCTCCTGTGTATGTGCCAACATATAGCGGTACATCTTGGCCAAACGTATTAAAAAAAGTAAAAAACGCAAGTAATGATATAGCAGATTTTAGAATCGTCATCTCTCTTAAAATTTTAAAACCCCTAAATTAGGTTTTTTAAGCTTAAAAGTGGCGAAATACTGTTAAGGTTTGTTAAATCGCTTGACAAAAGCTCTTGTTTCTATTATATTAAAAATGTAGATGTTAAACAATATGCATCTTAAAAGAAAATATTGAAATTATAAATGAAAGTGATACCATGAAGTATAGTGAAGAAATTTCAAACAAGTTAAACGAATTATTAATCAAGAATTTCGATGCCGAAAAAGGTTATTTAAATGCCATTGAAAATGTAGACAGCGAACGTCTAAAAATTTTCTTTAAACGCAGAGCCTCAGAACGCAGCGAATTTGCGAAAGAGCTGAGAAGAGAAATACTGCAATATGGCGAAATTCCAGAAGATTCAGGCAGTTTTAAAGGCACCATGCACCGCAATTGGATGCGTTTAAAATCCACGTTTAGTTCTAACAACGAGGAAGCCATTTTAGAGGAAGCCATACGCGGCGAAGAGGCCAGTTTAAAAGAGTACGACGAAATTTTAAAAGACAACACCCTGCCGCCAAGTATAGACGCTATTTTGTATAAGCACAGACACGCCATACAAGCAGCGATAAACTCGGAAAAAGTGCAGGAAGAATTAGTCTCCTAATTCCACGCAGTAAAATAATGATAAAAAACACAGTTTACGCTGTGTTTTTTTTGTTTAAAACTCTTTATAACTCCACTTTACAAAAGTTTATTTTATGCGTATTTTTATAGCACTGTTTTTTAGAGCTATTAAGTTGTATAAACAGCACAATACCAATATTTAAGTTTTACCAATCCTTAAAAAACGCCTTTTGTAAAAGAGGCTAAAAGCACTATGTATTTAATATTCGATACAGAAACTACAGGTTTACCAAAACGTTTCGATGCACCAATAACAGATACAGACAACTGGCCTAGGTGTATACAAATTGCATGGCAATTACACGATGCCATGGGGAATTGTATAGAGAGCCAAGACTATTTGGTAACTCCAGAAGGGTTTAATATACCCTATGATGCCGAAAAAATACATGGAATTTCTACAGAACTAGCTCAAGAACAAGGCGTGCCTTTGGCAGAGGTTTTAGAAAAGTTTAATGCCGTACTGCAAAAAACAAAATTTGTAGTAGGACAAAATGTAGGTTTCGATTTAAATATAATGGGTGCAGAGTTTGTGCGAGAAGCAGTAGAAAACCCTTTGCAGGAGCTTCCAGTGCTAGACACCTGTACAGAACATACAGCAACGCTTTGTAAAATACCAGGAGGGCGTGGTGGTAAATTCAAGCTGCCTACCTTAACGGAGTTGCACGAACATTTATTTAATGTTCCCTTTGGAGAGGCGCATAACGCCACTGCCGATGTGGAGGCAACAACACGTTGTTTTTTAGAGCTTATACGTTTAGAGCAGTATACTAAAACACAACTAGACGTAGACCCAGAGTATTTTAAAGCATTTAAAACAGAAAATCCAGAACCTATAAAACTTATAGGTTTAAAACATGTTAATTTAAAGCAGGCCAGTGCTAAAATTGCAGCACGTTTAAAAAAGTCGAAGGCAAGTATCTCTTCAGAAGACATTAAACAAAATGTGTCCGATTTAGCCGATGTAGAATTTGTACACCTGCACAACCACTCCCAATTTTCCGTATTACAGTCTACCATGAGTGTGGGCGATATTGTTAATGCTGCAGCAAAGCACAATATGCCAGCAGTAGCGCTAACCGACCATGCTAATATGATGGGGGCATTTCATTTTGTAAATGCAGTTAATAAAGTAAACAGTGGTATTAAAGCCCAAATAGAAGCCGCAGAAGCCAATGGAGAACCTGCAACGGCAAAGCTTATAAAGCCTATAGTAGGCTGCGAGTTTTTTGTTTGCGAAGACCATAAAGATAAGAGTAGAAAAGACAATGGCTACCAAATTGTACTTATAGCTAAAAACAAAAACGGGTATCATAATCTGGCAAAATTATCATCTCACGCGTTTGTAGACGGTTTCTATTATGTGCCGCGAATAGACAAAGCGCTTATAGAGCAGTACAAAGAAGATGTTATTGCGCTTACAGGCAACCTGTACGGAGAGGTGCCAAGTAAAGTTTTAAATATAGGCGAAAACCAAGCAGTGGAAGCCTTGCTGTGGTGGAAAGGTGTTTTTGGAGACGATTTGTATGTGGAGTTAATGCGGCACCAGCAAGAGGATGAAGACCGTGTAAACCCTACATTAATCGCTCTGGCAAAGAAGCACAATGTAAAACTAATAGCAACAAATAACACCTATTACGCCGAAAAAGAAGATGCAAATGCACACGATATTTTACTCTGTGTAAAAGATGGCGAAAAACAAGCCACACCAATAGGGCGGGGTCGAGGTTACCGTTATGGGTTGCCAAACCAAGACTATTACTTTAAATCGGCAGAAGCTATGAAGGCGCTGTTTAAAGACGTGCCAGAGGCCATAATTAATGTACAAGAGGTTGTAGATAAAATTGAAGCCTTCCAATTGGCAAGAGATGTACTTTTACCAGCCTTCGACATTCCAGAACAGTTTAAACATGCCGAAGACGATGTAGATGGAGGGAAGCGTGGCGAAAACGCTTATTTAAAGCACTTGGTATACGAAGGTGCAAAAAAGCGCTACGGCGAAACACTCTCTGAGGAGGTTGTAGAACGTTTAGATTTTGAGCTTAGTGTTATAGAAAACACAGGCTACCCAGGGTACTTCCTTATTGTAGAAGATTTTATTCGGGAGGCACGGAATATGGACGTGTCTGTAGGGCCAGGGCGTGGATCTGCTGCGGGATCTGTAGCCGCCTATTGCCTTTGGATTACAAATATAGATCCGCTTAAGTACGATCTGCTTTTCGAGCGTTTCTTAAATCCAGACCGTATAAGCATGCCCGATATCGATATTGATTTCGATGACGAGGGGCGAAGCCGCGTTATGGATTACGTTATCGAAAAGTATGGCGCCAACCAAGTAGCACAAATTATTACCTACGGTACCATGGCGGCAAAATCGTCCATTAGGGATACCGCACGGGTATTAGATTTGCCTTTGTTTGATGCCGATAGAATCGCCAAGCTTATACCCAACATGTCTAAGCTCAACAAAATTTTTGGTTTAGACGAAAAAGCCCTCGGCAAAAAATTTAGAGCAGAAGAGTTAGAAAAAGTCAACGAGCTGTTAAACATAGCCGATGGTTCCGATTTACAAGCAGAAACGCTAAACTTAGCAAGAACTTTAGAAGGTTCTGTGCGAAATACAGGAATCCATGCCTGTGGTGTTATTATTACACCAGACGATATTACCAAATTTGTTCCGGTAGCCGTAGCAAAAGACTCTGATTTATACGTTACGCAATTCGATAACTCTGTAGTAGAAGATGCAGGCCTGTTAAAAATGGATTTCTTGGGGTTAAAAACACTAACCCTAATAAAAGATACCGTTAAAATAGTAAAAGCAAAACACGGTGTACAATTAGATCCAGAAACCTTTCCTTTAGACGATAAGGAAACTTACGCCTTATTTCAGCGCGGCGAAACCGTAGGGGTGTTCCAGTACGAATCGCCAGGTATGCAGAAGCACCTAAGAGATTTAAAACCTACAGTGTTTGAAGATTTAATAGCCATGAATGCCTTGTACCGTCCGGGGCCTATGGAATACATTCCTAGTTTTGTACGCCGAAAGCATGGCGATGAGGAAATTGAGTACGATTTACCAGCAATGGAGGAGTACCTTAAAGAAACCTATGGTATTACGGTGTACCAAGAGCAAGTAATGCTACTCTCCCAAAGTTTGGCAGGTTTTACTAAAGGTGAAGCAGATGTACTGCGTAAGGCTATGGGGAAAAAGCAAATTACGGTACTTGATAAAATGAAACCAAAATTTATCGCTCAAGCCAGTGCCAATGGCCACGACGCTAAAATTCTGGAAAAAGTATGGAAAGATTGGGAAGCCTTTGCAAGTTACGCCTTTAACAAATCGCACTCCACATGTTACGCATGGATAGCCTACCAAACAGCCTATTTAAAAGCACATTACCCTGCAGAATATATGGCGGCAGTACTTTCTAATAACATGAACGATATCAAGCAAGTTACCTTTTTTATGGAGGAATGCAAACGTATGAAATTAGATGTATTGGGGCCAGACGTTAACGAATCTTATTACAAGTTTTCGGTAAACAACGATGGTGCCGTACGTTTTGGTATGGGCGCTATAAAAGGTGTAGGGCACGGTGCGGTAATGACGATTGTAGAACACCGTAAAGAAGAAGGCCCTTATAAATCCATTTTCGATTTGGCAAAACGCATCGATTTAAGAGCCGCCAACAAAAAAGCATTCGAAAATTTAGCATTGGCTGGAGGTTTCGATGGTTTCGATGGCACACACCGCGCCCAATACTTTCACGACGAAGGCGACGGCATTACATTTTTAGAAAAAACCATAAAATACGCTCAAAAATATAAAGAAAACGAAAACTCGTCTCAAGTAAGCCTTTTTGGAGAGGCCAGCGAAGTGCAAATACCAGAGCCAGAAGTACCACCATGCGAAGAGTGGGGTACTATGAAAACGCTAAGTAAAGAACGCGAAGTTGTGGGGGTTTATATTTCTGGACATCCTCTAGACGATTTTAAAACCGAAATGAAAACCTTTTGCAATGGCAATGTAGGCATGTTTAATACCTTAGAGCCTTATGTAAATCGCGAATTGGTATTTGGAGGTGTAGTAACCGATGTGCAACACCGCGTAAGTAAACAAGGCAAAGGCTGGGCCTTATTTACAATCGAAGATTATACCGACAGTTTCGAGTTTAGAATTTTTGGAGAAGATTATTTAAAATTCAGACACTTTTTGCTGCAAAATAATTTTGTGTTTGTAAAAACATTTGTAAGAGAAGGTTGGATAAACAAAGACACAGGCAAGCGCAGCGACCCCAGATTGCAATTTAACAATTTTCAATTGCTGCACGATGTGATGGAGCAGTATGCAAAAAAACTATCCATACAGCTCGATATTAAAGATTTAGACGATAAAAAAGTGAATGGATTAAAAGAGTTATTGCACCAGTATCCAGGAAACCAGGCTTTAAATTTCTTAGTATACGATACCAAGGAAAAAATGAAGTTAACAATGCCAAGCAGGCGACAAAAAATTAAAGTTTGCCAAGAACTTATTAGTGCATTAGAAGCTCAAAACCTCAGGTTTAAATTAAATTAAGCAGGCAATAGCTTTTAAAACCTAATAAATAGGGGCATTATATATCGTTATAAGTAAAACGAATTGTCGATTTGTAAGCTTTAGCATTTTTTTTGACTAATTTTGTGTAATTAAATAGAATTAAAAACATTTTAAAAATATATATTATGGCATTAGAAATAACAGATGCTTCATTTGAAGAAACAGTTTTAAAAAGTGATAAACCAGTACTTGTAGATTTTTGGGCAGCTTGGTGTGGCCCATGTAGAATGGTAGGTCCAGTTATAGAACAAATAAGCGACGAGTACGCAGGAAAAGCTGTGGTAGGTAAAGTCGATGTAGATGCAAATCAGGAATTTGCAGCTAAATACGGTGTACGTAACATCCCAACAGTTTTAGTATTTCAAAATGGAGAAGTAGTAGGACGTCAAGTAGGTGTAGCACCTAAAAATGCTTATACAGATGCAATAGATTCACTATTGTAATATAAAAATAAAAGAAACTTAAAAAGGTTTGCCATTATGGTAAACCTTTTTTTATTTTAGATGTTTATAAAATAATATAAGATGAGCACATTAAAAATACAAGATAAAATAGACAGCAAATTAATAGAGCAACGCAAAGTGTTTTTATGGGGGATGGTAAACGATACCTCAGCAAAGCATGTTATAGACCGCTTACTTTATTTAGATGCTTTAGAGACTGCAGACATTCAACTGTACATTAACAGCCCCGGAGGTTATGTTACTTCTGGTTTTGCAATGTACGATTGTATTAAGGCTTTAAATAGCGATGTGTCTACAATATGTACCGGTTTGGCAGCATCTATGGGGTCTATATTACTATCTGTAGGCGCTAAAGGCAAACGGTTTATACAGCCACACGCTAGAGTAATGATACACCAGCCAAGTGGTGGTGCTCGTGGCCAAGCCAGCGATATAGAAATAACAGCGCAGGAAATTTTAAAAACCAAAGAATTAAGTGCTAGAATTTTAGCAGATAACTGTGGCCAAGATTACGATAAAGTAATGAAAGACTTTAACAGAGACCATTGGATGGGTGCAGAAGAATCTGTAGCCTATGGTATTGTAGACGGTATTATATAGTGCCTTAAATATAAAAACCCTTAAAACGCATACAAATATGTTGCGTTTTAAGGGTTTGTTGTATCCAACACCCAACAGGTACACCTGCATAACTGTTTACAAGAGCGTTTAAAGCGTATTGTAATTTCTACCCGTAAACAGCCAAAAATCCCGTATATTTAAAACGAATAACGTTACGCTTATGAATTTACAGAACGAACTCCAAAAGGTAGAAGGCTTTAAAAACTTGGAGCTTCTTGCAAAACAAGTCGTCGAAGGCTTTATAGCAGGCCTGCATAAAAGTCCGTTTCATGGGTTTTCGGCAGAATTTGCAGAACACAAAATATACAATAGGGGGGAGAGTACGCGCCACATCGATTGGAAGCTTTTTGCTAAAACTGATAAGCTCTACACCAAACGCTATGATGATGAAACCAACCTGCGTTGCCATATCATCTTAGACAATAGCAGCTCTATGCATTACCCCAAACAAGATACGTTTAGCATAACGCAGCAAAATAAAATAAGTTTTTCGGCGCTGGCTACTGCTGCCTTAATGCAGCTTTTAAAAAAACAACGCGACGCTGTGGGCTTAAGCATTTATAGCGATGCTTACGATTATTATGCCCCCGAAAAAGGGAGCGAACGCCACCACCAAATGCTGCTCCACCAACTTGGTGAAGTTGTGTTAAAAAGGCCAGAAGCTAAAGGCACAGAAACCTATAAATATTTGCATGAAATAGCCGAAAACATCCACAAACGCTCTATGGTGTTTTTATTTACCGATATGTTTCAAACCACCGAAGCCGATAAGCGCCTTTTCGAAGCCTTACAGCATTTAAAATATAACAAGCATGAAGTTATATTATTTCATGTATTCGATAGCGCTAAAGAGCTTAACTTCGATTTCGATAATACACCAAAACGGTTTATAGACGTAGAAACTGGAGAGACTATAAATTTATACGCAGATACAGTAAAAGAAACCTACAGTGCAGCCGTAAACACTTATTTTAAAGCTTTGCGACTTAAATGTGCTCAATACAAGATCAAATACGTTGAGGCAGACATAAATAGAGATTTTAATACCATTTTAACCACGTATATGGTAGAGCGGCAAAAATTTAGATAGCCTATTTTTTTTCAAAAAAAATTAAAAAAAGCTTGTAGTATTCAAAAAGAGATGTATCTTTGCACTCGCAATAACGCAACGGTCTGGTAGTTCAGCTGGTTAGAATATCTGCCTGTCACGCAGGGGGTCGCGGGTTCGAGTCCCGTCCAGACCGCAAAAATTGCAAAAAAGCTCTAAGAAATTGGAGCTTTTTTAGTATACAATGTTGTGTTGTTCACGCTTAAGGCGTGATGTAGTTTGAAATGCTAAAATTTATTTTAGCATCAAACCGATGGAAAGCTTTCCTTTTTTCTTATAGAAAATTGGGATGCTTTTTTGTTTTATAGCACTTCTTCTAAAATTTATGCTTTCCATAAGTAGATTTTAAAAGGATCAAGGATCAAGTCCAAAAGTTGTGTTTAAGCAAAAATTTGAGTTAGTCTGAATAAAAAGAATTCCACATTTCTGACGCCTCTGAATTGCCTTCTAAAGGCTTTGAT
>CANLCJ010000006.1 GCA_947489085.1 uncultured Flavobacteriaceae bacterium
TAAAGTCCATCTACGCCGCTTAATATGAAGGAGTACTGATTTGCCTCGAAGTGGAAAGTCTTCAACTGTTATTTCGGGAGAAAACCCTTTTGATCTTGTTTTAGAGGCTTTAAACTCATCTGGAACGCTATTTTTTTCTTCTAAATAGAAATGTACTTTTGATGCTTCCATTTTGTGAGAAACAATATCAAAATAGTCTAATAATCCGTCTGGTAAAAAACAATTCGCTAATGAGGTATCCAAGGCTAAGCTAGTATGTGTATAATTTATTCAAAACTATGAATTTATATATTGATCCCCAAGTTTTACTCTTGATGCATTTTTCACCCCTTTTTAAAAGGATTGGTTTAAATACCGTAAATGTTGTAATCCAGAATTTAGTTTTCGGTAACACTGTATATTAGTAACGCATTTGCTTTACCTTTTAAAGGAATATCACCCAGCAATTCTACTTTGTATTTTAATGTAATTAAAGAGCGCTCTAATAACTCTTGAGAAACCAATAGTTGCACATTATATGAGTTGCATAACCCCTGTATTCGAGATGCCGTATTTATTACGTCACCATGATAAGCCAATTCTTTTTTAATTGTACCTACTTCTGCTATCATTAATTTACCGCAATGTATCCCTGCTTTAAATTCTGGTATTGTATTGTATGTTTTGGCATAATGCGCTTCACGCTTTTTTAGTTCTTTAATGAATGTAAAAAATAAATTGACTGCATTATTTTTTCTAAATCCTTTTTTGGTAGTCCAACTTAAAACAGCTTCGTCTCCTACGTATTGGTATACTTCTGCTTCGTGTTTATTTAATACGCTGTTTAAATCACTAAAACAATCTTGTATAAATTTACTATATACTTCATGGCCTAATTGCTCTGCTATTGTGGTAGAGTCTTTTAAATCCAAGAACATCAATATACGTGTTTCTTCTTTTGGCTTTTTGTAAGTACCTAATAACATATTTATAAATACTCCAGATCCAAATTTATCGTTGGTTATTTTTAGAAGAGAAAATACTATAAATGCTAATATAAAATACAAAATAGTATTCCAAAAGAATAAATTTTTGTACCACCACCCTCTTTCATTATGTAGGTCTATATCTATTAACTCCTCGATAAAAACTGAAAAAAAACTTAATAATGCTACTATAATTATAAAATATGTGATTGCCTTTATTAGCATTATAAGACCAAGCGCTAAACGCTTTCCAAAAACAGCATCGAATAATACTTCTATAAATGCATGGCACACCCCTATTATAACACCTAGTATGAGAGCATATTTATAATATTCTAATACTGGTAAATACAATTTTTCTGCTGTATATACTTTTAATTCTTGTTCTAGACCGTTGTATTTTATAAAAGCATAAATAAAGAAGGCAAACATCCAAAATACAATGGCCTTTAGGGTAGATAGTAATGGTCTTTTTAAAAACATATATTATAAGCCAAAAGCTGTTAATACCAAATTGCGTTTTCCGCCATAATTTCTGTGCTCGCTTAAATAGATGCCTTGCCAAATGCCTAAATTTAATTTGCCATTTGTAATAGGTATTTGCACTGATGCACCCAGTAAGGAAGATTTAATGTGCGCTGGCATATCGTCTGCCCCTTCATAAGTGTGTTTGTAATAAGGCGCGTTTTCAGGCACCATTGTATTAAAATGACTTTCGAAATCTATTCTTACTGTAGGATCTGCGTTTTCATTTATTGTAAGACTTGCTGAAGTATGCTTTATAAACACATTTAACATTCCTGCTTGTATTTGGCGTATTTCTGGAAGTGCTTCTACAACATTTTGCGTTATTATATGAAAGCCTCTCTTATAGGGTTTTAATTGTATTTCTTTTTGAAAACATTTCATCATTTGTTATTTCTGTTGTATGCCCACAACATGTTTACAAGCGATCGAATTTAGACAAAAAAATTCAGTATAACTCCTAAGGATAACTAATTTTGTAAAAATGGTATTAGTTGTGTACTGGATCTTGCGTACAAGGGCAATTGCTTATGCCTTGTAAAAAGTTTATTCCTACTGTAACCACATGTGTTCCAGAATTAAATGCTGATAATGAGTTTGTCGTTATTTGGTACGCATATCCAAAATAAAATAATGATTTTTGGAAGCCAAACATTGGTCCAACATTTAATGGTCTTAAAAACTGATCGTTTAAAAAGCGGTAAGACACCCCTGCCCAGTAGTAATCTCCTAACCTATTGTATTTACGAAATTTAAAGTTTAAATCGGTAGCAGAACGGCTATCACTAGTAAATAACTGGTAAAACAAAGATGGCTCATACTCTATACGGCTTTTTTTAGGGCCTTTAATGGTATAACCTGCATATAATTGAAAGTTAAGGAGTAAACTTGGCTCTAAAGATTCTCTAAAATTATCTACGGATAGGTCTAATTCATCAAAATCTTTTGGTAAAATATTATTACCGTTTAAACTTACAAAAAGCCCTCCATACCTATATAGTATACCCACATCGAAGTTATTATTTGTTGTTCTTCTATCGTCTCCAACTATTGGTAAGTCTAAGGGGTTGCCATTTCTGGTATTTTGTTCGTTTAAATTTTCAATATCTAATCTAAAGTTATTCAAATTATAAGATATACCAAAGGATAAATACTGTTTAGAATAGTAGTCTAATATAATATGGTGCGCGAACGATACGCGCGCTCCTGTTTGTATGGTGTTTCCGTTTCTATCGTTAAAAAAAGATAAACCTACACCTGTTCTATTTGCTATACGCACGTCTCCAAAAACCGATTGGTTATCTGGAGCGTCTCTAATACCCACCCATTGTGTTAAACCATTTGCTCTTATTTTAACATTGTCTCCTATACCTGCAAATGTGGGAGACACTACAAAGTTATTGTCTGCCAGATATTGTGTAAATACTGGCAGATTTAATTCTTGTCCATAACTCTTAATAATAAAAAAGAGGACAACGTATATAATTGTTTTTCGCATTTTAACTTGTTTTTTAAAAAGCATTTGCTCTCTTTATTATTTATTATCTGTAAAGCGTAAAGTGCCCCACAAACTCTCTATCGTCATTTTCATCATTTAACTTAACTATGTACCAATAATCTCCTGTTGGTAATTCACTTCCATTGTAGGTACCATCCCAAGTGCTATTAATATCTATACTGGCTATTCTTCGTCCGTACCTATCAAAAATATCAAGTTCTAAATTTTCAAATTGATCTGCACATCCAGGACCAAAACCTTCCTGAATTGACGGGTTGAAAATATTTGGTATACATATATCTATAAACTCTAGAGGAATTGATGCCGAAACTGTACAACCATTACTATCTGTAACTACAACTGTAAAGGTTCCAGATTCGGAGATAAAGAAACTGTTTTCGTTCCCTTCTGGTTCTCCTTCAAAACTAAACTGATAGTTCCCTGTACCTCCAGATGCATTGGCTATAATTTCGTTTATACGTCCTTCTTCTAAGTTTAGCGTTAATGGTTCGATATTATCGATATCGAATAACTCTGTTCTTCTAACACAACCATTTACGTGTCTTACGTCTACGAAGTGGTCTAGACCTGGCGCCACATTAAAGAACATATTACCTGGTTGGAAAGCGCCTCCATCTAAAGCATACTCTACGTCTGCTGGATTTGTAGTACTCGCCTCTAATAATTCTACCGTTACGATATTAGTTGATAAATTAGCCTCACAACCATAGCTTACCACTACAGATGGTGTAATATCTACTGAAAGTGGAAAGTCTATTTCGAAATCTACAATACACCTATTAGCATCTCTAATATACACGGTGTGGTTTCCTCCTGCTAAGTTCTCAAAATCGAATTGTGTTTGTATTGGCGTTCCTGCCTCAAAATCTGTTTCTTCATTACTATCTAAACTAACGCTGTAAGGTGGTACACCTCCTGCAACCTGTACGCTAAATGCTCCGTTTTCGTCTCCACTACATAATTCTGGAATTATGGAATTTTCGACTACTGTTAGTGTTATAGGATCTGGTGTAGTTATTGTAAAATCTAGAGTCATGAAACATCCATTTTCGTCTTGAGCTACAGCTTGATAAGTTCCAGGTGCTAAATTTTCGAAAATTGGATCTTCTACAAATTGGTCTAGTCTAGGAGAAATGGCATATTTTATAATACCTGTTCCTCCTGTCGCTATAATTTCTACGGAACCATCATCGTCGCCAGCACACACTACTGGAGTAGTATCTGCTGTGGCTGATAATGCTAAAGGCGGCTCTGTTATTGTAACCTGTTGCGAAGCTACTGTACAATCTATACCACTTTCTACAAATACACTGTATGTTCCTGCTTGAAGGTCTGTAAACACGCCTGGACTATTTTGAATAGCAGACGGTACGGCATTACCTTGAGCATCTAACAGCGTATAAGTATAATCTCCCAAACCTCCTGTTGCTTCTGCTATAATAGCTCCAGAAGTATCTCCTGTACATAATATAGTTGCATTTCTGGCATCGATAGCTACAGTTAATGGTGTAAATACAGGTATCGTAACTTGGTTGGATAGGTTTAGGCTACAATCGTTACTATCGACAACTCTTGCCAAATAATCTCCCGATTGTACTGGTATGCTCTCTTGACCTCCGCTTAAAGCTATTATTCCTGTAAATGCGGTTGGCACTTCTTCGTCTGGTGTTGTTATGTTATTATCTGTGTCTTCTAAAGTAATGATAGTGTAATTGTAAGGTGGTGTACCTCCAGATGCACTTACTATAATTTCTGCGGAATTTATACAGGTTTCTGTTCTTCCTAGAATTAAAGTAGATTGTACTGGCTGTGGTTCGCTTATTGTAACATCTGCTGTTGTAAATGTACAATTGAGACCATCTGTTACAGTTACATTATATGTTCCTGCCGATAGGTTGTTGAATTCAACATCGGTTTGCGGTCCTGATGAAGCAACATTTGGTGACAATTGGTTTAGTGTATATGTATAGTTTTCACCTTGACCACCCGAAGTACTTGTTACTGTAATAGTACCATTAGTATCATTAAAACAGTTTAGCAGTGGAGTGTGTACAATAGTTGCTACTATTGGAGGAGGCAACGTTAGGTTTAATGTTGCCGACTCTATACATCCTCTATTGTCTCTCACTTCTACTGTATATGTGCCTGCAGCCAAATCTGTAAATGTGCTTGTTGAACCAAATGGAACGCTAGGTACAGATGGCACAGTACTTATTAACTGGTAAGTGTAAGGCGCTTCTCCTCCTGTAGCTTCGGCTGTTATGGCGCCTCTGTTATTATCACAAGTTACATTTGCCGTTTCTGTTAGCGTAAGTGCTAATGCTGCTGTTGGCGAATCTATAGTTTCTACATTAGATACTGTAGTACAGAATGGACTCTCTAATTGCACAACTTGTACTTGATAACGTCCTCCTGATAATCCTGTTATTTCTTCCGGATTATTGGTATTGGTATTTGCGTTAGTTACAGGTCCGAATGGTGTACTGTTATTATCTAAAAATTGATAAGTATAGGCACCAGTATAATTTTCGATGTTAAGTGCTATAGCTCCTAAACCATCGTCGAAACAGGTTACGGCGGTAGTTGCTGTTAATGTTGCTCTACCGGTATCGAAAGGTTGTACGGTAAATTCTGTTGTCTCGAAACACCCTGTAGTAAGATCGTTTACTCTAAAGAAATATGTGCCTGGTTCTGTTATGGCAAATGTATTCGATGCTTGTGCTCCACTACTTGGTAGCTGCTCGAAACTAAAACTACCTGAGCCACCCGTTACATTTATTTGTACACTACCCGTACCATTACAATCTATTGGAGTGGCCTCTACAGCGGTAACTGCTGTTATGGTCGGTAATGGATTTACTATAACCGTGTTTGTAGCAATACATCCATTACCATCTCTTACAGATACTGTAATAGTTTGTGTGCTTCCTGTATCTGCGATAGGGAATTCGTTATCGGGCACAAAGTTAACGCCGTCTATACTATATCTGTATGGCGATGTTCCCGTAGCGGCGCCTTCTGTTACAGTTAAGATAGCTGTGCTTACACTATTGTCTGGATTACAGGCAAAAGGTGTAGCCGCACCAGATACCGTTAATTCTGTAGGCTCTGTTATTGTTACAATCTGATCTTCTGTACAGCTTCTTCCTGATGTTACTCTAATAGTGTACTCTCCTGCTGGTAAGTTTTCGAAAATATTAGAGTTTTGCTGTGGTCTAGTTATAGCTGGTCTACCTTGTGTAGGAGTTCCTGCTGTAATCTCATACTGATATATTGGATTATCATTACTTGGCAATGGTTCCAAATTAACTGTAATTCTTCCGTTTGATTCTCCAAAACATCTCACAGGCTCGATACTTGGGGCTGTAAAGGTTACAGGTGTTGCTGCTGGTAAATTAATAACAACTTGGGTACTACAATTGCTCAATCCTGGTATGGTATTGGCATCTGTAATTTCGAATGTGTAATTACCAGAGTCTAATCCTGTAAATACACCATCATTTACTCCTGTAGTATTTGCAGTGGCACTAGCCGGTGCTACAATTGTATAGGTATAATTGGTTGGAGTGTTTGTTCCTCCTGCTCCAGTTACAGTAATCTCGCCATCACCTTCATTACAAGATGGTAATTCTTGTATTTCTGCTGTTACTGTTAACGGGGGTAATACCTCTATTTCATCGAATGCAGTACATCCATTTTCGTCCATAACAGTAACTCTGTGCGTTGTGGCCACAGATGGTACAGCTACAGTAAATGTAGTTGCTGCACCGAATGCGTTACCGTTTAAAGCGTACGTTAATGTTCCTTGTCCTGTAGAAGCTACAATACTAAACGTATATTCGTCTCCTGTTGTATTACATTGGTTTGCTGCAAACTCTGGTAATGTTATAGTGGGCAAAGGATCGTCCTGAACTGGAACAGGTAATACTGTTGCTGTACAACCGTTAATGTCTCTTACATGTACATCCCAATTGGTATTAACTCCTGGATCTACAAATGCAAACGTGTTTGTTGTAAAGTCTGAAGCTACTGGTACTGTACCTTGTTCTACAAATGCGAACGTGTAACCTGGTGTACCACCAGAGGCCGCTACTTCAATTCTTGCATCGTCCTCACAATTTCCATTCACGGTATCTACCAATGTTAATACAACTTCTGTTGGTTCTGGTACAAATACCGTTGCAGTGGCTGTACAATTAGTAATATCGTCTGTTATTGAAATATTAACATTTCCTTCTGGTAAGCCTGTTAAGGGAATAGTGCTCGCAGATTGAGAGATTGGTCCTAAAGTTCTTGTCCCAGATAAGGTATACGTGTATGTGCCTGTAAAATCTCCTACATTAAATGTTACAGCACCGTCGTCTACCAAAGTACCCGAATCGTTATTACATGTAACTCCATTTATTAACTGTCCTGATACGGTAACGTTTGTTACTGGGTCTATAGTAAAAGCTTCTTGATAAGTACATGAGTTTGCATCTGTAACCTCAAATAGGTACGTATCTGGTGCCAAAGCGGTAAATACACCTGTGCCAGCACCTGAGGTGTTAGATGTTGCACTTGCTGGCGCTAAAATAGCGTAGGTTAAAGTACCCACCCCGTCTATTGCTGTTAGAGTTACGTCGCTAGTTGTAGCGGTACAATTAACTGTTGTTGCACTAAAACTTAAGTCGCTTGGCGGATTTAATGGCGCAATGGTTTCTGTAATTAGCCCACTGGTACAACCGTTGGAATCCATAATAAAAATATTAATTGTACCGGCTGTACTTGTAGTAAACGTATTGTCTGGAGTAAAACTTACTCCGTTATCAAAACTATAAGTATAAGTTCCTGTTCCTCCACCTGCTGATACAGAAATCGTTGCACTTTGCGTTGCGTTACCTGGCCCACACGTTAATGTTGCTGGCGTTACTGTACCCGTAACAGCAGAAGGTTCATTTATATTAACTACGGTACTGGCAGAAGGACAACTTCTCGCATCTCTTACTTGTACATTATAGGTGTTTACTGCTAAACCAGTAAACGTATTGGTACCTACAAATGTTCCCCCCCCATCTATACTGTACTCGTATGGCGGTTGCCCATTAGCTGCAGTAATAGTAATCGTACCATCACTGTCTCCATTACAAGTAACATCTGTACTAACTTCTGTTAATGTTGGTGTTGTATTGGGGGTTATTGTTACAATATTTGATAGTGCTTGACATCCTCCTGCTGGGTTAGTAGCTTGGTCGTCTGACACCCTAAATTGATAATTTCCTGCTACACTTGTAGTAAATGGCGAAGTTGCTGCAGAAAAAGCGCCTCCATTAAAACTCACTTCAAAGCCTCCGTAAGTACCCGATCCGCCAGAAGCTGTTAAGGTAATACTTGCATCTGCTATACAAGTTAAATCTTGCACTGCTGTAGTTAAGAAAATTTGAGGCTCTATAATAAACGTATTTGTAGCTGTACATCCATTGGTGTCTTGTATAGTTGCCGTGTAAGTATCTGGTCCATTAATTGTAAATACAGGACTTGCTTGGAATGCGCCACCAAGGCTATACATTGCAGGACCTGCACTAGCATCTACTGTACCTGATAAGGTAATGTTAAATGGTGCTCCAGTATAACACTCTTGAGGTACTGGGTCTATTGTAGGCATTGCCGTTCTCGAAATCGTTACTGGTAATCTAAATGGACAACCGTTGGCATCTTCTACTAAAATTTCCCAATTTAAACCTGTTATTGGGTTTAATTCTAAAACGTTAGAAGTAGAAAATGTTGCTGATCCTGCTGGGAAACCTGAAGTAACGTCTGCCGCATAGCGGTAAGGGGGTGTTCCTCCTGTAGCTGTTACTGTTACCTGCGCACCTGCATTACAATTTGCTGGAATATTTGCCGTTACCGAAGCTGTTACCGCTTGTATGGGTTGCGAAATGGTAAACGAAAAACTTGCTGGACATTCTGTTCCAGTAGCTTCACGCACTTGCAAAACATAACTTCCAGATGGTATTCCTGATACTGTGGTTGGTGGTGTTGGGCCTCCTGCTGGCCCTGAAATGGTTCCATCAATAGCTGGTACCACAGGATTTAATGTTAATTGATCTAGGATTTCATAGTCGATATCTGTTACTGAAGGGTCGAAATTATCTACAGTAAAAGTGAGTGATCCATTATCTGCGCCATTACATGTTACGTCTGTGGTACTAGTACCCGTAATTTCTATAGTCGATGGTGCTGGCGGTGTTGTTTCTTCTATTACTCCTATACAGTTATTAGCATCTTGAACTTGTAAGAAAAACGTAGTATTATGTAACAATCCAGTAAACACAAAAGTGTTACTAGCTTGCGGTGCTGATTGAGTCTGACCAAAAATAGAAAACCTGTATGGAGGCTGTCCTCCTGAAACTGTTACTTCAATATCTACTCCTGCGGAACAAGTATTAGAGTTTACAGTACTTGTTACACCTATAATTGGAGGTGTATCTATCCGTTGTAGTCCACTGTTGTATTCACAACCATTAGCATCTACAATAGTAATAATGTAATCTCCAAACGTTAACCCTGGAAACGTATGCGATGTTGCAGAGGTAGGTCCAGAGGTAGCTATTTGGTTTGAGTTTCTATCAAATAATGTATACGTAAAGTCTGCAACACCTCCTGAATTTATAGTTGCGGTAAAACTTCCTAAAGTATTCACGTTACACACTATTCCTGTAGATGTTAATGTAACATCGATAGGCGCAGGGTCTGTAAGAGTTATAAAATCTCTAACAGTACATCCTCTGGCATCCCTTACTTGATAAGTGTAAGTAGCTGCTACCAAACCTCCAAATACATTGGAGCTAACAAATGTTAATCCATCGTTTATGCTGTATTCAAAAGGTGCTTCGCCAGACGTTGGTGTTAACGTTATGGAACCATCGTTAAATCCGTTACACGTAGGGTCAACACTAGCTTCTGTAACATCCACAACAGCTGTTGGTGTTACTGTAACCGTATTGGTATCTACCGTACATGGGATATCTGTTCTGTTGTCGGTAATTCTAAATACATAAGTTCCTGCATTACCAGTTGTAACAGGGAAAGTTCCACCCGCAAAAGACGTTGAAAGCGTTGTAAACGGCCCTCCATTAAAGGATTGTTCTACTGTAAAGTCGTTAGATCCTCCAAAAGTTGTAACTTCTATACTGGCGTCTGTGGGCACGCTACAGGTTAAATCTTTAGTTAAAACGGCATTGGCGTTTAACGGTGAAAACACTTCTGTATTAGTTGGACTTGTTGCTGTACAACCGTTGGCGTCTCTTACGGTTACTATAAAAGTTCCTGCAGTATTTACTGTAAATATAGGGCTAGATTGAAATGATACACCATCTATACTGTATTCTAATGGTGCTAAACCACCTGAGCCTTGTGCTTCAAATGTAAAATTTGATGTTGCTGTACATTGATTGGAAACTACTGGAGGTGTTGTAACCGTTGGTGCTCCGTTATTGGTAATTGTTATCGGAAATTCAAAACTACAATCGTTAGCGTCTAAAACATAAACTTGCCAGTCTAAATTTGCTCCATTACTTGTGTTTCTCGTTATCACGTTACTTGTAACGTAATCACTTATTGCAGGAGCTGGATCAGTTTGTAAAACTGCTGCATATCTGTAGTTTGGTGTTCCTCCTGTTGCTGTTATTGTTATCTGTGTATCTTGTGTTGTACAAAATACTGCTGTACTTGATGCTGACGCACTCAAAGGTGTTGCAGGTTCACTAATTGTAATGGTATCATCGTCAATACATCCTGTAGTGTTATCCGTAACTTCTAAAGTATATGTCCCGGCAGGTAAGCCCGTGATATTAATAGTATTTCCAGTTTGTACTGTTGTTCCTGCCGCTGGGCTAAAATTGCTAATAGTAAATCCGCCAGACGATACACCAGAAACGGTGTAGCGTATAGATCCTGTACTTTCACCTTCACATAATACATTAGAAGTTAATTGCCCTATAACTTCTATTGGAGTTACTGGGGCTACTGTATGCGATTGGGTTACAAAGCATCCATTAGCGTCTGTAACTCGAAATACGTAGGTGTCTGGTGTTAAACCTGTAAACATTCCTGTAGCATTGGTAGTTACTGCACTGGAAGGTGCTGTAATTTCAAAAGAAAGTGGTGCTACTCCTCCTGTGGTATTTACAGTGACATCGCTAGCTGTTGTGGTACAGGTTACTGGTGGTGCATTAGTTATAGATGTAATTACTGGTGGGTTTAATGCATTTAACGTTTCACTACCTGCCGTGATACAACCATTAGCATCTCTCACTTGCCAATTGATAGTTTGGTCTGCACCATTATCGTTTACAGTTAATACATTGTTGGCACTAAAACCAGAACCATTGAAACTAAATTGATAAGGTGGTGTACCTCCTGTTGGGGTGTTAATTGTTACACTCCCTGCTACATTTGCATTAGACGCGTCGCAACTAAACGGTGTAGTGTTAACCGTAGCTGCGATAGCAGCAGGTTCTGTTAAAGTTATTCTACCTGTTACAAAACAGGAATTTGCGTCGGTTATTGTATAATCATAATTACCTTCTACTAATCCGGTATACGAGAATATTGAACTTGGTGCACTACCATTAAATACAATAGTATATGGTGGTTCTCCTCCTGCAGGTGTAAATTCTATACTGCCATTAGCGTCACCATCGTCATCATTACAAAGTGGGTTTATGTCCACTATCGTTACTGTTGGTACTTCAATTGGCGGTACTGTAATTACTGAAGATTCTACGGTACATCCGTTAGCATCTGTAATTAAAAATTGATAACTGTCTGGGTTTGCAGTAGGGGTTGTATACACAAATGTATTTCCTGTTACAGCAATTGGCGTTCCTGTAAATCCACTTCCATTAATATTAACATCGAAAGTAAAAGGTGCTGTACCTCCACCAATTGTACCTGTTATTTCTGCTTCAGGAGACGTTGTACAATCTAAACCATCTGTTACAGATGCATCTATTGTTAATTGAGGTGCTACCGTTACCGAAATTGGCGCATCTGCTGTACACCCAAAGCTGTCTCTAACTACAACAGTATAGGTGTTGGGTGCTAAGTTTGTAAATGTGCTATTTGCATCAAAAGCGCCACCATTAATACTGTATTGGTACGGTGGGTTGCCACCACTTGCCGTTACGGCTATGGTCGCGCCACCATTAGCAGGATCGAAACATACATCTGTAGCTGCATCTAACGCTGCTGTAGGGTTTAAAGGCGCAGCTAAACTAAATGTTGTTGTTTCGTCACAACCATTGGCATCTCTAACCGTTGCCGTATAGTTTCCTGCTTGTGTTAAACCTGTAAATGTGTTGTTTGTGTTAGTTGCCCCTCCCAAAGGTGTCCCATCAGGTTGCACTAACTCGTATGTATAACCGCCTACACCTCCATTAGCTGTTATGGTTACAGATCCATCTGTAGCACATGTTATGGGTGTTGGCACATTTGTTGCTGTTAGTCTGGCCGGGGCTGGAGCTATTGTTGCAGTAGCTGTTTCTGTACAATTTGTATCGATATCTGTAGCAATAATAGTATAGTTGCCTTCGGCTAAATTTGTAATGTCTATAACTGGAGTTCCAGGTATAGAAGCTCCTCCATTTATTGTATATGTAAAGTTGTTGGTACCAGATACTGTAAAACGTATGGCACCATCGGTTTCTCCAAAACAGCTGATCTCACTTACTGTAGTTCCAACTATACTTAGTGCTGGTAATGGCTGTACATCGAATATCTCTGTGTAGGTACAGTTATCTTCGTCTCTAACTTCGAAGGTATAAGTATCTGGATTAAGATCTTCGAAAACAGTACTGGTTTGGAAACCGGTAGCTGCACCTGCAGGTGCAATTATACGGTATTCTAGGTCTCCTCTTCCTCCTGTTGTGGCTGTAATAGATATATCTGTGGTTAACTCTGGACAAGATAATGCAGTGTTAGCAAACTCTAAATCTGTTGGTGGATCTAAAGGGGCTATTACTATAATATCTGTTATGCTACATAAGTTTGCATCTCTTATGATTATTGTATAATCTCCATCTACCAAGTTAGAGAATGTTGTTGTAGATTGAAAGTTTATGCCATCAATGCTATATTCGTAAGGTGGTGTTCCGTTTTGAGCGTTAGAGACTGTTATTTCTCCGTTACCTAAACACGAATAAGGTGTAGTAAGCGCCACATCTGCTGTAAGCTGTGGTACTGTAGAAATTGTTTCTGTTTGTGCATCTGTAAAACAGATTTGACTTCCCGTAGTGTACTCTACAACGACTTGATAGTCTCCTGCTGTTAAACTTGTAAAGCTTGGTGCAGTTTGAAATGTTGTACCGTTATCTATACTATAACGTATAGTGTTGCCATTTGCGTTAGAAACATTTATATCTAAACGTCCTGAGTTTGGTTGGTCTGCACATAATATGTTCGTTATAGCTACTGTAAAATCTGGAGGTGCTATAGCATCTACATCGATAGTCGTTTCAACTTCACAATTGTTAAAATCTACAACACGAACCGTATATGTTCCAGCTATAGGAATAGCAAATGTGTTTTCGTTTTGAAATGTTGAGGCATTGTTTACAAAGTAAAAATATGGAGGAGTACCTCCTGTAGCTGTTATTGTAATCTCACCGTCCTCACAGGTTAGCGGAGTTGTTAAGGCTGAAGTTGCTTGCAACAACGGTGGCGCTATAATTTCTACGTCTTCTGTTTCAAGGCAGCCATCTTCACTTGTAACAGTAACAGTATATGTTCCTTCTGCTAAATTTTCGAATGTAAAATTATTAGCAACTAACGGCCCTACTGTATTTATAACATTGCTATTTTGGGCTATACTGAAAGTATATTGAGGCTCTGCATCTAATAAAGCTACTCTAACGCTGCCCAAATCGTCATTACATAGGGGTTGTATAACGTTAGTATTTATAGCAACGTCTCGTTCTCTAATTTGAACGTTTGGCACTGTAAATATACAGGGATTAGGGCTTACATTTAATTGTCTTGTTGAAACAGTATAGATACCTGGTACTGTTACCGAAAAAGTATTACTAGGTTGATAATTAACACCGTCTATACTATACTCGTAGTCGTTAGGTACGCCCCCAACTACAATTTCTCCTGGTGTAGAACAAATAATATCTCTAGCCGTTGCTGTGGGTGTTAGTAGGTTTTCGAAAACATTGAAGTAAAACTGCTCAAAACATCCTCCTGGATAGTTAAGCGTTAGTCTGTATTGCCCTGCTGTATCTACTAGGTAATTTGGTCCTGTTTCTACTTGATTCCACACACAAGTTGGACTGGTATTTGCACAATTTGGATTAAGAACGGCATCGCAACTTGTTTCGTCTAATAGTTCCCAAATTATGGAAGATGTATCTGTAATATTAGTTTGAAAAAATCTTGAATCTTCAGAGCCACATAAAAATATATTGGTTAGTTCGTCTCCATCATCTGGACAGATTACAATTTGATCTGCGAACTGTAATAGTGGATCTTGATCGTTAGAGCCAAATAAGGTTACGTTAAATTCTTGGGTGGTAGATTGGCAAGGTGCTTCTGCTGTATTAAAAGAAAAATACGTTCTTGTTTCGTCTACAGTAATGGATTGTGTTGTTGCTATAACTGGGGTTCCTGTTGGGCTTGTAGACCAAGAATAAGAATCGAAACCATCTGCTGCTGTTAGAACGGTAGTGTCGCCACATAATGTTACTTCTTCTGTAAAAGTACAATCTAAATCTGTTAAAAAGTTAGTTGAACTTGGTACAATTAAACACCCCGTATTCGTACTGAAACTAGGATCGTCTGTTATTGTAAATTCTGTATTTAATGTCCCTTGATACGTGCTGAAAGCTTGATTTTCAACAATATTGGAACAAGCGTTAGTTAAAAGACTACAATCTGATACCACTCTAACTCTAAAGCGAATAGCCTGCGCTACATCTCCTACCTCTACTACATCGTTATCTACAGCGAAAATAAGCTCTCGTGTAGCCACGTCGTAACTTTGTACTGTAACTCCAGGCGGTAAAAACTCAATGTCGTTATCGATATCAAACTGAATATTTACTGGTAATACGTCTCTTATGGTAAAATTCGTTGCATCGTCATTTCCTGTATTTTGAAAACCGATAACATAATTAAGTTCATCGCCCAGATCTACCAAGGTGCCTTCAATATCGTTTCCAGAAGTATCTTCTACAATTTTTGTAAGTACAATGTTGGGTTCTATAATGTCTACAGATAAGGCATAAAAATATGGAAAATACGTGTCTCGAGATGTTGTGAGGTTTACATTTGCCGACGTTGCTCCATTTGCTATGACTACATTACTAGGGTTGGGTACAGTAATTACACCTGTATCAAACCCCAAGGTATTAAGACTGTTAGGAGTTCTTGCTGCAGGCAATCCATTAAGTTGAGAAACAGAACTATTAAAGAAGTTAAAAAATGGACGGTTTGGTGCAGATAAATTTTGCCCATTTAAACTTAACCTGTCTCCTGAAATACCTCTATCGCCTTCTAGAGCTGCAAAAGCAAAATTTGCTCTTACAGGACCAACTGGAATTGTGGTAAACCCTGAGACAGGGACGTTTAAAACAGGATTTCCTCCTGCAACACTAATAGCACTAAAACCATCGAAACTGGTAATACGTCTTCCTGTAATCGTAGGATCTTCATAAACAATAAATAAAGACCATCCTGCAGAGTGCCCTGTACCGTTTCCAAAATCGGATGTTCTTCCTTCGGCACTCGATACATTGGCTACGGTATATGTTCCTAAAGTAGTTCCTAAATTTCTAATTACATTTGTAATGTCTGCGTAACAAGCATAAGGAAAACTATTACCTCCATCTACAGAGTTTCCATTGTTACCCGTATTGGGGTCTGCACTATTAGCATCAAAGATAACTATACCTGAAATATCATTATAACCTCCTGTAGGCCCCATTAATCGTACTTGATTTATAGGAGATGTTCCTGCGTTAACCGCACTCCAATACAAGCCTGCATGTATAATTTCGAAACAGTTAGGGTTAGGAATGGCTAGATCTGCACTAGTAGAACTAAACGTAGTATCATCGTCATCAATGTCAATATGACGCATAAATACGTTGTTATTAGTTTCATCTGAATTAAAAGGGTTTTCGTCTTGCCCTAAAGTATTATTACCAATTAATACGATATCTCCACTTACAGCTTGGTTAAATCTAGGTGTGAAGGGCACGAAATTTTGAGCTAACACGGGCAAACTCAATAAAAACACTAACACGGTAGCGTAGAAGGTAGTGTGAGTAGGTTTTTTCATAATATTTGGTTTTTATCATTTTCAATACAGTGGGGCACTTTATTAAAAATTTATTTAGTTGCTTATTAGTTGTCTATTTTAACTAGACTCATTTTGCTATTATATGGTACGTCTTTCTTATTTAGCAATGCTTTTCTAGCACCGTCAATAGAATTGTATTTATTTACATAGATAAAATACTTATTTGTATTCACATCAAAAAAGAAATTAACATTTTTCTCTCCAGACTCTACCACTTTGGTTACAAAAGCATCTCTTTTATTTACGTCTGTGTGTACTGCTAAAACCATGTAATACCCTGGTTTCTCATTTAAAATATTCTTAACGATCTGAATATTAGTAGATTTTTCTTGTCCAAAATCGAAATCTGCTTCAGTATACTGTACATCTTTAGTTGCAGCTGTTTGCTTGATTCTAGCTAATGCAGCTTTGTCTTTGTTATATCGGTCTTGTTGGTTATCGAATGCTGCTTTTCTAATACGTCTGCTTCTTTCAAAATCTATAGCGGCTTTAATATCATTTAAATTAGATATTAATTTTGCTCTGGTTTCGAGAATTTTAGCTTGTTCAGCCTTTAGACGTACTAGGTTTTGCTCATAGAACGTATTTATAGGATCGTCTTTTGCTTTTACCTTTTTCTTTCTTTTTTCATAAAGTGCTTCTAATTCTGCTATTTTAGACTCTTGATCTTTTAAAGCGTCGTCTAATCGTATTTTTACACTTTCTAAAGCCTGATTTTCGGCAGAAACACTCTTAAACGGTTTAGGTGCGAGATAAATGCCTTGTTCACTCAAGTCATTTTCTTCTTTTAAATCATCTAAATCTTTTTGCTTGTTGGCTATTTTTTCAGACAATCTACTTAAAAGGTTCTCTTGAGATTTTATAGACTTATTCGTTCGTTTTGCTAATTCGTTCATTGCTTGAGATGTTTCGTCTGTAGCTTCTGGAATTTCTTGTGCTTTCCTACGAGCTTCGGCCAAACGTCTTCTCTCTTCTAATTCTCTCTGACTTTTTTCATCTTCAGCTCTTTTCTTAGCTGCTTCTTGCTCGATTCTTAAGCGTTCAGCTTCCTCGGCTTTACGCTTTTCTTCTGCTAACCTGTCCTGCTCAGCTTTCAATTTAGCGGCAGCTTCTGCTCTCAACCTTTCTTCAGCTTCTGCTTTAGCTTTGGCTGCAGCTTCAACTTTACGTTTCTCTTCTGCTAAACGTTCTTGCTCTGCCTTTAAGCGTGCTGCTTCTTCAGCTTCTGCCTTCGCTTTTGCCAAACGTTCTTGTTCAGCTTTTAAACGAGCGGCTTCCTCTGCTTCTGCTTTTGCTTTTGCTGCCGCTTCCCGTTTGGCTTGTGCAGCTTTTACAGCAGCTAACCTCTCTGCTTCTGCTTTGGCTCTTGCTTCGGCTTCTGCCTTCGCCTTTGCTGCAGCTTCTGCTCTACGTCTTTCTTCTTCTAAACGTTCCTGCTCTGCTTTTAAACGAGCGGCTTCCTCTGCTTCTGCTTTTGCTTTTGCTTCTGCTTCTCGTTTGGCTTGTGCGGCTCTTACAGCAGCCAATCTCTCTGCTTCGGCTTTGGCTCTTGCTTCGGCTTCTGCCTGAGCTTTTGCTGCAGCTTCTTCTCTGCGTCTTTCCTCTTCTAAACGTTCCTGCTCTGCTTTTAAACGAGCGGCTTCTTCGGCCTCTGCTTTAGCTTTTGCTTCCGCTTCTCGTTTTGCTTGTGCGGCTCTTACTGCTGCCAATCTTTCTGCCTCTGCTTTGGCTCTTGCTTCAGCTTCTGCCTGAGCTTTAGCTGCAGCGTCTGCTCTGCGTTTTTCTTCTGCTATACGTTCTTGTTCTGCTTTTAAGCGAGCGGCCTCCTCAGCTTCGGCTTTGGCTTTTGCTTCAGCTTCTGCTTTACGTTTTTCCTCTGCTATGCGCTCTTGCTCTGCTTTTAAACGAGCGGCTTCTTCAGCCTCCGCTTTGGCTTTTGCAGCTGCTTCTGCTTTGCGTTTCTCCTCTGCTATACGTTCTTGTTCTGCTTTTAAACGGGCAGATTCTTCAGCCTCTGCTTTAGCTTTTGCTTCGGCTTCACGTTTAGCTTGTGCGGCTCTTACTGCTGCCAATCTTTCTGCTTCTGATTTGGCTCTTGCCTCGGCTTCTGCCTGAGCTTTTGCTGCGGCGTCTGCTCTACGCTTTTCTTCTGCTATACGTTCTTGTTCTGCTTTTAAACGGGCAGCTTCTTCAGCTTCTGCTTTAGCTTTTGCTTCGGCTTCACGTTTAGCTTGTGCGGCTCTTACTGCTGCCAATCTTTCTGCTTCTGATTTGGCTCTTGCCTCGGCTTCTGCCTGAGCTTTTACTGCGGCGTCTGCTCTACGCTTTTCTTCTGCTATACGTTCTTGTTCTGCTTTTAAACGGGCAGCTTCTTCAGCTTCTGCTTTAGCTTTTGCTTCGGCTTCACGTTTGGCTTGTGCGGCTCTTACTGCTGCCAATCTTTCTGCTTCTGATTTGGCTCTTGCCTCGGCTTCTGCCTGAGCTTTTGCTGCGGCGTCTGCTCTGCGTTTTTCTTCTGCTATACGTTCTTGTTCTGCTTTTAAACGGGCAGCTTCTTCAGCTTCTGCTTTAGCTTTTGCATCTGCTCTACGCCTTTCTTCCTCTATACGCTCCTGTGCAGCTCTTAAACGATCAGCTTCCTCGGCTTCAGCTTTGGCTCTCGCTTCTGCTTTGCGCTTCGCCTGCGCTGTTCGAACAGCTGCAAGTCTATTTGCCTCCGTTTTTGCTCTTGCCTCGGCTTCTGCCTGAGCTTTTGCTGCGGCGTCTGCCCTACGTTTGTCTTCTGCTATACGTTCTTGCTCTGCTTTTAAGCGGGCAGCGGCTTCGGCATCTGCTTTCGCCTTGGCTTCGGCGGCTTCTGTTTTAGCTTTAGCTGCTGCATCTCGTTTGGCTTGTGCAGCTCGTACTGCTGCTAATCTATCTGCTTCTGTTTTTGTTCTTGTGTCTGCTTCTGCTGCAGCTTTAGTTGCTGCTTCTGCTCTACGTTTATCTTCAGCTATGCGTTCTTGTTCTGCTTTTAAACGGGCTGCGGCTTCGGCATCTGCTTTGGCTTTAGCTGCTGCATCTCGTTTGGCTTGTGCAGCTCGTACTGCTGCTAGTCTATCTGCTTCTGTTCTAGATCTAGCTTCTACCAGAGCTTCTCTTTTATCTTTTGCTGCTTGTAAAGCTGCTAAGCGATTTTCTTGAGCCTTCTTCTGAAAAGCTGCCCTTCTTTCTTTTGCTTCTTGTATTCTTTTTTGTGATGCTTCTGCTTGCTGTCTTAACTTTTCTTCACGTTCAGAATTTTTAAGCTGCGCTTCGGCTTTACGCTCTTCTGCAATTCTAATTCTTCGCTCCTCCATAACTTGCCGATCTGATTCTGAAATAGTATTGGCTTTAACTTTTTTCCTTTTTACGTCAAAAAGAGAAGCTTCTTCATCATCGGCACCATAATTATAGTTGTATTTCTTGGTAAATTTATAAGCTAATGTAATTTCGTGAGAGCTTCCAAACTCAGCAAAATTTCCTGTAGATTGCTCAAAATTGTATTCTATTGCTACACCTAGCGCTAAATTAAGACCTACACCTGCAGAAATTCCATATAGTGTATTATAACTTGCTTGCGCCCATACGCCTTTAGGCACTGTGAGCATTGCTAAACCAGACAAAACGGTTTGGCCTTGCTTTAGTTCTCCTCTAACTAAACCTGTAAACTTACTTTCGTCTAAAAAGCCACTAGCATCCATATATCCTGTATAAATTACGTGGGCTTGCAGTGCTTGTTCTGGATTATCTTCTATTACTTGCGCATCTGTTATGCTGTAAGATACTAAATTTTTAACGGATAAACCTAAATCGAAAAACTCTGTTCCGTAGTTAATACCTGGATCTACTGTTACTATTAAGCTAGATGGTAAACCGGCAAGAAAAGGGTCGCTAGCTTCTGGACTATTAAAAATAACGTTTCCTTCGTTTATTCCACTTTGATATACACCTAAGTTAAGGCCAAAAGTTAAATTACTGTTTCTATTAAAATTGGCGTTGTAAGCAAAATTTGCAACTCCACCAAACGTAGTTAATATTCCAAAATTTTGTTGAAACAAGCCTAAACCAGCTCCTATTTTTTCCGAAAATCGGCCTGAATAGCTAAACAAGAATGTTTGCGGGCCTTCATCTAACTGTAATAATTGCCTTTTGTTTGTAAATGTTAAGTATTTATTTTGCTCCCTAACTAAACTAAATGTGGGATTTAAGATATACTTATTAAACTTGAATGAGTTTCTAACTGGTAGCGCTAAAGCAGAAATTGCATTCCCTTCTTGAGAATGAAATTGCTGTATAGTACAGAAAATTAGAAACATATAGAGTAGGTATTTATTCATTTTACTTTACAACTGTAATAGAGCCTTTTAAGGGGGTTTGGTTCTGTTTTCTAATTATGTAATAGTAAACCGAAGTTACATTGGGTAAGTTATTTGAGTCTGTAGGCCAAGTGTTTTGATAGTTGGTTGTATCTAAAACAACTTCGCCTTGCATACTTATTATCATTACTCGGGTATCTGGAGTGTTTACAAATTCTCTTGGAATTACCCAATTTTGATTATTTGCATCTCCATTTGGTGTTACAACATTTGGTATTCTTGGTACATCTGGAAATGGTTCTGTTACTGTAAACGTAAATATCTCTGATGCTAAACATTCTTCTGTTTCTGTTATAGTAACCGTATATTCTCCACCTTGGGTAACTAGAAAACTATTTTCTGTAGCATCTTGGATACTATTACCATTTAAAGTCCATTCAAATTCTGGCGCTATGGCATTTTCTAAAGTTAAAGACACTAATAACTCATCATCGGTTCCTAATGCTACTGGATTTTCTGTGTCTATATCTATGGATGCTGTAAAACTGGTAGTTACTAAATCTATGGAGGCAGAAGCTGTACAACCTTGCAATTCTATACTCACTGAAAACAGTCCTGAATCATTAGTTTCTAATGTTTGGTTTGTCGCGCCTAGTATGGCTTCTCCGTCTCTAAACCATTGGTAACTTTCGGCCATAGTAGTGCTTAATATTGTCGGACCATCTGCGGCACAATAAGGGTTACCCAAACTGGACTCTATAGTCGCTAAATCTTCGCCAGATTCTACTTGTGTTACCGTTACTCTATTAGAAAAAGATCTTGATGTTGCACTACAAGAACCGTAATTGGTTTCTACAAAATAAACTCCTGGAACTGTAACAGAAAGGCTATTTCCTTCTGAAACGAATTCTGAAGTTGTTTCGCTGGTTTCAATAAACCACCTGTAAGTTAAACTTGGAAACTGTAATGGAGATATGTTTGGTGCTTCTCCTGGATTATCTATAGTTAAAAGAAAACTACCTCCTGCACAAAACACAGCGTTTTCTTCTAAACCATTAATAGTAAACGGACTGTCTTGAATTCTAAAATAACCTGCGAAATTATTTGATGAGCTACTTGTAGACGCTGGGGAGGTTGTTCTAACTCTTACTCTGTAATTTTCTCCTGCGGCGTCTTCTGGCATTTGAAATGTTAGTGTGGCAGGTGAACTTGTTATCTCTCCTGGTTCTGAAATAAACACCGTTTCGGGAGCAGAAAAACTTCCTGTAGGATCGGACAACTCAATGAAAAAACGATTTGAAGACCCTAAACTGGATTCTCCCGTAAAGGTTATTGTTACATCGTATGTATTGAAATTGTTACCAGCACAAGCATTGTTGAAGCCCAAATTTGGTCTACTAATTGCTACTTGCGATTGGGCTATTTCACATAGAGAACATAATACTATAAAACAAAAAATGGTAAAATTTTTCATGCAAAGTTTATTTGTCTTATTGAATCTATGGTAACTCTATTATTAAATGTTGCCATAAAACAATAACTTTACTAGTATTATTGGATGGCAACATTTGATCTGTTTTGTATTTAGAATTAACTTATGAATATGGTATCCGTAATAATTCTAACAACAGTAATATAAAGTTTTATGTTTTTATTATTTACCCTGTTGTGTATTCGTGTTTATATCAGGTATATTAGTTGCTATAATTTTATTTATTCTCAATCTAAAATCTGGCTTTTTATAACCTTCAGAAGATATAAAAGTCTCTTTATTACTACTTTTAGCGTATACATTAAAGAAACCTCTATTACCGTACCAGTTCTCTAAATCGTCGTTATTACTATTACCGTCTACAAAAATATTTCCTTTACAGTTATTAAAATACATTTCTGTTAACGCTACTCTTTCTAAGCTTTCTTGGTTTACTATTGTATTTTTATCTAATACTACAGCTGGATTAAATCCTGATAAAACAGACTTGGTCATTTTTAATTTAGCACCATCTCCTATATATACTGCTTCATGAATTAAGTTCATTTCTATAGCTGCTTCTAAATCTTCACTATCTGTTAAAAACGTTAGATTGTTAGCATCTATCGCTGTTTTTGTTTTTGTATAATCGAAATCTTTAGCATCTTCAGACAACACAACGTCCAAGCATCTTGCACCTTTACCATTAGAAGTATAAGGTGAGCGTATTGCTAAAGAATTGTTTATAGATGAATGTGTACCATAACTAAATTTAAAATCGCTCCCTTTAGCTTTAAAAGACACTAAGTTATTTAATGCAATATTTCCTCCCCAAACTAAAAACGCATCGTCTCCAGAATTACTTACCATAATGTGTTCTAAAACAGTTCCTGTACCTACACTTGCTAAAAGCAGTCCACTAAAGTAAATATCCTGAGACACTCTTTTACCTGCATATTCAATACGTACATACTTCATCGTTCCAGAATTACCTTCTATATTATCTCCTCCATAGTTAGTGTTTTGGTAATCTGACCCATTCAAGTAAGGAAAGTGTGTTGCTATAGACCCAGAACCGTATCTATTGATAGGTGCATCTCCCAATATAATAACACCTCCCCAGTCTCCAGCACGTTTTACACTTCTATTGGAAGTAAACACAATTGGGTCTGTTTTATAACCTTCTGCCGAAATTTTCGAACCTCTAGAAATTGTTAAAGATCCGTTTGTTTCAAAATCTCCGAGTATTACTGCTCCTGGCTCAATTGTTAAAGTAGCGTTGTTAGTAACAAACACACTTCCTAGCAACAGATAAACTTCTCCTTTAGTTAGTGTTGTGTTTTCAGATATGTTACCTGCTAAGATTTGAGTTGGCTCGCCATAGTCCGTTCTGTTAGTTTCAAACTCAGTCCAATTATTCAACCAGTTTGTTTTACCCACGATACCTTTCTCTTGTTGGGCGAAGACAACTTGAACGGCTAAGATGAGCGTAACAGTTATTAATATTATTTTTTTCATAATTACGTAAGTTTAAGGGATGGATTCTAACTCTATATAATATTAGTCAAAAATACGGTAACTATCTACGAAATACACAATATTTCGACGAAATGCATGTTTTAAATCGGATTTTGAGTAAAAAACATCGATGAAATACAATAAAACACTTGATAATTCAATTTACTTTTGCAATACTATTTCTGAACAAGCTAAATACATTTGTATGTTTGGTTTGCATGTGGAGCCTGTTTTTATCTGTAAAATCAAACTCCATTGCATGTATTGCTTTTTTCAAGAATTCGTTTTAGTGAAATTTACCGTACTCATGTAGAGATTTAATAACTTCCTCGTAGAATATTATGGCAGATACTAAATCGTCTGTATCTGAGTAGGGAAGTAATCGTCTTTGAAAATCAGAGTTTACCGCTAAAAATTCAGCTGTAGCCTCGTATTGATTGTCTAAGGCTTTTCTATTATCACCATTATCAGGAATACCTAAAGTCGTCATTGTTATACCTGGCTTTGTTGCAAAAGCGATATAAGGCATCAACTTTATGAGCTTTTCGATTCGTTCGATGTATAAACCTAACAACAAGCCTTTAGCCATATCGTCTAGTTCTTCTTTATTATGGTATTTACGAATGCCCACATTAGTGTCTATAATACTTTTAGGCTGTTTTTTTTGAGCATATCCAATTCCTGAGATTAATATGAATAGGAAACAAAGAGAGAGTAAATTTGATTTCATTGTTTTATATTTTAATTCATTTGGCTAATTTATGTAATTTGACGTGAAAAACAATCATTTTGTCGACTTTTTTTTCACTTCATCCGTTTTTTAGCAAAATGGAGTTACTTAATAATTTAATTTGGTAAAAGTAATCGATTTTTTGACTTAAGCTCGATTTTAGGCTTATTAAAAATAGAATTCTTACAAAAAAGTTTGCTTTGTCGGTTTTTTTGTAATTTCTTTAAGTTTTCATAATTTTTTTCAATTTAGGGCTTTAAATATAAGGTTTATAGATATCTATTATTTAGACACTTTTTGTTTAAAATAGGTCACTCTTTTTACAGAGTTTCACGTTAAATTTCCATGTCTTCTCTTAGCTAAAACCAAATAGCGTGCCGAAATTAATTTGAAACAAAAAAAACAATAGCGCCTAAGTTAGTGCAGAATACAAAAACCACTTATTAAAAAATTGACAATCAATTACTTAATAACAAAATAGACTTAACAAATAGTTTTTATTTATTTAATATATTTTATCTGTTTTTTTTGTAAAATAAAATTAACTTTGAGAATTATTATGCAGCTATGGACTTTTCTAAAGTGAAATTAGTAGTATCTGATATGGATGGTACTCTACTAAACTCTAATCACAAATTAAGCAATCATTTTTTTAATTTATTTGAAAAAATGCGCGCTCACGGTATTATTTTTGTCGCAGCTAGTGGCAGGCCTTTCTACAGTATAGTAGACAAGTTTAATACTATTAAAGATGAAATTATTATAGTTGCTGAAAATGGTGGTTTAGTTATTAAAGATGATGAAATACTACTTTCTACACCTTTAGAAAAAGAAAATCTGTTTAAAATCACCTCTGTATTACCTTCTCTTAGCAATGCTCATCCTGTATTTTGTTCTAAAAACAAGGCTTTTGTTATGAGTAAATCTGAAAAATTCCTCAATTTACTTTCTGAATATTACGCCAATTACGAGCTCATCTCGTCTCCAGAAAGCATTACTGAGGAGATTTATAAAGTTGCCCTGTATCACGAGAAAAGTTCGGAAACTTGCATTTATCCTCATGTAAAACATTTGGAAGCTGATTTTAAAGTAAAATTATCTGCCACACATTGGGTTGATATTTCTGAAAATGATGGCAATAAAGGTAATGCTGTAAATTACATTCAAGATATTTATAACATTTCTGAAGCAGAAACGCTCGTTTTTGGCGATTATAATAACGATTTAGAAATGCTGGATAAAGCTTACTTTAGTTACGCTATGGCAAATGCGCATCCAGACGTGAAAGCTGCTGCTAAATTTAGCACTAAAAGTAATAACGATTTTGGTGTAGAACTCATACTTGAAGCGCTTGTTAGCGCCAAAGAAACCTTATCTTCCTAACAAACATATTTGTTTCTTTAGGTTTTTTGTTTCTTCTTTTTGGCTGCTGGAAACAATACATTATTTAATATTAAGCGGTAACCAGGAGATGTAGGGTGTAAATCTAATTCTGTTTTAGGATCTCCTACTCTGTGCTGGTAATCTTCAGGATCGTGCCCCCCATAAAAAGTAAAAAACCCTTTACCTTTTATACCGTGAATGTATTTTGCTTCTCCATTAGTTTTATTTTCGCCCAACACCAATACGTTAGATTTTATTTCTTCTCTGGAAAATGCTGTAGTTTGCCCCATAAACCCTTTTACGAGTGCAGTGTGGTTCTGGCACAACATAGTAGGTATTGGATCCCATTTTGCAGAAAACTCCATTAAAGAAAAATAATCTGTAGTTTTAGATATGGCGCGTTTTCTAGTGGTATCTATGGAAGAGAACTCATAAACTAAAGGACTTCGTTCTAAAACATAGTTTGTAAAAGCAAACGTTTTATTAAAGTCTATTTTATTTTGGTATGCTGGACTGCTACCATCTCCATCGAACATCGTTTCGCAAATATCTACGCCCTCTGCAGATAATGCTATGTCGAAACTGTCTGTTGCACTACACATGGCAAACATAAAACCGCCACCTATTACGTAATCTCGTATTTTTAAGGCTACAGCTAATTTTTCTTGAGATACTTTTTGATAGCCTAAGCTATTGGCTAATGCTTCTGCTTGTTGCTTTTCCTTAACGTACCATGATGCCGATCTATATATACTGTAAAACTTGCCGTATTGCCCTGTAAAATCTTCGTGATGTAAATGCAACCAATCGAATAGTAATAAGCTATCTCCTAAAACTTCTTCATCATACACCGTTTCGTATGGTATTTCTGCATACTTTAATACCATAGTTACAGCATCATCCCAAGGCAACTTACTTTTTGGGGTGTATACTGCTACTTTAGGGGCTTTTTCTAGTACTACGGCTTCCATGTTCTGGCTAGGACTAGCTATAGTTTCTAAAATTTCGGCTGTTTTAGCATTGGATATTACTTCGAAAGACACGCCTCTTATTTTGCATTCTTGCTGTATCGCTTCTGTATCTGGTAACAAAAACGAGCCACCCCTGTAATTGAGTAACCATTTTACTTTCAACTCTTTTTTAAGAGTCCAATAGGTAATGCCATAGGCTTTTAAATGGTTTTTTTGAGTTTCTACATCCATTGGTATCAATATATAGGATGCATAGCTTTGAGCTACCAAAAAAAACAATACAACAGTTGCTAGACTTTTTTTCATAGACTTAAAGGTACTTAAAAAATTAAGTGCATTACTTTAATCATTTGTTAAAAAGGCACATCGTTATCATCGTCTTCGTTAAAAGCGCTACCAAAGGCCTGATCTGGACTGGCTGTAAAATTATCTGCTTTAAACGTATCGTCGTTAGCTGCAGCATTCATTTTACTGTGAAATTCGAAAGGCGAATCGAAATCGTCTAAATTATCAAACTTACCTAAATGTCCTAAAAATTTAAGCCTTATGTTTTCTAACCCACCATTTCTGTGTTTAGCTATAATAAATTCTGCTTGTCCCTCTGTGGGCGAACGTTCTTCGTCGTCCCACTCGTCTATCTTATAATACTCTGGTCTATAAATAAAACTTACAATATCTGCATCTTGTTCAATAGCTCCAGATTCACGTAAATCTGAAAGTAAAGGCCTTTTACTACCACCACGTGTTTCTACAGCACGAGACAATTGAGACAGTGCAATTACTGGTACGTTAAGCTCTTTGGCTAAGGCTTTTAAATTTCTGGAAATCATAGATATTTCCTGCTCACGGTTACCGCCATGATTGCTTCCACCCGTCATTAATTGCAAATAATCTATCATGATAAGTTTTATACCATGTTGGGAAGATAGTCGCCTGGCTTTTGCTCTTAAATCGAAGATAGAAAGCGAAGGTGTATCGTCTATAAAAAGCGGTGCTTTTTCCAAATCTTTAACCTTTACGTTAAGCTGTTCCCACTCATGTTTTTCTAACTTTCCTGTTCTTAATTTTTCTGAAGACAATCCTGTTTCGCTAGATATTAATCTTGTAATTAGCTGTACAGAGGCCATCTCTAAAGAGAAAAAAGCTACTGGCATATTTTGATCTACAGCGATATTACGAGCCATAGAAAGTGTTAGGGCTGTTTTACCCATACCTGGTCTTGCTGCTACAATAATTAAATCTGAAGGCTGCCAACCTGAGGTTAATTTATCTAACTTATGAAACCCTGTTGCTATGCCACTTAAACCTTCTTTATTTGAAATTTCTTCAATTTTCTTTTTGGCTTGTATAACAAGATCTTGAGCTGTTTCACTAGATTTTTTGATATTTCCTTGTGTAACTTCGTAAAGTTTAGATTCTGCTTTATCTAACAAATCGAAAACATCCTTAGTTTCGTCGTAAGAGTCTTCTATTATTTCGTTAGAAATCTTTATCAGGCTTCGCTGAATGAATTTTTGAAGTATAATGCGTGCATGGAATTCAATGTGTGCAGACGATGATACCTTTTGGGTTAGTGAAATAAGGTAAAAGTCTCCCCCTACCATCTCTAACTTAGCGTTTTTCTTTAACTGTGTAGAAACGGTTAATAAGTCTACAGGTTCACTACCTTCAAAAAGCTCGAATATAGCTTCGAATATAAATTTATGGGCTTCTTTGTAGAATGCATCTGGGCTAAGAATGTCTATAACCTCATCTACACCCTTTTTATCAATCATCATCGCACCTAACACAACCTCCTCTAAATCAATTGCTTGAGGTGGTATTTTCCCTCTTTCGAGGTTTATCAAAGTGCTTTTATCAACTTTATATCCTGAGACTTGGTTTGGCTGTTTCATGGTAGCGAAAATAGAGAATTATTATCTCGTGAAGTATTGGTTTGCTGTTGTGTTGTAAACCTTTCTTCAACAAAATAACTGTTAATAACTTAAAAGTATTGTGAATAACTGCAAAAAAAATCTGAAGATGGTCTCTTCAGATTTTTTGTCCTGCAAAACACACCTTTTATCCTTTATACACCCCCATATTGGAATATTTTTCCATACGTTGGTTTACTAATTCCGTTGGTGATAAGTTTTTTAACTCTGCAAAATGCTTTTCTATAGTATTTGCTACGGCTTTAAATGTTTTGGCTCTATCTCTGTGAGCACCACCTAGAGGTTCTTTTATAATACCATCTATTAGTTTCAATTTTTTCATATCTGTAGCAGTAAGTTTTAAGGCTTCTGCTGCAGTTTCTTTGTATTCCCAACTACGCCATAAAATTGACGAACAGGATTCTGGAGATATTACAGAATACCATGTGTTTTCTAACATGAGTACTTTATCTCCAACACCTATACCTAATGCACCTCCTGAGGCACCTTCTCCAATAACAATTGTAATTACTGGTACTTTAAGGCGTGTCATCTCTAAAATATTTCTTGCAATGGCTTCCCCTTGTCCTCTTTCTTCGGCTTCTAGCCCTGGATATGCCCCGGGTGTATCTAGGAAGGAGATGACTGGAATTCCAAATTTTTCTGCAGATTTCATTAAACGCAATGCTTTTCTGTAGCCTTCTGGATTTGCCATACCAAAATTTCTGTATTGGCGTGTTTTGGTGTTATATCCTTTTTGCTGCCCAATAAACATATAACTCTGGTCTCCTATTTTACCCAACCCACCAATCATGGCTTTATCGTCTTTAAAATTTCTATCGCCATGTAGTTCTAAAAAAGATGTACCGCATATAGCGTTTATGTAATCTAATGTATAGGGTCTATCTGGATGTCTCGATAATTGTACACGTTGCCACGGTGTTAAGTTCTTATATATATCTGTGGTGGTATCTTTTAACTTTTTCTCAATTTGATCGCAAGTTTCTGTGACATCTACTTCGCTTTCTTCCCCAATAACCTTGCACTTTTTAAGTTGATCTTCAAGTTCCTTTATTGGTAATTCAAATTCTAAATATTCCATAAGAATTTAATTGGATTAAAATATTCTGTTAGCTTACAAAACTAAGGAATTTATTTTGTTTGAAATTTAGAATGCTTTGCATTTCTAGCCTTTTTAGGACTTATACAGTATAAACCGCTATTCGCATTAAATTATGCAAAGAAAGTGAACTTTAAAAGCTTAAAAAATAATAGTAAAACTTAGCTTGTTTGAATGTGTAATATGGTAGTATTAAAACGAGAGATAGTCTATCTTGCCTACTAAAACTAAAAAATGCAAAACTTATTCTAGACTAAGTTTTACATATTGTTAGTTTAAATAATTGAAATTATAAACAATATCAAATCAATTAAAAACTTAGCAAGTGTCATCATATCTCTTTATACTTTAGGGTTAATATTACTAATGTTTTCCTAAGATATAAAAGAGGCAATAGTGTTTCCTAAAGAATTATATCAAATTAATGAATTTGAATATCAACTTATAACAAATAAAACACTTTAAGTTTCGATTTAAAAGTGACATATCTTAATATAAGTTATAATTTACAACAACAAAATGCTTTAAACATAATAATTTACAATAAGTGAAGGCACTTTTTAGCTTTACATTAATTTACCTAAGGCGTTTTTGGTTTGTGTTTTACATTTTTTAAGGTGTTTCGTCTTTGAACGCCATTTAAATATTGAATTGGGACTGCTATAGTTAGAAACAAAAAATTAAAAATGAGTTCTTGTTAATTTTAACTTTAGATTATCTTCGCAAAAAATAATTTTTATGAGTATCCTTTGGGTTGTTCTTGGCTTCATACTTTTAGTAATAGGCGGTGAGTATTTGGTACGTGCCTCTGTGGCATTATCCTTTAAATTTAATATTTCGAAAATGGTTATTGGTATGACGGTGGTTTCCTTTGCTACCTCTGCTCCAGAATTGTTAGTAAGCTTGCAAGCTGCGCTTTCTGGTTCTCCAGAAATTGCCATAAACAATGTTATTGGATCTAACATTGCCAATATTGGTTTGGTTTTAGGTATTACTGCTTTGTTAGGCCCTATAGCAGTAGATCAATCGTTTTACAAGCTTAACTGGCCTGTAATGCTATTGTTTTCTATAGTGCTATACTTTTTTCTAAAAAACGATAGCACACTTGATGCTTTAGAGGGGGGTATTTTATTTGGTGGGCTCGTTATCTTCTTAATTGTGCTTATTAGAAGTGCAAAAAAAGATGCTATTCCCGAAGAGGTAGACGATAAGCTTGCTACTGTATCGAATTTTAAAATACTTATTTGGCTGGCTATTGGTGCTGCTGCTCTTTATTTTGGTAGCGAGTGGTTAGTAGACGGTTCTAAAACCATTGCACGATCTATTGGAGTTAGCGAGGCTATTATTGGCGTTTCATTAATTGCCATAGGTACTAGTGTGCCAGAATTAGCGGCTTCTGTTATTGCTGCTGCTAAACAGGAAAAGGCTATCTCTTTAGGAAATTTGATAGGTTCGAATATTTTTAACATAGCCTCTGTACTAGGCCTTACCGCTATGGTAAAACCTATACAGATTAGAGCGTATCAAATACTTAATAATGATATATTTTGGATGTTGGGTTTTGCTGCCATACTATTACCTATGATATTTATTCCAAAACAAATGCAAATTAGCAGATATAAGGGTTTAATTTTGGTAATAGGTTACGCCGCATTTATGGTATTTATATTCACAAACAAATAACAGCTAAATTTAACGTGTTGGCGTTTGTTTTAAAACTTCTAAAACAAACTTCCAATACTTTTGTACTGATGAAATTTGGGCACGCTCGTCTGGTGAGTGTGCGCCTCTAATATTTGGCCCAAAACTTATCATATCCATATCTGGGTAGTGCTGCCCTAATATGCCACATTCTAAACCAGCGTGGCATGCGGCCACATGAGGTTGCTCATTATTTAAATCCTTGTAGACTTTTGTTAGTACTTTTAAAATTGGAGAATCCATATTTGGTGTCCACCCTGGATAATCGCCAGAATACTCTACCTCGCAACCTGTTAGTTCGAAAGTGGCTCTAAGTGCATTTGCCAAATCTGTTTTAGAACTTTCTACGGAAGATCGTGTTAAACATGCTATTTCAATATTTCCATCTTTTATACGTACACTGGCAATGTTGTTCGAGGTTTCTACCAAATTTGGAATATCTGCACTCATTTTGTAAACACCATTAATAGCCGCATAAATAGCTCTGGTAACACCTTCTTGCACTCCTAAGTCCATTATTAACGCAGGTGTTTCTATTTTTAGAACCTCTATAATTAAATCTGGCTCTGTTGTTTTAAATTCTTTTTTAATAGTATTTGCCAGTACGTTTATTTCCAATAAAAATGCGTCTTCGTGCATAGCATCTATAGCTACTATTGCCTTACTTTCTCTTGGTATCGCGTTACGGAGTCCGCCGCCTGTTAACTCAGAAATACGCAATCCAAAATTTTGAAATCCATCAAATAATAAACGGTTCATTATTTTATTAGCATTGCCTAAACCCTCATGAATTTGCATTCCAGAATGCCCACCTTGCAAGCCTTTAACTAAAATTTCGAATCCTATTTTAAATTCTGGTGTGTCTTCTTCTTTGTAAGTGCGTAATGCTGTAACGTCCATGCCTCCAGCACACCCTACCCCAATTTCGTTGTCTTCCTCCGTATCTAAATTAAGTAGAATATTTCCTGTTAGTATTCCTGGTTTTAAGCCCATAGCCCCCGTCATTCCTGTTTCTTCATCTATAGTAAATAGAGCTTCGATTGCAGGATGAACAATAGTTGTACTCTCTAAAATTGCCACAATAGTAGCTACACCCAAACCATTATCTGCTCCTAAGGTTGTACCTTTTGCTTTAACCCAGTCGCCTTCTACCAACATTTCTATGCCTTGACTCTCGAAATCGAAATTGGTATCATTATTTTTTTGGTGTACCATGTCTAAATGCGATTGCATTACAACAGTTTCTCTAGTTTCCATGCCTTGTGTGGCCGGTTTTCTAATAATTACATTTCCAACCTCATCCTCTATGGTCTCCAAACCCAATTGTTTACCAAAATCTTTCATAAACGTAATAATACGTTCTTCTTTTTTAGAGGGTCTTGGTACAGCATTTAAGTCTGCAAACTTATTCCATAATTGTTTTGGTTCTAACGCTCTTACCGCTTGGCTCATATTTTTAGAAAATTTATTTTATGCTAAATTAATGAAGAATTACTTTGTTTCAATAGCTATCGCTCTTGCGTTTCATTTTTTTATGTCTTAGAGCACACAAGAACCTACTAAAATTTTCAACAAAACACATTTAAATTTAGCTATTAACTGTAACTAATTTTAAAAAGCAAGAACCATAAATCTAAAGTTTTATGCTTCTCGATTATTTATATCTATTTATTACTTTTGGTAAATGCAAAATAATAAGAAACTAATTATTGCTCTGGGATTAATTCCTCAAATTATTTTTATAAAGTTAATTTCTAAATACCCTGTTCTTGTAGAACACTACTATAGCAAAACATTTTATCCCATTATCTCTAAAGGTTTCCGTTTTACGCTTGGCTGGTTACCATTTTCTTTTGGAGATTTGGTATACGCGCTTGGTGGCTTTTACATTATTTGGTGGAGTGTTAAAAACAGAAAACGTTTAAGAAAAGACACTAAAAATTATATAGTGGACGTAGGTGCTGCACTTTCAATTCTTTATTTTGCATTTCATCTTTTTTGGGGTATGAATTATTACAGATTGCCCTTGCACAAAAACCTTAATTTAGATTATAAATATACCACCGAGCAATTGGTTAAAATTACAGAGCAGTTAACCGAAACAGCCAATGCTTTACATTTAAATGTCGCTGAAACAGATACTACCGAAGTACTAGTACCATACACAAAAAGCACTATTTATACTTTGGTGCCCAACGGATACAAGAATATAAAAACAACCTTCCCACATTTAAAGTATACTCCAGAAAGCATAAAGCATTCTATATTTAGTTTACCTTTAAGTTATATGGGCTTTAGTGGTTATTTAAATCCTTTAACTAACGAAGCCCAAGTAAATGGACGAATACCTTTGTTTAAATTCCCTACTACAGCATCTCATGAAATTGCCCACCAATTGGGCTACGCCGCAGAAAACGAGGCTAATTTTATTGGTTTTTTAGCTGCGTCTCATAACAACGATCCCTACATAAAGTATTGTGGATATACCTTTGGCTTGCGTTTTTGTTTAAATGAAATTTACAATAGAGACGAATGCTTGTATCAGGATTTAGTAGCCGATGTCAACAAAGGCATTCTAAAAAATTACAGAGCATCTAGATTGTTTTGGAGGAGACATGAAAACCCTTTAGAACCTATATTTAAAGTTATTTATGGTAATTTTTTAAAGGCTAACAATCAATCTAAAGGCATAGAGAGTTATAGCTATGTTGTGGCACTATTAGTAAACTACTTAGAACATCAACCATAGCAATCTAGATTACTTGGCAAAACAACTGGCAAGCGCATTATAAACGCCATTTTAATCACAAAATTTATAACTGTATTTAAACTCTAAGACGTAAAGCAAACACTAATTGAGTTTATTTAAAAATCAAAACATTACTTTTGCTGTGCAGTATGAAACACATTTCGAGTATACAAAATCCGGTAGTTAAGCAACTTGTTCAGCTTAAAGAAAAATCGCGAGAGCGTAAAAAAACTGGTTTGTTTTTAATAGAAGGACAAAGAGAAATCTGCCTAGCCATTAAAGGAGGTTACGCCATAGAAACCTTGATAGTTTATCCCGACTTGTGTACAGAAAACCAACTTGAATCATTTAAATGTAACTCTGCCAACGTTATAGAAGTTTCTAAAGCAGTTTATGAAAAATTAGCGTACAGATCTACTACCGAAGGCCTCTTGGCCGTGGCAAAATCGAAAAAGCAAACACTAGAAACTTTAAAATTTAAAACAGAAACACCCCTAATACTTGTTGCAGAAGCTCCTGAAAAACCAGGTAATATAGGTGCCTTATTGAGAACGGCAGATGCTGCCAATGTGGATGCCGTAATTATAGCCAATCCTAAAACCGATTTATACAACCCTAACATTATTCGCTCTAGTGTGGGCTGTGTGTTTACCAACGAGGTTGTTTTTGAGAGCACATCTACAATTTTAAATTTTTTACAACAAAATGGTATTAAAATTTATTGCGCTGCCTTACAAGCATCTGTTAACTACCACACACAGGATTATACAGAAGCTACAGCAATAGTTGTTGGTACAGAAGCTTCTGGCTTAAGCGAATCGTGGCTAGAGCATGCCTCTCAAAATATAATTATACCCATGCAAGGTGTAATCGATTCTATGAATGTTTCTGTTGCTGCTGGCATTCTTATTTTTGAAGCCAAACGCCAACGCAATTTCATTTAAAACCACCTGTAGTAACCCCTAAACCCTATTTAAACGATGTCTGCTACTTCTCTTTTTTACATTATAATTGCCATTATTGGCACAAATTTTATTGTAGATAAACTTTTAAACACTCTAAATGCTAAGCGCTTTAACGACGATTTACCCGAAGAGTTAAAAGATGTTTACGATACAGAAGCTTACAAAACATCTCAAACCTACAAAGCCACTAAATACAAGTTTAATGTGCTTACATCTGTGTTTTCTATAGTATTAACTTTAGCGTTTTTAGCTTTAGATGGCTTTGCATTTGTAGATACCATAGCTAGAAGCTACAGCAATAACCCTATAATTGTTGCTTTACTTTTTTTTGGTATTGTAATGATTGGCAGCGATATTATTACCACTCCGTTTTCGTATTACAGTACTTTTGTTATCGAAGAAAAGTTTGGGTTTAATACCTCTTCTAAAAAAACTTTTTTTCTGGATAAAATTAAAGGTTGGGCTATGATGGCTGTAGTTGGAAGCTTATTAATTACTATAATTATTTGGTTTTACCAATATACAGGAACATATTTTTGGCTTTACGCGTGGGCTTTAATAACTGCTTTTACGTTGTTTATGAATATGTTTTATGCCAAACTTATTGTACCCTTATTTAATAAACAAACTCCTTTAGAGGCTGGAGAACTTCGCAATAAAATTGCTGCCTATGCTAAAACAGTAGGCTTTAAATTAGATAAGATTTTTGTAATAGATGGTTCTAAACGCAGTACAAAAGCAAACGCTTACTTTTCTGGTTTTGGAAGCGAAAAACGTGTTACACTTTACGACACACTAATAAACGATTTAAACGATGAAGAAATAGTAGCTGTTTTGGCTCATGAAGTTGGCCATTACAAAAAGAAACACATCGTATTTAACGTAATAACCTCTATTTTACTAACAGGGGTAATGTTATATGTATTATCGCTATTTATATCTAACCCCTTATTATCTAAAGCACTAGGAGTTTCTACACCTAGCTTTCATATTGGTTTAATTGCTTTTGGATTACTTTACACGCCCATATCTGAAATTACAGGTTTGATTATGAATGTATTTTCCAGAAAGTTTGAATATCAGGCTGATGATTATGCTAAAAACACCTATGCAGGTACACCTTTAATTACTGCATTAAAAAAACTATCTAAAAATAGCTTAAGCAATTTAACACCTCATCCTGCTTATGTATTTATGTATTACTCTCATCCTACATTATTGCAGCGCATTAAAAATTTAAATCCTAACTAGTTTAATACTTTACATTATATAAGATAACAAAGCTTAAGCGTATTACCACTTAAGCCTTGTTATTTCAATTATTCTGCAAAATTAATTTCTACAACTGCCATATAAAATAGTTAAGGCTTCTCTATCTCCATTCGAGATGCAACATCCTGTTGTACCTCCACTATTCATTACAGAATCGCTATCTTCTCGTTGAGAACCCGTAATAAAACTTCCTGAGCTAGAATTGGTATGTGCAAAACCAATAGCATGCCCCAATTCGTGTGTTAAAATGGTAGACCAAGGTCTATTTCTAATTGTAAAAGATCTGTTTACTCGAACAAGTGCCCCTGCTCTTCCTCTTCCATCAGGTGTGCGCGCTGTTGCTGCCGTACCTGGACGCAAGCCATCTGCTTCTGTAGCAAATCTTACATTTATATCTTGATTGTTGGTAACAATAGTAAAACTTACAAGATTGTTAGAATTGGAATTCCAATTGCTTACTGCTGTAACTAATGCTGTACTGTGTACACCGCTTAAACGGTTTCGAACTCTTATATTCATACGATTACCACAACTGAGAATGTTTCTAGATCTTCTTTGCTTTTCTGTAGTATCACCAAATACAACTTCTTTTGTTAAAGCAATATCATTCTCCACAATGTAATCGTCTCCAACAGTGTAAACAGGTGTACTCGTAGTATCAAACCCTAAAGCTTCAATTTTGTTTAAAATAGCAGGATCTAGCGTCTGCTGCTCTAAATTATCTCCATTTTCGTTTAAATCGTCTTGGCAATTAAACAGGGTTAGTGCCATTGCAAATACTAATAATTTTTTCATATTTATCTTAGTTTAGTTTAATAATAATACAATTATAAGGAAAATTCTTATTACACATGTGCTTTTAAGCTATTTAATTGCGAATATCGCATGTGTTGTGTTTGTAAAATTAACAGCATAAGCAACTCTTAAAATCCCAAATTTTAATGTATCTTTGCCGCTTAAATCTTCCAAAGATTTAAGTATAAATTCCTCAGAGAGAGGATGTGTTGCTAGAAGTTTAGGTTAAGTATGTCGATTCGCTTCTTATGTAACACTACAAGATAAATCGCATACATACATTTACTTATGAGTACATTTAATGATTTAGGTCTTAATGAAGACCTTTTACACGCTATTACCGATTTGGGTTTCGAAAAACCCAGTGAAGTTCAAGAAAAAGCAATTCCTTTACTTTTAAACTCTGAAGACGACCTTGTTGCTCTGGCACAAACTGGTACTGGTAAAACTGCTGCTTTTGGTTTTCCCATGTTACAAAAGATAGATATTGATAGCCGAACAACACAAGGCTTAATACTATCGCCTACTAGAGAACTCTGTTTACAAATCACCAACGAATTAAAACTTTATGGAAAGTATTGTAAAGGCTTAAACGTTGTTGCTATTTACGGAGGCGCAAGCATTACAGACCAAGCTAGAGATGTAAAACGTGGTGCTCAAATTATTGTAGCTACACCGGGCCGTATGAAGGATATGATAAGCAGACGTATGGTAGACATTTCTAAGATAGAATATGCTGTCTTAGATGAAGCTGATGAGATGCTTAATATGGGATTTAAAGAAGATATTACTGCTATTTTATCGCACACTCCAGACGATAAAAACACGTGGTTATTCTCTGCAACAATGCCCAAAGAAGTTGCTGCCATAGCAAAAAACTTTATGCACGCACCGCAAGAAATTACGGTTGGCCATAAAAACGAAGGCAGTAAAAACGTAACTCACGAATACTATTTAGTAAATTCTAGAGACCGTTATCAAGCCTTAAAACGTTTAGCAGATGCTAATCCAGATATTTTCTCTGTAGTATTTTGTCGTACAAAACGCGATACTCAAAAAGTAGCTGAAAAACTTATTGAAGATGGGTACAGCGCAGGTGCACTCCATGGCGACCTAAGCCAAAATCAACGAGATTTGGTTATGAAATCTTTTAGAAACAACCAAATACAAATGCTAGTGGCTACAGATGTTGCTGCTCGAGGTATAGACGTAGATGATATTACACATGTTATAAATTACCAATTGCCTGATGAAATAGAAACGTATACACACCGTTCTGGTAGAACTGGGCGTGCTGGTAAAACAGGAGTTTCTATGGTTATTGTATCTAAAAGCGAAGTGCGTAAAATTAAAAGTATAGAACGCATTATAAAGAAGGAGTTTCAGAAGAAAGACATTCCAGATGGCATGCAAATTTGCGAAGTACAATTAATGTCTCTTGCAAAAAAAGTACACCATACCGAGGTTAACGATGATATTGAAACTTATTTAGGAGACATTAACACTTTGTTTGAAGATACGACTAAAGACGAGTTGATTAAAAAGTTTTTCTCTGTAGAGTTTTCTCGTTTCTACAATTATTACCAAAAATCGGCAGATTTAAATGTTTCTGCTTCTTTTGACGATAGCAGGTCTAGTTCTGGTAATTCTACACGCTACTTTATTAACGTTGGTAAAAAAGATGGGTACGATTGGATGAGCTTAAAAGATTTCTTAAAAGAAATCTTAGAACTTGGCAGAGACGATGTATTTAAAGTGGAAGTAAAAGACAGTTTCTCCTTCTTTAATACCGAAAATAACTTAAAAGAGAAAGTATTGGCTTTCTTTACCGACTTTAAACATGACGGTCGTTTTGTTAATGTTGAAGTATCTGAAAACCGCGGAAGAAGCGGCGGAGGTAGAAGAGACCGTAACAGAGGCGGCAGCAAACGTCGAGACGATAGAAAAAACAGTAGTTCGCGAAGAAGCGACAGTAAATCGAAACCAAGACGCTCTAACTCTGGAGAATTTGCAAATTCCAGACCTAGACGTTCAAGACGCTAATTACCTTTAAAAACGCAAATTAGCCCTTAAGGTTTTGTTAATATTAGTACAAATTAAAACAGTAACGCACAGACGTTACTGTTTTCTTTAGTATTTTTATAATTAATTAACTTATATCTTTTATATGAAACGTTATTTTGTAGTATATTTTTTCTTTTTCGCCACTGCGATTTGGGGGCAAGACACTACTACTAATGTTACAGGGCATATAATTGATGCATCTACCAGTAAGCCATTAGAAAGTGTAAACATCGTTAACCTTAATCAAGTTATTGGTACTACCACAAATGCTAAAGGACAATTTGCAATAAAAGCCAAAGTTAACGACACACTACATTTATCTTATCTAGGTTTTAAATCCATTAAAGTTAGAGTTACTAACGACTGGTTAAAATACGGCGATTCTAAAATTGAATTAACAGAGTTGGCTTTAGCTTTAGAAAAAGTTGTAGTTAATCAATTAAAGCTTACAGGATATTTAGAAGTAGATATTAAGCAACTCCCTACCGTTAATAACAATTACAGGTATCAAATCTCTGGTCTTGGTGGCGGTTACGAAGCTGGTAAAACATCTGGACTTACCAAAGTTATAGGTTCCATATTTAATCCTGCCGATTTTTTACACCGCATGTTTAGTAAAAGGCATACAGAATTGCGCAAGCTTAAAAGAATGAAAGAAGACGACGAGATTAGAAATCTTTTAGCATCTAAATTCGATAGAGAAACGCTTACAGCACTCTTAAACTTAGAGCGTGTAGATTTAGATGAAATTGTTTCGCAATGCAACTACTCCAAAGGGTTTATAAATAAGGCAAACGATTTGCAAATATTAGATGCCATTAACGATTGTTACGAAGAATACAAAGTACTTAGTAAAAGCCGCAAAAAGAGAATTTAGGGCTACTTACTATTCATTTAGAAAACGTTCCACAATAGCCTCGAAGCTTTTTATTGTTTTTTTACACCAATCCAACCTTTTATCGAAAAGTTGTGGCGCAGTAAGCTGCCAATTAATGTCTGTTTGCTTTAACTTAGAGGTAACATGCTGTAAAATAATAGCGGCAGATACCGAAATGTTTAAACTCTCTGTAAACCCTACCATTGGTATTTTTAAAAACACATCTGCTGCATTTAAAACCTCTTGAGATAAGCCTTCTGTTTCCCTACCAAAAAAGAAACACGATTTTTTAGACACATCAAAATCTTCAAGGTCGCAATCGTTAGTATGCGGTGTTGTAGCTACAATTTGATAGCCTTTAACCTTTAAATCTGTAATACAAGACTTTACAGAATTGTAACGGTTTAAATCTACCCATTTCTGCGCACCCATAGCAATCTCTCTATCAATGCGCTTAGTGTTTTGCTCCTCTACGATACTAACCTCTTGTATGCCAAACACATCACAACTTCGTATTACTGCACTGGTATTATGTAACTGGTAAACATCTTCTGTAGCTACAGTAAAATGCATAGTACGTTGCGCCAATACACGTTTAAACTTTTCTTGCCTAGATGGCGTTAGGTAAGACTCTAAATGTTCTAACAATGCTGTATTCATAGGGCTAAAAGTACTAAAGTTTTAAAAGCCATTACTTATAATTTGTTAGTATATTTAGGTTATGAAAAAACATATTGTAGCACTTACAGGTGCAGGAATAAGTGCAGAAAGTGGTATAAAAACCTTTAGAGACGCTAATGGCTTGTGGGAAGGACACAACGTTATGGATGTGGCAACACCAGAGGGCTTCGCCAAAAACCCAGAATTAGTTTTAGAGTTTTACAACCAAAGACGCCAACAACTTCAGGAAGTAACGCCAAATGCTGCGCATTATAAACTGGCAGCATTAGAAGCACATTTTAACGTAAGCATTATTACCCAAAATGTAGACGACTTGCACGAGCGAGCTGGAAGCAGTTCCATTATTCATTTACACGGAGAATTGTTAAAAGCTAGAAGCACAGGAAATGCACAGGACATTAAATTATGGAAAAAAGACATCCAATTGGGCGATGTATGCAGTAAAGGGTACCAAATGCGCCCTCACATTGTGTGGTTTGGAGAAGATGTTCCTATGATAGATAAAGCCATGACCATATGTGCAACTGCTGATGTATTAATTATTATTGGAACCTCCATGCAAGTGTATCCTGCAGCAGGTCTTTTAGAATACGCTCCAAAAAATATTCCCATATATTTTATAGACCCTAAGCCTAATCTAAAAGCCTCCAATCGTCTTAATATTATAGCCAAAAATGCAACCGAGGGTATGGCTACTCTGTACAACACGCTTACAAACTAAGCATTTTTATAATAGCCTTAGCTGTATCGCTATAATGATTTTAAAATTACATTTTTTACACAAATGTAATTGCAATTTTAGCAAGCTCCTTAAATAACATTAGTATATTTGAAAAGACATGACGTTATTAGAACACTACACCCATACACGGCAGTATACCGAGGCCCTTTGCAAGCCTTTACATATTGAAGATTACACACCGCAGTCGGTAGCATTTGCCAGTCCACCCAAATGGCATATTGCACATACCACTTGGTTCTTCGAGACCATGATTCTTAAGGAATATGCCGCAAATTATACTGAATTTGATGCCGCGTTTCCCTTTCTCTTTAACAGCTATTACAACAGTTTAGGAGAGCGAATAGAACGCCATAACAGAGGGCTAATTACACGCCCCTCTACAGAAGAAGTTTATGCCTATCGCGCGCATGTGGATAAACACATGGTACAACTTTTAAACGCTAACCCTTCTCCTGAAGTTTGCGAATTGGTAACTCTGGGCATTCACCACGAACAACAGCACCAAGAATTACTAATAACCGATCTTAAATATACATTTTCGCTAAATCCAACTTATCCTAAATTTTCAGATAAGGATTATACCAACGCTACCAATACAGTTTCAGGATGGCATACCATGGCAGAAGGCATTTACAATATTGGCTACCGTGGTAATAACTTTTGTTTCGATAATGAGCTACAACCACATCGTGTGTTTTTAGAGCCTTATAGCATTTCCAAACACTTGGTAACTAATGGCGATTTTATAACATTTATAGAAGCAGGAGGATACAACAACCCTGCATATTGGTTAGATGCAGGTTGGGCATGGTTGCAAACACACGCCGTAACACACCCATTGTATTGGAAACATACAGAGGCAACTTGGCAGCACTACACCTTATCGGGTTTAAAACCCATTAATGCAAATGCTATCTTGTGTCACATTTCATTTTTTGAAGCTGCTGCTTATGCCGCTTGGGCAGGCTACAGACTGCCTACAGAATTTGAATGGGAAGCTGCTTCCCCGCATTTAGAATGGGGCAACCGTTGGGAATGGACAAATTCTGCCTATCTCCCCTACCCCAAATTTAAAATAACCGAAGGTGCTGTTGGCGAGTACAACGGCAAATTTATGATGAATCAAATGGTATTAAGAGGCGCCTCTACGGCAACTTCTAAAAACCACAGTAGAACAACATATCGCAATTTTTTTCCAGCAGAAACGCAATGGCAATTCTCCGGCATACGATTAGCGAAGTAAAACAAATACATTTTGAGTAACACACTACACGTAATTAATACCACTTTTAAAAACGACGTTTGTAAAGGCCTCTCTGCAACGCATAAATACTTAGACTCTAAATATTTTTACGATGAGATAGGAGATGATTTGTTTATACAAATTATGAACATGCCAGAATACTACCTTACCAGAGCAGAATTCGATATTTTTAAACACAAAACCCGACACCTCATACAAGCTTTGGGTGTACATCCTGAAACACATTTCGATGTTATAGAATTAGGTGCAGGAGACGGCACGAAAACAAAAGCACTTTTAGAGGTGCTACACCACACTAATTTTAAGTTCTCGTACCTTCCAGTAGATATTTCTGCTAATGCCCTTTCTATCCTTAAGCACAACATTACAATGGCTCTGCCAGAGGTAAGCATATACCCCCAAGAAGGCGATTATTTTAATATTTTAAAAGACATTAAACGTACAAAAACACCTAAGGTGGTGTTGTTTTTGGGGTCTAATATTGGAAATTTAACAGATCTTGAAGCCAAAGGTTTTATAAGTAAATTAAGTGCTGCTCTTAACCCTAAAGACAAAGTTATTTTAGGAACAGATCTTATAAAGTCTAAATCTATAGTTTTGCCAGCCTATAGTGATGCCGCAGGAATTACAAAACAGTTTAATCTTAACATTTTACACCGTATAAACAAAGAACTGCAAGGCAATTTTAATATAGATGCTTTTGTACACGAAGCCGAGTATACTGAGGAAGAGGGTATTGCTAAGAGTTTTTTAAAAAGTACAAAAACACAAAGTGTTTACGTAGAAGCCCTAGAAAAAGCATTTCATTTTAATAAAGGCGAGCGCATACACACCGAAATTTCAAGAAAGTACAATGATACCATTTTGGCTGAAATTTTAGAAGGCTCGTCGCTTAAAATAACAGACAAACTAACCGATAGTAATGGGGTGTTTGCAGATTATATTTTAGAAAAAGTATAAATTTGAGTTTGGCAAGCACACATATTGCGCTTTTAGGTTTGGGCAGCCAAAGTACTTTGTTTTATTTGGAAACGCTTAACGCTAAATACAATGCGTTACATGGCGAGTACCACACCTTTCCCTGCATACTGTTTAATGTAGATTTCAATACGCTAAATCCGTTTTTACCGCAGCAATTCGATACGCTTATTCCCGCGTTAAAAGCACATTTAGAGGCCTGTTTCATACTTCCTATTCGTAGCGTACTCATTCCTAACATCACCTTACACGAAACCTACGATAGAGGTCTATTACAATTCCCTATCATTCACCCACTAAAATTACTCGTCGATCGTTTAACAGCAGAAGGTGTTACGGCTGTTACCCTTTTTGGATCGGCATATACTATGAACTCCCCATACATTCGATCTTACTTAACACCACTGGGCATTACAGTACACACACCAGAAGCTAATGCGCTTACTGCTATAGACGCTTTAAGACAAGCCTTGTATGCTGGTCATGCTACCGAAACTGCTATCGCAGACTATAAAAGATTTATCGTTACATACTCGAAAACTACTAAAGTAGTTATCGCCTGTACTGAGCTCTCTATGCTCTATTCTCAAATTTTAGAATTACCCGCTGTTATAGATCTTGCGCTGCTTCAAATTGAAGCGGCTTTAGCCCTATCTGAGTAATTTATATTTTTAGTCTTATGTATTTTACATGGGGAAGTCTACGCCTCCTTAATCCACCTTATTCTTCGCTTCTATCCATTTGCTCAAGTACTTTGTACTTTGCAGGGTATGGTGCATAAGCATTGCTCCTGTAAAATTAGCATCGCGTTTTTCTTGTAAGTGGTTTAAGGTCTCTCGTATTAAATTGTTAAAAATAGGCACGTGTTGGTTTACGCTTAGATAAGTAGTAATGCTTTCTGGCATTTTTTGGTGTTTAGCATCCCAATGCGATGCATTAGCATATAGTGCAACCGCTGCGTCTATAAAAGCCTCTGGGGTCTCTGCTATAGTACCGCTTGTGGTTACAGGTTGTATTAAACCTTCTGCCCCAACTGCTGTGGTTATCACAGGCGTTCCATTTAACATAGCATCTACCAACTTGCCTTTTAAACCAGCACCAAAACGTACAGGCACTAAACATACTCTAGCCTGTTGCATTACCGTATGCACATTTTCAGCAAAACCTTTTACAAGAAATCCTGCTTTAGTATTATGCAGTTGTTTTACTTTTTGCGGGGTGTATGCGCCATAAATATGCAATTCTGCCTTGGGTAACTTTTGACGTATTCTTGGCCAAAGGGTCTGTTTTAAATACATTACAGCATCGTAATTGGGGGCGTGCATAAAATTACCTATAAATATAAAGTGTTGTCGCGCTTCGAAAGCAGGCAAGGTTTGAGTTGTTAGAAGAGATTCGTCTATTAAAAACGGTAAATAATGCAGTAGTGATGGCGGAATACTAAATTGATTTTTAAGCAAATGCATCTCATAGGTAGAAATAATCAAACTGATATCTGAGCGGTATATACTGGCTATTTCACGTTTTGCCATATCCCCTTTTAAATAAGTAGCAATAGGCGCATTGGCTTTAAAGGCTTGTTGTCTGGCTTTACGTAAAAAGTGTAAATCTTCGGTATCTAATACGCGTAGAGCTTCGGGGCAATGTGCTGCAACACGCCAACTGTATTGTTCTTCCATCATAAAACGATCGAACATAACAATATTAGGTTGTAATGTTTTAATAAAAGTATCGAAACTCGAGTCGTTTAAAACAATGGTTTCTTGAGATACTCCAAGTGTTTCTAAAGGATAGGCATTGTCTGTTTTTGCACAAGAACTTGCAAATGTAATGGCGTAACCTTCGGCTTTAAAAATGTGAATTAATTGTAACATTCTACTACCAGCAGCAGAACTTCTAGGCTCTGGCCAAACATATCCTATAATAAGCAGTGTTTTTTGCTTTTTTACCATATCTATTTTTACTAGGGCACGCACGCTTGCATGCTTTCTTTATGCGAAATCGTTTTACAACGAACTTACTAAAAATAGACCACATAGATTTTAGGTTTCTTACAGGTATTTGATAGTACCCTAAAAAAGAAAAGCCACCTCATAAATGAGATGGCCCTTCAAATTAACAAAATTCAACAAAAATAAACAGATAATTAATTAGTTCTTAATAATCCTTTTTGTGATGACTTTACCATTATCTAAATCGTTAATGTTTAATAAATAAACACCTTGTGCTAAAGAAGATATGTTAACGCGTTCTACTGAATTACTCATGTTTAATGTTTTACCATACAATTGCTTTCCTGTGATATCAAACAACTGGATGTTTACATTTTGTGAGTTCGTATTAGAATTAATTGAGATTACATCTCTAGCTGGGTTAGGGAACACGCTAAATGTAATTCCTTCATCGAAAGTATTTACATTTAATGTTGCATCTCTTGTTAGTATGATGGTGAATGCTTCACTTGGTGTAAATACACTACCATCTGAAGCTAATACTCTATGGTATAACTCCACTGAATCTCCATCTGCTATACCTGCATTTTCCAATAATGTACTTATACTAGCATTATCTGTAACAAAGCTTAATGCTGTTCCTACTTTATCGTTTACTAATAAAGTTTCGAATGTAGCATCTGTAGCCAATTGGAACGTGTATACTAAAAGATCATTATTACGATCGGTCGCTGTTGTCCATGACACTTCAAAAGGTGTATCATCTTCACTGCTAATAACTACAGTTTCGTTATTTTCTGGGCTTTCAATCTCAGATGCTGTAGGGAATGCATTATCATCTCTTAACACCTGTCCTCTTAATTCTCCAGAAGCATGAGCTGTAGTGTGGATGTTCACATAAATATTTCCTTCTAATAAAGCTGCTCTTTGTAGCTCGTCGATTGTAAAGGTATTATCAGCCGCGTTGTAAACACCGCTTCTTAAATCTGATGCTACAGTAGCATTTAATATGATAGTAACATCTCCATTATTTGCTGCATCAGCAATATGTAAATGAGAACCACCTGCTATCGAAGCGTCAAAATCTCCTTCTAAACCGCTAAATCCACCTGTTACAGTTAATTGATCTCCTGTAAGTTCGAATTGTAAGTTTCCAACAGCTTGCGTAATTACTGGCTGTACTTCGTTAGCACCAGATAAATTAGTACCTAAATACGTATTTGCCAATGGTAATACTTGTCCTCTCAATTCACCTGGAACAAAGTTTAAACTGTGTACGTTTACATAATATCCTCTACTAAACAGTTGTTCTATTTGTTCTGGAGACAATGTAAATGTGTTGTCTGCTGGTAACAGTACCGCATTTCTATTATCTGCTGCCAATGTAGGGGTTAATATAAAATCTACACCTGCATTAGTTCCTGCAATACCAGGGTGTAAATGTATACCACCTGCTAATTCTGTATTTAAATCTGATGATAGGTTATTAAATGAACCACTAACTGTGATTGTACCAAAACCATCATGCGTAATTACTAATCGTCCAGTAGCATCTGTATTAATTGCTGGCACTTCTTGTGCTCCAGTTAATTCTGCTCTAAATACTGCTGCTGCTAAAGGTGTAATTTGTCCTCTTAATTCACCTGGCATAAATGCTGTTGAATGTATGTTAACATAATTCCCTTGTGCCAGTAATAAGGCTACTTGAGCATCTGTTAATGTAAATGAATTGTTAGCAGCTTCTAGTACTGCACCTCTGTTATCTTCGTCTGCTGTTAGATTTAAAATAATAGATATCCCTCCATTTCTTCCTGCTTCTGCATCGTGAATATGTGCACCTCCTGCTAATTCTACAGCGATGTCTCCCGATAAATCATCGAACGATCCTGAAACCGTAAGTTGGTTTCCATCTAATTCCATAACAAGGTTACCACTAGCTTCAGAGCTAATTGATGGTACTTCGTTACTTCCTAATAAATTAGTTTGTAAATACTGATCTACTGTTGGTAGTATTTGTCCTCTCAATTCTCCTCCAGGGAATGCTACAGAATGAATATTAACATATAATTCTCTTGCATTTAATGCTGCCAATTGGGCTTCTGTAAGCGTGAATGTATTATTTACGGCCTCATACGTTCCAGATCTTAAATCTCCAGATATTGTTGTTGCCAATAATAATTCTACCCCACCGTTACGACCAGCAATAGCTTGGTGTATGTGAGCTCCACCTGCTACTGTAGCATCGAAATCACTTGTTAATCCTGAGAATGATCCAGTAACTGTTAACACGTTTTCATTTAAAGTGGCACTTATGTTACCATAAGCTGTAGTTAAAGCTACAGGGTTTTCTTGAGTACCAGTTAATGTTGCTGTAAAGTCTGTAATAGGCGCAGCAGCATTTCTAACTACTGTTATTGCCATTGTAGATACGTCTGAACAGGTTTCTAGAGCACGTAATGCTGATAATGGACCTCCTATAAAGCTCGCGCCGTTATCGGCTAAACCTCTGTAAGACCATCCCCAGATTTGACATGTTCCTGCAAATACACCTTCTAAATCTATTACACTGCTGTTCGTAATATTTAAAATCTCTGATGCATCTTCGTTTGTTATTACATAACGGTAAGACAAGTTTGTTGCCCCTGGGTTATCATGTGTTACAATGATAGGGTTTGCAATATTATCTCCAGTTATTATTTGTGCTGAAGTTTCATTTTCTATAATAGTAGTTCCATTAGCACCGCTAGTGTTCTCTACATCAATTGCTATAGTTCCTGCATCGGCAGCTTCTCTTATTACTGTAATTGCCATTGTTGACACGTCTGAACATGTTTCTACAGCGCGTAATGCTGATAATGGACCTCCTATAAAGCTTGCTCCGTTATCGGCTAAGCCTCTGTAAGACCAGCCCCAGATTTGGCATGTTCCTGTTCCTGCTACGCTTAAGTCGATTGAACTGCTGTTCGTAATGTTTAAGATCTCTGATGCATCTTCGTTTGTTATTACATAACGGTAAGATAAATTCTCTGCACCTGGGTTATCGTGTGTTACTACTAATGGATCGCCTACGTTATCGATACAGATTACGGCACTTAATCCATCTTCTGCTATTGATGTTGTATTGTTTGGGTTTCCTGTTGCGTCTATATCTATTGCTATAGTACCTGCATCGGCAGCTTCTCTTATTACTGTAATTGCCATTGTTGACACGTCTGAACATGTTTCTACAGCGCGTAATGCTGATAATGGACCTCCTATAAAGCTTGCTCCGTTATCGGCTAAGCCTCTGTAAGACCATCCCCAGATTTGGCATGTTCCTGTTCCTGCTACGCTTAAGTCGATTGAACTGCTGTTCGTAATGTTTAAGATCTCTGATGCATCTTCGTTTGTTATTACATAACGGTAAGATAAATTCTCTGCACCTGGGTTATCGTGTGTTACTACTAATGGATCGCCTACGTTATCGATACAGATTACGGCACTTAATCCATCTTCTGCTATTGATGTTGTATTGTTTGGGTTTCCTGTTGCTTCTATATCTATTGCTATAGTACCTGCATCGGCAGCTTCTCTTATTACTGTAATTGCCATTGTTGACACGTCTGAACATGTTTCTACGGCACGTAATGCTGATAATGGACCTCCTATAAAGCTTGCTCCGTTATCGGCTAAGCCTCTGTAAGACCAGCCCCAGATTTGGCATGTTCCTGTTCCTGCTACGCTTAAGTCGATTGAACTGCTGTTCGTAATGTTTAAGATCTCTGATGCATCTTCGTTTGTTATTACATAACGGTAAGATAAATTCTCTGCACCTGGGTTATCGTGTGTTACTACTAATGGATCGCCTACGTTATCGATACAGATTACGGCACTTAATCCGTCTTCTGCTATTGATGTTGTATTGTTTGGGTTTCCTGTTGCGTCTATATCTATTGCTATAGTTCCTGCATCGGCAGCTTCTCTTATTACTGTAATTGCCATTGTTGATACATCTGAACAGGTTTCTACAGCGCGTAATGCTGATAATGGACCTCCTATAAAGCTTGCTCCGTTATCGGCTAAGCCTCTGTAAGACCAGCCCCAGATTTGGCATGTTCCTGTTCCTGCTACGCTTAAGTCGATTGAACTGCTGTTCGTAATGTTTAAGATCTCTGATGCATCTTCGTTTGTTATTACATAACGGTAAGATAAATTCTCTGCACCTGGGTTGTCGTGTGTTACTACTAATGGATCACCTACGTTATCGATACAGATTACGGCACTTAATCCGTCTTCTGCTATTGATGTTGTATTGTTTGGGTTTCCTGTTGCTTCTATATCTATTGCTATAGTTCCTGCATCGGCAGCTTCTCTTATTACTGTAATTGCCATTGTTGATACATCTGAACATGTTTCTACAGCGCGTAATGCTGATAATGGACCTCCTATAAAGCTTGCTCCGTTATCGGCTAAGCCTCTGTAAGACCAGCCCCAGATTTGGCATGTTCCTGTTCCTGCTACGCTTAAGTCGATTGAACTGCTGTTCGTGATGTTTAAGATCTCTGATGCATCTTCGTTTGTTATTACATAACGGTAAGATAAATTCTCTGCACCTGGGTTATCGTGTGTTACTACTAATGGATCGCCTACGTTATCGATACAGATTACAGCACTTAATCCGTCTTCTGCTATTGATGTTGTATTGTTTGGGTTTCCTGTTGCGTCTATATCTATTGCTATAGTTCCTGCATCGGCAGCTTCTCTTATTACTGTAATTGCCATTGTTGATACATCTGAACATGTTTCTACAGCGCGTAATGCTGATAATGGACCTCCTATAAAGCTTGCTCCGTTATCGGCTAAGCCTCTGTAAGACCAGCCCCAGATTTGGCATGTTCCTGTTCCTGCTACGCTTAAGTCGATTGAACTGCTGTTCGTAATGTTTAAGATCTCTGATGCATCTTCGTTTGTTATTACATAACGGTAAGATAAATTCTCTGCACCTGGGTTATCGTGTGTTACTACTAATGGATCGCCTACGTTATCGATACAGATTACAGCACTTAATCCGTCTTCTGCTATTGATGTTGTATTGTTTGGGTTTCCTGTTGCTTCTATATCTATTGCTATAGTTCCTGCATCGGCAGCTTCTCTTATTACTGTAATTGCCATTGTTGACACGTCTGAACATGTTTCTACGGCACGTAATGCTGATAATGGACCTCCTATAAAGCTTGCTCCGTTATCGGCTAAGCCTCTGTAAGACCAGCCCCAGATTTGGCATGTTCCTGTTCCTGCTACGCTTAAGTCGATTGAACTACTATTCGTGATGTTTAAGATCTCTGATGCATCTTCGTTTGTTATTACATAACGGTAAGATAAATTCTCTGCACCTGGGTTGTCGTGTGTTACTACTAATGGATCGCCTACGTTATCGATACAGATTACAGCACTTAATCCGTCTTCTGCTATTGATGTTGTATTGTTTGGGTTTCCTGTTGCGTCTATATCTATTGCTATAGTTCCTGCATCGGCAGCTTCTCTTATTACAGATACCGGGTTAGATAAATCAAAACAACCTTCTAAATCTGATAAATTATTTCCAACTATATTTCCTGTAAAACCATCTTCGTATCTCACATACCAGATTTCACAAGTTCCAGTTCCTGCACCATTTAAATCGAAAGGACCGTTAGCACTTACGGCTAAAATAGCATCTGTAGCAGCATCTGTAACTAAAAAACCAAAGTTGCTCCCTACACCAGCAGATATAATATCTACACCAATGTTATCTGCTTGGTTATCTACACATGTTACTGCACTAAGTCCATCTTGAGCAATGCTAGTGGTATTACTGGCACTATCTCCACTAATAATAATGTTTCCTGCTTCTACATTACAAACGTTAGCATTAGCTTGTCCTAGTGTTGGTGTATTTGCTGCAAAACTAGATGGAGCGTTACCTTCTCCTGAATATTGTAAAGACAAATTAGCATCGAATGCTGGAATAAAGTCTGATACTGAAGGCCAAATACCTGCTGCTACAGCTACACTTGCTCTACCTTGAGCGCCACTACCCCATTGTAAATAATCGACAATTGCGTCAGAACTTCCAAAACTACCTGTTCTGTACAATCCTAGTTCGCCATCGTCGCTGTCTATAAAATTAAAACCGCTTACCACTACAATAGCGTTAGGCGCTAAATTTAAACTTCCAGACTCTACTGTAATGCTGGAAGAACTTAATTGCCTATAGGAAGGCCTGTCGCACAACCAGTACGATGAAACATCTACGGTTGTACTACCTAAATTTCTAAGCTCTACAGAGCCTGTTTCCTGTACTTCGTTTATCACGATTTGGCCATGTACTAGACCAAAACATGATAGAAGTAATAATGATAGTAATTTTTTCATTTTCATTTCTTTAATTAATTGTTTTACGAGCACAAAGAAACGTTAAACCACTACCTGTTACCCATTAAAACATAGCGAAACGGAAAATATGGGTTTAAAAAGGAATGCCCTTAACCCTTGTTTTTACTGGGTTTTTCAACAAAAACCGCTCTCAACCGAGACATACAGGCACTTAGATATAGCTAAGGCTTATTAATACTCTAAACTGCTATTTTACGGGTTTTACGAACAAAAAAAACCGATATATTGCCATATCGGTTTCATGTTATGTCTGTTTTTCCTTTTTGTAAAACACCAATATGGGTAATTATTTCGACATCTAGATGCAACACATTTATTGTAATTACAGCTACAAATTACCATTCTCTTTCATCTGTGTTTTTTGTAGTACTTATCGATTTCATCCCACACTTATTTTCTCCAATGAAAAATGAATAAAATGTGATGAAGGATTCTGATACGTTTTGGTATGTAATCTTGTTTAGCAGAGGTAAAAATAAACTTTTGCCCTTGAAAACTGAATTTGTTGTAATTTTCAAGATGAACAATTTTAATCTCATATTTGTTAACGCTGCGAACACCTATTATTTTATAATGTTCCGCTGTAATAAATAATCTCTAAAAAACGAATTCTCGGTAATTGCTTATCTTTCTATACGAGTTTTGGTCTTGATCTCCAAAGTATATAAAATGCCAATAGAAGAATAGAGATATCCTATATTACTCTTCAAATAATAGTACACTAAAAGTCTTGTGTCCAAAAAAGAAATAATGTGCAGAACAGGTAGATGTGTAGACTTTTAAAATTATTTTTTGTTACTATCATTTTTATACTGGTGCTAAATAATTTTAAAAAGCATTACTTGACATTTTTCTTTTTCTTCTTAATTATTTTAATCAGTATTTTTCTTACTTAAATTAAATTTGATCTTTTATTGATAAAAGAAGTGTTTATTCTGGTTTCGAAGCTAAACCATATTTAACACGCGCCAATGTAGCCCAATTTATAATTGCCGTTATGTCCTCTTGAGACAATCTAGCGTTGCCATGTACTATTTTATAAGAACTTAAAGGCATTTCCCCTTCTTCTACCTCTTCTATTAACTCGTCTAATTTATGGTCTTTACGCCCCGCAGCTAAACCTTCCCATTTTGAAACATTAAAATGTTCTTTCCCTTCTTCTATATGCGAGTTTAACCAAAAGTTAACTGGAGTAATCGCGTTATACCAAGGGTAATTGGTGTTATTGCTGTGGCAATCGTAACAGGTGGCTCTTAAAATGTGTTTTACATTTTCTGGTACATTTGTTTCTGCTTCGAAGCTTTCTACTAATGTAACATCTCCAGAATTTTTTTCAGGTCTAAAAAATTGCCCAATACCAAAAACAATTAAAACTGCTATACCTATTTTTTTTGTAATTTTCATATTTCTACTTTAGAAGCCTTAAAAATAGTAAATCCTTTTTTGACTGTAACAGAACTTTATAACGAATTGCAACATGCGAATCATTCTCGTAAGAGTCGCCTCTATTTTTCTAAACTTATTAAAAACAATTTAAAACTAACTCATGCCCTTTTGTTGCTTGTATATAAGACAGAACATCCACTTTCAATTCGCGCCGCTTGGGTATTAGAGTTTACTTGTAGCGCTACTATTACCTTTATAATTCCTCATTTAGATGTTTTTACTAAAAACTTACATCTTGTCTGTAATGATAGTGCTTTGCGGCCCTTGGCTAAAATTTGCGAAACATTAACTTTAGCATCTCAGAAAAATAGCGCTATTAGAGACAAACTAACAGAAGTTTATGTAGAGCGGATAATTTCGTTTTGTTTCGATATGTTAATTAAGGATGTTAAGGTAGCTACGAAAGCCTATAGCATGGTAGCGCTGTTTATACTTGGTAAAAACGAAAAATGGATACATTACGAGCTAAAATTGATTTTGGAGAAGGACTATGCCTCTCAAAGTGCCGTTTTTAAGGCGAGAGCCAGATGTATTTTGGCTAAAATGAAAGCGTAAACGCAAGCTGCCGAATTGTGTTTGCTTCTAAAAAAGTAAAACACACCTCATTTATAAAACAAACATAGCGCGGAGCTAGTGTTTGCAGCAGTTTAAAGCTCTAATAAATTTTCTTATTAATAAGTTTGGGTTAAAAGCACCTAAATAAAGTTCTATTGTATGAATGAGGTTAAAATAAACTATATTTGCATCCTTAAAATTCAAAACAAATATGTCATTATCACCACTTAACGCCATATCGCCAATAGATGGGCGCTATAGAAATAAAGTAGATGCGCTTGCGCCTTATTTTTCTGAAGAAGCATTGATTAAATACCGTGTTTTAGTAGAAATAGAATACTTTATTGCACTATGTGAAGTGCCTTTACCTCAATTAGAAACGGTTGATGCTTCTATTTTCGATGCACTTAGAGCTATTTACAAGTCGTTTTCTTCGGAAGATGCCTTGGCTATAAAAGCTATTGAAAGCGTTACGAACCACGATGTTAAGGCTGTTGAGTATTTTATTAAAGAAAAATTTGATGCTTTAGGGCTTTCGGCATATAAAGAGTTTATTCATTTTGGATTAACCTCTCAAGATATTAATAATACAGCTATTCCTTTAAGTATAAAGGAGGCCTTAAACGCTGTTTATGTACCTGAGTATCTTATAATTTTGGACAAGCTTAAAACATTGGTTAACGATTGGGCTGCTGTACCTATGCTAGCAAGAACACATGGGCAACCTGCTTCTCCAACACGCTTAGGCAAAGAAATTGAAGTTTTTGTAGTTCGTTTAGAAGCGCAATTTAACTTGCTTAACGACATCCCTAGTGCTGCAAAATTTGGCGGTGCTACAGGTAATTTTAATGCACACCATGTGGCATACCCTAATATAGACTGGAAACACTTTGGTAGTACATTTGTACAGGAAAAATTAGGCTTGCACCATTCTTTCCCTACCACACAAATAGAACACTACGACCATATGGCAGCGCTTTTTGATACTTTAAAGCGTATAAATACCATACTTATAGATTTAGATAGAGACATCTGGACTTATGTATCTATGGATTATTTTAAGCAGAAAATTAAAAAAGGAGAAGTTGGCAGCTCTGCAATGCCTCATAAAGTAAACCCTATAGATTTTGAAAACTCTGAAGGTAATTTAGGTATTGCTAATGCTATTTTTGAACATCTTTCTGCCAAGCTTCCTATATCTAGATTGCAACGTGATTTAACAGACAGTACTGTTTTAAGAAATGTAGGGGTGCCTTTTGGACATACCATTATAGGCTTTAAATCTACACTTAAAGGGTTAAATAAACTATTGTTAAACGAAAGTAAATTTAACGACGATCTAGAAAATAATTGGGCTGTAGTTGCAGAGGCTATACAAACTATATTAAGGCGAGAGGCCTACCCTAACCCATACGAGGCTTTAAAAGGTTTAACTAGAACAAACGAAAAGATTAACCAAAACTCTATTTCAAACTTTATCGATACTTTATCTGTTTCTGATGCTATAAAGGCAGAATTAAAGCAAATAACACCTAGCAATTATACTGGTATTTAAATTTAAATAAACAATGTTGTTAAACGATAAACAGTCTATTATCTTAACGGGGCTTTTAGCTGGAGGGTTATTTATTTTCGGGATATTAGATATTTTAGAGAACTTTTTGGTATTAACTATACTTACAGTAATTTTTATTGTAATTGTATTTAATCTTTTATACGTGCACGTACTAATACGCAAAGAACACGATAAGAAAAACGTACAGTAATTGTTTTATAAAATCTAAAGTCAAGTTTGAGTATTTAAATATTCGAACTTGGCTTTTTTTATGCTTAAATCGTAAGTTCTAGAACTAATAATTTGGTGTAGATATGTTGAATTGTTTTTTGCTAGTCTAAGGCTATAACCCAAAGCTTAGTCGTAGTTAAGACTCTATTTTTAATGTAGAAACAGCAAAAAAGAAACCTCATTGTAATGTAAATCGTATCATACCCTGCTCACCTTACTGTAACTCCTTTTTGGTTCAATAAGGCTTTAAAAGCAAAAATGCACTCTAAATTAATATTAGAATGCATTTTAATGGTTTTAATGTAATAATACTTAATCTCAAAGAAAATTTGCTAGTTGTTGCTTAGTGTTTTCCTCTTCCTCTTAGCAATTACTATACTGCAAATATATAAGAACTGTTTATGGAGACATGTGATTATAGGTGAACGTCTTTGTTTTTTAGGTAAAACAACTGTTTTTATCCCTTTTTTATTAAAGTAGCGCTATTGAAATTTGCAGTTTTATGAATTTTTGGAAGTACTAACATTACTTCTGTGCCCTTAGGATTACCTTCATCATCTTTTAGATCTATAATTGTAATGGAAGCCTCTTTTTTTAATTGCTTCTGTATAATTTTAATTCTTTCATCTAAGTTTCTTGAAGAGACTGATAGGTGGTGCGAGGATTGTTTTACTTTTTGGGCCTGTACTCTCCCAACACCATTGTCTTTAATTCTGCATTTTATGTAATCTGTATTAAGTGTATTCTTGAAGCTTATTTCTAAGTTATACACTTTATCTTTTTCGGTAAAAGCGTGCTTAAATGCATTTTCAACTATAGGTTGTATTAACATAGAAGGGATAAAAAATTGTTCTTCTTTTAAGTCGTGAGACACTGTAATGGTATAAGAGAACTCTTTATGTTGCCTTAAAGCTTCTAGCTTACAGTAAGATTCTAAAATTTCAATTTCTTTTTGAAAAGGTATGTTTATATGCTCGAAAGAGTAGAAAAAATGCCTGATTAATCGGGCTAAATTGGCCATATAATTGTTGGCTGCTATGGTATCGTTATTCAATATTAAGTTTTGAAGCGCACTAAAACTATTAAATAAAAAATGAGGATTCATTGCAGCAGTAAGGTTTTGCAATTGGTTTAAGTTAAGGGCTTGCTTTATTCTTATTTGTCGCAGTTTTGCAAAAGCATAGAGACCAAATGCAACTACTATTAAAAATACCAGAAAAAACAGTAGCAATGTTAAACGGCTTACTGTTACGTTTATTTTGGCATTCTCTACTGTAAGTGCTTTTACAACCTTTTTTTCTTTCTTTAATAAATTTTCACTTTGCTTCTTTTTAACTTGCTTTTCTATTTCTTTAGCTGCTAAACTGTCTGCATAAGCTTTTAATGGTAACAAGACCTTAAAGCCCCTATCGTAATCTTTTGTAATTTTACATATACTAGCTATTTCTCTGGAGTAATCTATAATATCTTCGTAGTCGTTACGCATTTTGGCAATATCTAAAGCCAAATTAAAACATTTTAAAGCTATTTCGTAATTGCCAAGTGCCCTCTCTATAGCACCTGTAGTATGGTAATAGTAAGCTCCAAAATGCTGTTCGCAACCTTTAAAATCGTTTACTAAACTGCACCAAGGTAGGTTTTCTTCTAAAATTGCTTTTGCTTCTTTTGCCCTGTTGTTTTCTAAATAGGCATAAGCCAAATTATTGTAATAAGAAACAGCTTGTTTTTTATCTCCTTCTATATCGCTATACGCTTTTAACAATTCAAAATAAGGTCGTGTTTGTTCTAATGGTAAATGAGATAAAACAGCCGTCATTGTTAAATAATACCTGTTTTTTCTGGCGTCGTTTACAAAAGGAACAAATTGTTCTGCCGCTTTATAGTGTTCTATAGCTTCTTTTCTATTAAAAGAAGAGGTAGAGCGCCCCAATTGGTAATAAATTTCAAAAGCTTTATCTTTTATTTTTGTTGTATCCAAGACATGCATGGCCTCGTTTAAATAGAGCACACTGTTAACAAAGTCGTTAACATAGTAACAAGATTTTCCTAAATTAAAATAGATATCTACCAGTGCTAATGTATCTCTTAATTTTAGTGCACTTGGTAATATGCTTTTAGCAACGTTTATGTTTAGCGAGTCCTTTCTATTCGAGTTGTCTACCAGTTTTTTTAAATAAGGAACACCATACTTTAGTGCTAGAGCATTGTTATTGGCTTTTAAGCTTTTGTCTAAATTATGTTCAAGTTTTTTGCAGATAATTGCATTATAATAAAGTACACTATCGCTCTCTTTCGATACATTAAACTTTTGTGTCTTGTCTTCTAAAAACAATATATCTTCTAAGGGATAATAACTTTGGCTGTATAGCTTGGCGACAAGGCAAATGTAAAAGAAAATAAATGCTATTAATTTTCTGGAGAATGCTAATTTCACGTGTTTGGAACTAAGGTATTTGTGGTTGATTTAGGTTTTCTATTTCCTATTCTATGTGTACTAGAGACACCAAGTCTTTTTTGTAATTTTTGGACACAGGAATCTGTAAATCGTTGTTTAAAAATACCGAATACCCGTCGTCTCGGGAAAAAGATGTTATGTGAGAGGTATTTATAATATAAGAACGATGCACCCTCAAAAACTTGTCTTTAGTTAGTTGCTTTTCGAAATCTTTTAGTTTTTGTATTGTTACTATTTCTGTTTTATCTAATAATTTTACTGTAGTGTAATTTCGTCCTCCAATAAAACACAGTATGTTTTCCGTTTTAATTAAATACACATTTTTGCCATCCTTAATATGGATTTTAGTATCTGCTTTTTTCTCGTACATAGCGCTAATACTTTCAATCATTTTTTCGCTGGCTACGCCATTATTTGCAATCAATTGTTTTGCTTTGTGTACAACCTTAATTAATTGTTCTGGAAGTATAGGCTTTAAAATATAATCTATACCATTATAACTGTAACCTTTAATGGCATAATTTTCAGATCCTGTAACAAATATTATTTTAAAATCCATTGTTTGTAAACCTAGATCGTCTATAATATCAAAACACGTGCTTTTACCAATTTCAATATCGAGAAAAATAACATCTGGCTTGTTACAACTTAAAACTTTGCTAAGAGAAATTTTATCGTTAGCTTCTGCCAAGACGTCTACATCTGGGCAGTATGTTTTTAAGAGAAGTCTTAAATTTTCCCTATCCCTCTCTTGATCGTCAACAATAATACACTTTAGCATGTTTTCGTTTTTAGTTTTACTACAATTACTCGACGGCATTTAAACCCGTACTAAAAAACATTTACAACTAACACTTAAGTAATTGTAAATAAATTAATTATGTTTTTTTTTAAGATGTAATTTTTTGCAAATTTATATAATCTTTTATCTATACCTTACTTTTTAGCCCAGACTTATCTTTTTATCGAGCATCTGCCTGTAAATGCTCCAGATTTTATGATGACTTTAGTCGAAATTGCAGACTTCTATTACACGTTAAGCATAACTTATACTTATAATTTAATAGAAAAATAAAGCGGTTGTATCTTTTGTATTTAAATCTTCTAAATTCAGGAAATACACTATAATAGAACTCTAATACGAGTTTAAAGGAATTAGCAGAACTCTAATCTCTAAACATTAGTTTTTTAAAGTATATCCCATAAAAACGTACACGATAAATTATGGGAATTTTAGCTTAGACAAATGTTTCTAAACTTAATTTTATAAAAACTACTTAAATTTATCAGATGTACTAATATAGAACTCATCTTAACTTTATCTATTTCCTAAAAAATGACTGAAATTCACCGATTTTTCGTTACTTTTTTCGTTCGTAACGCTGCTATGAACTTCAAAAAACACCTCATCTGGTTAAATTTCAACTTATTTTCGGTTAAAAACAAAAGTCAAGATCAGTCTCATTGTTTTAAATGTTCTCCTCCAGGAATATTCATTTTTTGAGCAAGCTTAAAAACCTGACTAAGGTCTATATTACCCGTCATGGCAACAACAATAGTTTCTGCCTTGTATTTGCCATCTTTTGTTTTATAATCTGCTGCCATAGTTTGGGCGTTTACAAAAATTAAAAGCTCTTTCACATGGTTGGAATCATTGCCTGATTTTACATAAAAATTCACTTTAGCACCGTCTTCTTTAAATTCCATTAAAGCTTCTAAGTTGTTAGATCGAGAGCCAACCCATTTAGACATTTCTAGAGCGATAGTTTTATTTTGAGTAACCATTGTTTTAAAACTGGTTATGCTCTTAACCATATCCATATATAACTTTGCCTCAGGATCGTCTGTATCAATGCCTATATTAGCAATCATTTGAAACATTTTAGGTTTAATGTTTACATAAGTAACTTCAGGACTGTTACTATATGTTTCAAAAATGGTATTTTGAGCCAAAACAGAAATTGGCAGCCAAAACATCGCAATTATAAAAAGTAGTGTTCTCATTAGTATTTGTTTTAGGTTTGGAGGCATGTTAATTAGAAGTTTATGGCTTTCTAATAGAGACTTAATATAGTGATTTTAAGATTAATCTCACTCTGTAATAGGTTTGAAAATTATTTGTACAGCATTTTCGACTTTATTTAAATGCCTGAAACTTTTTTGACCTTCGTCTAATTTTCCGAGGTAATTAAAAGTTTTTGAGGCTTTATTCATGTACAACGAAATCATTTTTAATGCTTTTGTAACCTCTTCTACAGCATCCTCAGGTGTACTAACCGTACCCAATTTATTAGCGGCATACTTCGGTTTGTTATAGCTTAAAAACACTGTCATTACCAGCAGTATAACAACCAATGTAACACCTAATCGTTTATGCATTTTTTCTATAAGTATTTGTGTTTATACTTGTAAAGCTTAAAATCATAGATTGCATGCACATAAATTACATATTACAACCCCTAATTTAAGAGGATAAATATACTCTTTTTTAAATTGCTTACTAAATAATGTAACGTTCTAACACGCTTTAAACTCGACTTTACTTAAAATAAAGTTAAGTTTTATGCCTGTACATAGAGTATTCTTGTTATTATTTTTTATTGTACAATAATGTGAGTAATTTTAAGGTTTTGTAGATTGGAATTATAAAGCTGTTAAAATGAAAAAGATATACCCATTACTATTACTACTAACCTTAGTTACAACAAGTTGTTTTGAAGATAGAGACGACGAACCTATAGAAACCAGTAGCGTTAACGATTTTGTGTGGCAGGCAATGAATCAATTTTACCTGTATAAAAGTGAAATACCCGATTTAGCAGACGACAGATTTCCAAGTACAAGCAGCAGTGCTTATCTTGAATACTTAAATAGTTTTGAATCTACAGAAGCTTTATTTAACAGCCTTATTTTTGATAGACAAAATGTAGACCGTTTTAGCTGGATTGTAGATGATTTTTTCGCCCTTGAACAAAACTTTAGAGGGGTATCTGTTACCAGTGGTATGGAAATTTACCGTGCTTTTGCACCAAATAGTACTACAGATGTTATCGGGGTTGTTAGGTTGGTATTGCCAGAAAGTAATGCAGACTTAAATGGATTGCAACGGGGTGATATATTTTTTGCTGTAAACGGTATAAGACTAACCGAAGATAACATTGCTACGCTACTACAGCCAGATACTTTTACTTTAAATATGGGTGTACTAGACGATAATGGCACGCCAGAGGACACTAGTGATGATTTTATTAGCCCTACTGGCGAAGATATTACTATTACTAAAACTGAATTTGTAGAGAACCCTATTTTTAGAGCAGATGTTATAGAAGCACAAGGACAAAACATAGGTTATTTAATGTATAACGGCTTTATTAGAAATTCCGATGAAGCTTTAAATGCAGCTTTTGCCAACTTTAGGGCAAATAACATACAAGAATTAGTTTTAGATTTAAGATATAACCCTGGAGGCTCCGTTCCTGTAGCAACTGCTTTGGCTAGTATGATTACAGGTCAATTTACGGGAGATGTATTTCAGCGTTTGGTGTTTAACGAAACCCAGCAACAAAGCAATACAGATTTTAATTATCTAAATACCTTATCTAGTGGGGCCAGCATTAACAGTTTGGGGTTAAATACTGTTTATGTTTTAGCTACAGGCCTATCGGCATCTGCAAGCGAAGGCCTAATAAATGGTTTATCCTCTTACGTAAACGTAATACACATAGGCTCTAACACAAACGGTAAAACACAGGCCTCTCGAACTTTCTACGATTCTCCAGATTTTTCGAGACAAAACCCTAATCCTAACCACACATACGCCATACAACCAATTATTGCAAATGGTATAAACAGAGATGGTATTAGCGTGCCTAAAACTGGATTACCTCCAAATATTAGCTATTTTGAAGACGTTTTTAATCTTGGTACTATTGGTAACGTAAATGAACCTATGTTAGCCATTGCTTTAGAGAATATTCTTGGCCGCACACTAAAATCGTCTTCGTCTTCAACTAAAAAACAATTGCGAAATGCACCTACTGCTTTCCCTATATTAAATAAAGATGATTTCAATACAAACGAAGGTGGGATGTTTATTGATTAATTTAACTGCAAATCTTAAGTTTTGAAACCACATAAAACGTATTTTAACTGGAGTACAGGTAAAGACTCTGCTCTGGCATTGTACCATTTATTACAAAATAAATCTTATACAGTAGAAGAACTTGTTACAACGGTAAATAGCCACTATAACAGGGTATCTATGCATGGATTAAGAAATGAATTACTCATTGCGCAAACTAATGCCCTAGGTATTAAATCTAGCCGTATTGAGCTTCCTGAAATGCCTAGCATGGCACTTTACGAAGACAAAATGAACCAAACAGTTTCTGCGCTAAAGGCTAATGGTTTTACCCATACCGCCTTTGGAGATATTTTTCTTGAAGATTTGCGAACATACAGGCAAACCCAACTCTCAAAAAAAGGCATTACCGCTATTTTTCCTATTTGGAAAAGAGATACCAAAGCACTACTTAAAGAATTTTTAGATCTTGGTTTTAAAACCATTGTTGTATGTGCCAACTCAAAATACTTTGGAGAGGATTTTGTGGGAACAGTAATCGACGAAAACTTTATAAGTTCACTCCCAGAAGGTGTAGACCCCTGTGGCGAAAACGGCGAATTTCATACCTTTTGTTTTGATGGCCCAATATTTAAAACGCCCATTACATTTACTGTTGGAGAAAAGGTGTTTAGAGAATACAATACGCCCAAGGATGAAGACGATTCAATTTGTAAAGCAGATGCATATGGTGTTTGGTATTGCGATTTAGTGCCGAGCTAAAAACACAACACTTTTGTAGGTTTTGCTTTAAATTCAAATTGTTGTAATACTAAAAAATGCTACGTTTCCGTAGCATTTTTCAGTATTAGTGTTTTAAATAAACTTTATTAAAACGTAAGCTGTAATCCTAATCTAACATTACGCCCTAAAGACGTAAATCCTAGTACATCTTGGAAATCTTCGTTTAAAACGTTATCAACACCAGCAAAAAACTTTACTGTATTCTCTAATGCCGTATGGCTAGCATACAAATTAAATATGCTAAAGCTATCTAGCGTGAGTAATGATGTATCTGGGAATGTACTGAAATCTTGAACTAACCTATCATAAGTAAATTGATAAGCTAAGGATGCAAAGGTTTTATCTGAAAAATCATATCCAAGATTCAAATTCGCTTTATGTTTTGGTATACGAAATGCTTGTTGCTCATCAAACTCTGTAAATGTGTAATTGGCTGTAATTTGAAGCTTCTCTATAGGATTTGCTGTTAATTCTATTTCTACACCCCGTGCAGTAACATCTTCTTCTGCATTCGTTAAAATAGTATTACCAAATAATATAGTACTTTCCTCGTCTCTTGTAAAAAACAAACCTGAAAGTCTTAAATTAGAGCTTAATTTAAACTCTATCCCGCCCTCTATGGTTGTATTTTCTTCTGGTTCTAAGTCAGGGTTAGCTGAAAAGAATCCAAATAACTGAGACAATGATGGTGTGATAAATGATGTGCTATAGCTTGCAAAAAACTTTGCGTACTTAGTATCTGAAGGTTTTATTGTAAACGAAGGGTTAACGTTGTACGTAAACTGTGTACCAAACTCACTATTGTTCGTTAAACGTCCACCGGCATTAATATTTAAACCAAAATCAGACACATACACTACATTTGCATAAGGATCTACAGTTGTAAATGTTTCAAAATCTGCAAATTCTGCTTTGTTCTCGCTGGCGTTAACTCCGATAATGGTGTGAAATTTATCATTGAATATGTATTTATTATAAAGATCTATTACACTATTGTTTGAAACCAATTCTGTTAGAAAAGTAGCAGACTCAAATGTACTTTCGTATTCACTGTATGCTAAATTTAGGTTTATACTTCCATTCTCATATTTAAACTTAGAGGCTAGCCCTATACGAGATTGCTTACTATTAAAGACATTCTCCGCATCGAAAAAAGCACCTCCATCGAAATCAGATTCTATGTCTGTAATATTACCATAAACATTTGTACTAAAAGCATCACTGAACGCATACCCCAAATTGATGTCTGCACTTATTTTCAAATATGGATCATCTGCTGCATTCTCTGCAATTGCCGCAGAAATACCTTCGGAAAACTGTTGGTCGAAATTAGCTCTATAAGTAAATTTATTAAGTGTACCACTTAAAGCTACACTGTTATTAAAATCTGCAATATCGTAATCTTGATCGCTTTCAGATTGGTTTGTACCAATTACAGAAGTCAATACCGCTTGTATGTTTTTTTTGGTAGGTTTTTTGGTTGTAATATTAATTACTGCTGTAGCTGCACCGCTTCCATATAAAGTACTCGCAGCCCCCTTAATAATTTCTATAGATTCTATTTGATTTAAATTTAAAAGTCTAAAATCATAATTACCACCAAATTGAGAAGCGTCACTTACTTGCACACCGTCTATGAGAACCAAAACTTGTCGGTTAGCACCACCCCTCACGGATACACCAAGGTTTTGGCCTTGAACATTTCTGCTTCCACCTATCTCAAATCCAGACTGGGCGTTAATTAATTGTGCTACAGAACGCCCTTGGTTGCGTTCTATCTCTTCTTTAGAAATTTTAATTACTGTTTTTCCAGAATTCTCACGTTTTAACGCAAAACGAGAATCTGTAATAACCACTTCATCAAGTTTTTCTAATTCTGTTTGGTCTACATCTTGTGCAAATCCAATTCCAGGCATACCTAATACCAGTAAGCCTAACACTACTTTGTAATTTTTCATTTTTAATGTAAAATTGCTCGAGAGTCGCATGTATCCATACGTAAACTTTTATCCCGAAAGTTTAACTTATTTGTTTGAATTAAGGCAGGTCTCCTGGCTTGCGTCCTTGTATTAGGTCTTCCCATTATGCTGAGCACAACAGTGACATTTTTTTTGAAGTTTAATACAAAGCTTAATAGCTTACAGTTGCGGGTACAGCTCTAGCATTTAACTAGATTCCCTTTTAAGTCATACAATAAAATTGTACAGCACCAAAATTCGCTGCAAATGTAGGTTCTATTTTTAGAATTGAAACTATTTATGTGATTATTTATTAAAAAAAGAGCAATCTTTGCTGTAATAGATTACAATTGCTTAAAAAACCATGATACATTACATTACTGGTGGAGAACGCTCTGGAAAAAGTAGCTTTGCACAAAACTTAGCCTTAACCTTATCTCAAGCTCCAAAATATGTGGCCACATCTCGTATTTGGGGCGGTAACCACCGTTCCCGCATCGATAGGCATATTGCAGACAGAGACCACCGTTGGACCTCTGTAGAAGAAGAAAAAAACTTATCTAAGGTAATACAAGTTAAAGATGTTGTAGTTATAGATTGCGTAACACTTTGGCTTACTAATTTTTTTGTGGATACGAATTACGATATTGAAAAGAGCTTAGAACTAGCGAAAAACGAATTTGATAAATTGTTAAGCATAGATGCTACTATCCTTATTATTTCTAACGAAATAGGTATGGGAGTACATGCGCAAACCGAGAAAGGAAGACAATTTACAGAGCTTCAAGGTTGGATGAATCAGCACATAGCCCAACACGCCCACAAAGCCACAGTAATGATTTCTGGAATACCTTTAACACTTAAATAATTATGACAACTACAGCTTTTAAAGAAGCGCTTCAGCATAAAATAGACACAAAAACAAAACCTCTAGGCGCTTTGGGTGTATTAGAACAAATTGCTTTTAAGATAGGCAACATACAGCAAACATTAACACCAAAGTTAACTCGACCTACAATAGTTGTTTTTGCTGGAGATCATGGAATTGCCAAAAAAAATGAAGTTAATCCGTTTCCTCAGGAAGTTACTGCACAAATGGTATACAACTTTGTAAACGGCGGCGCTGCCATAAACGTATTTAGCAAGACCAACGGTATAGATTTAAAGATTGTAGACGCGGGTGTTAACCACAGTTTCGATAAAAATTTAGACATTATAAATGCTAAGATAGCATTAGGTACTAAAAACTTCGAAAATGCACCTGCCATGTCTTTAACCGAGTGCCAAGACGCTACAATCAAAGCTGGGAATATTATAGAACACATACACAGTAAGGGTTGCAATACTGTTGGTTTTGGAGAAATGGGCATAGCAAATACGTCTTCGGCTGCATTACTAATGGCATATTTTACCAAAACGCCTGTAGAAAACTGTGTAGGTTCTGGCACAGGACTAGATACAGAAGGTATAAAACGAAAGACCGCCATTTTATCTCACGTTTATAAAACACACAACCCCAAAACCCCCATGGAAGCGCTATCTTGCTTTGGCGGTTTTGAAATTGTAATGCTCTGCGGTGCATTTTTAAAAGCTGCTGAACTTAAAATAACTATTGTGGTAGATGGTTTTATAGTTACTGCTGCATTACTTGCTGCAAAAGCGATAAACCCCGAAGTTATAGACTATTGTATTTTTGCGCACAACTCTCAAGAACAAGGCCATAAAGCAATGTTAAAAGCTCTAGAAGCTACGCCTTTGTTATCTCTTGGCTTACGTTTAGGAGAAGGTACCGGTGCTGCTTTAGCAATACCTCTACTAAAAGCCGCTGTTAATTTTTTAAATAATATGGCAAGTTTTGAAACTGCTGGTGTAAGCGGGGCACCTTAAAACATATACAACCTGAAAATGGTAATGCACACTAAACTATTTGGAAGCGAATCGCATATAACGCTTGAAAACCCTTAACATGTAAACAGATGAAAAAAGAGCTGCAAATTTTTTTAACAGCTATGATGTTTTTTACACGCATTCCCTGCCCAAAATGGGTTAACCACGATGCTGAATTTTTAAAACAAAGTTCTAAGTACTTTTCCTTAATAGGAATTATAGTAGGTATAATAGGTGCTTTAAGCTTCTATTTTAGCGTACTAATTTTCCCTGTTGAAATTGCAATTTTATGTAGTATGCTAGCCACTATATACGCCACAGGAGCATTTCATGAAGATGGTTTTGCCGATGTTTGCGATGGTTTAGGAGGCGGTTGGACCAAAACTAAAATCCTTTTAATTATGAAGGATTCGCGCTTGGGCACATATGGGGCTGCTGGATTGATCTTAATACTTGCTTTTAAATTTTTTGCACTTCGTACCATGCCTGTTACACACATTCCCCTAGCAATTATTTGTGGCCATAGCTTAAGCAGATTTATAGCTACAACATTAATTTACACGCACCCTTATGTTAGAGACACAGACGATAGTAAGGCAAAACCCGCTGCTAAAACTATAAGTAGAGGCATGTTATTACTTAACGCCTGTTTTGGTGTAGCCCCGCTTTTATGTTTTAATACACCTTGGGTGTTTTTAACACTTTTGCCCTGCTACCTTTCTAAAGTATTTCTAGGTGCTAAATTTAAAAAATGGCTAGGAGGACAAACAGGAGATTGTGCAGGCGCTGTACAACAATTTTCTGAAATCGTATTTTATTTAAGCCTATTAGTACTATGGAAATTTATCTTGTAAGACACACCAAACCTCATATAAACAAAGGCGTGTGTTATGGACAGAGCGATATTGATTTGGCAGATACAATGTTAAACGAATTTAAAATTGTAAGCGCTAAAATCCCTATCGACAAGACACTTAAAATATATAGTAGCCCCTTAAAACGCTGTGTTTTACTGGCTAAAACTTTGGCAGACACAATAAGTACAGACAATAGGTTAAAAGAGCTTAATTTTGGCGATTGGGAACTGAAACCTTGGAACACGATTTCTCAAGACGAACTAACACCTTGGATGACCGATTTTGTTAACACACCTGTTCCTCAAGGTGAATCTTATCTCGATTTAAACCAACGTGTACTCGACTGCTTTAACGCTATTAAGGCAAAAAACACCAGTACAGACACCATAATTATAGTAACTCATGCCGGTCCTATTAGAGCTATTTTGGCTAACATAACTCATACCTCCTTAAAAGACTCCTTTAATATCAAAGTAAATTATGGAGATGTGTTTCACTTAGCAGTAAAAGAGGGCAAAACGCAACTTTTAACCTCCATTTAACTCTAATGTTGCAAAATGATAATTACGCTTAGGCGTTATCGTTTTAGCAACCACAGTTACGTCTAAACGTGCTTTAAAAAAAGGCGCATTTACTACTAGGGTATGAAATTCTCCATTTTCGCCACAAACATCTACACCTGCTTTTTCCAACAAAGCTAGTGTGTCCAAATTAATAACTTTACCAAGAAATGCTTCGCCCAACGTAGCGTTACACGATACAATTATAGCTTCTATGCCGCAGGCAATCATCTCTAAAACCAATTGTTTTCTCTGGCCTTGCCACAAAGGTAAAACAGCTTGCAAATGTGCTGCTTGAGACACTTTTTCTTCCCATGCTCTGTGCGACTCTATATCTATATCGCCAAATACAGTATGTGTAATAGGGTAAATATGAGTCAAATATTTTAGCTTGCTTATATACTTCTCTTCATAAGTTTCCCAAGTACTATTAAAAAAATGAATTGGTAAACCAATGGCTTTCGCTTGTGCTTCTAATATATGTTTAGAAATACCATGAGATCTTGAGCGGTCTCCATGTTCGTTCATTACATTTAAAAGTACCTTGGGCGTATACCCTGCGATTTTCGCCTTGTAAAAAGCATAGCAACTGTCTTTACCACCACTCCACGAACATAAAAAATTACCCATAATTTCAAATCTTATCCAAAAGTAGCTTTAACTGTACGGTATTACAAAAAAAATGAAGACCTTTGGCTATAAAGTTTTTTAATGCGTTTTATATTCATATTTGCTTTAGTACTAACAATGTTTGTGTCTTGCAAAAAAAAGAGCAATCCCTCTATTGATAACTCTACGCCCCGTGTTGTAGAGCCTTTAGACTTAAAGTTTGCCACAGGGTTTAACATTAAAGAATACGGCACACATAAAACGATAACTGTTACCTCTCCATGGCCAAAAAGCAAAGATACCCTAAATTACGTATTGCTAAAACCTGGACAAGACTACAGTCCAAGAACTGAAAACACAACCGTTATTAAACTGCCCATAAAAAAAGTAGTTGTAATGTCTACGACAAACATACCTGCATTAGAGTATTTAAATGTAGATACTACTTTAGTGGCTTTTCCCAACACAAAATACATATCTTCTGCTAAAACCAGAGCGCGAATAGACAAAGGTGCTATTGTAGATTTAAATAGTGATATAGATATAAATATGGAGCGGCTGTTGGAATTGCAGCCAGATCTGGTTATCGGTTTTTCTGTAAATGGCAATCATAAAACACTAAACCAAATACAAAAATTAGGCATTCCAGTAGTTCTAGATGGTGCTTGGACAGAAGCGCACCCTTTAGGACGCGCAGAATGGTTAAAATTTATTGCGGCATTTTATGAAAAGGATATTTTGGCCGATAGTATTTTTAACGGTATTGTTAAAAACTATACTACAGCCAAAGCACTAGCCTCTAACATTACAAAGAAACCTGTAGTAACTTCTGGATCCATGTTTAAAGACGTTTGGAATATTCCTGGAGGACACAGTTTTGTCGCAAAGTATTTAAAAGATGCACACACAGATTATGTTTGGAAAAACAATACGGCCAATGGTAGCCTACAATTAAATTTTGAAAATGTTTTGGAAAAGGCGCAAAATGCAGAACTTTGGATTGGTGCTGGTGCTTTTAAAACCAAAGCACAAATGTTAGAGCAACATACTGGCTACAGCTATTTCAACGCATTTAAAACTAATACTGTGTACACTTACACTAAAACTGTTGGAGCTAAAGGTGGATTGTTATATTACGAATTAGGTCCACTACGACCAGATATTATTCTAAAAGATATTATAAATATAGCACACCCTAAATTACTAAAAAATTACACTAATTTCTTTTTTAAACGTTTAGATTAGTTGAAGAAAAAAATACCATACACAGTTAGTTTTACGTTATTACTTTGCGTATTATTTCTATGTTTTATCGTAAATCTGGCCTTAGGTTCTGTATCTATACCGTTTAATGCAATTATCGGCATATTGTTAGGAGACAACACGCCCACATCATGGCAACATATTATCTTAGATTATCGATTACCCAAAGCTATAACCACAATTATTGTAGGCTCTGGTTTAGGCATTTCTGGACTTTTAATGCAAACTTTATTTAGAAATCCATTAGCAGGGCCTTTTGTACTTGGCATAACCTCTGGTGCTAGTTTAGGTGTAGCATTAGTTACTATGGGCAGCTCCTTATTTGGTGGTATTTTCTTAGGTGTTTTAGCCTCGAAATGGAGTATCGTTATTGCTGCTACGTTAGGTAGCTTTTTGGTGCTCCTAACTGTAATGCTAACATCTATTAGGGTAAGAGATACCATGGCCATACTTATAATAGGCTTAATGTTTGGAAGCATAACTGCCGCAGTAGTTAACGTACTTTCGTATTTTAGTTCTGCTGAAGAGTTACAGCAGTATTTCTTTTGGGGCTTTGGGAGTTTAGGTAATTTATCATGGAAAGAACTCTCTATTTTGGGCAGCATATACACGCTCGGCATAGCAGTTAGTATAAGCACTATAAAAACACTAAATAGCCTGCTATTGGGAGAAAACTATGCTAAAAGTTTAGGTCTGAATTTAAAAAAAGGCCGCCTGCTTATTATTATAGCTACAAGTTTGTTGGCTGGAACGTTAACTGCTTTTACAGGCCCTATTGCTTTTGTAGGTTTGGCTGTACCACACATTACAAGGCAAGTATTTCGAACCTCAAATCATAAAATACTACTTCCGTCTGTGTTTTTATTTGGCGCTATAATTATGCTGGTATGCGATACCATTGCGCAGTTGCCAAATAGCGATTTAACACTACCCATAAACGCTGTTACAGCACTTTTTGGTGCGCCTATGGTAATTTGGCTACTGGTAAGAAAACGAAAAATGGTATTTTAATTTAAAATCTTCTGCAATATGCCTGGTAAAGATACAATACCCGTAATAAGTACCCGTAATTTGGCTATAGGCTACAGTTCTAAAAAATCGACTACAAGCATAGCTTCAAACATTAGTATAGAACTGCAACCTGGAGAACTTATTGGTATTATTGGTGGTAATGGTATTGGCAAATCTACCCTGCTAAAGACCCTAACCAAAGTACAACCTCCATTATCTGGAGAAATCTATATTAAGAACAAGTTATTAGAGCGGTATACAGCCAATAGCTTAGCAAAAACCATAAGTGTAGTCCTTACGGAGCCTTTGGCATCTAAAAACCTATCTGTTTTTGAGCTTGTTGCCCTCGGCAGGCAACCTTATACAAATTGGATAGGTAATCTTACACCAAGCGATATCTCTGTTACAAATAAAGCCCTTGCACTTGTAGGCATTGAAAATTTAAAGTCTAAAATATGTCTTGAATTGAGCGACGGCCAACTACAGAAAGTTATGATTGCTCGTGCATTGGCTCAAGATACAGATATTGTTGTTTTAGATGAGCCCACCGCACATTTAGACCTATACTACAAGGCCTATACTTTAAAACTCCTTAAAAACCTTACGAAAACTACGGGAAAGACTATTGTATTTTCTTCCCATGAAATTGATTTAACCATACAACTGTGTGACGCTCTAATTGTTATGATGCCCGACAGTATAATTATAGACACCCCCTGCAATCACATAAAAAAAGGTACATTTAACACACTTTTCCCTAAAGATTTAATTGCTTTTGATGCTGCTACGGGGAGCTTTAAGGTAAAAAAGTAGTTGCCAACCTTAATATCTTGTTTTATTATTTTCAAATTGGAGAGGCATCAAATTCTGTTCATTATCAAAGAGAACACAATTTCTACAGCTGTTTCAATATTTTGAGACTCGTTAATTTCTAACGTTGGCTTTTGGGGAACTTCATAAGGTGCATTAACACCAGTAAAATTCTTTATTTCATTATTCCCTGCTTTCTTATACAACCCTTTAACATCTCTTTTCTTACAAGTTTCTAGACTTGTATTCACAAACACTTCTATGTAATTTCTTGCACCAACTATAGTTTTAATTAACTCTCTACTCGTTTCATATGGTGCTATAAAAGCTGCAGAAACTACAGTGCCTGTCTGCAAAAATAATTTCGATATCTCTGCCATGCGTCTTAAGTTTTCTCTTCTGTCATCTTCAGTATAATTAAGATCTTTATTTATACCTTTTCTAAGCACATCACCATCTAAAACATAAGATTTTACGCCATTTTGTATAAGCTTTTGGTTCAACTTATCAGCTAAAGTTGATTTTCCAGCACCAGATAGCCCTGTAAATAATATAAACATGCTTTGTATGTATTACTATGTTTTGAATTTAGATTTCTCATTGATTTCATATTCAAAAAGAAAAATTACAAGAAAAGCTTTCTTTGTAGAGTCAAAAATAGCGCTTCTTTTTTAATTTACGTGTGCGTGTTAAAAAGTAACTTAATACTTAACTTATTTGTTTTAAGACGCTCTTTTTATCAAATTCTTACTCTAATTTTAAAGTAAACTAAGGATTACCTGCTACTGGATAAAATATGCGCTCAAAACTTCTATCTTTGCTTGTACATTTAATAATTATTAACATGAACGACAACCTCGTTTTAATACTAGCAGCATTGCTTTTTTCTGCAATCGGCTTCTTTTTAGGACAATATTTCTCCAAGTTAAAAACAAAAGGAATGCAAAGCGCTTTAGAAGAACGCCATATTAATCTGGAAGCGCAGTTTAGTAACTTTAAACAACTTGTTGAAAAGGAGAAGACCCAACAGCAAGATTTTTTTACTGCTCAAATTGTCGATTTAAAAGAAAACATAAACAAAATAGAAACTAACCGAGAAGAAATTCGTCGAGAAAAAGAATTTTTAAATTCTGAGTTAGCACGTAAACATACAGAATTTGAAAATTTGCAACAACTTAACGCAAAACGCGATAAAGAACTAGAAACTCGCCAAGAGCAATTACGCAAAGATTTTGAATTGTTAGCTAATAAAATTCTCGAAGAGAAATCGAATAAATTTACCGAGCAAAACAAAGAGAATATTAAGAATATTCTAAGCCCGCTACAAGAAAAAATTCAGGGATTTGAAAAAAAGGTAGAAGCTTCTCAAAAAGAAAGTATTAGCATGCACTCTGCCTTAAAAGAGCAATTGTTAGGTTTAAAGGATTTAAACCAACAAATGACAAAAGAGGCCACAAATCTTACCCGAGCGCTAAAAGGTGATAGTAAAATGCAAGGCAACTGGGGCGAACTGGTTTTGGAACGTGTATTGGAAAAATCTGGTTTAGAAAAAGATCGTGAATATTTTGTACAACAAAGCTTTACAAGAGAAGATAATTCTAGAGTAATGCCAGATGTGGTGCTGCATTTACCTGATGGCAAAAAAATGATTATTGACTCTAAAGTATCTTTAACCGATTACGAACGTTACATCAATGCTGAAGACGATGACAAGCCTCAATTTTTAAAAGCACATGTTAATTCTATTAGAAGACATGTAGACCAACTCTCTGAAAAAAACTATCAAGACCTTTACGATATTGCATCTCCAGATTTTGTTTTATTGTTTATACCCATCGAACCTGCTTTTGCTGTAGTTGTTAATGAAGACAACGCCATATATAATAAAGCATTCGAAAAAAATATTGTTATTGTAACACCTGCTACCCTACTGGCTACTTTGCGTACTATAGATACCATGTGGAATAACGAAAAACAGCAACGCAACGCCATAGAAATAGCAAAACAGGCAGGTGCTCTTTACGACAAATTTGAAGGTCTTGTGCGCGACCTTACAGGTGTTGGAAAAAAAATAGACGCTGCAAAAACAGACTATTCTGCCGCTATGAACAAGCTTGTAATGGGAAGGGGTAATATAATTACTAGTGTAGAAAAACTCAAAAAAATGGGTGCTAAAGCCAAAAAGGCACTTCCTGAAGCTATTATTAAACGTGCTAGTGAAGATATTTAAATAGTAGATAAAATAGTATCTATTTTACTATAAAATTACTAATATTACACCAAAAATTGTGAAATTTTAAATTTAAAATCATGTTTAAACACCCTAAAGAATCTCAAGTTACACTAACAGAACTCATGTTACCATCACATTCTAACTTTAGTGGTAAAATTCATGGAGGACATATTTTAAATTTAATGGATCAAATTGCTTTTGCCTGCGCCTCCAAACACTCGCAACATTATTGCGTAACTGCCTCTGTTAACCGTGTTGATTTTTTAAACCCTATAGAAGTTGGAGAACTTGTTACACTAAAAGCTTCTGTAAACTATACAGGACGCACATCTATGGTTATTGGTTTGCGTGTTGAGTCTGAAAACATAAGAACAGGAAACAAAAAGCATTGTAATTCTTCGTACTTTACCATGGTAGCAAAGGACGAAAACGGTAAGAACGTACAAGTACCTGGAATAATTTTGGATACAAAACAAGCTGTAAGACGTTTTTCTAGAAGTATTGCCAGACAAGAACAAACTAAAAAAAGATCTACAAAATTTAACGCTTCAGACTTTAAAATTGAAGATCACATAGACGCTTTAAAACATCAAAATGCTAAAGTTACGCTTTAAGCTGTAAGGTCTAATTAAGTTTACCGACTCCTTACTAGTAAAAATGAGGAGTTCTTATATTTTAGTCCTTATCACCAGATAAATAAGACATTTTTATTAATGACTTATTAAAAGTAATTAATAGAATAGTTTATAAAATCAAACTAAGTTTATGCTGTTTAATTACATAACGGACTTCTTATTTTTAAGTTAAACTAAAATAGTGCCTTAAAATTACAAATACTATAACTAAACTTAAACATGTATAAAACTTTACTTGGTCTACTGTTAATCCCCTTTTTATCATTTTCCCAAAGCGCGTCACTAAACGAAGACTTGGAAGCCCTTAAAAAAGAAGAAAACAACTATGAGACTGAAGCGTTTGAAGCGCTAAAAGTTGTAAATTTCGAATCCACACATCTTGTAGATAGAAGACAACTTTCTTTTATAGTAGCACACAGATTTGGAAATTTAAAAAACGGCATAGACACCTTTTTTGGTTTAGATGATTCTGTAACACGGTTAAATTTTGTTTATGGTATAAACGATTGGATAAATATAGGTGTATCCAGAAGTTCACTAAGTAAACTCTATCAAAGTTCTTTAAAATATAGACTTGTCAAACAATCCAAAAATGGTTTTCCCTTAAGCATTGTAGGTTTTAATGCTGTTTTGGTAGACACTGGGCTTACAGATGATGTTCTACCTGGTATCGACTTTTTAGATAAAGTTGGTTATACCTCTCAAATATTAATCTCTAGAAAATTTAATAGAAACATATCCTTGTTATTAGCACCTACTGTATTTCATGAAGGTTTAGTAGCCATAGAAGCCCAAGATAATACGCAATATGCTCTAGGTTTTGGGGTAAAATATAAAATAACTAAACGTTGGTCTATTAACGCTGACTATGGGCTACACCTTAATAGAGCAAGCGCATCTACGTTTTATAATCCATTATCTATAGGTTTCGATTTAGAGACTGGTGGTCATGTTTTTCAATTACATTTTTCAAACTCTAGAGGTATTAATACAAATTCATTTTTGGGACGGACAGATGGAGATTGGCTAGATGGCGATGCGTTTTTTGGTTTTAATTTAAGTAGAAATTTTTAAGAATAATAGCTATGAAAATAAAATATTTAGTATATACTCTAACTCTTATTATGGCGCTATACAGTTGTTCTAATGAAAGTCAAGAAGAGTTGAGAGCTCAAGCACTTGCCGATTTAGATTTACCTACAGGTGAAGAGGAAGAGGGAGAGCCAGGTGAAGAAAACGGCAACGAAACAAATCTTATTACGTACGATGGAGAAATTAGAGATATTATGCTTAACAATTGTAACAGGTGCCATACAATACCTTTAGCATTTGGCGCACCTTTCCCTTTGCTTACTTTTAATGATGTAAGCAGTAGGGCAAATAGAATTATCGCAAGAATGAATGATGGTAGCAACCCCATGCCTCCAAGTGGCTTATTACCTTTAAATATAAGAGTTGTTGTAGAGCAATGGAGGGAAGACGGCTTGCTTGAAAACTAATAAGTATTTGCTGTTAATAGTAAATAACTTAGTAACAGCTATATGTGCAAAACACTAGTATAATTTTAATTTGTAAACTTTAGGCTTCATACTTTATTTTCTTTCATACAATGAAATTTTGAAGAATAAAATAACTTTGAGGCTAAAATTCATATTAAATTTAGTTTTAAAATTAATGAATCTCTATAGTTTTTATATCTAATTACAGAATTTGACTGCATTAAAAACCATATTATATTTTTCAATTTTTAAATACCCTATCACTAAAGAGGAAATTTATAGGTTTTCTAATGCACCATCTATAGATAAGATTACTACAGAACTAAATATTCTTCTAGAGAAAAAAGTCATTTTTAAATACAAAGATTTTTTTTCTACTATTGAGGATCATTCCCTTGTAGAAAGACGATTAAAAGGCAATGAAATGGCACAACATATCATGCCGAAAGCTAAAAAAGTAGCTAAACTCATTGCTAAATTTCCCTATGTGGAAAGTGTTTGCATATCTGGATCTTTATCTAAAGGCTATTACGATTCTGCTAATGGCGACATTGATTTTTTTGTTATTACCAAAAATGATCGTCTATGGATTTCTAGAACATTGCTTATACTCTACAAAAAATTATTTCTTTTAAATTCTAGAAAATATTTTTGTGTTAATTATTTTATTAGCACAAATAATTTAGAAATTGCCGAGAAAAATCAATTTACAGCTACAGAAATGGTTACTCTAATTCCATTATACGGAAGAGATACGTACTATAAATTCGTACAGAAAAACCCTTGGCCATCCAACTATTACCCTAACATTACACCATTTAATATTTCTGAAATAGAAGACACTAATAAAGGTTGGGTTTCCTGTGGATTAGAGACGATTTTAAATTTTAAAGTTGGAACCGTAGCTGATAATTTCTTCAGATATATTACCTTAAAAAAATGGCAAAAAAAATTCGATACACTTGACAAAGAGGATTTTAAAATCGCCATGAAAACCACAAAAAACGTATCCAAACATCACCCTCAGAACTTTCAACGAAAAGTTATTGATAAACTAAATGAAGAATATAACACGCTTAACATTAAATACAATTTAGAAATTTTAAGCTAACATGGTAGACATCGTATTTTCGCATTCTTACTATTATAAATTCGATCCTAAACAATGGAAAAACCAAACACCATACCCCCCATTGGGTACATTGTATGCTGCATCTTATTTAAGAACTTCTGGGTTTAAAGTTTCTGTTTTCGACACAAATCTTATAGAAGATCCAGAACTTATATTACCTTATTTAAAAGACAAAAAGCCTTCTCTTTTTGTAATTTATGATGATGGTTTTAATTACCTTACAAAAATGTGTCTTACAACTATGCGAGAAGCTGCTTTTACAATGATTTCCATTGCGAAAGAACTCGATTGTACTGTTATAGTTTGCAGTTCAGACTCTACAGATCATTACGAAAAATACTTAAATGCTGGTGCAGATTACATTATAAAAGGTGAAGGAGAATTAACTTTAAAAGAGCTTGCTGTCTCTCTAAAAAATAACAAAGATATAACTCATATAGATGGTATTATTTATAGAAAAGATAATGAAACCATAGAGAAACCAAGACGTAACGTACTTCGCGATTTAGATGAGCTACCACTCCCCGCTTGGGATTTAGTAGACATTTCACCTTACAAAGCCATATGGGCTAACTCGGGTAAACCTTTTACTCTAAACATAGCAACCACACGTGGTTGCCCATTTAAATGCAACTGGTGTGCTAAACCTATTTACGGTAACCGTTACAATTCTCATTCTCCAGAATATATAACCAAACACATTAAATATTTATCTGACACCTATGGCGTAAATCGTTTTTGGATGTGTGATGATATTTTTGGTTTAAAACCAGGTTGGGTTCAAAAGTTCAATATCGAATTGAAGCAATCAGCCCTAAATATTTCATACTACATACAAAGTAGGGTGGATTTATTATTAAAAGAAGATACTATAGATGCTTTGGCAGAAAGTGGTTTAGAAGAAGTGTGGGTTGGAGCAGAAAGTGGCTCTCAGACTATTTTGGACGCAATGGACAAGGAAACTAAAGTCTCTCAAATATATGAAGCTACGAAACTTCTAAAAACAAAAAACATCAGGGTTGCCTTTTTTATTCAATTTGGGTATTTAGGAGAAACCAAGGATGATATACAAAAAACCATTACCATGATTAAAGATTTGGTACCTGATGATATTGGTATATCTGTGTCCTACCCTCTTCCTGGCACTAAATTTTACGATAAAGTTAAAGACGACTTAAAATTAAAAGCCAATTGGACTGATTCTGACGATTTGGCAATGCTGTTTGAAGGCTCTTTTAATTCTGAATTTTACAAGAAATTGCATCGCTATGCACATAAAGAATACAGGAAAAGTCAAGGTATCGATTTAATAAAAACACTTATTAAAAACCCTTCTAAAATCTCAACAAAATCTTTAAAACGAATAGCATATTTACCGTATTATTTCTCAAGTACACTTTTAGATGCTAGAACCTTAGAGAAAATGGAACATGTAAATGACTGATAGTTTTGATATATGTGCTCAGGATTATGATACTGTTTTTACCAACAGTAATATAGGAAAACTACAAAGAAAAGTGGTTTACAATTTTCTATCTAAAAACGTCTTAAAAAACAAAACCCTCAACATACTCGAAATTAATTGCGGTACGGGGCACGACGCTTTGTGGCTATCTAAAAATGGACACAATGTTATCGCATCAGATATTTCAAGTGAGATGATTGCTGTGGCCAACTCAAAAAAAGATGAGTTTTCCAAAAACCTTAGCTTTAGAAGAATAGATATCAATGCCATAGACACCATAGACTTCGAGACTCCTTTCGATCTTATTTTTTCCAATTTCGGAGGCTTAAATTGTTTATCACCAGAAGAACTCAATCATTTTTTTAAAGCGGCAGAAAAAAAACTTGCACCAAATGGCAAAATTGCAGCCGTTATCATGCCGAGACACTGTATAGTAGAATCCTTATATTTTTTGGCAAAGGGTAGTGTTAAAAGTGCTTTTAGGCGTAACACAAAGCACTATTTATTGGCAAATGTAGACGGAGTGGACGTTAAAACATGGTATTATTCTCCCAAAGATATTATAATAATGGGTAAACCTCATTTCAAGATCATCAATAAAAAAGCTGTAGGACTGTTTTTGCCGCCTTCTTACTTAGAACCTTACTTTAAAAAAAGACTTGGTACTCTAAAATTTCTAAATCTCTTAGACAACATTTTTAATAAATTCTCTATTTTATCAAAACTTGGAGACCATTATATAATATCCCTTAAGAAACAATGAGTATAGTTTTAACACATGCCTATTATTTAAGTACAGACCCTAAGGAACAAAAGATTATGAAGCCCTATCCACCTTTAGGCTTACTTTATATTTCTGGGTATCTCAAGGAAAAATGTGTTGAAAATTACGTGTTCGATACAACTTTTAATAGCAAAAGCCAACAGTTAAAATTTATAGCCTCTAAAACACCTGAAGTGGTTGCTATTTATACGAATTTAATGACTAAAGTAGAGGTTATTAAGCTTATATCACTTTTGAAAAAAGACGAGACCTACGGCTCCCCTAAAATAATATTAGGTGGCCCAGACGTTACTTACAACAGTGAAAATTACCTAAATGCTGGTGCAGACTACTTAGTACTAGGCGAAGGCGAACAAACTATATATGAGTTATATGAAGCGCTCACAAAGCATTTAGATGTAAATGATGTTACTGGTATTGCCTATTTAAGTGAAGGTAAAGTTATAAAAACCAAGCCTCGAATAAAGTTAAAAGATTTATCAGCATTACCTCTTCCTAACAGAAAGGCTATAAATATGCAATTGTATTTAGAGACTTGGAAAAATAATCATGGAAGCAGTTCCATGACAGTAAGTACACAGCGTGGTTGCCCATATACTTGCAAATGGTGTAGTACTGCTGTTTATGGCCAGAGTTATCGCAGAAGACCTGCTAAGCAGGTGGCTGAAGAACTGGCAATGTTAAAAAATGAATACAACCCAGATCATATTTGGTTTGTAGACGACGTCTTTACAGTAAGCCATAAGTGGTTAGGAGAGTTTCATAAAGAAGTTATTGCGCAAGACGCCATAATTCCCTTTGAGTGCATAACTAGAGCCGAACGCTTAAACGATACTGTTTTAAATCTTTTAAAAGAAGCAGGTTGTTTTAGAATATGGATTGGTGCAGAAAGTGGTTCTCAAAAAATTATTGATGCTATGGACCGCCGTGTTGATGTAGATGTTGTAAAAACAGCCATACAAAAAACAAATGCTTTAGGTATTGAAACAGGTACTTTTATAATGGTAGGCTATCCAGGCGAAGACACTGAAGACATAAATACAACCATTCAATACTTAAAAGATGCTAATCCCACACATTTTACCATAACAGTTGCATACCCTATAAAAGGTACTTCCTTATACAATGAAATTGAAGATAAAATTACAGTAAAACCCAATTGGGAAACTTCTACAGATAGAGATATAGATTTTGAACGTACATATTCGCGAAAATTTTACGATTATGCTGTAAAACGCGTGGTAAATGAAGTAAGTTATTACAAGGAAATTAAAAAGCAAGAAAACAAAAATCTCAAAAAGGCTTTCAAACATAAAATAAAATCTATTTTAGCTAACAGTTTAATGACTGTTCTTAAATAAAATGCAGCTTTTTGCTAAACCTCATATTTCCGAAACTGTTTTTAACTACAGCCTTATAGCCATATTCTTTGTATTAAGCTATATTGGTATTAATCACCACGAGTTATGGTTAGACGAAGCGCATCATTATCTTTTGGGTAGAGATAGCAATTCCTTTAAAAGCCTTATTGAAAATACCCGTTACGATGGCCACCCTATTCTTTGGAATCTATTAATGCATTATATAACAAGGTTTACTGTTAACCCTTTCTACATGCAATTGTTACATATTAGCGTAAGCACTATAAGTATAAGCATTTTTTTAAAAAAAGCACCCTTTTCATGGGTTTTTAAAGCATTGTTTATATTCGGTTATTTTATGTTTTTTGAATATAATATTTTAAGTAGAAATTATAGTATTGGTGTCTTATTTACTTTCTTAGCTTGTAGTTTTTATTCGAATAGAATATTCAAGTTCATAACAATATCCACTTTTTTAGGTGTAGCCTGTAATAGTCACGCTGTATTTTTAATATTAGCCTCAACAATTATGCTCATTCTAACATGGGAAAGGTTGTTTTCCTTGAAGAAAATTAAATGTGCACAAACTTATTATGGCATCTTTATTTTTAGTGCCTTAGCTGGCTTAAGCATCTTACAAATTATACCTCCAGGTGACAATACGTTTTTCGATAACGATGTTGGTTCTACGCTGCTTCAAAAAATCCCAAAAAGCATAGCACCATTTTTTAAAGCGTTATGCCTTATACCTGATGTTACGTTACACTCGTTTTGGAATAAAAACCTCATCGTGAGCACAAGTAAGCCCATAGCAGGACTTTTGTCTTTAGTGTCGCTTACTTTGCCTTATTTTTTATTTAAAAATAATAAAATGATACAGGCACTTATTTACATAGGTATCTTTACCACTGGTATATTTTTTTATGTAACAAACCTCAATGCTGCTCGTTACTATGGCATTCTATACTTACTTTTTTGTATCGGCTTATGGTTTCACAACGCTTCTCCTAATATAAAACGGGACTCTATAAGGGTTAAAAAAATAAGGCGTTTTTTTGTTTACACTATACTTATTATACATTTTTCTTCTGGTATATATGCTTATACGATGGATATTATTTATCCATTTACCACATCCAAACAAGCTGCAAATTACATTAAAAAAAACACACCTAAGGAAACTCTTATAACATCCTTAGCTTGTAATGGTAGTGCTTTTAGTGCTTACATTGAAAAGCCTATATTCTTTACTAAAACAAATAATTACGGGAGTTTTTGTATTTTCAATAGGTCTTTTATAAATTTTGAAACATCTCGAAAAGACATTATAAAATCTCTTGAAACATTACTTGAATCTGAAAAACAATCTATAATTTTTATAACTTATACACCTTTCTTTGATGTTAACGACAATAAAGAGTTTATTTTACCTAATAGCTCTGTTGAAGTAAAGCTGATTCAGCAATTTGACGGAAGCATTCTAAAAAAAGGCAATCATTACCTTTATGAAATTTTTAAACATAAAACATCGATTTAAAGTAACGCATTTATTGCTTCCTATTTTAATCTGCGTTCTATCGCATTCATGCTCTAAGCTAACGTTTTCGAAAACAGAAAACAACAGCCACATCAATTTAAAATGGAATAAAGCCTATAAAAACGACAACTTAGAGCTGCAAAAAGCAGGGTTAAAATGGGCGTTGTCTTTTTTAGGTTCGAAAATAGCCCTAGACACGAGTTATAATGGTATTACCTATTCTAAAAACATCATACGGTTAGATGTTGACAATGTTGGTTTTTCTAAAAAAGCAATAACGCACTTAAAAGCCTTAAATAAAACCATTAAGACCTCTGATGAATATCAAAAAAAAGGACATATTGATATTGGTAGGTATTTGGCACTTACCATCGGGAGTCCACTTCATTACTATAAAATCTCTGGTGTGCCTGTTACTTTAAAAGATTTAGAATTTAAGTACAATTTTGATACGTTAACGGCATATATTAATAACAGTAGTATTTCTAAAATAGATCGAGAAATAAAAACATCTAAAACGGGTACGACTTATAAAAAAGCCTTTATTTCTTCTGAAATAGATACACTCACGCAAAAAATTTTAGAATATGAAAGTGTGGAATTGATGGAAAATGGGTTATCTCGGTTTGCGCTTTACGATAGCAATGGTAATTTAAAAAGTGGAGGAGATTTAAATGTAACAAGAGCAGGCAAACCTGGTAAATGTATGTGGTGCCATGAATCTGGGATACAACCACTTTTTAGAATTCAAAAAGAAATACCAAATTATATGTCTCCTAAAAATTTTCTTGATTCATTAATTACCTATAATAGACGTTTACAGGACTATCAAGCTAAAATCTGGCAGGATTCTCTAATAATAAATAAAAGACAGCACACCAATATGGAGCTTGCCTACATTACCTTTATGGAACCTTCTGTAGAACAACTATCCAATGAATGGGGATTACCTCCTGAAAAGGTAAGACAAAAAGTAAAACACTTAACCCCACATACACACGAGGAGTTTAAATTTTTAGGAGATTCCCTATATCATAGAAAAAATGTTGATATTCTTGCGCCTTATAAAGTTGTTGCAGTTCCTGAAAGTATTAGAGAAACTTCTACTCTTAAAAGTGCTGTCAACTACCTAAAATGAGATGTCTTATTTTGTCCACTTTTTATACAAAGCTAACTTTTCTTCTATTGTAAAAAAATGATTGGTATATTGTGATTCTAATTGATCTTCTAAATATGATTTCGAAAAACGCATATGTGCTTTAAAAGCAGCATATAATTTAGCACTTTTCTTAGCTTCTGTAACATTCATGTTTTTAAGAAAAAATTGATCTACATTACAAAAGTCCCCCACTAAATCAGCCTTTAACGCATCATTAAGGCTGCTTTTAACTAATAAAATATCGGCCTTATTTGTAGAAATTGTATCATAACCTTTGGTTTTATCGAAAGGATGTGTGTAAACATCTACTCCAATACCTGTTTTAAAATGATTATCAAACCAATCTTTACAATACGAATGGTCTAACTTATCAAAAAATGACATTTCTAAATTTTGAAGACTCCCTTTATAACGATGGGCTGGCATCCCCATATGGATCTCAAAGGCTTCAAAAAAAGCAGAAAGATTACGTTCTATAGGATTTCGAAATAACGAAATGACTTTATACTTGTGGTTCGTTTCTAAAAAATAAGCATTCAATATAAAAACAGGGCTTCTACTTCCTGGATAAACGCCATTTTTTTTACATAGGGCCTTCGCATTTAAAGCTTCTATTTCATTAAGGCTATGTATGTGAAAACAAGGTATATCGATTCTATGCCTCAAGGAATGATAAACACTGGAAGACCCTACTTTAGCCATTGTAAAAATTAATACAGGGGCTTCTTTAGTCTTTTTTAATTGTTGGGTTTGTTTCCACAGGTGCCAACGGTCCTTTATATGGTATTTTATAAACGGTTTTATCAAACTAATCTATTTTGTTGTTAATAGTAATACATTTCAATGTAAAAGCGGCTCTTCTAGAACGGTGATCTGTTAAAAAAAATATCTTTGAGTTATCAACTAATACAGGCTTTTTCTTTAGCGCCGTAGCTGTTAGTATTAATTGTCCATTTAAATATAAGTCATGGTCTTTTAAAATAACAGATGTGGTATCAAAACGCGTCACAGGATATGCTGTTACATTAATTTCATCACCATTTTTTCCTAATGTCTTATAGGCTAGCTTTCCATTTTGATTAAAAAAATCGTAAATCATAAAATGTTTTTTTTCAGAGAGGACATAAGTCGATCCATCTTCCGTTCTCGCTTTTAATGCTACAACTATAGTGGGTAACATAAACACTAAAACCAATATAATAGGTTTAAGGTAAATTGTACGACTTACTACACGGTAACAATAGATACTAAACAAAAGTACTAACCACAATCTCGAAAATTGAATATACAATGGCATACCTTGCAGTTTATGAAAGGGGAAATTACAGATACATACAATGCATACAATTCCTAAAATTTTATAGCCTAAAGTCATTTTTGGCTGAGCAAAGACTACGAAGAGTGGTATAACCCATAACACCTGAGCATAAGTAGCTGTTCTACTTTGTATTAAAAACAATACCGTAACCCATATGGCTAACAACATAGGGGTATGCTTCCTTTTCTGTAGTGATATTGCAATAGCACTGCCTATAACAATTGCTTTAAACACACTTTTTAAAATTATAAAAATACGTTCATCTGCAATCCACGCTTTAGGGTTGTAATACGCATCTTCTACAAACAAATATTTAAAAAATACTTCTAACGATTGGTAATTAACCCTGTAATCTGTAGTTGTTTTACTTAAAAATGTATGAGGCAAAATATCTGTAAAATACAATTCCCATAATGGATAACCTGTGATATAAATTCCTATACCTATAATACAAAGTCCAGACACGCTACTTAATATTATAAGTTTCCATCGCTTCTGAACCAACAAAGGAATGGCGTAAAAAACAGGGAAAAATTTAAATAACGCTGCAAAGCCTAAAAACAAACTCCCCCCCAACATCTTCTTCTTTTCCCAGAAATAAAACCCCATTACAACGCAAAAAAGCACACAAAAATAAGATTGCCCAAAAAGAATTTGATTTCTAATGGGAACATAAAATAAAACAGGAATGCATAGTAATACCCATTTTTCATGAGCCAATGTCCATTTTGCCAGTATATAGAGGCTCGCTAAGAAAAAGATAATACTGAAACTATTAAAAACAAACTTTGCGACATAAGGATTTTCTATATACGCCAAAGGATAAAAGGCCGCTAACGTGAAAGGACTGTTTACATAAAAATCTACAAAAACATTTTTATAGCCCAGATCCCATATATACGTATTAAAGGCATGTATATCAAAAATAACAGTTTCTGGGGCAATACCTTCATGTAATAATCTTGCCGAAAAATAACTATTTGAAAAATCATGTAAGGGTGCAGTATATGATCCTACCAAAACGTAAAGACAGAGTATTAAGGTTGGCAGTAAATACAGTAAAAGAGTACGGTTTGCTTTGATATAGTTTTGCATGACACACAAAAATAACTTTATTTAGAACAAATAATGACATGTCAATTCTATTCTTTTTAATATATTAACGCCATTTACTGTTGCCCTAAAACAAGGCTCTTAAAAAGCAATACACTAATAGATGATTAATACTAAGAAAGTAGTAGTTGTATTACCAGCATACAACGCCGCACTTACCCTAAAACAAACCTACAACGAGATTCCTTTTGATATTGTTGATGATGTCATTCTTACAGACGATTTCAGCACAGACAACACTGTAGCTGTAGGCAATGCTTTAGGTATTAAACACATCATAACGCACGAGTCCAATAGAGGTTATGGTGGCAATCAAAAATCATGTTACAACAAAGCACTCGAACTTGAAGCAGATATTGTTATTATGCTACATCCTGACTATCAATATACACCAAAGCTTATTCCTTCCATGGTTTATCTTATTGCGAATAACGTATATGACGTCGTTTTGGGATCACGAATTTTAAACAAAGGTGCCCGAAAAGGCGGTATGCCACTCTATAAATATATAGCGAATAGGATGCTAACACTGTTTCAAAATATATTAATGGGACAAAAACTATCGGAGTATCATACTGGGTATCGTGCTTTTAGCAAAAAGGCATTATTAGCCATTTCCTACCAAGACAATTCTGAAGACTTTGTATTTGATAATCAAATGTTAGGTCAACTGTGTTATGCAGGAATGGAAATAGGTGAAGTATCTTGCCCTACGAAATACTTCCCTGAAGCCTCTTCTATTAATTTTTCAAGAAGTGTCACTTACGGTTTAGGAGTATTAGGCGTTTCTATAAAATACTTTTTACATAAAAACACGTTCTTTAGATTTAAACTTTTTAGAGCCAAATAAAAATGTCTTTAAAAAGATCTAAACTACTAAATCGTATTCAAATAGCGTCTTTATATGGATTAGGGCAAACCATTCCAATGGTTGCACAGCTTGTCATCTCTCTAATTATTATTAAAAAACATTCTACAACGCTTTGGGGAGCGTACGTCACATTGCTTTTATGGGTCAACTTTATTATTATATTTTCTTATTTTGGAAATAAAAACTACCTTTTAAAACAGTTTAGTTTAGAGCCTAGAAAAATTTACACCACTTGGTTTTCTAACTTTTATACACGTTTTTTGGTGTTTCTTATTATTGGAGGAATCTCCCTTTATATTCCTCTTTTTAAACCTCATAGAATAGCCATTTTAATTTGGATGTTTCTATTATTTTACAATCAGTCTTATGAAGTTATTATACTGTATCAAAAAGCATTTAAATTCAACTTTTATGTAGAACTGTTTAGAAATGTAATCGTCGTATTTCTTTTAGTATTCGCCTCAGAAACATTTAAACTTCATGAATTTCTATACTGTATTATAATAGGTCTCATATTTAAAGCCTTATGTTATTCTTTTTACTACAGAAAACTATTATTTACAGCGCCACCTTCTATAGACAAAGGTGGTTTGTTAGCTGCTATTCCCTTTCTTATTCCAATGATATTAGGAACACTGAGGACTAAAATTGATAGTTATTATGGTACAATTTATTTCTCTAAGGAAATACTAAGTGAATATCAAATTTTCATTAGCTTAATAGCTATAGTACAATTAGGAATTGCTTATATGATTAATCCATTCATTAAAATTTTCTATAGAATTTCTAAAACGACCAGAATGGTTATAGAAACACAGTTTCTATATTTGGGCCTAGTTTTAGGCCTTGGCGCTATTTTAACTATTTATGGAATACTAACCTATGTCTACGGTTTTTATTTTAGCATGATACATTACATTTTAGGGTATTTATTTATTGTTACTTTATGTGTACATCTGTTGCTTATTAATGAATTTTATAAAAACGGCAAACAAGTACAGGTTGCCTATATTATTGGAGGTATAGCGCTTCTACAAATCATTTTAGGTTACTTCATTATAGACTCTTACCAATCTATCGGCGCTTTACTTGTTAAAGTTATAGGGCAATGGTTAGTTCTTTTAGCTTTAATGCGCTTCAGAAAACAGTTTTTAATACCTTTAAAGCACTAATTTCACAAACCCATATACACATTTGATATGACTAAAATTCTAGGGATTGCTGCTTTTTATCATGATGCTGCTGCTGCTGTTGTAATAGACGGAAAAATTACTGCTGCCGCTCAAGAAGAGCGATTTACAAGAATTAAACATACCCCCGACTTTCCTGAGCATGCAATAACATATTGCTTGGAAGAAACTGGTTTATCTATAGACGAATTAGATGCTGTTATTTTTTATGACAAACCATTACTCACTTTTGAACGTCTTTTACAAACTTATTATGCGTTTGCGCCAAAAGGTATCCGCTCTTTTTTAAAGGCCATTCCCATTTGGCTCGAGCAAAAGCTATTTCTAAAAAAACAAATTCGCGACGGGCTTCATAAAGTCATGCCTTACAATAAAAAGAAGCTTAGACTCCTTTTCACAGACCATCACTTATCACATGCCGCAAGTACTTTTTTTGCATCGCCTTACAATCATGCAGCTATATTAACTATAGATGGCGTAGGAGAATGGGCTACAGCAACCATTAGTGAAGGAAAAGGAAATAACATTGTTATAAAAAAGGAAATGGCATTCCCGCATTCTGTAGGGTTATTGTACAGCGCTTTTACTTACTATCTTGGATTTACAGTAAACTCAGGGGAATACAAACTTATGGGGTTAGCCCCTTATGGCCACCCTAAATCGAAACAAACCCTTGACTATATTAACCAAATTAAAAATCATCTTATTTCTATAAAAAAAGATGGTTCCATATGGCTAGACCAATCTTATTTCAATTATGCTACTGGTCTTACCATGACCAACGACAACGCATGGCTGCAGCTATTTAATTTAAAACGGCGAGAGCCTGAATCAGACTTACGCCAAGAGCATTGTAATCTCGCTTATGCCATTCAAAATGTTACAGAAGAAATTGTCTTAAAAATGGCTGCTTTTGCAAAAACTGTAACAGGAGCTAATCATCTATGTCTCGCTGGTGGGGTTGCTCTAAATTGTGTAGCAAACGGTAAATTATTACAACAACAAACATTTAAAGACCTCTATATACAACCCGCTTCTGGAGATGCTGGAGGTGCTCTTGGAGCTGCCCTTGCGGCTTACTATATGTATTATAATAAGCCGCGGAAAATAGAGGGGGAAAAAGACGAGATGCAGGGTACATATTTAGGCCCTTATTTTTCTAATAAAGAAATTATAAAAATTAATAAACGCTACAAAGCCGTCGCCTCTCACATTCCTGCATTTAATGATTTATCAAAAAAAATAGCTAAAGAGGTTGCTAAAGGCGCCATTGTTGGTTGGTTTCAAGGACGAATGGAATTTGGTCCAAGAGCTTTAGGGAATCGTAGCATTATTGGAGACCCTTCTAATGCAGAAATGCAAAAAAAGCTAAATCTTAAAATAAAGAAAAGAGAAAGTTTCAGACCTTTTGCTCCTGCTGTTTTAGCCTCAGATGCTTCAACTTTTTTTAATTTAGAAACAGCATCACCTTACATGACCTTGGTTGCAGACATCAAAAAAAAGATACAAAACGATTTGCCTTCTAATTATCATGAATTACCTTTACTGGATAAATTATATTACAAGAGGAGTCATCTACAAGCAATTACACATTTAGACTATTCTGCAAGGATACAAACAGTACACCAAGACACCAATCCAAAATTTTGGCAATTACTACAAGATGTGAAGCAAGAAACTGGAATTGGGATTTTAATTAATACGAGTTTTAATGTGAGAGGAGAACCTATTGTTTGTACGCCCGAAGATGCATATTCTTGCTTTATGAATACCGAAATGGACATTCTTGTTATGGAAAATTTCGTGTATTATAAAACAGATCAATACGAGTGGGATAATAAAGAACGATGGGCAACCGTATTTAAAAAAGATTAACATGGACATACTTAAAGACCTGTGGCTATTTATGAAGGAACGAAAAAAATTCTGGTTATTTCCTATCATAATTATATTGTTAGTATTAGGCGTTCTTATTGTATTTGGAGGTAGTAGCGCACTTGCGCCTTTTGTATATTCACTTTTCTAAAATGATTACTAAGCATACACATACTAGCCCTAATAAAACCTTATTAGCAATTGTTATTGGCTTTATAAGCATTGCCCTAATCTTTAAAACATCTTGGGCTTTGTGGACCGCTTTAAGCTTAGGTGCTTTAGGTTTGATTTCAAATACTATCGCACTTAAAATTCATATTTTATGGACACGCTTAGGTCTCGTATTAGGGCACGTCATCCCACCTATTTTACTTTCACTTATCTTTTTTATAATCCTTTTTCCCTTAGCTCTATTATCAAGATTATTTGGAGATAAAGACCCTTTACTTTTAAAAAAAACCGATAAAAGTCTTTTTAAAACTGTCGATAAAACATTTGAAAAAGAAACGTTTGAAAAAACCTGGTAGGCCGCTTATTTAGTTCTGTTTTCTAAATACTCGCATAGCACTTTAGCCACCAATACATTTCCTTCCGCTGTCCAGTGTTGCTCTTTAATATTATACATAGAAATCCCTTTGTTTTGAGTATGACGCAAACTGGGCATTAAATCTATCATTTCAATAGCATGAGTCTTAGCAAAATCGAGTAATTCTCTATTAGGTAAATCGCGTTGTAAACTCACACTCTTATCGGCCTCTTGAAGTTTTAACCATAACTCATCGTTAACTTGAACTAGTGATGGTGCTAAAGCAAAAACGACAGGTATATCCAAAGTTTTTCCGTAAGCATTTATTTCCAGCACCAACCGTTTCATAGTTTCATACATAAGTGCTGTTTCTTTTGAGAAGGGTGTTCTACATATATAGTGCTCTGGTGGTAAGTCCTCTAATGAAAAATCTTTAGTGGTTTTCTGTTTTATGTTAGCAACACTTTGTTTAAGCAGTCTAAAAATGTGCGATTTATAGTAATAAGGCAAGGCTTGCTTCTTCTTATAGTTTTGTGAAGGTGGGCTAATTTGCAAACCGCCTTCTGTATTAAAAGCGACAGAAGGTCTAGGGTACAACCACTGCGTTTTATATGTATTATCTGTAAAATCATTTCTAAGATAAATAAGTACTAGAGCAATATCGGGTTTTAATTGGGGAGCCCATTTTTTTAGTACCAAAAGCTCTTGAACTTGGCCATAGCCGTTTACTCCAAAATTATACACAGAAGTAGTTTCAAGTTGTTCTTCCATTAGTCTTGTAAAAACGGTTTCGCTATTTACAGAAATATTACTCACAAACGAATCTCCCAATACCATAATTTTAACATTTTCATTTTTAGAGTCGAAAGGCACATCTCTGTAGCCCTCAGTATTGGTTTGAATGGTATGTCTTATACCTCCTTCATAAATAATATTTCCCCGTTTATTTGGAATAAATGTCCACCCTAAATCCTTGTCTACCTGAAACATTAAGTCATGCTCATTAATTTGAGGCATAAAAAAACGTACTCCTAATTCACATAATACTAAAGTACATACCGTTGAAATTAATAACAGTAAAAAATTTGTTCTCATAATGGATACTATAATAAAATTTAATGTACTATTAAAAATCCAATATGCCATGAAGAACTTATTCTTTATATTTACACGTATTAGTAAAACAATGTCAAAGAAAAACATAATTATCGTTGGTTATCCTAAAAGTGGCACTACTTGGTTAAGTCGTTTGGTTGCAGAACTAGCATCTTGTCCTTTAATTGGAGATTGGGGGTTTGATCATGTAAAAGCTTTGTATAAAGAAGGAGAAGAAAGAATATCTACATATAACTGTTATAAAACTCACTATACGTATAACGCTATTTTTTCAGCTAAAGCAGAAACTGTTTTTAAAATTATTCATGTCATTAGAGACCCTAGAGATGTTGTGATATCTGGAAGTTACTATTTTAAATTTTCAAGTTTATTTCAAAAAATTTTACAAAAATTTGGATTGATCACTAATCATTCTTCTATTTTCAATGTGTCATATAAAAAAAGAAAAAGAAGAATGATCCATGCCATATTACATGGAGATGCTTCTATTAACTCTTGGCTTTCACTATCTTGGTTAGACCACTTAGCATCTTTTAAAGATAAAGATGTACTTACAATTAAATATGAAGATATGCTCATTCGTCCAAAAGAAGAATGCATAAAAATAATGTCCTTTTTAAATTTAAAAACAGATGACACCCATATACTTAACAGCATAAAAAATCAATCTATTAATACTCGAAAAAAAGCTTCTTTGGATTCTAAAAACGTTCAATTACAAAAATTAATAAGAGAAGGAAAGCAAGGGTACTGGAAAAATAATTTCACGAAACAAGAAAAAGTAAAGTTCGAATTGTATTTAAAAAACACCTCTTTTTATAACTAATTGTTAAAGATGTACGAGAAACTAAAAAAAATACTAAAGTGGAACTATTATCAGAATAAAAAATTTTATAAGAGTCTCATTAATAAAGATGATCTTTGCTTTGATATTGGCGCTAACGTAGGGACAAAAAGCAAACTATTTCTATCTTTAAACGCTAGAGTTATCGCTTTTGAACCTCAATCGACTTGTATTGAACACTTAAAAAAAATTAAACACCCTCAATTTTCTTATTTTAAATGGGGTGTAGGTGCTATAAATGGGGTACAGAAATTACAGTTAGCAAATCATATAGAAGTAGCAACTTTTTCCCAGAACTTTATAGATTTCTTTAAAAATGAAAATCTACAATGGAATCAAAATGAAAATGTTACTATTAAAAAAATAGATACTCTCATTGATGAATTTGGTATACCCGATTATTGTAAGATAGATGTTGAAGGCTATGAATATAATATTTTATCTCATCTAAATCATCAAATTCCAATTATTGAATTTGAGTTTACAGAAGCTTTTTTTTCTGAAACAATAAAATGCATAAAACTCTTAGATACAAGCAATAGAGTTTACAACTATAATTTAAACGAATGCCCTAAATTCGAATTAGAATCATGGGTGCCTGCGAAAGAAATAATCACTATTTTTAAAAAATTACCAAAAACTAGACTTCATGGTAATATTTTTGTAAAACAATGTCCAATTTGAAAAATAAAGTTCTCATATTCAACCCTCGAAGCGCCAACCAAAAGCACCGTATTCCAAATTCCATATTACAAGTAGGCGCTGCTATTTACGGTATTTTCGACTTTGCGTTTGTTGATGGCAATCTAGAAGAAAATCCTTGGCTAAAAATACAATCTTACTTTAATACAGGAGAGTACAAATATTTTTGCAGTACAGTGATGCCAGGTCCTCAATTAAGACAAGCTATTCCTTTTACTCGCAAAATCAAAGAAGAATTTCCTAATACCATAACGATATGGGGTGGCTATTTTGCATCCAATCAATACAAAGTATCTATAGAAGCACCTTATGTAGATTATATCGTGAATGGCCCTGGAGATGTTACGTTTCCTCAATTATTAAAAACACTAGAATCAGGGCACATAGAAGAATTAGCTAACATAAAAAATCTTATCTATCTAGATACTAATGGCAACATTATTAGAACTAAAAAAGAAGCGCTTCTAGATCAAGATACATTACCACAACTCCCTTACACACATCTCAATTCGTTTTACAATTTAGAAAATTACTTAAGTCGCACCTTTTTAGGTGAAAAAACATTCTCTTACCATTCTAGTCTAGGCTGCCCATTTACGTGTTCTTTCTGTGCCGTTGTTCCCATTTATCAAGGGCGTTGGAAAGCTAAATCTGCACAAACCGTTTATAACGATGTTAAGTATTTTAAAGACAATTTTAATATTGACGCTATAGAATTTCACGACAATAATTTTTTCACCTCTAAAAAACGCGTTGTAGAGTTTTCAAAACTCATTAAAGATGACGGGATTACGTGGTGGGGCGAAGGTCGCATAGATACCATTAATAAATATGAAGATGAGGACTTAAAGCTTATGAAAGCGGCAGGCTGTAAAATGATTTTTTTAGGGGCTGAAACAGGTAATGACGATATCCTAAAGCAAATGAATAAAGGCGGCACACAGACAGGTCAAGGCATTAAAGACTTTGCTGCACGTTTATATCCTATTGGTATTATTCCTGAATTTTCGTTTGTATTAGGCATGCCTGCCGATACGCCAGAGCAAGTTATGGCGCAAATTGAGTGGGACATCAATTTTATCAAAGAAATAAAAGAAATTAACCCAGACGCAGAAATTATAATCTATTTATACAGTCCTGTAGCTACCGAAGGGTCTGAGTTGTATGAGCAAATTCAAAAAGCAGGTTTTAGTTTCCCAAAAGTGCTAGACGATTGGTTAGATCCAACTTGGGAAAACTTCGATTTACGTAAAAACCCATTAACACCTTGGCTTACACCAAAAATGGTAGATCGTATTATGAATTTTGAAACCGTACTGAATGGATATTACCCCACTGCTTCCGACTTTAGAATTAAAGGTGTAAAAAAAACACTTTTACGCTCCATTTCAAAAATACGTTATAAATCAGGGGTTTACAAATACCCTTACGAAATTAAAGCTTTGCACAAAATTTGGAAATACAGGCAACCTGAAATACAAGGCTTTTATTCTGAATAATGGGAGATTTTCGCAATTTTTTAAAGAAGATAACACATCCGTTTTTAAAAAAGGGATTAACGTATTACTACAGGAAACCAAGGCCTTATACTTATAAAAGCATTACTGTTACCGTACATCCAGATGTGTTTCCACCGCAATTGACCTTAAGCACAAAAATTCTTTTAGATTTTATGACGTCTCTACCTCTTAAAACTAAAACGTTTTTAGAGCTTGGATGTGGTTCTGGTATAGTCGCACTTTATGCCAGACAGAAGGGTGCCATTGTTACTGCCAGTGACATTAATGTCACCGCTTTAGAGTATTTAAAAACGGCTTCTGAAAAAAATAATCTTGATATTCACTGTATTAATTCTAATTTATTTGAAGCATTTTCTAAGAAAGCCTTTAATTATATTTTCATAAACCCACCTTACTACCCTAAAACTCCTGAAAACACCAAACAAAAGGCATGGTTTTGTGGTTCTAATTTCGAGTATTTTGAAGCGCTTTTTAAGCAATTACCACCCTATCTAGGTAAAGAGAACAAGACTTATATGATACTTTCTGAAGATTGTGCCATAGAAAACATTAAAACTATTGCCCTAAAGTACCACGTCCATCTAGAACTCATCCATAAAGAAAAAAAAGTAGGGGAAGAGAATTATATATATAGCATACAATCCAATTCCCCTAATACTTAACCCCTATTATTGGGTATTATAACTTCACAAATTTCTTAATAGTCTTGGTATTAGCTTCACTATTTAATTCTAAAAAATAAAATCCTTTTGATAAATTTGAAATATCAATGTCATTGGATTGTCCCATTGGCTTTGTTTCTGTAACTTTTTTACCGTTGATATCAAAGACAGTGTAAGATTCCACAACTGGTGCTTCACCTGATATTAATGTTAATTGCGTTGTGGCTGGATTGGGATATAGTACTAGATTCTTAAAATTATCTACAGTACCAAGACTCAAAGTTTCGTCTTCTGAAACGTAGATGCCATAATCATCAGCACGCTGTACAACCTCTTCTCCGCATACATTTGGTCTTCTAAGCGCATTAGAGATGACACGCATCGTTAATAATTGGTTCTGTACTGCTGTCTCTGGAACTTTAACTCCTATGCTAGTTGTAGTAGTTTGGTTTGCTTCTAAACGATTTTCCAAAACTCTTTCATCTATACCATTGGTATTGGATGTCTCAAATACACCATTACCGTCCCAGTCTATCCATACTTCTAGAAACTGAGCCTCTCTTGTAGAACGGTACGAAACTTCCAAATTATTAGCCTCTTCAAAATTTAATATTGTATTTCTAGAACACACGAAATTTAATCTTGCACCGTCAGGAATAAAAGTAGACGTTACACTATTTATCGCTCCCAATCTAACGTTTGTAACCCCTAATCCAAAATTACCGCCATCATTAAAACTAGATACAGCACAAGCCCTTTGTTCGTTTTCTGAACTTACAACTAAATCTCTAGGCTTTGTTAGCGTTTCAGTGCCTTCCAAAGTTGTTACAGCTAAAGTAACATCGTATATGCCTTCTGTATTAAAGGTTATTGAAGGATTTTGTAGCGTTGATGTTATAGGCTCATCTATACCATTATCGAAAGTCCATAAAAAAGAAATCGTTTCGTAACCACTGTTGGTAAAAGTATTAGGAATACAGCTAGAAGTATCAATAAATGATATACTATTTCCTGAACACACAACACTAGCCGATCTAAAAAAGTTTACTTCTACCGTACCGCTAGGCATGAGTCCTAAACTGCTAAGGAACGAATTTCTTTGATTAAACAATGCATTATCAACCCGTACACGTTGGCCTCCGGTAAATTCATTGCGACAGCCACTACTAGAGTTCATATAATTGAACAAATGGTCTTGATGGGTTCCTGTATTTCTTCGAAACCCTGTTTCTGGATTTATAACAGCGTCAAAATTAGGATCGCAAGTATTCATATCTGTATTATTACAATCTCTAAAATTAATAGCATTTCTAAAATGCATTGGTGTATCGTCTACAAAATCATCGCTACAAGTATCAGGTACTCCGTTACCATCAGAATCATCATTTTCAAACGTATGGAATAAATTAAACGCATGCCCTAATTCATGAGCAAATGTCGTTGATACACTAGATAAAAAAGCGCTACTAGTAACTACAGTACCATCAAAAGCACTTCCATGTGCACCTGCAAGAAAAGCAAAGCCGGCTATATTACCGACCCCTATGTTATTAACAACCCATACATTATAATACTGAGTAGGATTCCATATACTAAATTCTTTCAAAGAATTTATGGTTGAATCTGGTAGGAAACTTGGGATGCCAGGCTCACCGCTACGGCTTTGCACACCATTTTCAACATATTCAGGAATGTTACTCAAGTCTACCCTTTCTATACCATTACTGCAATTGCCATTTTCGTCTTGTATGGCTAATGCGAACTCAATATGCATATCTACCTTCTCCATCACCTGCAGAGCCTTCTAAAGTGCGCCATGCACCATTTAACCGTTCTACCGCTTCACGTATTTCAAAATCAGATACATTTGTACCTGTACCCTCTGGTTCTCCTAAATGCATAATATGCACGACAACAGGTATTTGAAATATACCTTCTGCATTACTTAGTTGTGAACTTGCTATGCTAACATCATTAGCGCTATTTAATGCGCTACGCGCCATAGAATGTCTATACTCTTGATTTTTAGACAGCATTTCTTTATGAAATTGATCTGTGGCACATGCCTCTCTTAACACTGATTCGTCTTGTGTAAAGTGCTCGTATGTGTTTTGACCAACAACTAACTGACTTGTTATAAAAGCCAGGTAAAAACATAAAATGCGCATGTAATTTTTTTTCATATCGATTTTTTGAGATGCCTAAAATAATAATTTTTAGATACTTAAAGATATTTATGATTACAATTTCTTAATATTATATTACACACAAATCAAATACAGCTTACTTTCTTATAGGCAAGAAAATAGCATCTTACAAAACACTTAATAGGTCTTGGTAATAATAATACATAGTAACCTATACTTAAAGATGACTTTTAAAAGATAGAAACCATTTTAACCCTACAATAAAACACCTATTGTGCTTCATCGTCTTATCAATTTATTTTAGAACCTGATTTCAAAACGAAAAAACCGACAGCAATAATAACTGTCGGTTTAATATATCAAATATTTATTTAAGCTATTTATTTGCTCAAATACATTTTACGTCTTGAGTACAAATCGTAAAACTCATCGTCTTTAAGGCTATCTATAAACAAAATACTCTCTCCTGTACTTTTCATTTCTGGACCTAATGTTTTATCTACGTTAGGAAATTTATTAAAAGAGAATACTGGTTGCTTAATAGCATATCCATCTAATTTAGGATTAAAATTAAAGTCTTTTACTTTTTTCTCTCCTAACATTAACTTTGTAGCATAGTTTACATAAGGTTCTCCATAAGCTTTTGCTATAAATGGTACCGTTCTAGATGCCCTAGGATTGGCTTCTATAATGTAAACAATATCGTCTTTAATAGCAAATTGAATGTTTATTAGACCCACTGTATTTAAAGCTAATGCAATTTTCTTAGTATGCTCTTTTATTTGCTGCATTACAAATTCGCCCAAGTTAAACGGTGGTAAGGTTGAGTTACTATCTCCTGAGTGTATTCCACATGGTTCTATGTGCTCCATAATACCTATTATGTAAACATCCTCACCATCACAAATTGCATCGGCTTCTGCTTCTATAGCGCCTTCTAGATAATGGTCTAATAGTAATTGATTGCCTGGCATTTGGCTTAACAAATCAACAACATGCTTTTCTAACTCTTCTTTATTAATTACAATTTTCATCCCCTGCCCTCCTAAAACATAAGATGGACGTACTAATATTGGAAAATCTAACACATCTGCTATAGCAGAAGCTTCGTCTGCAGTAGTTGCAATATCAAACTGAGGATAAGGAATGTTATTCTCTTTTAAAAGATTAGAAAAACGCCCTCTATCTTCGGCTAAATCTAGTGCATCATAGCTTGTACCTATAATTTTTATACCGTAACGGTCTAGTTTTTCCGCTAATTTAAGTGCTGTTTGCCCTCCTAATTGCACAATAACACCTTCTGGCTTTTCGTGCTTAATAATGTCGTAAATATGCTCCCAAAATACAGGCTCAAAATATAACTTATCTGCAGTATCAAAATCGGTAGATACCGTTTCTGGATTACAGTTTATCATAATAGTTTCGTAGCCACACTCTGCAGCTGCCAAAACACCATGTACGCAACAGTAATCGAACTCTATACCTTGACCTATTCGGTTAGGGCCAGATCCTAATACTATTATTTTCTTTTTATCTGTAACAACACTTTCGTTATCTGCATAGCGTTTACCATCTGCGGTTTGCATATCACTCTCGAATGTAGAATAATAGTATGGTGTTTTTGCCTCAAACTCTGCTGCACAGGTATCTACTAGCTTATATACGCGATTTATGCCTAAGGTTTCTCTTTTACTATATACTTCGCTTTCTAAACAGCCCAACATGTGTGCTATTTGTCTGTCTCCATATCCCTTTTGCTTTGCCTCTAGTAATAATTCTTTATCTATGGCATCTATAGTGTATGTGGAAATTTCCTTTTCTAAGAAATACAGCTCTTCATACTGTTTTAAGAACCACATGTCTATTTTAGTAATTTCATGAATACGACTTAATGGAATTCCCATTTTAATTGCATCGTAAATAATAAACACACGGTCCCAAGATGCAAATTTTAGCTTTTCTAAAATTTGTTCGTAATTGGTATTTTCTTTGCCATCTGCTCCTAAACCGTTACGCTTAATTTCTAAAGACTGCGTAGCTTTGTGCAATGCTTCTTGAAAAGAGCGTCCAATACCCATAACCTCTCCTACGGCTTTCATTTGAAGCCCCAGTGTTCTGTCAGACCCTTCAAACTTATCAAAATTCCAACGCGGTATTTTTACAATTACATAATCCAAGGTAGGCTCAAATAAAGCAGATGTCGATTTAGTAATTTGATTGTTCAATTCATCCAAATGATATCCCATAGCCAATTTTGCAGCTATTTTAGCAATTGGATACCCTGTAGCTTTACTTGCTAATGCCGAAGACCTGGATACACGTGGATTAATTTCTATGGCAATAATATCTTCTTTTTCGTCTGGACTTACAGCAAACTGTACATTACATCCTCCTGCAAAGTCGCCAATACTGCGCATCATATGTATAGCCATATCACGCATTCTTTGATAGGTTTTATCACTTAGCGTCATTGCCGGAGCTACAGTAATAGAGTCTCCTGTATGGATGCCCATAGGGTCCATATTTTCTATAGAACAGATAATAACAACATTATCGTTGGCATCTCTTAATAACTCTAATTCGTATTCCTTCCACCCTAAAAGGGCTTTATCTATCATTACTTCGTGAATTGGAGAGATCTCTAATCCTCTTCGTAATAATTTATCGAAATCTTCTTCATCATACACAATAGCTGCTCCAGCACCTCCCAATGTAAACGAAGAGCGTATACACAAAGGAAAACCGAATTCTTGTGCTATTTCTTTTCCTTTTAAGAAAGACGTTGCTGTGGCTTGCGGTGCCATATCTACACCTATCTTCAACATCAACTCTCTAAACTGCTCTCTATCTTCTGTAATGTTAATAGCGTCTATATCTACACCTATAATTTCTACATCAAAATCTTTCCAAATGCCTTTTTCATCTGCCTCTATACATAGGTTTAAAGCCGTTTGCCCTCCCATGGTTGGCAACACAGCATCTATTTGCGGGTGCTCTTTTAAAATCTTGATAATAGATTTTGTATTAAGCGGCAGCAAGTATACATGATCGGCCATCGAAGGATCCGTCATTATAGTTGCTGGGTTAGAATTTATTAAAATTGTTTCTATTCCATCTTCTCTTAACGAACGTAACGCTTGAGATCCAGAATAATCAAACTCACATGCTTGCCCTATAATAATAGGCCCTGAACCAATAATTAGGATAGATTTTAATTTAGGATTTTTTGGCATTTTCTTAAAATATTCTTGTGTAAATAAATCAGTTGCAAAATTAATCAATTCTTGACATAAAAAAAGGCGTTACACTTAAGCAACACCTTTAATTATAAACAATTGTTAATCATTATTTTTTATGTCTTGTTTCAGATGATACAGACAATTTTTTTCTTCCTTTTGCTCTTCTTCTAGCAAGCACCTTTCTACCATTAGCAGAAGCCATTCTTTCTCTAAAACCGTGCTTATTTCTTCTCTTTCTCTTTGATGGTTGAAACGTTCTTTTTGGCATCGTCTTATATTTTTAAATCTGAATTGTATTTTTCTGAAATAGTTTTAACCTCTATTAAAACTGCGGGCAAATATACAATGATTTTTTATTATACAAACCAAATTTTGAAGTTTTTTTAAAACTTGATTTTTCAAAACTTCTAAAGCACTATATTTCAATACAAAATACGCTCTACCAGTATGCTCTAATGGCATAATAAACTTAAAAAAGCTTTGGTTTTAGCCTTAAAAAGCTACTATTGTAAATTAATCCTAAAGAAGTAATCTCTAGGTAAGAGATTTTTTTAGTTAATTTGCACTTCAAATAAAAATAAATGCAGACTTAAAAAATCTGCTTTAAAGACTCCTTAAAAAGTACATAAAATGTTCAACAAAATTATAAAACTTATAATAGCTGCTGGTATTGTAGCTTTTGCTATTTTTCAATTTACCAAAGGCAACATAGGCAACGGTATTTCTCTTATTTTACTTGCTGGTATTTTTGTGTTTCTTTATTTTAAAAATGAATTTGTGCTTTTGGCCTTTTTAAAGTTAAGAAAGCAAGATTTCGATGGCACCAAAAGATGGCTCAACAAAATTAAAAACCCTGAAACCGCTCTGGTTAAAAAGCAACAAGGGTATTACAGCTACTTACATGGTATTATGACCATGCAGGATAATATGAATGCTTCAGAAAAACATTTTAAAAAAGCTATAGATCTGGGGTTATCTATGGATCATGATTTGGCAATGGCTAAACTCAATTTAGCTGGTATTGCCTTTTCTAAGCGTAGAAAACAAGAGGCTCAAAAACTATTAACCGAAGCTCAAAAACTAGATAAGCATGGTATGCTAGACGATCAAATTAAAATGATGAAGCAAAACATGAAACAAGCTGTTGGTCCTAATCAGCATTTTGGCGCTAACGGTTCTGTAAGATCTCAAAAAAGACGCAGTCGGTAATTATTTAAGCTGGTATAGTTTAAATTTCACAATCTTTAAAGCCTCTACACACAATAGAGGCTTTTATTTTTCTTAAAGTTTGATGTGTTTTTTAAAGTATAGAGACTTTTGTTTTAGTTGATCTATGATACGGTTTACGAACCAAAAAATTAATTTTGAAGTTTTGCTAAATCTTCTGATGTAATCGTGTTTAAGGTTAAAAGTAATTCTGGAAGAAAATCTTTATACGTTGGGTATCGATCTCGATGCTGTTCGTACTCTAATATTTTACGCTCTAATATAGGTAATAAGATAAACCCGTAGGTATTTATATGTGTTTTTCGCAGCGAATTGGCTCTTTCACTTTCTCCACTTTGTTCTGCTATTCTAATCTCACCTAGCCTAACAAGATGTTCTATTAGGCAAATCTTCCAATTGCCGTAGCCAAGGGGTTTCATTTTTTCTAACATGGCTTTATTAAAAACTTTTTCATGATTAATAGAGCTTAAATCGCTATCAAAAATTAAATGGTTGATGAACGAATGGCCAAATTCGTGTGTAATTATCATTTTTACGTAATCTGGGTGGTTAAACCCATAACTGTTTGCTTGGCTCTTAGGGGTAATTGGTAAAAAAGCACTCGTCATTATAGTCGCTATAGGGCCATATTTTGTTTCAATTCTTGGTCCATTACCATGAAAAAAATCTTTATCGCCTTTTTGCGACGGACATGCATCGAAGGGATTGGTATTTACTATAAATTTCCTAAATTCTTGTCCGTAGTAGTGCTCCATTTTATTTATATAATCTTCGGGTGTATTACGCCTAAATTCTTTAATAGCACCATTTGTAAAACCTTTGATTTCTTTAAAAAATGCTCCTAGGTTTTTTTCTATATAAAAGCCTCTTAAAGCTTCAAGATATTTCTCTAGAGCGGCCAGTTTCTTTTTATCTATATTACATCCCTCTAAACTGTACAAAAAGCCTTTTTTAGGAAATGTATCGTGGCTCGATAAGCCTAAAAAAGTTAAGTCTTGCTGATTTCCTACAATAGAGATGTACTCTAATGTACTTGATATTATTTTTGAATTGTCTTCTGCTTTAAACGTGTTAAATGCTTTAGAAACCATCGGCAGGTAATTGTACTTTCTTTTACCATTTACATACAAAAACTTCCCCTTATAATCTGCAACAAGCCTTTCTACTATAGAATAGGTTGCAATGTTTCTATTAAACGTTATTTTCAATTTGTCTTTTTGGCTGTTTAACCAGACCTTAAAATTCTGAGTAAAATCAGCAAATGCAGTATGGGTTAAAGTTTCAATAAAGGTAATTTTATCTTCACTTCGGTATAACGTCTTAAATGTTTTAAGCCCGTATGTATCTATAAAATATTTAACCCATATACCAGATATTTCATAATGTAATGATGAATCGCCATTGTAAAAGGTATTATTGTTTCCCAGTAACGACTTAAAATTAAATTTCTCCCAATGCGCATCTACGCTGTTAATTCTTTTTTTATAAAGTTTAGGATTTTTATAATTCGTAAAAACTTCAACCACACCCTCTATTAATAAGGGCGGTTGGTTTTTTACTAAGATATTAGAATTAAAAATATGATGACTTATTTCATGATTCATCAACTTTTGGTTTGCGCCAACACAATGAATTTCTTCTCTTACATTCACCCCACTACTGCCGCCGCCACATAACATGCTCCAAAACCCTATCATATTAAACATTTCTTCTTGGTTATAGTGTATAAGTGTACTGTGCTTTTTTTTAGGAAGTCTTATATTGAAAAAAGCTGCGTATTCGGCTGCGTGCTGTTTCAAATTTTCATTTATCTTTTTTGTATTAATGGCTTCTTTATGTTTTTTGGATACGTACAAATTTGTAATGTCGCCATTGTGCTGGGTATAGTTTGTCTTTTTTAAATTTTGAACGTTGCTGTATTCGGCAATACTGTAGTTACGGTCTGAAAAATTACCAAAATAAGTAAGCTGATTATCTTGCAGTGTGAAAAAATCCATTCCTAATTGGCCTACATCCAAAATAGCTTCTAATGCAGAGGGGGTGTTTGCTGTAATCAGTATTCTGTTATAATCGTTTAGCCATAACGCATCACTTTTATTCAAAAAATTTATGCCATTAAAAACAAAACCTTTCTTTTTATTTTCAACAGGTAAATTAAATGTATTCCATTTTTTAAAGTCGGCAGCCTTTCCAACAATAAGTAAACTTTTTTCTAAATCTTTTTCACTCAGTTCGTTCTCTCTCTTTTCTATGTATTTATAATTCAAATTGTGGTGTAGATCTTCTAACATAGCGCCTAAAGCATAGGAGCGTTTACTTGGTTCTACTACTATAACTGTATCTTTTACAAACGCCTTCCATTTTTTGAAGTTACAATCGTGTTTTGGAAATGGTGTTCGATTTTCTTCTTGCGCATACAGATTAATAACTGATAAAAAAAATAGCAGTACGAGAATTTTAAATTTCATAATTTATATGTGAGTGTGAGAACGAAAATAAAATAATATCTATCTCTTTTGTTGTACCAAATTGCTCTATCTAAAAACATTTAAATAGTACTTGGGAGATGTGCCGTAAATTTTTTTAAATAATCGAGAAAAATGACTTAAGTCATGAAACTCGTAATCGTAAGTTGCTTCTGTAATAGATTTTTTTCCGCACTTTAAATCTACTTTTGCCTTTTCTAATTTAAATAGTGTGATGTATGCCTGAGGCGTAATTCCTATCTGTTTTTTAAAAGCTCTTATAAAATGATATTTGCTTACATGAAATTGTTTTGCTAAAAAATCTGTATCTATTGTTCTTGTTAAATTTTTTTCAATTAGAGCATTAAAAATGTCTATAGAAAATCTTGTGTTATTTTCGTTTAGAGTTTCCTTTTTATATTTAACAACCTTTTTCAACGTATCTTCAAAGAGATGCACGTTATTTTTATGTTGAAACAATGTGTTTATCTGTTCGAATAACTGCATATCATTAATTGCAGGTGCTATTTTATGAACTTTTTTCCCATTGTTAAAGTAAGCCAGTAGCTCTGGATTTACATAAATAGTTTTGTAGCTATACCCCATTTCTCCTAACGATGCGTTTTTATGGATTTCATTTACTTGTGCTACACCTACTGTGTTAGAGGGCATGATGATTTTAGAATTTTGATTTTCAAAAACTTCTGTGCCACGTGTAATTATAGATATACAAAAAGTATCGTGCTTATGGAAAGGAAAATGGCCTACATCTTGAGAGGCTTCGAATAACTCTATCCCATCGAAAAAATCTAATTTATTAAAGGTAAAGGCAGAAGAAGGTTTCATTTACAGTTATATTTTAATCAAAAAACATCATTTTTTATCTTAATTGCAAGAAAACACTTCGTATTCCTAAGGTAATTACAAAAAAAGATAAATTTAGCTTGTTCACACTAAATTAAAGGCGACCATAATCTACAATAGGATTCTTTGAATTTTTCAAGCTTTGAGCGTGTATTCCAATCTTCTTGCCTTATTTGTTCGCTATCTTTTAAGTCTTCTAGAAAATGTTCTTTTAACTCTTTGCTATGGTCTTTATTGTAGATAAAAGCATTAATTTCAAAATTGATATTAAAACTTCTGTAATCCATATTAGATGTGCCAATAGTGGAAAATAAGTCGTCTACAACTAGAGTTTTAGCATGAATAAACCCCTTAGTGTACTTGTATATTTTTACTTGTCCTGCTAAAAGCTGCTCTAAATAAGAATTTGTGGCATGCTGTACAACCCAAGAGTCTGATATTTTCGGAATTAAAATACGTACATCTACATCGCTTTTAGCGGCAACTAATAGCGCTGTAATTATTTGATCGTTGGGTACAAAATATGGTGTTGTAATGTATACGTATTTTTTAGCTGTTGCTATGGCTAAAAAAATGGCTTCCATAATTTTTGGAGTATCTGTGTCTGGGCCACTAGATGCTATTTGCATAGCTGTATCTGTAGCTGTTTTTACTTCTGGAAAATAGGTTTTATTTATCTCCATTCTGGTGTTGGACACAAAATCCCAAGTGGTAAAAAAATTAATTTGTAACGATTTTACAGCCTCACCTTCTATACGTAAATGCGTATCTCTCCAAAACACACCTTTATTGGTATCGTTTAAATACTCATCTGCTATATTTATACCACCTACGTAAGCCGTGTGGCCATCCATAACTGCAATTTTACGATGGTTTCTGTAATTCATTTTCCCTGTAAATTTGGAGAAAATTACTGGCATAAAAGGATAATTTAAAACTCCAGAAGCTTTTAACTTTGCTCTGGTTTTAGATGATAGTTTGCTCCCAACATCGTCATAAATTAATTTTACTTGAAGTCCTTCTTCTGCTTTTTGGCACAAAAGGTCTAGTATCTTGGTTCCTATTACATCGTCTTTAATAATATAATATTCGAAATGGATATGGTGTTGGGCTGCTTTTATATCTTTAAAAAGTGCATTAAACGTTTGTGTCCCGTTTTTTAGAATTTTAATATTATTATTTAGCGTTAGCGGAGATTTATTTTGTCCTTGCAATAATTTTATAAGTTTAACCTTAGCGCCCAAAGCGGTATTAACAGCTTTTATTTGGGCGTTAGTTAAAGCTAAAGACTTATGTATGTCTTGTATTACGGATTGGCTAAGAATTCGTTTTCTATTGAAAATTTTATTTTTTCTATATTCTTGCCCAAACAAGTAATATACAACTAAGCCTAAAAAAGGAAAGAAGATTAAAACTGCTATGTATGATAGGGTTTTGGTTGGATTTACGTTTTTAAGTATAACGGTAATTACTGCAGATACAGCTATTACGTAATTAAATACAATTAAAAACACCCAAAAATTCCCTTTTACATACTCTAACATCTGGTTTAGTTATAATGCCCTTTTTTTGGTATTTCGATTTCGTATACTTTTCGCGATTTGTTATTTAAATGGGGTTCTCTTAACCAAGGGTTGTGTAATTTTAATATTTTGTAGTTTACCCCAAAACGCTCTGCAAAGGCTACAAAATCTGTAACAACGGTATCTACTTCCACCTTATACGTTGGTACATTGGTGTATAAATCTTTAGCTCTAAAGTTAAAACCATAACGGTCTGGATGGGATAGTATTTCTTTTAATGCTACAATTCTAAACACATAACGTCCTGTTTCTTCCCCTAACAGTAAATCGTAATAGGTGGTTGCGTTTTGTTCTCTAAGTCTTCTGGATACGCCTGCATTACCAGCATTGTATGCTGCTGCCGCAAGTGTCCACGTACCGAGTTGGTGTTTTGCTCGTAAAAGGTATTTACAGGCTACTTCTGTGGCTTTTTCTAAATGGTAACGTTCGTCTACATTATTGTTTATCTCTAATCCGTTTTCTTTTCCCGTTACTTTTAAAATTTGCCAAACCCCTCTTGCCCCTGCTGGAGATACAGCATTTGTTAAACCACTTTCTATAACGGCTAAATATTTAAAATCGTCTGGCACACCATATTTGGCGAGTATGGGCTCTATAATTGAGAAGTACTTTTTTGCGCGTTTAAACATGAGTAACCCGTTAGATTGCCAATAGGTGTTTACCAACAATTCTCTATCCATACGCTCCAAAATGTCTGGGTTTTGTAGTGGCATTTGCTCTCCTGCAAAGTTTAAATCTTCTGGTATTTGTATGGCATAGACATTATAATCGTTTATAATCTTTTTTTCAAAATTTTCATCTGTAGGCGCGTCTTGCAAAGCATAAGTAAATAATAGACAGAGGCTCAACAAACCTATAAATGCAAGTATTTTTTGTACAATCTTCATGAATCACTAAGTTTTTATTAAAGGTAGAATTTTTCAGCTGTTATTTAAAATTAAACGTGGCAAATTCTCATTAAACCACTTGTATTTATTTATAATAGCAATATGAGTTCCACCTCTTATATTGATATGGTTTTTAATGTATTTAACTGGAAAAACAGGATCGTTATCGCCATGTATGTGTATAATATCTTCTCGATAAGTATCTTGCTCCCAACACACTATTTGCGCTATTGCCCAACTTAAATAGTAACTGTCGTTAACAGACAAATATTTCTTATACAATTCTAAGCGCTTTACCATAGTTTCTCCAAAGGCATATTTTTCTAAAACATCAATTTTACTAGCAAGTTGTGTGGGTAAAAGTTTATAAGCACCCGTTGTTCTAGCGAGTTGCATTTTAACAGGTAATTCGTGTTTTGTTTTTACGCTAGAAACTATAATTAGTTGCTCTACAGCTATGTGTTTATCGATTTCTTGTACGAGCACACCTCCAAAAGAAACGCCCAATAATATGGGATTTTCATGTTTAATATGTGCTGAAATTCTTAATGCATAAGCGCCTAAAGCTTCTTCTTTTAATGGAAGTATCCACTCTAAAAAATGCAATTTAAATTGCGATTCTGGAAGGCGTATGTATTCGAAAATAAGCGGACTTGCAGCCATACCTGGCATTAAATACACATGCTTTATCTCCTGACCCATAATATCTTAAGTGTTAAAACTAGACAAAATATCGATTTATTTTTGTACTTTTGTACAAATTTAGACAAATAGTGTACACTATTGTCATATTCACTTCATATTAATAAACAATTAAACTATGGTTGAAGCTGCAGAACTCATTGACAATGACTTTTTACGCCAATTTGAAATGCAAATGGATGGTCATCTTGCTAAGATTGAATACTCTTTACAAGAGCGAAAGATTTTCTTAACAAAATTAATTGTACCTGAAGACATTGATAATGAAGATTTTAAAACAGATTTCATGACTGCTGTTTTCGAGAAAATTGGAGAGCGTAATTTGAGCGTCATGCCTACCTGCCCTTGTATTGCTAAGTTTGTAAGAAGCAACAGAAAATACAAGCGTATGCTACCTGTTGGGGTTAGGATTTAATAACTTAACATACTAAAATAAAACGCCAAAAACTTACTTAAAACGTAAATTTTTGGCGTTTTTTATGCGTTTTATTTTTCTCAGTAAACTAAACTACATTTAAATTGAGAACATATTAGTGAACTATTTAATAAATTTGGTGCAATTTTTAAACGCTTTATGTTTGTTTTTAATGTTAATTTCAAATTCTTTTTAAGCAGGTGTTTTGTAATTTAAAGGAGGGCGGCATCTTTCATAATTATACTACTTTTAATATATAAGTTATAGCCTTAGACAGCTCAATACGCACTTCCTTCTCTTTAATCTTTTGTTTTCTTGTTACTTATAAATTTTTCTTTTTTTTGATGGATTGTGTGTTTCTTGTATACCCGCTATCTAATTTTACTTCTTTGATAGGAATGGCTCCAACTTTATGCGCTTTTTCTACGCGAATAGATAGGTTCTCTCGTTCTAAGATCTCTCGGATTTCGGTAAAGTCGTCGCACCAAATATCTTCTTGGTGTTTGTCTAAACTCTTACTCCTTTCTTGAGATCTGTCTTCGTCTGCCACTACTCTTGCCTGAATTCTCGACAAGTTCTTTGGGCTCATAAACTCCACTCCATATAAAGAGTTTTTGGATTTTTTTACTACCAATCGTCCGTTTTCTACCCAAGCAGTTTCCATGCTATCGTTAACTTCATATCCTGCTTTAGTTAGCGCTTTTTTAATTGCATTTCTACGGGTTTCTACAATGATATTCTCCGAGAGTTGTTCGTACAACCGCTTGGCTTTTTGAGCTGCTTCTTTAATGTTTTCAGTGTTATTTTTCGTTAATAGTAATTCCCATTTTACAATTAAAGTCAATTCTTGATTTAACCCTTTTAGTTGTTTTATAGCCTTGCTTAATTCTTTTTTGGCGGTTCTTAATTCCGTTAGTGCTTTGTGGAAAGTCGCGGCTTCTAGAATTAAGGAATCTAGCCGCATTGTGTAATGCGTATCTCTTTGATTTAGCAGATTCGCTCTTTGTAAAAACTCTTGAATTTTGTTTTGAGAAATATCATCAACATACATCGCTCTTAAGGTTTGCTCAAACTTTTGCTGTCTGCCTAATTCTTTAGGAATTCCTTTACGCCATTCTTCTACAGACAATAAGGAGTCTTCTGCCGACAGTCGCTTTTGAATTTCCTTTTGTTCGATAGTCAAACGTCCTTGTTGGTGCAAGGCTGCTTTCAATTTATCGTATAGGACATCTACTTGCTGGCTGAACCGCTTTACGCTTTCTTTAGTTACTAGTTTGGGTTCGTCAATGGCTTGAAACGAAATGTCTTTTTCTTGCAACAGTTTTTGCAATTCACCATGTGTACTTTTCAACTGTCGATAATGATTCCAGGTAGTTGTTTTCTCTTTGGTAATTTTCTTTACCAATTTGGTTTTCTCCTCTTCCAAATACTTAATTTGATTCGGAACTTCGCGTTCAATCTTCACATAATCGTCTATCGAAATAGCTTGGTAGTGTGCTAAAATTTCTTCCAAACCACGAATCAGTTCATCATCGAGTACGTTGTTTTTTTGGGCGTACTCCTTCAGGTTTTCAATGGCATGTTGCAATCGAATTAACCATCGCGTTTTAATTATTTGTCGCTCTTTAGGCGTAACAATTCTTACTACTTTGGGTCCGCTCATAAGTTAGTGTTTAAGGCTTGTTCTATCGCTTCTTTTAATCGATTTTGTTCTACTTCGGTATCTTTCAACCAGCGGTAAGATGTGGTTCTATGAATTATTGGAATGGTTTTCTTCAAAACTTGTAATCGCCACAATTCACGATATCTAGCGTTTTTCAACAAAGTGTTTTTTGGTGCATCACACTCAATCCCCAAAACAAATCGACCATTATTTTCGATGGCTAAATCCAAATAAAACACATTATAATCGTTATTTTCTACAACTTCATACCCTAAACTTTCTACATAGGATTTCACTGTATTCTTTAACCCATTGTTTTTTAATTGTATGTCTTCTATTGCATTCTTTGCCGAAAGTATTTTCAATTTGTTCGTAGCAACTTCAATTTGACCATTGGAATGCATCTCCGAAAAGTTAAGGTAAGATTGAATGAAATCTCTAGGTTTGGAAAGTGGTCGGCCTGTAGATAAAGCATCGGAAATGTCTTTGATTGGCATCGATGTGGCAATAACTACTTTGTAGCGTGCACGAGTAATAGCAACATTTAAACGCCGTTCTCCCCCTCGGTGCCCTAAAGCTCCAAAATTTCTTCGGAATACACCATGTGGATTCAAGCCGAATGTGGTGCTAAACAATATCATATCGCGTTCGTCTCCTTGTACATTTTCTACATTCTTTACAAAGAACCCCATGTCTTCTCCTTCTTGCTGCTTGTTTCGTTCGTGGTTTAACACGGCTCGAAAAGCTTCGTCAGTCTGTTCGCGCTCCTGAATTTTATCCTCAATAAGCTCTGCTTGCTTTTTGTTGAATGTTACAATTCCCGCACTAAATCGTTCGGATTCGGGTAGCTTCCAGTGTTCTGAAATGTAATCAATTAAAGCATCTGCCTCTGCTTTGTTGGTTTGCTCATCGTAAATTCCATTGATGCGTAAAACTTCCAGTGGTTTATTACTGATAATTTCGTTCTTAGGGTGGTAAGCAGGAACATGCAATTGCCCTCCGTAAAAAGCATGATTAGAGAATTTAATTAAAGATTGAAATTGAGATCTATAGTGTATTTCTAAGGTTGTTACTGGTAACACCGATTTTGCCAAGGTTAGTAAATCCGGACAATCTTTAACTTCTTTACGGTTCCAAGCATCTTCATAGCTTGCCAGTTCTTCCTCTGAATGATCTTCACTCAAACTTAACTCTTGGCTGTCTTCATCGTCGTCCATTTTTTGTGCAAAGAAACCTGTGGGAGGCATTTGTTTTTCATCTCCACTTACAATAACTCTTTTGGCGCGATAGAGCGCAGGAATTGCATGGTCGATAAGCATTTGTGAGGCTTCATCAAAAATTACCACATCGAACACTCCTGATTGTAGTGGAATGGCTTGAGATACAACTTCGGGGCTCATCAACCAAACGGGGCGCAAATCCATCAATCCAATTTCGGTTCCTAAACTGATAAATTCTCGTAATTTTTTATAGTTATTTCCACGCAATCGAGTAATGCTATTCCACTCTGTTTTCGATCCTAATTTGCTAACATCGATGCTAAGTTTTAACAATTGTCGATTAAGATCTCGAATTTTTCCAAGTAAGTTTTCTAATGATGTTACATTGAGCTGAATTTCGTGTTCACTCATTAATAAAGAGGGCGATTTTTTTTCGATACGTTGTTTCCACCCTAGCAACCCTTCTCTTCGAACTGTGTTTTGAATTACACCACTCCATTCTCCAGAAGAGAACTCTTTTATTTGGTCTTCATACGCTCTAAGTAAACTGAACAATTTTAACAAACTCTTGCGATTATTTCCTACTCCTAAGCGCATTCTAAATTTCTGGTATGGACTATAGTGCTCCATATCTAACAACATTTGTTGCAAGGTAGAAATGTTGGTATTGTTCTTTCTAATTTTTATGGCAAACGCTTCTGCAATTTCAGGTTCTAACCATTCTGCTAGAGGTGCTAGCTTTTTTTGGGAAGCCTGTCGAGATTCGAAACGTTTATACGCGTCTTGCAGTTGGGTTGGAAATTTTTGATATTGAGAAACCTTTCCTGCTTTTAACAGTTTTCTGGCTTCATCTTTTAACGGACAACTTTTAATAAGAGCTACCCATTGAATGGCGTCTTGTAATTCTGTGTTTTGGCTTCCAATTTTTGCTCGCAAGAGTTTGGCTTCTGTAAGCTCCTCTTTAGTAACTTTTAGTTTATTGAGTTGTTTGAAAAACAAACTTCTATAGTTTCGGAATAATTGCTCTTGTTTTATAGCAGTGGCAAGCTCTTTAACCGATAGAGACTTGAGTTCGACGTGTTGGTGTTTTAGTATTTTTTTGAGTCGGCTTTTGTGAACATAACCAAAAGGATTCAGATATTTAAAAAAAGAGGTCCTTAAAAAATAATTACAACTATTTGCGAGTTTCTCCAGCGCTTCATCGTCTAACTTCTGCAAGCTTACTGAGAAGTACTCGAATTGTAAATTTTCGATTAATTCTCCTAATTGACTGGCGATTTTATCAAGCGCTTTAGAAATATCTTGCGCAACAGAGATGTTATTGTATTCGTCGTACAACACATCAAACCAATGTTGAATTTTAAGCACATCGTTTTCTGAAATGTTTCTAATTTTCTGTCCATGTTGGTCTACCCAATCACCATAAAATTGAGCTTCAGGACCATCAAGTGCATTGGAGGTCTTGCTCAAACAAGCAATTCGTTTTTCTTCTGCTTGATGAAATTGATTTAAATCTTCTTGGACTGCATTTCGTGTAGCTTCGTCAAATTGAGCAAGTTTAAGATGCACCAACGTGCTATTTTCATAGGCTGAAGGCATCCAATAATGAATTAAACCTTTAACTTGTTCTTCGAGTTGATTAAGTTCGTCTGCTGTTTTTAATTCAAGGAATCCGCGGGCTTCGGGAACATCAATATATGCTTTGGATTGCAATGCAATTAACTCAGAAAGAATATTTCTATACGTTGCCCCAGAAACGGCATCCACCACATGAATTTCTTCAGACAATACATTCAATTCCGATTCAATGCGATCGATTTGACCGGCAAATGCATTCCGTTGTGTTTCAATCTCTCGAAGAGCGCTTTCATGCTGGAGTTTTTCCAGAAAGTTAGGAACCTGTTCTCTAACACTTTGAATTGTTCTTTGCCGGTCTCGACTTATATCTGTAATTGCCATAACGCGCTGTTCTAATCCTATGGCTTCCAATCGTTTTAGAATAACTTGTATGGCAGCTCGTTTTTGCGATACCACCAAAACCTTTTCTTGACGTCCAATACAATCGGCAATAATGTTAACAATGGTCTGACTTTTTCCTGTTCCTGGCGGACCTTCAATAACAATTCCAGGATTCAGTCGACTTTGTAATACCGCTTTTTCTTGGGATGGATCTACTGCAACAACTGTATACCGATCGCTTTCCTGAATTTTCTCTTGAAACTTAGCTATTTCAGGTTCGTTAATCTTTAATATAGGCTCCATTGCCGTATCTGAATGTGCTAATTTTTGCAACATTCGCATATCTTCGCTTATGGCTTGTCCTGTAAAACTAGCATTGAAAAAGACTGCGGAACAATGCAATTCTTGTCCGGATGTTTTACGCATATAAGCTACCGCAGGATGTGCCGTTAGTGCGGTGTTTTTAGGTGTAATAAATGATCCTAAAACAGCTATAACTTCTTGAACGGTTAAACTTTGTTTGGCTAGAATTTCTAAACAGAGTTTCTTAACACGATCGAATGCATCACCGTCCAGAACACTCGATAATGCAGGGTTTATTCTTACCTCACCATTGAGTTTGTCGAATGCAATATCCATTCGTGGTGTACCCCTACTGCTCAATGTAAGGCTTACAGGCCACAACAAAATCGGCAAGATTCTAGGCCGATGTTTTAAATTTCCTTGATTCACTAAGAATGGGAATCCCAGATACAAAGAATCTAAGCCCGTATCGCGTTTAAAGTTAGCGGCTTTTAAGAGCATTCTTCGTGCGCGTCGTTCTAATAAGTGATTCTCGCTAAAGGCAACCGGATCGACTGTTTCTGTACTAGAGGAACGGTTGATGATGCGTTGCAGCATCTTTTCTGATGGTTTGAATAATGTTCCTAATTCAGTAATATCGATTCGTGCAGAATTTGTGGAAATAATCAATCTCACCAAGGGGCCACGAGAAGATGCATAAATAATTTTCTTCTCATAAAATTGCAGTAAACTTGATGCATATTCATGTTTATGGGGCGTAATCCATTTTTCCTTGGGTAGGGATAAACACAAAATGGATTTAATGAGTAGCAATCGCTTTTCGATTCGGAATTGATCTGCCCAACGGTTCAAGGCTTTGTTGTTACATTTGGAAAACCCTTCTAAATGTTGGGTAAGTAACTCGTAAATTTCCAATCTGGATTTGATAAGAAATTCTTGATAAAAGGCTTTATTTACTTCGATTCCATTTTTCCTCGCGAGCTTTATTATAGCTTTCATCAATTGCCCTAAGGCGTTAAACTGTTCGCGCTCTGCGCTTAAAATGAGGATTAAATCTTCTTCACTGAGTCGGAGGTCTCCCATCAGATTAGACAGATTTATATTTTTGGCGTCAGGATAGAGTTGTCGCAACAAATCCATTTCAGATTTTAATCGAACTCTCGATGTGCTTAGTGCATTGAGCGTAAATCTATCTTGGTTTAGTTCAATTTCTAGATTCTCTGCTTTTCTGGTAATATTTTGTTTTCGGGATTTTAAATTCATCAACCATTTTTCACGGTCAATAGCTTCTAAATATGTTGGAATTTTCCCTTCAATGAGTTCGGTAGCTATTTCAGGATTGCTCAACAACCAAGCAGGAATAATAATTTGACCTCGCCAAGTTAACGGTAAAGACTTGTTTAAATGCATCAAAGCGAGTGAAAACCGCCACTCCAAATCGATACCTTCCATGGTTCGAAGGTTTCGAATCGTGGCTGTTAATTTTTTGTCTTGTACAGTTTCATCTATCCAACTGGACAATTCTCCCGAAGTAAAAGTTGCTAATCCACTTTCCCAATTGGATTCTTCGGCAGCAGACAGAGCAAAATAACTTGGATTGGAATAAATTTCCTCTCCTAATTTAATAGTTTTTTCACTTTTCGTTGCAATGGGGCTTTCGGTTGCTTCTGGCGAAGCAATGTACACTTTGTTCAACCATTTTTCGACTTGAGTCCAGTTCCACCGTTTTAGTGGGTCTCTGCACAATAGGCCTTTCAACAAAAGTAAAAAGCGCTCATCAATATCTGTTGGTAATTGCACGCCACGAGTTACCAAATGGATCAAGAAAGCTTTGTCGTTTATGTTTTGAAAAAAGCGTCCTTGGGTAACTTGTTCTAAAATTATCATCCCTAAACTCCACCAATCTGATGCGGGGCTTATGCCCCCAATAATTGCTTCGGGGGCTGTGTATCGAGTGAGCTTTAAAGGTGTATCGGTATCTAAGTCGTAATCTGATAAACGTGCAGAACTGAAATCAATTACCACAAGATCAAAACTGTCTTTTTCGCGAATTAAAATGTTATTTGGATTCAAATCTCGATGGCGAATTCCTGAATTGGAAAAATCTCGTAAAGCTCGCCCAATTTCATCAACTAGTTTCTCTATTTGTGCGGTCTCCAAATAGGCTAGTTTTTTAATAGAACCTCCAGTAATTCGCTCGGTTACTTCAAAAAACCGATCTTCCCAAACGCCTGTTTTAATCAACTCTGCCACATGGTCTGTGTCTGATTTTTGTAGCACATTGTAAATGGCTTTGTCTGGTTCGCAATCTTTGTGGTAAAGTGTTAAAAAGTAAATTTGCTCTAAATCATTTTTAACCAAAAAACATGCTTTGGTAGCACTGGAAACTTGGATGGTTTCCACTACTGTATAAGTGTCAATTTTTTGTACTTCTTCTTCTTCCCTTACATCTGCTGGAGTGTCCAAAATATCTGCGCCACATTCCATGCACATAAAATCATCGGGGCCGACTTCGTGTCCATTTTCACAGTACCTCTCAATAGGTTTATCTTTTACTTTCACCTCTACAACACCTCCTATCGGGGTTTGCTTTACACTCATTAACAACCAACTACAAGAACGCTCTTCGATTATATTCTGGCAGTACATTTCGTGGACGGGGCGTTGGCTCTGGCAGGATGGGCACACTCTTACATACTTCATGACTTCTTATCTTTTATAACACCTTGTGTGTGCTGTAAATGTACACGATTTTCTTTAGCTGTCTCGGCTATTTCAGTCATTCCATTATTGGGAATACCGGCTATCCAAACTGTATTCTTTTCGAACTGTACGTCCAATTTCTTTTCAGGTGATTGTTTTAGATAGCTCTTAAAATCACGTTTTCCTAAATCCGTCAATAGATGCATTTGTTGATTGTTGCTTCCCATCAAAGCTTTTGTTTGTGGTTGCTTGTAATCGAAGGGTTCGGAAATCAATACATCGATCCAACCGTTACAAATTGCTTTTTTTGTTTTTAATTGTTGGAAAGAATAGCCACTGTACACTAAGATGGATTTTTCGTGTGGTTTTACAAACTGCAACAACTCAAACAATGCGTCTTCTTGATCGAAAGGTTCGCCTCCAGAGATGGTAATGCCATCGCTTTCTGGCAACCATCGTTTCAATAACATTTTAACATCTTCCAAGGAAACAGAATTGATTCCAAATTGCCAAGTATCTACCGAAATACATCCTTCGCAATGAATGGAGCAACCTTGAAACCAGATACCTATTCGTTTTCCTGGACCAAGGGTAGTTACAGGGAAATGCAATCGAGAAATTTCAATCTCCATAATGTTAGATGCTTTGAATTTTGATATGAGTGGATCGGTTTTCGTTGAAAATTTTAGTAGCCTCCACCACATCGCCTTTGGACGGGTTTAAAGAGAATAGCTCTCTTGAAATGGGTGTAATGAAATGATATTCGATCATGTTTCGAATACCACGCCCTCCATTGGTTAAATCGGAAATGGACAGTTTTTTTAGTTGATTTCTGACATCTAAACTTAAATTCAAAGTGATTTCTAATTGTTCTTGAATGGCTTTAATATGATTGTCGATCATCATATTAAAAATAAGTTCTCCGACATCTTTTCTTATGTAATCAAATACAATAATATTTTCTCCAATTCTGTTCAACAATTCAGGTCTATTAAGATCAAATTTAAAATAATGATCGATCTCTTCTTTCACTTTTTTTTCCACTACCTCGTAAGTATCTTCATAGTTAACATTCGGGATACGTTCTCCTGTTGAAGTTTGTTTATAAATACCTAAATTAGATGTAAATACAATTAAAGTTTCTGAGAAGTAAACCTTGTCTCCTCGTCCGCTAGTAAGAACCCCGTCATCCAAAATCTGTAAAAATTTATCTAATATTCGCGGATGTGCTTTTTCTATTTCATCGAATAAAACTACACTAAACGGTTTCTCTCGAACTGCGTTGGTTAACTCTCCTCCAACATCGTAACCTACATAACCTGGAGGCGCACCTATTAAACGTTGAGAGGCGTGCTCTGCACTAAACTCCGACATATCAAATCGGATGTAAGAACTATCATCTCCAAACAGCAAACTTGTTATTGTTTTTGCTAGTTCTGTTTTTCCTACTCCAGTAGGCCCTGCAAGAAAAACGACGCCACGTGGACGGTTATTTCGTTTCGAAGACCCTACACCTGTAATCGCCCTTTTTACAATATCCAGCATGTGCAGAACAGAATGGTCCTGACCTTTTACTCTTGTTCTAATGTACTGCTCTCCTTCTTCAATTTTCTGTCTATCAATATTCATCCAAGGATCTTCAGTTACTCCTAATTTATAACGTCTTACGGCATCTGCTATTTCGCCTAGGGGGATGGACTCAGATCGCGCCAATTCCAGAATAGACACTAAATCTAACAACAGCAGGCCTTCAGTTTCATCAACAAAATCCTGAATAATTTGGGATGCTTTTGCTTTGTCTGAAAAAATTGCTTCAAGCAAAGGAGTAACTAATCTTCTACGGGCAAAATGATCTGGCTTGCCTATAGGAATATGTCTTATTTTAGGGTTGTTAATAATCATCCAATCGGGAAGATCGCCTTCTTTATCTACAATCCAAACCACACTATTATAAAAAGGTTTTGGAGGTGCCCCAAAAGGTCGAGTTTCTGTTTTCTGCGATAACACATAAGCTTGACCAAAAGTATCATGTTCAACCTTTAACAAACTCTCGGGGTTCATAAGAAATTGTGAAGCGAAATCGACAACAAGCGCTATAGGAACTTCGTGATAATGCACTATAGTGTTTAATACCGCATCGAAGGTCTGTAGGTTGTTGTAGACCGTTTCGTTTTTTAATGGAATTCCTAGTTTTTTATATAACTTTTCTTTGTCTTCTGGCGTTCCATCAAAAAAAGGGATGCTAAAACCATGTAATGGATTGTAATAAACTACGTGGCTGTAGCCGTAATTTTTTAATTCTACATCAATTACATTTTCAAGTTTATGCCATCCAAAACCTTCGGATTCATTCTGAATTAATTGTAAATCTTTTGTATTTCCAGAGAGGACAAATTGACTTTTTAGAGGGATAAACCTTCGAAAATCTCTTAACCACCTTTCTTTAGTGTCTTTCATTTTTTTTATATTTATCCAGATTAAAATTCAACGCTATAGCTCTCAATAGTCGTCTCCCTAAACCTTATTTTATGTTATTTTATTTTTAATTTTACCAATACTTGAATAACATGTATTAGCGCACATGATCTCCTCTATAAATCTAAGAGATTTTTTATATCCAGCAAATTATTTACAACTGTATGCGTATAATTTCTGTAGTTTACCAGAATTAAATTAAACAACATTTGCGCATGTCTTGAAATTGTGTCTTTTCTAATAAGTATGTTTCAAGACCATATTTAAGCCTATAAGGAGTAATGCTTTAAACTGTCCTAGTTTTAGAGAAGACCACTATTTGCTGTACAAAAGACAAATTATAAGCCCCTAACATCAAATTTAAGCCTCTTAAACTATAGATTTTAGATAAGTATATGGGAAGAATACAGAGGCTATACTAATCTTGCAATTGTTTTTATATATTGCTATTAGTTTTTTTATTTCAGTTGTCGTAATAATCTCCATCTTCCCAATCTTTTTTCCCAAGATAGTCTCCACAATAATTATAACGATTGATAGGTTTAACTTTATCCACATTTTTGCCGTGACTGAAAATCCAAATTTCATTTTCGATGATTTTTATGCGATTAAATTTTCTTGTATCAGTAGCATCCATTGAGCTTATAAAAACCGATTTCTTTTCAAAAACTTCATTTCCATTTTGGTCTATAATACAGTCAGTCACAATTACTTTTTTGTGTTTTAAAGTCCAGAATAAAAACTTGCGTTTCTTTTCAATTCGTTCCGTTTTCAGAGTTACGTTTTCAATTCCGCAATCAACTTTTTTGGTCAGAGTTTTGTTTCGTATTTTAGATGTTTTTATTCCACTATTCAGATTAAGGAATACGAAAATTAGACTTAATGAAACTGAAAACATTGAATTTATTAAGATCATTTTAAATTAATGGTAACGTTAAATATATGACAAGTTGGACAGAAAATGAGCGATTACCTTCGTATTAATCACAAGCCAAATCTTTTGTGTTTTGTTTTAATTTTCTTTTTTAATACCAAATCAAAAGATTTGGTGACTTTGCCAATAGACAACAGCCTTTTGGCTAAACACTAATGTTCTATTTGCTATATATGGTGTTGTGCGTTCGCTTTATTCAATATCATAATTTCTTTCATAATCATTTCTTTTTTCAATTTTACTTATTCTATATAGCATTTCATCTTTGATTATTGCATCATCAGATTTAGTCAATTCCCTGATTACGCTAATAGCTTTATCGGTTCCAATACTCTTTAAAGCGTGACCGCATTGATTAATAAATTGTCTTGTCCCAGTTCCATACGATTCCAGATGGTCATATCTTTTTAGCATAGCATTTTTTATAAAAGGAACACTTTTAGGTCTTTTACTATTCTGTAAATAATGAGCCATTTCTTCATAACTTCTATGCCAAGGTTCAGCAATTAGTTTATGAATCTTTTCAATTACTTCGTCATCATTTTTGATATAGTAAGCGTTGGTCATTAAATCCTCAACTTCGTCAGCACTTTTATTTAGCAATATTTGGCTTAACGAGATATTTCCTTTTTCAATATTAAATTTATCGGTTATATTTTTGTCAGAACTTACTTTAGCAGATTTACTATGCTTTAAGTCATTAAAATATTTTTTTATTCGATTAATCATAAGTTTTCCTTAAGTGACGCACAACAATTGAATAACATGCACTAATGCATGTTATTCACACTATAAATATAAGAGGTTTTTTATAATCTTAAAATAATGACTACATGAATATAATTCCCCTATTTTAATAGAATTAAATCCAACAACATTTGCGCATGTCTTGAAATTGTGCCATTTCTAATAAGTATGTTTCAAAACCATGTTTAAGCATATAAGAAGTAATGCTTAAAGTTGCCCTAGTTTATGTAAGAAATAAAGCTAAGAGCATCCTTAGAACACTCTATTTAAAACTCTTTTCAGGGAAATTATGGCGTTGAGCAACGGTTACCAATGTTAGCCACTGGTTTTATTGTTTTCCATTTAAGGGATTTATTTTGTCTCTCAATTGTGCTTCTATAGCAGGAACAATCATATTATAATTCTCGACATCACATTTTATTGTTTTTAGTCTGAATCTTTCTTTCTCCATATTATCTCTAGCATTTAATTTCAAAGCAAAAGTTGTCTTATGTAATTCTTTAAAGATATGCTCATGAACCCTTCCCTCTATTTGTTTAGATTTTCCAATATATATAGGTATCCAATCTGCCAACACGGAATGTTCTGCTATTCTTTTTTTCTTTAAATTAGGCGTAAAACATCTCAAGTATTTTTCATTTTCCCATTTTGATTTGAAATTGTCTACCCAAGCTTTGAACGAATTAGAATTTCCATCATTTTTTATTTCAATTAGATATATTCCAGGATATTTTAAAGTACCCCAAGGTATTTCAGGTATATGCTCTTTATTCAAGTTAAATTCACAGATTTCTTCAAAATCTAGATTTTTAACTTCTTCTTTTAATTTTTTAGCGGAAATAGTAATATCCTTATCAATTCTGTTTATTTCGTTCATTATATGTTTTGATTGTTACTTGTTGCTAACGTCTCGCAGTCGAGTAGACAAGGGGAATTTCATCCCAAGCCTCCCACAGAACTGTGCTAGAAAGTCTCTCCTCGTATGGCATTCTGATTTCAATTACAAATATAAACTCATTCTTTTTACAAGTCGGCAAAACACAATTGAAATTAGCGCATTCTTTTGCTCCTGCTTCATTACAAAATCTTCATAACTGCTACGAATGGAATACCTACTTCTCAACACCTCATAAATGGTCACTTGCGTTCAATTCTTTTATTCTCAACTGTTAATCTCGCGGATTAGATGCTCCTAAACGCTCTGTACTATGACTCTTAATCAAAGCAATTTTAGGTGGTTTAGAGCCATCTCCTATACAACGACTCTGATGGGATCTACCATTATCTTAATTACAGTATTAAACTCTCTTTTTTTTGCCTAAGTTGATTCTTGACACAACATGATTTGTTGCGTGTTTAAAGTACGAAAATTAGCAATAAATTATATACAATTTCACAAAACGTTTACCAATCAGGTGCTCCTTTTAAACCGTTTATTTTTTTTCGTTTAAAAGCTTTTGAACATCCTTGTAAGAACTTCTCTTTCTTAAAAACGATTTTCCCTTATAAATTTGTGATGGATCGTAATAATGATTATTTCCAGACGTAAAGTTCTTCCCGCTGTACATATAAATTGCATCTCCAACAAAGACATTACACAAATATAGTTTACCATCAGGAGATGTATCACTCCAAAACACACTGTATAAGTCGTCTCGCCATCTACTGACACAAGCGTCCCTTAACTTGGAAAAATGTGTCATATTATCTAAATTTATCCTTCTACCTTCATATCCGAACCCAGCAAGAGTAGAAATAGTCATTCTTTGCCTTAGATTCCATTCGTTTTTTCTTTCTCCTGATTTTAGTTTTTTCCAAGTATCAGAACTAGAAAAAGAAGGTTTTCGGGTAGCACTCTCTAAATTTGGGTTGGGAGAAAATATAATTCCCCCTTTGTTTAGGACAATTTAGCAGTCTATTTAAGTTCAAATATCTAATTTTATGCTGCTATATTTAT
>CANLCJ010000007.1 GCA_947489085.1 uncultured Flavobacteriaceae bacterium
TACTTTTAACAACCGATCTTCTTTTAGTTCTGCCTCACTCTTTTTTGAACTCTTTTGCTTCTCAAATACGGTTGAAGCATCATTTAAAAACTCGCGCTTCCATAAATTGACCTGTTGAACGCTAATCTCAAAGCGTTGGGCTAATTCCTTAGTTGTTGAGCGTTCCTTTAATGCTTCTAAAACGACTTTCGTCTTAAATTTTGAAGTGAATTTTCTTCGTGTCATATCAGTAAATTTAATGTTTTTTTTGAACTTAATTTACTGTCCTATTTTTGGGGGAATGATTAGTACACCAAACTACATGAACTGTTAATTTGGAAACTGTATGTCAATTGACACGTTGTACTGACATTTTGCTAAGGTAGGTATTTTTAGAAGCTAAAGCGAAATGCACTAAAGTGCATAGTTTGAACTACACCTGAGACCAATCAATGTCAAATCGAACACACTAAACATAGAAGCTTTGATAGCTTTATAACTAATCTTATCTCTGAACTGATTGCTTATGTCTTATATCAAACAAAACCAAATATCAACATCGACAACGTACAGACAATTGGGTAATTCTCATATCAAACTAACGTTAACACAGTTCTTAGTTGTTAATAAATGTTATAACTACAATATTTAAAAAGAAATTTGTTTTAACTCTTTAATGAAACTACTGTCCTTTAATTTGAAGCATCCGTATTCATATTTGTTTTTTCCAAAAATAACAATATTCGTATCCTCCAAAAAAATGACTTGTAAAACTTCTTTCTGCGCTAAAGAAAACAAGCTAGGCTTTGAATAATCTTTTTTATATAGTGTAATTGAAGTTATATTTTTGGTGTCAAAATTATAATTTGGTTTGAAGTTTTTATCAATTTCAATTTTATCAAAAATTTTCACAATAAGTTTTTCAATTTTTTTTGATTTGGCTAACGGTATTTTTTTTTGTATTCTAATTGAACTTTTTTCATCTATTTTATTAGTAGTGTAAGTGTAGTTTAAAGAGTCTTTAATATCAGTAAAATCAGTAAAATATTTTTTAAAAATAATTGATTCTTTTATTTCTTTTACCGTGAAATCTATTTTCGATATCTTCCAACTGTTTTTAGGTCTATAAATTTTTAATACTAATTTATCTCCAAGTAAATAATCTTCAAAATTGAACACATATCTAGTGTCTGTTTTTTCAATTATTTTTGGTAATATACAGTAAGAAATATTATTGTGGTATATAGTTGCTCTGGGCTTTAATTGTTCAACTTGGCTAGGAGTATTATTTATTTGTTTCAAGTATGATTTTTTTAAAACACCGTGGATAGCTGAAATAATTTTCTTTAATTCACTTCGACTATGTTTTTCTTTATATTCATCACCTGTCAACTCCCATACTTTATCGAAATCATTATCTTTAATACTTTCTATTATAGTTTCTAATATTTTTTTTGAGTCAAGAGACTTTTTTATGATGTTTTCATAATTATTCCACCCCTTGTTTTTTCTCAAAAGTTTCAAATCACAATCAGACTTCAGGTGTTCCCAATCAGAATATCCATTTTTAATTGCTAAATCTAAATAAAAAGATGCTTTTATTGAGTCCTTTGACAAAGCAGCTGAACAAGCAGCATTATATAAATCTATTCTATTAGATTTATTAATTTTAAATGCAGTTTCGTAATATCTTAGTGATAAGTTAAAATCATTATTGATATAAAGTTTTTCAGCTTTTTTAATTATATCGTCATATTCATTAATATTTTGAGCCATTAATTTTGAGCTACTTAAAACAATAATAAACAATATGTAAATAGTGAACCTCATTATATTTGCTAACAATCGAATGTGTGTACTGGTACACATATTTTTATTAAATTTTCTTCAAATTTAGTGCATTTCTAATTGATTTAAAATTATTTAGCAAAATTGTAAATAAATTCTTTTTTATACTACTATAACCCAGTTAAGGTTTGAATATGGCTCCAAGAGTTCTAACCAACAATCCACTCAAAACAAAGCCTTTACAACAAAAAATACAACTCAAAGTAAAACAAAAAAATCGCCCTAAACATCTCGTTTAAAGCGATTTAAATAAATCTGTGACCACGCCAGGATTCAAACCTGGAACCTCTTGAGCCGTAATCAAGTGCGCTATTCAGTTGCGCCACGTGGCCGTTTTTTGTGGGTGCAAATATATACTTTATTAATACTATACCAAAACTTATTTGAGAAAATATTTATCATATCGAGCTCTTAAATATTGGTGTTAATAATTTACATTTGGAAGAACGGTTAAAACCCTTTGAAAAACAGTACTTTTAGCTATTGGATCTGCTAGTTGGATTAAAATTTTAAATCTGTGAATTGTCATGTTCCAAATACAACGCATAAAATTTATTCTATCCCAAAAATTAATTGTTTGGCATTTTATCTTGGTGGCAATAACTACAATTGGTCTAGCTGTGGCGTTGTATTTCTCTAGCATTATAATAGGGTGGCTTTGTTGCATGGCACCTGCTAATGCAGCTCAAATATTTTCTAATGCTACGTTGTTTGGTTTAATAACAATAGATTTTATGATAATGCTAACCTTACTTGTGGGGCTTTGCAGAACATTTGAAAATATTAATTTTAAAAAATCGTATCTCATTACAATTTTTATTTTAGTAGTAATGTATGCGGTTTATATGCCCTATTTATTAATAGCTAATACGTTTTAAAAACACTTTTGTATCTTGTTATTCGAGCAAATATTTATTCTAATAAACAAATGCCTATCTTATTATATTAAACTATTTTTACTAGAATAATAACAACTTTAAAGTAAATAACTATGAAAAATTTAATTGGTATAGATACTGCTGGTGCAGAAAAACTTAGCAGCATGCTAAACCAACTATTGGCCGACTACCAACTATTTTACCAAAACTTAAGAGGCCTACATTGGAATATAAAGGGGAAGGATTTCTTCGAATTACACGTAAAATTTGAAGAATATTATAACGATGCTGTTGTTAAAATAGATGAGATTGCAGAACGTATTTTAACTCTAGAAGGGGAACCTTTACATACATTTTCAGATTACTTGCAGCAGTCTAAAATAAAAGAAGAAAAAAGTGTTACTAACGGTGTAGAGGGCGTTAAAATTATAGTAACTAATTTCTCTACAATTATTGACTTAGAAAGAGATATTTTAAGCGTTGCGGGAGAGATTAACGATGAGGGTACTCTAAGCTTAATGAGCGATTACATATCGGAAACCGAAAAAACACTTTGGATGTTAAATTCCTACCTGCACTAAGTTTAAATAGCAGCTATCACGAAACCAAGTACATCTCTTTAATGCGCTATTATACAACTTTATTGCTAATTCTAATCCTGTCCTTCAGTTGTACCAATAGAAAAACACCTTCTCCTGAAGCAGCTGTGAGACAGTTTTACAAAGGGTTTACTACAGGTAATTTTAATGCTATCGATGCTGTGTTATCCGATACTGTAAAGACCAAAGAAGGTGATTATCTAAATTCCTACTCTAAAACCGATTTTCACAGCTTATTCCAATGGGATTCTGTTTTTAAAACGAGTTATGAAATTCAAGACCTACAAAATATTGAAAATGAAATTGTGGTTACTATAGCATCTCGATCTTTGCGATACGAATTTTTAAAAAATAATCCATTAGTTTACAGACGCAAATTTAGTTTTAAAGCTAACAAGATAGCTTTTACTGAGACTTTAAATTATCTCGATACAGATTGGAAGGTATGGGAGAACAGGCGTGATAGTTTAGTCGTTTGGACCAAAGCCAAACACCCAGAAATCGACAGTTTTATCTACGATTTAAGCAAAAACGGTGCTACTAACTATTTAAATGCTATTAAGCTTTACAATGCAGAAGTTCTACATTAAATCCAGATTAAAATACAATGCTGTTTCCTTTTTTATTAATTAAATATGGGGCATATTACACAAAAGACTTTCTGGTATAAACTACCGAGAAAGTCTTTTATGTTTTTGGCATCAAAAGTAATTTTGATTGCCGTATGTTTTGTTGTTACTACTCTTCTTTCATCCAAAAAGGTGTAGCAACGAACCATAATATTGTACCTACTAGCATGAGCACTTTTACTGTACTGGCTTCCATCTTTCCTAAAAATGAAAGTATACTCACCAATAATATTAAAACGGCTATAGATACACCACTAATTAATTTTAGTATTTTCATAATTTAAGATTTTTGAAGTTTCATAATAAGGACATATAACGCACTAGATGCAATCCAACATGGTATTACGGCATAGGCTGCAAAAACATCTTTCGTAAAGATAAAATATAAACCTAGGGCTACGGGTATAACCCAAGCTAATAACACAGCTGTGTTAAAACTAGACCCTTTTCCTTCGGCATAATCTTGTGTAAAGTTCATCTTTTTAGCTAAATAGTGGTTTACAAAAATAACCCCACCCATAGGGCCTAAGATGGTACCATATAGCCCTACAAAACCAAGTAATTGACTTGATAATGCTGGGAATATACCAGCTACAGTAGCTATTACACCTGCTAAAATAACACCTGAATAGGTTTTTGCATTAGAAGGGAATAAACTTTGAAAAGCTAAACCTGCACGGTAAATGGTAGGATTCGCTGTAGTCCAACCTGCTACAATCACACAGATAATACCTGTCCAACCCACTGCACTCCATGCTAAAGCTCCTGGGTTAGCAGAGATATCTCCTGTTAATTTAATTTGAGCGGCTAACATAAAAGACGCACAGATCCATGCCATATAATGTCCTAAAAACATGCCTATAGAAGGGCCCCATCCTGCACGTACGTCTTTAGCAAAACGCATAATCGATAAATCGGCCATTCCAAAGTGCATTGCTGCATTACATAACCATGAAAAAATTACAATTTTCCAAAATCCGAAATCTACTTTACCATTTGCAGACTGTACAACGCTTACACCTTTATCCCACTCTGTTAATAAACTTTCCCAAGAATCTACCTCCATTTGAGTTAATGCAGATAAACCACAAGCTGCAAAAACAACAATCATCCAAGGTGCAGCTATATTTGCAAATTTAGATACTGTATTGTATCCCGCAGCGGCTACAATTGTCATTACTAAGCCTACAATAATTACAATAGTAGAAAATGCAGGAGTACTTAATCCAAAAATAGACTCAGGAACCGTGAAATTTACATCAAAAGGAATCCCAACAGCACTAGCAGAAACCGTAATCATGGCTCCAGCTAAAAAACAGAAGAGTACACCATTAACTACATTATACACCTTTACTAGATGTTTTCCTGCAATTTTTTCTAATTGGTAGTACAAGGTTAGTTTACTAGATACAGCTATAGGCGCTACTAAATACCGCCATGTAAGTATGGCTAATATATTACCTATAAGTAATCCAAAAATTAAATCTTTTAAACTAGCACCTGCTGCTAAAAACAAAGGCCCAATCATAAATTCTGTACCGGCTGCATGCTCACCTGCATACATGCCTAAAAAAGATTTCCAACCTTTTAATTTTGAAGCTGGTATTGGACTTCTTTCGAATTCTCCACCACCAACATCTTCTATTTCTACTGCTGTTTCACTCATATTTTATTTAGTTTATGTTTGTTCTATTTTTATTTTACCAAATGCTCTGGAAAATCGGATGTTTTTTCACAACATAATTGCTCCATAACCTGCTGTAATTCGGTTTTTAATAACGAAATGGTATGATCGCCACCTTTATTACCTAATGCAGATACGCCATACATGAAAGAGCGTCCCATAAATGTAAATTTAGCACCACTAGCCATAGCTCTGGCAATGTCTGGTCCTGAACGTACACCACTATCCATCATCACTTCTATTTGGTCTCCGTATTTCTCGGCAATAGTTGCTAATGGTTTTACTGTAGATTCTCCCGCGTCTAATTGTCGCCCACCATGGTTAGATACAATAATACCATCTAAGCCTAAACGAATGGCTTGTTCGGCATCATATTCAGAAGCTACACCCTTCAATACTAATTTCCCTTTCCACATGTCGCGAATCGGCTTAATTTTATCTTCATTAAGGCGTCCTGAAAAAGTTTGATCCATAAATTTACCTAACTGTTTCAAGTCTAAATTTTTAGGCATATATGGCAATAGGTTCGCGAAATTAGGAATACCGTGCTTAAGCGTTTGAAGACTCCAATGCGGACGTCCAAATGCTTGTAATATATTAGAGATATTCATTTTTGGTGGCATGGCCAGACCGTTTCTAATATCTCTTGGTCTAAAACCAAAACTAGGCACATCACACAGAATAACTAAAACAGGGCATTCTGCAGCTTCAGCACGCTTTATAATATCATCTCTAAGACTATCTTCGGTAGGGTGGTATAACTGAAACCAAGCTTTACCTTCTGTTAATTCTGCGGCACGTTCTATGCTTGTAGTCGTTACGGTACTTAGAATAAACGGAATGTTATGTTCGAAAGCTGCTTTCGCTAAAATTTCTGGAGAGTTAGGCCACATTAAGCCTTGTAAGCCTACTGGCGCAATACCAAAAGGGGCATCGTATTCTATACCAAATAAATTGGTTTTTTGAGACGATCCGTGGTGCTTTCTCAAATAATTTGGCTTCAATTGCACCTCTCTCAATTCGGCAGTATTACGAATTAAATTGACATCTTCATTACAACCACCATCTAAATATTCAAAAGCAAATTTTGGAATTTTTTGCTTTGCTCTTGTTCTTAAGTCATCTACCGATGGATAACGCGTATCGAACTTTAAAGCCATATCTTTTTATTTTTTAATTTAAAAATTTTCTCTTAATTTTTATGCTCACGATTGTTTAAGTAAAGGTGTGCAATCACACTAGCTTACTATAAACGGCACGTGCTTTTTAAGTGCGTAATTCTTTTTTAAGAATTTCGAATTTAGGCGTGTATCCGAAATGGATATTGCAGCACCTAATGCAGACCCTAAAGAGGCCTGTGTTGTTCTTAATTTCTTGTCTCTAAAATAATGAGAAAGTAATTTAATGTATAGATCGTTATCACTAAAACCACCATCTACATACAATCTGCTAATAGTGTCTTCGCCAATGGCTTTCTTAATGCATTTGATTTGTAACAATACCAACTCCGTCATTAATTGATGGTAGGCATGTTCGTATTCTGTAAAGGAAATCTTTGTTTCTTCTGGCATATCTTCGTCTACCAGTCCTTCCCATTTAAACGAGTGTTTAAAATCTTTTATCAGCTCGAAATACGTATCGTAATTAAACTTCACGTTTCTATGGTAATCGTCATCTACACCATAACGTTCGTTTAATTTTTGTACCTGTAATTTATATTCATTTCCTAAGAATAGTCGCGCTGCTTTAACAGGCTTTCCATTAATACGCATGTAATTAATGGCATCGCTATCGTTAGTGTCTTTCGAAATTGGATTTTCGGTAAACGGATTAAAGGCAATACTCCAAGTTCCTGTAGAGACTAAAATAAATTTTTTCTTAATACTTCTTACATAAGGTAATAGTGCCGCAGAACTATCGTGTATACCTACACCAATTTTAATACGATTACCGTTGTAATTCATATTAATACTAGTTTCTGTAGACACGATAGGCGGCAATATTTTATCTAAACCTTCTTTATATACCCACGAGTGGTAATCTTTTTCGGCATAATCCCAAAGCGCTGTATGGCAACCAATACTGGTATACTCACTTAAAGGAATACCCGTAAAAACGTAACTTAAATACTGTGGTAAATGTAAAGAGTACTTAATCTTTTTAAAGACTTCTGGTTTTGTAGTCTTTAACCAATACAATTGCAATCCAGAATTTAACATGCTTAAATCTGCACATCCTGTTTGTTGCAAAAACTCTTCTTTTGGTCCGTAGTTTTCAAAAAATGAAGTTACGACCTCTTGAGGTAACGGCTTTGTATAATTATAAAGTGGTGTTACAGGGTTTCCATTTTCATCAAGATGTACAAAACTGGCACCGTAAGTAGAAAAGTTTATCGCTTTTACTTTAAATTTTTTAGCATTTAATATTCTGTTAAATACTTCCTTAAGCCATTTCTGCAATGCTGCTAAGTCTTCTGTAGGGTGACCATCTTCATCCTCTATTTCATCGAATGAAATGTATTCTTTATGTACTTCTTTAAAATCTTTATCGAATAGAAAAAACTTTTTATTCGTTTTTCCTATATCGAAAACAGCCGTTACGTTCTTCATACTATTTTATTATAGACCTGTTGCTATTGTATTTCTACCTCTTTCTTTAATTAATTGTCCTCTTACATCTAAACTTCTGTAGGCATCGATAGGGCTTAATACACCACCTGCGTTTAAACGCGCTTTTTCTAACAATGGTCTAACATCTGTTCTATATGCACCTTGTAAAATCTCTTGACATTTTACAACATCGTTATCTAGCTGTGCTGCTCTTAATGCTTTTTGGTCTATTAACATCGCTTTAGCATAGGCTTCTTGTATTGCTTCTAAAGATTGAATTAAATCTTCTAATGGATCTTTTATGTTATGACTTGCATCAATCATCCATGCTAAATCTGGGTTTTGAGGATTGTTTTCCATACCGTAAACCAATTCGTTGAAAATTAAGAACAACGCATAAGGTTTGATACTTCCTACTGTTAAATCGTCATCACCGTATTTACTATCGTTAAAGTGGAAACCACCTAATTTACCTTTTAATTGTAAGATAGATACAATTTGTTCTATATTAGAGTTTGGTAAGTGGTGTCCTAAATCTACTAAAGTGTATGCTTTATCACCACAACCATTAGCTAACATTAAAGATGCTCCCCAATCTTGGATAACTGTACTGTAGAAGTTTGGCTCGTAAGGCTTGTACTCTACTAATAGTTTCCAATCGTCTGGCAACCCTTTGTAAATGTCTATTAAACTGTCTTGTGTATTTTGAAACGCTGTTTGGAAGTTATTTTGACCTGGAAAAGAAGACCCGTCTGCTAACCATACAGTTAAGGCTTTAGACCCTAATTTATCACCAATTTTAATAACGTCTAGGTTATGCTGAATGGCTTGTTCTCTTACAGCTTGGCTTGTGTTGCTTAACGAACCATATTTGTAACTCTCTGAAGCGTCTTTTTGATCTTGAAACGTGTTAGAGTTTACAGCATCAAACTTTATATTTAAAGCATCAGCTTGCTCTTTAATTGCAGCATAATCAGAAGGGATGTCCCATGGAATATGTAATGATACTGCTCCAGCAGTTTGTGTTAAGCTATGTAACACTCCTATATCTTCTATTTTTTGTTCTAGACTAGAAGGTTCTCCATAAAAAGAAAAACGCCCAAAACGCGTTCCACCTGCTCCTAAAGCCCAACTTGGTATTGCAACTTGAAAGTCTGCTAACTTAGATACAATTGCATTAACATCTTTACCTTGTTTTGTTAATTTATTGGCTAGGAAATCGAAATTATCTTTATGATTGTCTAATCCTGATTTGTTTGATTCTGATACTTGATCTTGATTTATTTTCATTTTTGTTGATTACTTAAAAATCAAAAAGATACTTACAAGAACATTAAACTATGAATGTTCCTGTAAGTATGCTTTATAAAATTATTTTGAATATTTTAAACTTATCTTACAAAGGCATTAGCCATTCCCCCATCAACATTAATAATGTTTCCAGTAGATTTATCTAATATACCTACTAATGAGAATACACCGTTTGCAATATCGTCTGGAGTGATGATAGCGTGTAGTAAGTTTCTCTTAGCGTAAAATGCTGGTAATTCTTCTACGGTAATACCGTTTGCTTTAGCACGTCCTTCGGCCCAAGCACCTTCCCATATTTTACTACCTACAATAACACCATCTGGGTTTACTGTATTTACTCTTACTTTATCTTTTGCTAATTCAGCAGCTAATAAACGTACCATGTGCTGTTGTGCTGCTTTTGCAGTACCGTAAGCTACGTTGTTTGGTCCAGCTACTAATCCGTTTTTACTAGCAATAGCGATATAATCTCCACCAAGTCCTTGCTGACGAGCGATTGCTGCAAATTGTTTTGCTAAATCGAACTGTCCTTTTACAAGAATGCTTTGTAAAATATTCCAATCTTTATCTGTAGTATCTTCAATTGGTTTAGAGATTGCTAATCCTGCACTGTGTACAATGATATCTACACCACCAAATTCTAAAATTGCTTTTTTATAAGCACTTGCTATAGATTCTGTACTTGTAACATCACATACAGCATATGTAGAAATATCGCGTTTGTATGTTGCGTTAGCTTCTATAAGTGCTTCTTCGTTAATATCTGTAAGTACAACATTAGCACCTTGAGCTGCTAATTTATCTGCAATTGCTTTACCAATTCCACCACCTGCACCAGTAACTAAAGCTACTTTACGAGATAATGGTAATTCTTTTGGCATACGTTGTAATTTTGCCTCTTCTAGTAACCAATACTCAATATCGAACGCTTCTTGTCTCGGTAAAGATGTATATTCTGTTATAGCTTCTGCACCACGCATTACGTTAATAGCGTTAATGTAAAACTCACTAGCTACACGTGTTGTTTGCTTGTTTTTTGCAAAACTAAACATACCTACACCTGGATAAATAATAATTACTGGATTTGCATCACGTATTGCAGGACTGTTGTCTTTTTTACATGTGTTATAGTAATCTACGTATTCTTGACGGTAAGCAGCGAATGCTGGCTCTAATTTCTTTAATACGGCATCAGCATCAGATAAATCTTCGTTTTTATCTAATTCTAATACTAAAGGCTGAATTTTTGTTCTCAAGAAGTGATCTGGACAAGAAGTACCCATAGGTGCCAATCTTTCTAAATCGTTACTGTTGATGTATTCCATCACCACGTCTGTATCAGAGAAATGTCCAATCATTCTATTTTCAGAAGAACATAAACCTCTTAATAACGGCATTAATTGAGACGCTTTTTCTAAACGCTCTTCTTGTGGTAAGCTCTCTACTTTTTGTCCTCCAAAAACAGAACCGTTAGCTTCGATCTTTTTTGTAATGTAGTCTGAAGCCATTTCAATAACTTCTAAACTATTCATATAACACTCGTAAGATGTATCTCCCCATGTAAATAAACCATGGCTACCTAAAACGATACCTCTAATACCTGGGTTATCAGCTAAACACTTTTCTAACTGTAAACCTAAATCGAAACCTGGCTTTTGCCAAGGCACCCATCCCATTGTGTCTCCCCAAATTTCTTTGGTTACTTTCTCACTATCTTTAGCAGCTGCAACAGCAATAAGTGCATCTGGGTGTAAGTGATCGATGTGCGCAAATGGTAATAAACCGTGTAATGGTGTATCGATAGATGGTGCTTTACTATCTAAATCATATATACAGTGATTAAAAAGTCCTACCATACGATCTTCATCGTGTAACCCTTGGTAAACATTTTTTAAGTCTCTTAATCGTTTTGTGTATAAGCCTGCAATACCAGATCTTGTTAATGTTCCTATGTCTCCACCAGAACCTTTAACCCACATTACCTCAACTTCCTCATTTGTTAAGGGATCTGTTTCAATAGTTTTACAGCTTGTGTTTCCACCTCCATAATTCGTAATTCTTAAATCTGCTCCTAAAATATTAGAACGGTATAAGAATAATTCAACTTGATTGTCGCCTAACGCTGCAGCTTTCTCATCATCCCACAGGTAATCAACATATTTAAAAGTCTTTGTAATGTTTTCCATTTTTATATCATAAATAAATAATGATCCAAATATACAGTAGACTAAGATTTCTCCTATCCTGTACTGTACCGTATACTTTTTTCAATATGTTGTTTTATCATAAAAGTTAACTCTCAAGAAACATTTTTTTCATGTTTTTGTGTTTTTATCTAATTATTACAACATTTTATCCGATTGAATTTAGAATTTGATAATTTCACTTTTCTTTACTCTTGTTTTTGTTAACGTTAAATTAACACACCTCTTTTTTACTTAAAACTGTTTTTTTACCTATTTCAACAATAAGCACTGTAGAATTTTAAATCGGGACTACATCGTAAATTTCTATTTTCATGCATCCAGTTTCACATCTAAACAATTACAATTCAAAAAATTGATTAACAGATCTTTAACTAAAACAGTACCATAGTACACAGGCAACTACGCAGTAAGCCCTTGCAGTAAAACTGTTGCTATTTCCTTCAATAATCGGGTCTGTTAAAACAGTAAACTTTTTGATTACATGGACTTTAAAAAAAATTATATGCATTATCTATTTTCCATTATTAATATCTTCTTAAATTTGCTTTATTAGTTAATTGTATTTTTTTCGAAAAATTGACCCTGAAATGATGAAATTTATAAAAATTGATGAGAATTCTAGGATCCCTAAATATCAACAAATTATAGATTCTATCATACACAACATCTCTATTGGCAACCTTACTATAGACCAAAAAATACCTTCTATTAATATGTTTAGCGAGGAATTTTACCTCTCTAGGGATACCGTAGAAAAAGCATACGGCATATTAAAAGAGCGCAATATTATTACGTCTATAAGAGGCAAAGGGTTTTACATTTCTAGAACTAAATTAATTTCCAAGGTTAACATCTTATTTTTAGTTAATAAATTAAGTACTTACAAATTAAGAACTTATAACCATTTTATAGATGCTATTGGTGCCAACTCGCATACAGATTTGCACATATACCATTGTAGCGAAACGCTTTTTTTAAATTTACTGAACAAAAACAAGTCTGCTTACGATTACTTTATAATCATGCCGCATTTTAAAACAGAAGACTTAAAACACGTAAGTTTTACTGAAAATGTGCTGGAAGCCATGAGAGGACTTCCCAAAAACAAGCTTATCGTTTTAGATAACATAAAACCGCAAATTGATGGCTCTACAGAAATATATCAAGATTTTGAAAACGATATTTACAACGCTTTAAAGTTAGGCCTCTCTAAAGTTAAAAAGTATGAAAAAATTATGCTTATTTATCCTGAAAAATCTGAGTACCCCTACCCTAGAAGAATTTTACGTGGCTTTAGAAAGTTTTGTGTAGAACATCAATTAGATTTTGAAATTTTAGACAAAATTTATGACGATATGATCTTAAAGAAGGGCGATCTATTTATTACTATCGAAGAGTCTGACTTGGTTAACCTTGTAAAACAGGTTCGTGAAGACGAGTTTCAACTAGGTAAAGATATTGGCATTATTTCTTATAATGACACCCCTTTAAAGGAGTTATTAGGCATTACTGTAATGTCTACAGATTTTAAAGTTATGGGAGAAACTGCCGCAAATACAATTCTACAAAAGGACACTAAAAACTCTAAAGTAAAAGTTCCTTTTAATTTTATAGAACGCGAATCGCTCTAACCCTCATAACCTAATGATTACGGATAGCTATTTATAGTCTTTATAAAAAGATTTTGAACTGCTTAAATCTACAGTAGTCTCTTTAAATTTTAAGGCATCACCATCTCCTACGTAGATGCTTTTTAAATTTTCGCTAGCATCTAACGTAATAACCGCAAAAGTCCCTTTAAAATAGAGGTCTAAATCCGTACTCTTAAATGTTTCGCCTTTAGATTGGGTAATAATGTATTGGATCAATTTTGTTTTCTTTAATTTACTCACCACCTTTAATCCTTTATACAGGCCGTTCTGTTCTAATTTCGAAACTGATTGTATGGTTGGTTTTTCTTTTTTCCCAAAGGGTTCGTATACCACTACAAAAGGCGTGTCCCAAGCAGCGCCTTTGTGTCGTATTACCAATGTTGGTGTTGGCAAAGTATTGTAAGGCACTGGTGCTTGAAATGTATGCGGTGCTTTTACCTGTGTAAACTCTCGCCCTTTAAAACCTGGAATATGCAATTGCATTGCTGCTGCTCCCGTTGCTAATTGCTGGGTGTGAAATGTTGCTTTTACCGTTTTATCATAGGCTTGTGATGTTTTAACGGCTTCGAAAAAATGCCATCCTGGATGTCTATAAGTGCCTCTCGCCCACTCTAAATTGGCATTGGCTTTATAACGCAATGGGGTGTGTTCCAGTTTAAGATCTGTATTTTCTATTTGCAATGTATCTGCAATATTATGATACAGAAAGTCGTGATACTCGTTGGGTGATGCCGATTTAGAACGAAACACATCGACATAATAGCCTGTTTTTGGAGATGTTCTAATTAGGGCTAAAGTACGCTCTTGTGTCGCTTCTGCTCTCGTTCCTGCCGTATCTTCAAAACTGGTTTGACTAAACGAGTGGTGTGGTGAAACCCCTGCTGCCCCCACCTGAGGCTCCATTGTTACCACCTGTACGGTATGCATTCCCAAATTAGCCCATTGTCCTTCGCCTTGCGAAGCCCCATTTACAATAACCGTATTGTGAGCTGCAAAAATTCTGGAATAGTTTTCGTGTAGGTCTTTGCCATATTTGCCACGGCCGTTATCCACACCTAATACCTGCCCTTCGCCATACAATTCTATATTCATCCCTTCGGCATGCCCATGTACCATGTGTGCGCCTCCTACAAAACACATCAAACCGTCTTTTGCTTTTCCTGTTGTGCTTAAATTCCGTTGCATTACAATCCCTGCGTGATATACACGGTCGGTTCTAGGCAACTCCAGAGGCGCTACTTTTTCGGTATGAGGGGCGTCGTACCAAAATAGGGCTTCCACCCCAAAACGGGTATATGTTTTGTCTTGTTGGGCACGTGCAATAAGTGGTTTTAATTTTGCTTGAAGTGCTTCTAGTCCGTCCATTTTAGCCAGTAAGTAAGCATCCTCATAAGCATCATAAGGTGCGTGTCCAAAACGTTTTCCGTCTCCCCAACGTACCAACTCGTCATTAGGGTACTTAAAATAGTCTAACCGTGGCAATGCATGCAAGATGTTCTCATACGTTTTACCCAATTGCAATTCTGGTTTGTATTTGTTCACAACCAACATCAGTCGTGTTAAAATTACAGTGACATGATTTAAGTACTGTGAGGTTTCTGGCCAGATATCTCCTTTCTCCTTATAGTTTTTCGCCATCACATCAAGGGCATCTTGATTTGCTGTACTCTCCGTTAAAAAATAAGACAGATAGCGCTCTCGTTCCTCAGGATTGTCCATAGCCAAAGCGTTATAAACTAAACTTGGGGCTTCTAGAACAGGGTGATTGGAATTGGTTTGTCCGTAATTTACAGAGATGTCTATGTACGTTTTAAAAACCTGCTGGGCTTCTGCTATGGGAAAATCTACAGTGGCTTGCTGTATAATATCAAAGGGCTTTCCGCCTTCATTAAGATAGGGTGCTATAAAATCGTAAATTAAAGGCAGCTTATCCCCTATAACACGTACTTCTCTAAAGCCATCATACGGAAAAAGCCATCCGCCCCTACCATGCCATTCTGAGAGTTTGGTTTTCTGTACAGATTTTACAAAGGCATACAAAATGCTACTGGACACATAAGCGTAGCGCTCGTCTTGAGACAGGTAATACATCACACTACAATCCAACGCCGCCTGAAGATAGGTTTTTAAAAGCTCTGCGGGTTCCCATTCTTCTGCCGTAGCATTATCTAAATTTTTGTGTACACCATCTTCTACATGATCGGTTTGATGAAAAGGTGGGTAGGTGTTTTTAGAAGCTTCGTTCCAATTGAACGGTAATTGCTTTATGTAATCTGTAGGGTTGTTATAAAACGCCTTTACATGGGGTTGTGTTTGCGCTTTCAAATTTGAATACATCTTCTTTGCCCATTTTTGCGTCTTTATTTTGTGTTGTATTTCTGCGCGTTCACTTGCTTTTACCAAGATAAAAGGGCGTTCCAACTTTTGGGCATGGCTTGCGCTAACAACAAACAGGAGCACAACTAATTTATAGATAATGTTTTGAGCGTATTGTAATGTCATAACTTTTGAGAGTGGGTTAAAACGGATGCTTTTTGCCTTGCGTTGTGGCAAAGCTCTACCTATAATCAAAAATCATACCTTGTTTTTTGTTTGGACATATAATGGTGCAAAAAAATATTTTTTATACTCAGAAGAAATATTATTAAATCCTCAAATCATTAATCATTCACTCAAATACGTATTCTCTAAAAAGAAGATGGAAAACTGACAACAAAGGCTAATGAGACTACATTCCTATTGAAGATATTTTGATTCGTCATAAAACAGGTTAACGCATCCCAAGTTATCCTTAACGATTAAGCATGCGTCTCTAAAATCTGCACCATAAGGGCATTTTTCTACTTTTAAACTTTTAACAGTATAGAATTCAATATTGTTAACTTCTTCGTCATTTTCAAAATCATAATTAGGTAAGTTTTTTACAAAGTTGGAATTTAATATATTGTTATTTAATTTGGATTCGCCTGTATAGAAAAGAGAAATCACATATACTTTATTTACATTTTCAAAAAAAGTATTTAATGTTTTTCTTTTCTTTAATAATTTTCTAATTGTTCTTCCGTCATTTACAACATCAGTGATAATTAAAACATTTTTAAACTTTCTGTCAGAATTATCATAATTCAACTCATTTTCATAATGGTGATGTTCATCGTGTCTATATGAATAAGGTAAAAAGGCATAAGGTTTATTGAATTTAATTGTTGCTTTAGAAGAAATTATATTCCCTTCATATCCTAGACCAATAATTAGGTTAATTCTTTTCTGTAATTCTTTTTTTTCTATAACATCTATTATTGCATTTTTGACAAAACTTAAATCTTCATTATTTTCAATAAGTTTTGAGGTGTCAATCCAATTATGTGCTCTAGAAGTTTCACTCCAATGAAAATGACCAGAATGGAATAGATTTAATTCTTTTACTTTATCATATAAAACATCGGTGTATTCAGAATTATTATATATATCAACATCTGAGTTCGAAATTTCAATTTCTTGTTTTTTTGAATTCTCTACTGATGATGATTCTTTTTGAGACGAATCAACTAAATCAATTACTTCATCTTCTAAAGTAGGAGGTTTAGCAACAGATATTTCAAACTTTTCTTGTTGTTTCGCTCCTGTGTTACTTCTTTTTTGCCAATAATAAGGGTCATCATTACCACCAACTTTTTGTAACCCATAAATATGATTTATTAGGATAATATTATCAGCATCATTATTTTCCAGTTCATATATTTTAAAAGCACTGTCATCCTTTTTAGAGGACAAAGTCCCTGAGTCCGATATTGTTATAGAACCTCCAGCTATTTTTTTACAACCACTAGTATGTTCGTTTCCTGAAAAAATGAATTTAATATTATTCGATTCCAAGGCTGTAGTAAATGCTAATCTATTTTCTGTATTCCATTGGCCAGAGTTTTTGTCTTCGTAAAGAGAAGTAATGTTATGGTGACAGCAAATCACATTTTTTAATTCGGAATCTTTTGTTATTTCTTTTAATTCAAGTTTAAATTTCTGTACATCTATTTTGCCTTCTGTGTTTTCCAAATCTACGTAGTAAGATGAATTTACACCTAACAACAAAAATCTGTTTTCAATTTCTAAAGTATCGAATATGACTTTATTTGGATCGAATTTTTTACCCAAAATTGATTTATAGAATGTTGAAAAATTCTTAAGTTTCTCGACATTTATTTCTTCTTTGTTATAAGTTTCCTTGGAGTATATTAAATTTTCAATATCCTTTCTGTTGATATCATGATCGCCTGGAATTAAGAGAATACAGTCTTTTTTAATGTTCAATTCAGTGATTATATTTTCTAAATATTTTTTTGCATAATTAAATTCAAGTTCAGCACCACAATCTGTAATATCTCCAGTAACTAATAAATAAATTTTTTTAGAACTGAATTCTTGTTTCACCTTTTGTATAAGTTTATCAATATATTGTAGAGAAGATTCCTCTTTGGAAGCTCTCAAAAAAGAGTCTGAATTAATACGTTCTTCTTTAAGTTTTTTGTCAAGAGATACGTGAAAATCGGAAATATGTAGAATTATACTATCCATTAAGCTTTTTTAAGTTTGTATATATGTAATAATTTAACTCAACATTGTTTTTATCAGTAATAGAAAATACTGAGATAGTTCTATCTATCGAATCCAAATCTAAATCTTCCCTAGTTAGTGTTTCAATTTTAGCTAGAGATACATTTCCTAAATATTTACCTCCAGAAAATTCTATTAAATTTTTAGTTATCTTGACTTCAGTTCCTAAACAAACTAAATCAGAAACAACAATATATTTTTTGTTTTCGTAATTATGTTTTTCAAGTTTATTGTAGAGTTTATTTATTGGTCCAATTTTATCGAAAACAAGAATATCTAGTTTTAATAATTTAGATAACACCGAAACAATAAATGTACTTGTAAGACTTTGACCTACTAGAATTGGTTTGTCTTTGAGATTAGATTCCCAATTTTCTTTAATTTTTATTGCTAATCTATATAGTGCGTAATAAATAAATGGAGTTTCAAAACTGATGAACTTTTTTAAATCTATAAATGAATGTAAGTAAACAAAAGAAGAAGCATGCGGTTTCTTATATTCATCAATATATTTTATTAACCGTTTTTTAAACTCATAGTAAAAAATGTTTCCCCTTTCTATATCTATTTGGTATAAATCAGATTTTTGTTCAGAGAAAAAATAAAATATATCATAGTCGTCTTTGCTATTAAGTATGTTCTTTGAGTTTTCAATTGTATTTAGTGCTAAAGGTTTAATTAGCTTTTCTGATATATTCATTAAAACTAATTTGTGCCCTAAGTCTCTAATTTCAATTATTTTATCAATTATATTTGATTGAACATTTTGAATATTGTTAAAATCAAGAACTATATTATTAAATTGACCTGATGCTTTTTTTAAGAAGTTAAAAAGTCTGTTTACTGTTTCAAATTGTAAACTTGAAATGTAAATACCTTGATTATCATCATTTAAATAATTAGATGAAATCACTTCTTCTGCATGTAGATTTATGTAGCTGTAATTCAGAGTTTTTATTAGCGATACTATCATAATTAAGCAGTTGGTATTTCTACTTCAATGTGAACTCCTTTAAATCTTACATTATAAAATCTAATTGAAGAATATTTGAAATCATTGTTATACTTATTACATAGGTTGTGATAAAATTTCACAAAGAACTCTAGAATATCATTTTTAATGGAAATCATTTCTCCATTATATCTTTCATCGTCTATTTTGTTGATTACAATATTTTTGTGCAAATCAAACAAAGTGTTTCTGAGAGAACTTAATTCTTTCAGCTCATCTCTCATTCGATTAGAGATAATAATTTGAGCATTATTTGAATGTAGTCTAAAGTATCCATTAGAGTTTAAAACAACAGAAGTCATTAAATCAAATAAACCTCTTCTATCTTTTAAAGAAGAAAAAAATAATGTTTCAATTATGTAGTTCAAATTATTTAGAATTTTATCATTTACTTGTAAAATTTTAATAGAATCCAGTTTGTTTTTTAATTCTAAGGGTTTGTAAATAACACTTTCTCTTTTAGTGTTTAAAGATTCTTCAAAACCAATACCGTTATCTGAAATTGAAAATTTAGTTGAAAATTTATTAACAAACATCAATGCAAAAGTGTTTGATTTTGAGTGCAAAACACCGTTAGTAATTAATTCGGAGAGTATTTCAATATAAAAATCAGATTTTAAAGACGTATTAATATTGTCAAATAATAATTCTTGAAAATGTTCTCTTACGATATAAGTGTACTCAGAAATAAGGTAGTCTCTTTTTTCATCCTCATTCTCGAATTCTTTAAGTTTTTCAAATAGATTATTGTCATTTAATGAATAGCACCTAACTCTATGCTCTGGTCTTGGATTATTCTTGTTGAAATCACCCAAAAATCTTTTATCGTAATGTAAAATATTTCTTCCGTATGGAAAATATGGATTTGTGTTATCACCTGATATATTGAAGAAATCACTACTCATTAAAAATTTTAAGACGTCTTTTGTCGCCTGATTATTATATAATGATAATTCTATTGGTTTCTTGTAAAACTTACTTAGTTGTTCTATCAAGCTTAGTAATAATGGAATAGTAATTGGGTCTATTTTATAACTAGATTCATGAACTAGATTGTCGCCATGTTCAACAAATTTAAAATCAATGGTATCATTTTCTTTAATATAAAGAGCTACTTCTTTTAAAAAAGAAGTGTAAAATTTGAAAGTGGTTAAGTTTTCATTGTTCTTTAAAATACTTATCATTTAATTTTTATAAAGTTATTTTGTTTACATCTAACAACTATACCTACTCAAGTACAATCGCACATAGTAGACCCCACCAAAATAACACTTTCCCTACAAACAAACCACCCTACTTCAAAAAAAATACCCAAAATCACCTACAAAATCATAGCATAACCTTCGGCTTTATTTATCCATTTGTTATTTCTAACACCATTTAATGCCTTATGTTTGCAGCCAATTATATCGATAAACATGGTACATACATTAGAAGCCTTAAAATCTGGTGCACTCGTTGGGACAAAACGCTTAAAATTAGCCTGTGGTTTAACTGAATTTCCTGAAGAGATTTTAAGTCTTGCTGATACTTTAGAGGTATTGGATTTATCGGATAACGCCATGTCTATCCTACCTGATAGCATTTCGCAATTAAAAAAGCTAAAAATCATCTTTTTTGCCAAGAACAACTTTACTGTTTTCCCTGCTGTATTGGCAAAATGTCCAGCCTTGAGTATGATTGGTTTTAAGTCGAATGCCATCACAACCGTACCAGAGCAGGCCTTTCCGCCTTTATTAAGATGGCTCATCCTTACCGATAATAAGATTGAGGTGTTACCAAAAAGTATAGGGCATTACCATTTACTTCAAAAATGTGCCTTGGCAGGAAATCGAATTAAAGCGCTCCCTGCTGAAATGGCCCACTGTTTAAATTTAGAATTGTTAAGACTCTCTGCGAATGCGCTGCAATCCATACCTGACTGGCTTTTTGAATTGCCACGTTTATCTTGGGTGGCCTTTGGAGGCAATCCTGCGACCTATACTCCAAAATCAAAGTCCGCTATAAGCACGTTTGATTGGGACGATTTCGCTATCGACACGTTGTTAGGTGAAGGTGCTTCTGGGTTTATCTCTAAAGCACATTGGATTTCTAAATCAAAAGACGTTGCCATCAAAATTTTTAAAGGTGCAGTAACAAGCGATGGCTTACCAGAGGACGAAATGAAAGCGTCCATTTTGGCAGGTGCACATCCCAATTTAATTCCAGTTTTGGGAAAGATAAGCAAACACCCAGAGGCTAAAAATGGTTTGGTTTTAAAACTTATAGGGACGTCTTTTAAGAACTTAGGCAACCCACCGAGTTTAGAGAGCTGTACCCGAGATGTTTTTGACGCTACCTCTAGTTTTAGTCATGCTGATATATTGAAAATTGCCAAAAGCATAGCCGCTGTTGCCCAACAATTACATCAAAAAGGCATTAACCATGGCGATCTGTACGCGCATAATATATTGGTAGATACTACTGCAGATTGCCTTTTGGGTGATTTTGGCGCGGCATCTTTTTATGATACCAATACACCTATAGCGCATAATATTGAACGTATTGAGGTTAACGCTTATGGCTGTTTATTAGAAGATCTATTGGAACAGTCTGATCTGTCTGAAGCGCTTCAACATAAATGGCAGGCACTCATTGCCAATTGTACTGCAAAAACGGTTAGCACACGTCCTGGTTTTTCGGATATTGTAAACACGCTAAAGGCCTTTTAACCAATTAAAGGTACGGCACTTTAGCGTATTTGTTTTATCAGTCTACCCAACAGGGCTTTATTTATAACTACTAGCCAGTTCTTTTTTGGCTTTTAGTGCTACTCTCATTTTTTCAAGTACAGCCTTATTGCTATCATCTCCCGCTATGTTTTTATTCTCTTTAGAGTCTTGTTTTAAATTGTACAGCATCTCTTCTCCGTTTTCGAACAACGAATACGTGAATTCTTCGGTAACTATAGCATCTGCCTTTTTGAAACGTGCATAGGCATTTGTTCTAAACGCTTGCTTTGGGTTATCCAAAACCGCTGTAAAACTTTTTCCCATAACGTCTTCTGGCACTTTTACGTTAGCCAAATCGCAAAGCGTAGGGTAAATATCAACACTTTCTACCAAAGCTTTCGTCGCTGTACCTTTGGCTTTTCCTGGCACTTTTACAATTAGTGGCACTTGTAAGGCTTTATGCAAGGTATTGTGCTTGCCCCAAAATTCATGTTCTCCTAAATGCCACCCGTGGTCACCCCATAATACTACAATCGTATTTTCTGCCAAACCAAGCACTTCCAATTCGTTAAGCACTTCGCCTACCATTTGGTCGACATAGCTCACACAGGCATAATACCCATGACGCATCATTTTATGAAACGTTTCCGTATTAGGTTTATAGTCTCCAAAACTATAGCTTTTAAACTCACCACTACCTCTTAACAAGCGAGGTGCATTTTCTGGCAACTCGCGATTGTCTGCAATCTCAATAGCAGCTCTGTCATACAAATCCCAATACTTCTTAGGCGCATAAAATGGCATGTGTGGTCTAAAAAAACCGCAAGCCATAAAAAAAGACTCCCCAGAGGCTTTAAATTGGCGTAAATCACTAATCGTTTTTTGTGCTATTTTATAATCTGGATAGCCCGTCTCATCAACGTCTGGCGCTTCGTAAATACGGCCATTACCAGATTTCATAAGTACATCGTTAGTCGTAGGATCGTAAGCCACACGATGTCCGCCTTTAGGCATCCATGGGTTGCGACTCCAACTCGCTTCCTGAACATCTTTGTTGTAATGAAAAATCTTTCCGTTGGAAATACAGGTATATCCCGCTTCTTTAAAAACCCCAGGCAATGTTTTAGCATTCGGTACATCCTCTTGGGCTTTTGCTTTATAATCTATAAAACGAGTTTTGGTCGGTAAAATACCCGTAAGCAAACTCGCTCTAGAAGCGCCACAAACTGGCACATTACAATAAGCGCGGTTAAAGACTAAAGCTTCTTTTGCAAACTGATCTATGTTTGGCGATTTTACTTGTGGCGCGCCATAACATCCTAATTCGGGTCTTAAATCGTCTATAGCAATAAAGAGTACGTTTTTAGGCTTTTGCTCTTGGTTTTGACTTTGCTTTTGAGTAACTACCGCGTTTTCTTTGGGTTTACATGCTACCAAAAGCAGTATTGCACTTCCTATACATATTAAAAATTTGTTCATCATTATTTCTACCAGTGTTTAATAATCGTGTAATCGGCTTCGTTTAGGGTATTCTTTATAGCATCAGGAATTTTTCGTCTAGGTGTGTCTTGATCTAGCTTAAACCCTTTTTTACCTTTGGCGGTAATTAACGGCATGTGTCCTATAGTTTCATCTAAGAAATCGCCCTGAGCTTTCATCCAAGCAAACAAATCCTTTTTTAAGGTGGCTTTAATCCCTTGTAGTTTGGGATCGTTTGCTAAGTTTTTTTGTTCAAAAGGATCATTTTGTAAATCGTAAAGCACTTCTAAAGGCTCGTTTTTAAATTTAGTAGCGCCGCGTTTTATAAAATAATCAACATTCGGTTTCCCTGTTAAATTTTTATCTAAAACTTCAATCGAATTGAAATTACGAATGTACTTATAGCGGGTGTTACGTATCATTCTTGAAGGAAAAACTTCTGAATTCAAGATATTTTGATTCGTTCTTACCCCGTACACATAGGTGTTCACTGGAGCATCTTTACCTTCTAATAAGGGTAAAAAACTCTTTCCATCCATATCGTCTGTAGACTTGCTTCCTGCTATATTCATAAACGTAGGCAGAACGTCGGTATAATGCACCAACTGATTGGATGTTGTTCCTGCTTTTATTACTTTAGGCCATCTTGCTACAAAAGGCACTTTTAGGCCTATATCTTTTACGGTAAATTTACCCGACACGCCATGATCTGCACTGTAAATAAATAAGGTGTTATCATCTAAATAACTATCGACCAATTCCAGTACTTTTTCAATTTGTGTATTATCTTCTTCAATACTTCGGTAATAACCTGCTTTCTTTTTTACAAAGGCTTTATCGGTTTTCTTCTTTTCATTAAACGGAAAAAATTTAATATCCGCTGCCTTTGCATTTTTAACATCAAAATACTTTCCATGCGGATACTTTGAGGTGATAAACATACAAAATGGGTTTTTTGTAGTTTTAAAGTAATGTGCCATACTATCTAATGGAATGTAAGCTCTAGGCACATCTTTTTTAGGTACTGGTGCCCATTCGCGATCCCAATCGTAAACACTAGCTGGTTTTACATGGCTTTTCCCTGCTAAAACCACTTCGTAACCCAATTTCTTCATTCTAGATGTTACACTTTCTATAGTAGGTCGTGTGGCACTATGGTTGGCAAAACAGCCATTTTTCAAGGGGTAATTTCCTGTAAACAATTGTGATCTGCTTGGTGCACAAATGGCTTGCGCGGTAAACGCATTTGTAAATAACATCCCTTCTTTAGCCAAACGGTCTACGGCAGAGGTATTTACTTTCTCATTGCCATAACAACCATAATCGTAAACGTCTTGATCGTCTGCCAAATAAAAAATCAGATTTGGTCGGTCTGTTTTTGTTTCTGCTGTATCGGCTTTAGTTACCGCTTTTGGTGTCGCATCTGCTTGTTTAATTCCAGAACAGGCCATAAGTATAGCAGCTATACAGGCTAGAGGGCCTAAAATCATGGTTTTTTTATGCTTCATCGTCTTCAATTCTTATTTTTTGTATGCTTTTACCCTATCTTTTTTAGGATAAGGCACATTTTCACCATTTTTCACCCAGGTTCCTGTTGGTGCTTTGTTCGCTTTTAACCAAGCCAACATATCTGCATTCATTTGTAAAGCAATTTTTAGCTGCTTCTTGGTGGGGTTGTTTAAAAGATTTTTCTTTTCAGAAATGTCACTATTTACATGATACATGGCAAAGGTTTCCGTTTCATAAAAATAAAATAGTTTGTAGTAGTCGCTCCCAATTCGTGTTTGAATGAGTGTTGAAGGTGAAAAACGTTCGTCCATATAGCCCGGTAAATGCCAAAACAAATTGTCTCGAGACAACCATTTTTCTTCGCCTTTAAGAATTTTAGCAAACGAAACCCCATCGTATTGTGCTGTACTACCATTGGGCTTTTTTAATGTTGAAAGGTCTACTCCTGTTAATTCGGCTAGTGTGGGTAAAAAATCAATACAGTGTACCGATTGATTTGTTATCGTATTTTCTTTAATAACACCCGGATATCTAAAAATTAAAGGCACTCTAATACCGCCTTCTGTTAACGTTCCTTTTTTCCCTGTTAGTGGTTTATTGTCTTTTAACCCGCCATTATCTGAATAAACGATAAAAATTGTATTGTTGGTAATGTCATCAGAGACATCGCCATCGCCATTCGGATCTTTTATTGCACGGTTAATCTTGCCGATATTTTGATCCAACAACTCAATCATAGACGCATATTCTGCCAAACGCTCATTTAAACCGCGCTTTCTATATTTTTCAGTCAAATCTTTTCGACCTACAACTTTAGAATGCACCGCGTGAAAAGGTACATATAAAAAGAAGGGGTGATCCCCATTTGCATTTTCTTTGATATAGTCTACTGAAAAATCGCCAATAGCATCCGTAAGGTGTTTTGGTGTGCCCTCTAAAAGTGATAACTCACTTCGTGAAGCATACGGCTTAAGCGTGGTGTTAATATAGTTTTGATCGTAAGGTGTCGCATACTTATCGACGTATTTGGACTTGAAAGTCCAACCTTTACGATCGGATTGCAAGGCCATATAATACGATTTTGTACGTTTCCCATCTACAGGTGCAGCGATAATATGGTGAATATCGGCTGGCAAATCAATACCAAAATCGCCTACTAAAGGATGCGGTGTCCCATGACTCTTCCCTATAAAAGCGGTTTTGTAACCTTGAGTTTTAAGGGCGTCGAAGATATTGATCCCGTCCTCTGCAATTACTTTTTTCTGCTGAAACGGTTTGATTGGCAAATTAGGGAATCCTTTTGTTCTTTTATCTTGCCTGCTTAAAGAACCTACATTATACACCTGATTATCTTCCCCTGTAGGATACTGCCCGCTAATTAGAGAAGCTCTAGAGGGTGCACAGTTTTGGTTGGTGTACGCGTAAGCAAAAGACATGCCTTCTGATGCCAATTGATCGATTACAGGTGTCTCGTATCGTTTAGAACCTCTACCGCCATTGGTATTACCTGTGCTCACATCTACCCATCCTAAATCATCGGCAAATAATAATACGATATTGGGTTTTGCTTTTTTTTCTGTTTTAGATTGAGAGAAAGCCAATAGCGGTGCTACTGCTAGAACACCTATTGTAATCTTTGAAATTAAGCGCATTACATTTATTTTTATTTGATTTTTACTTTTTTTTTGATATGATATCTATAAATTTTAAACTTCAATTTGATACATCAACACCAATTATCGGTCTGCTCCAATTACCTTTACATGCGTTTTTTGAGCGCCGTTTACACGTTTTTTCTGCGCTACAAAATAAGGCTGAAAGGTATAATTTGAAGCTGCATCCCAAATGACATTTTTCTGAGGCAACAGCGCTTTTAATGCCTTCTTTTCAGCATTAAATTTTGCATTACCAGCTTCATTATGCCATTCATTTGGATCTACACGATGGTCGTAAAATTCTTCTGTACCATCTTCATAGCGAATGTATCTATAGCCGTCTTTTTTTACAGCATGATTATTCATCGCAAAGGTAGTAATTGCATAAGACTCTGCCACACCTTTATCGCTTTGCATCATAGCGACCAAACTCTTGCCTTCGTTTCTGGTGTAGGCAGGCAGTCCGCTTAATTCTAAAAGCGTCGGATAGATAGAAAGCATTTCTACTGGTGCTGTTATTTTTTTGCCTTTAGGCACATTAGGGCCTGCCAATAATAAAGGGGCTTTGGTAGCCGTTTCCCAAAGTGCATGTTTGGCAAAAGTGCCTTTTTCTCCTAAACGGTAGCCATGATCGGACCATAAAACAACGATGGTGTTATCGGCATGTTTACTACGTTCTAAAGCATCTAAAACGCGTCCTAATTCATAATCCACATAGCTCATACAGGCCAAATAGGCTTGCACAATCTTTTTCCACTCGCCACTTTCCTTTGCCCATGCTGTGGATGGCATCATGGGTAAATCATTTATTTGTAGTCCAACCTTAGGGATATCTTTTAAATCATCGGCTAAATAAGGCGGGGTTTGTATGCCTTCTAAAGGATGCATATCAAACCATTTTTGAGGCACATACAAAGGGACATGCACACGTAAAAACCCCAATCCCATAAAAAAAGGTTTGTCGTACTGGCGTTGCAAACGTTCTACTGCCCAATTTACCGATTGGTGGTCTGGCATTAGGCTGTCTTGCTCTGGAAAAGCGCCCCAATCTGTACTGGTACGTCCATGTTTCCCCTTAATACCATTACCAAACCCATCCCAGACAAATCGTTCTTTAGGATAAGGTCCAAAACCTTTTACGCGGCCTCCAGACTCGTCAAAAACACCATCAGGCGCGTGTATATGGAACAGCTTTCCAATTCCCATCGTATGATACCCATTTTGCTTAAAATACTCGGGGAGAAAGGTGATATCTTTAGTTACAGGATTTCCTGCTCTTCTAATTTTGTTATCAGGCGTCATGCCATAAATCCCTGTTGTCGACGGACGTAAACCCGTCATCACAGAAGCGCGCGAAGGTCCACATAAGGGAGCTTGAACATGGGCATTGGTAAAAGTAACGCCCATTTTTGCCAACCTCTCAAAATTAGGGGTTTTAGCATTGGAATAGCCATCGATTGGTGTGATCCAATTGTTTAAATCATCCACCGCAATAAACAGCACATTGGGTTTTTCAAGGCTTTTTTGCGTCTCTGTACTTTTTTTTAGATTACAAGAAAACACAAGTCCCATTACGGCAGCGACTACCAAATAATTATATGTCGTCATAACTAATTTATTTTGCCCTAAAAGCCTCTATTTGTTTTTTTAATTTTTCAACGATTTCAGGATGCTGTTCTGCAATATTATTTTTTTCAAATGGATCTTCATCTGTATTAAACAGTTCTACCTTGGCCTTCGATTTTCGTTTTGAATCTGGTAGAATTAACTTATACGGTTTTGCTACAGCCATAGTGTAAAACAAACTTGATGCCACTGTATTAAAATCGTGTGCATAAATTTCACCAAAAATCGTTTTTCGCGCTGCCAACTGCTTTTCATCTAAAACACTAATTCCTGGTAAAGCTTTTGGTTTTTCTATATTCAATATATCTAAAACTGTAGGTACCATATCGATACTACTCACTACGGTTTCTGTATCCATTTTGGGTTTAATTTTACCGGCCCACTTATACATAATTGGGGTACGTATTCCTAAATCGTAAGGTGCACGTTTGGAATTTTTTGCAGAACCGCCGTTATCACTATTCTGTACCCATCCGTTATCACACACATAAACAAACAAGGTGTTTTCTGTAAGTCCTTTGTCTTCTATAATATCGAATAATTGACCACAGGTTTCGTCAAACCATTCGCACATGGCCCAATATTTTGCAAGATATTTAGAATCTGTCTTTTTAGAATATTTTTCTAGTAAACGCTTTGGGGGTGTGTGGGGTTTATGTGGTAAAAATGGTGCATACCATAAAAAGAAAGGTTTCTTTTCTTTGAGGGCTAAATCGACATAGCTTGTTAAGGTATCCATGCCTTTTCTTCCAATCTGTAATCCGTAATCTCCATGACGTCCGCCACGTTTGGGATCGCCATGCGTCATCCCATAATCAAAACCACCTATTTTATAATTACCATGCCACCATTTTCCCGTTTGAAAAGAAAGATACCCTTTTTCCTTAAGTAAATCTGGCAGTGTGGTTATAGCTTTAAAATCTTCTATAACGGCTTCATAATTTTTGGCCCTCCATGCTTTTTTCTCTTCTCTTTTATCTCCAGGTAGTTTCTTGTCATTTCCTAAAATACCATGATCTTTGGGATACATTCCTGTGATTATGGTTGCTAAAGAAGGTGAGCATAACGAAGTAGGTACATACCCTTTTTGGAAGGTTAAACTTTCGGAGGCAAATTGATCTAAACGCGGTGTTTCTATGTTTTTATCGCCCATAAACCCATAATCTGTCCATGACTGATCGTCTGATAAGATAAAAACAATATTTGGCGTGGATGTTGCTGCCTGAGAAGATTGCTTACCTTTAATCTTCTTACCTTTTGGTGTATTGCTACAAGATAACAGTATTATTGCAACTAAAAAATGAACACTTACTAATTTACATATTTTCATTATTGTTTAATTTTAATTTATCTACGCTTCTTTAAAATTTTAGCTTCACTTTTTACACGTTTAATAGGACCGTTATCTCCTAACAAATACATTTTTTTATAGTCTGTTCCAGATGCTTTTTCTCCCACAATAATTCTAGCGTCGGGATGCGGATTATCTATGAGTGAGGATATCACAAATGTGGCATCTTTTCGACGTAAAAACACCGTTCCTTTTTTAAAGGATGCACCGCCATTAAAGCTATCCCACCTACTAACTTCTCCAACATCGTCACTCGTTCTACTTTCTAAATAAATACTTACTTCGTTTGATGATTTTACTTCTATATCACCATTCCCTCTAGGCAGATCTTTATTATTACTTTTTAGCCAAGTTGTTCCATTCCATCTAAAATGTTGTATGCGTTTAGGGCCGCTTCTCTTCTCTCCTACATCAGGCCCTACCAATACACAAACTTGCGGGTTTCCATTAGGATCTACATCAACCACACCTTGAAATGTCCAATCGTCAGGAATTTCCCTTACCAACGTTTTTTGGTCTGCCATTTCCTTAGTTAAAGGCATTTGTAATGATTCGTTTTTAACATTTTTCCACACGCCTGTTTTAGTATCAAATACCATGTAATAGATATTATGTCTTTCTGGTATATGCCCTCTAGCATCTTGCGCGTTTTTATTATCTCTACAAATATGATAATCGAACGCTACAATAATATCATTTCCATTCCCTTTGCTTACCCAAGGGTACCAAGAATCTTCGGCTTCAATATTTTGCAAGCGTTTATGTTTTAAAAATGAAACAGGCGCACCAAAAGTAACACCATTGTCTGTAGATTTTTGGTACACCCAATCACTCCTGTGTGCGCCATGACGGTAAAATAAATACATATCGCCGTTATCCATTTTTACAAACTGACTGTAGGTTCCAAACAATGATACATTATCTAGTGTTTGCCATGAAGAAATATCTAAAGGCTTTTTAGAAACTGCATGCAAATTTTTACCATAATGATGATTGCCTAACGGATTCTCTCCATCTGCTGGAGTTCCACCATGCCCTCCAAAAGCAATATGAATATAGCCTGCATCATCTATAAGTATGGCAGGTTTACCGTGGTTATCTATTCTTTTCTTTCGGTTAGGGTCTTTACCCATTTCACTTACCCCCGCCTTAAATGGGCCTTTCCATTCTTTTGTGGTATGATTGTAAGACGCTACATAAGGGTCTTCCTTTTCGCCTTGGTAGCATACGTAAGTAATTCCATTATGATAAACTCCTGCAGGATGTTGTACGATGGCCACAGCATTTCCAAAACCATTATCGGCAAAGTAATCGACCGTTTTATGCGATTTTGTGGTTTTAGTAGTATCTTTCTGTGTTGATGCACATCCTAAAAGGCAAAAACAAATACATATTATTTTAAAAACGTGTGAATTGAATATCATAGTTATAGCGTTGTTTTTTTATAAAATTGAAGTTTCACAGGACCCAAAAGTCCTGAAATTTTTAATTCATCATCTTTTTTCCAATGCTTCCACGAAGAAAATGTTTGTCTCTTAGAATCACGAGATTCTGGACGTGATAACCAACTAGGAAGTGCCTTGGTTTTATTACCTCTGCGCTGGTAATCTAAAGGTTCTTTTTCGTCGCCAATCAAGCGGTTTACCCATAAATTTGTGATTTTTAATTGTATGGTATTTTGACCTTTTTTGACATAATTACCAATAGCAACTCTAAAAGGTGCTTTCCATAGGGTGCTTACTTTTTTACCATTTACACTAACCTCTGCAATTACCGCTACGCTTCCTAAATCCAATTCAAATGCATTGTCCTTGCATAACTGCTTTTCAGATAGGGTGAATTGTTTTTCATAAATTGCAGTACCTGAAAAATGCTGAATATCGTCTTCTGCTACTTCCGACCAAGATGATAAGGTTGTAAAGTGCTGTTTTAGTGCCGTACCATTTTTTAAAGGAAATGTGACCTCCCAATTTTTAGACAGGTCTATTGATTTTGGAACTGTTACGTTTACTTCTTTTGACTTTCCTGAAGCTGTCGTATACGATAAACGTCCAGAAAAAGGCGTTTTCCAAATGGTAGTGCCTTTGGTTTTATAAATTTCTGATGCAGGTACAGATCGGTTTAAATTCAAAAATTCGCCTTCTGGAATTATAGTGGTTCTTGAGTTGCCATCGGTTTCGAATGTGATTTTTAGAAAATTAGTAGCATTTTTTAATGCTTTACCATGAACCAATTCATCTGAAATTTTGATATTCAAATGTCCTGAAGCTACTTGTGCTTTGATGTCTTTGGTAACATCAAAAGCTTCAAAATTTTTAGGCACCCCTTTGGTTTCTGCTTTAAATTTACCAAACACCGCAGAAATGATTTTGAGGGGTTGATTGCCTGCATCTATTTTAACAAACTCTCGTTCTTCGGCATGTACATGTTCGACGTTATCTCCAATTTGATATTCCATTCGAAACTCTTTAACATAGCCCATCGCTGGATCGCAATCGCAAAAAGCTCTAGACATCTGAAAATTTAACGTCCCACCTTTTACCTCGGCTGCAACTTTAGCTGTTATGTCGATTAAGCCTTCTTGTAAAAAGTTACCATATTCTGCTTTTATGATTTTTAAGTTAGATAGTGGTGCTGGTGTTGGTTTTTCTAATTTTACATCAGCTTCAACAATATGGTTTTTATCTACTAAATTTCCTTTAAATACTACAAAAACAGACTGTTCGCTATCTAAAGCAATAGGAACATTTATAGTCCCATCATCATTACTTTTCCAAACGGCCATTTTTTGAATCTCACCTGTTTCTGCATTCCATATTTCAGGTGATTTATTTGCGACTTTAAAACGTCCTGTAAATGCTACTTTTTCCTTTTTGGCATTGGCTATAAAATAGATATCGGCATCCTTTGTTTTTCTATGAATAAATCCAATGTCTTCCATATTCGCCTCGGCAATAGAAAAATCTGGAACAATCTTCTTTTTAGTTAAAAACTCTTGAACGCTAATGGTTTTTATCAACCCATTATCCCAAAGGGCGTTAGCTGTACGTTTTATATAAGCATCACTTTCGGGGTAATTGCTCAAACTAGGCGATTTTTTAGGTTTGTGCCCTATAACTGTTGCGCCTTTTTTAACCAATGCCTCTATAATCTTTAATGTTTCGGGCGTTATCCAATCACTTTCGGGTAAACGTAGCACTTCGTATGCGACTCCAAATTTTGTAACGATTTTACCGTTTTTCACGGATAATTCGGGGAGTTTATGAGCTCCGATTAAGTCATAATCATAGCCCGCCGTTTTAAGTTCTGGCAATAAAAATGCGGTGTTGGGAGACGAATCGCCTGTAAACACCAATACCTCTGCAACATTAGTGCCTTGTTGCAATAAGTATTGCGATTTGGCCAAATAGTCCAAATAGCTTTTGCTTTGGCTCCACCAAGTATTTAAACGGTTAAAATCAAAACCGTGGTAACTTAAGGCCATACCTGGGGCAACATCCCAAGGTTGATGCACATAGGTATGAAATATAAATCGGGTAATGCCTTCTGCCCATGCTTTATCACCAATAGATTTTATCGTTGCAGGGTGTTTGTCCCAGCCCCCAATACCGGTAAAAGATTCTGCCCCAACAATGCTGCTTCCATTTAAATGGGCTATAGAAGACACAAATTTTGAAGAATCAAAAAATGGGTAGCCCCCACTCCAAAACTCACACATCACGATATCGCCTTTTGCGCCTACTTGCATATTATCAAAAGGGCCCCAATAGGGTTCTACAGAAAATTTTAGTTTGTTTTTATGACACAATTCTGCAAAATGGCCATAATAGTTTTCGGCCATGGCATCGCCAATGGTACGTCTAAAATCCCACTGAAAACGCTCTGTAACTTCACCACTATCTACATAATAGCCTGCTAAGGTTGCCAAATACGGTGTAATATCATAACCTCTTCGTTTTTTAAATTGCTGTTCAAAACCTGTTGTCCAATTTTGTGCCCCAACCTCGTAGCTATCAATCAAACAATTTGTTACGGTTTCTCCAACTAAATCGCCTAGTTTATTCAAAATGGGTTGTACACCTGCTTTCCAATAGGCATCTAAAGCTTTTTTAGACATTTTATCGACTTCTAAACCATGGCCACCATCTACTGCGGGTCTGTTTTTTGCACCATTAGGCGTATGCCCTATTCGTAGAATAACCCATTCGCCTTCGGGCGCTTCCCATTCTAAAATACCTTCTTCAGACAATTTAGAACTAATGTCTATAATACGTTCCTTTTTTATAATGGCATCTTTTGAAATTGCCTTGGTATCTGGCAATAAATGGTTCCGAATTCTATCGGATAATATTTTATAATCTAAGCCATCAATCTTAACGGATGCCTTAGGTTTAGGAAAGGCTAAAACAGCAATATCTTGGTAATAGGTAAACTTGGTTTCTGGCTTTGGAAGTGCTTTTTTTAACAGACGCCCTCCATCAACAATAAGCTCGCTAGAAACTACGGTTTGCATGGCATTTTCTTCGGTAACCCAAGGGCCGCCACTAGACGACCAGCCTGCACTATTATGAAATGCCAATTCTAAATCTAAACGCTTTGCTTCTGTGGCTGCAAAGTGAAATAAGTCTAACCATTCTTCGCTTAAATAGGTTATCCCGCCTTTTGGAAAACCTAAATGCACATTAAACAATTGCGCTTCCTGAATGCCCACGTGTTTCATGGCTTCTAAATCTTTTGTTATACCAGACTTAGAAACGTTACCACTTATCCAATGCCACCATGTTCTGGCTTTTGCTGCATTGGGTGGTGTTTTAAATCCTGCTTCTAAAATAGCAGGTGCCTCTTGTGCATAGAGTATGCTACACCATAAAACAGTTATAATGATATGTAGTGTCTTCTTCATAATCGACGCCTTATTTTGTTATTGTTTTTGAGGTTGTAATGCTTACAGGGCCTAACAAACCTGCGGGTAGTAATTTATCGGTCGCTTTTTGAAACGAGTAGGCACTAAACGTTGTTCTAGGGCCTTCTGGAAGCGGTTTATTATGTCTGAACCATTCTGGCATTTTTACCATATCGCCTCTAAAATTAGAAGGGCCAAAACCCAGCTTATTTCTCCTAACATCGTATCCCGTTTGGTTGGGTAATTTTTCATCGCCTATTAAACGGTTGGTCCATTGGTTGGTTACCGCAATTACCAATTCGTTTTCGCCTTCTTGTAATGCTGCTGTAACGTCTAGACTGTAAGGGGCTAACCAGCTTACGCCTATAGGCTTTCCGTTAAGCGTGACTTCTGCAATAACATGAACCTCGCCAAGATTTAGTGAGAAGTGTCGGTCTGTTTTCAACAGACCTTTTTTTACATTAAACTTGGTACTGTAAATAGCTGTTCCCGAATAGTGTTTAATGCCTTCGTCTTTATGGGTTGTCCAATCCAATAAGGTATTGGTTTTTATCTGCGCTTTGTGATGGTCTTCTTCACGGAAATCGATGGTCCACTCGTTAGCAATAGCTATAGGTTTTGGTAAATCGGTAACGTTTATATTCCATTTTTCAGTCGTATTGATTAAGCTTGAATAGTTGCCGTTTTCGAAAACTTTCATCTTCAATTTTTGATTGTTTTGATGTATTGAAAATAAAGGTGGCTTTGAAGCCGTTGTTTCTACAGCAGTAATTTGAGTTGCTCCTTTTGATGATTTTTTAAACACGACAAACACCGATTCTTGAGGTTTTAGATGAATTGATACCTCTGTTCTCCCCGCTTTATGAGAATAGGCTGCCAATTCAACAATTTCTCCACTGGTACTTTTCCATAATTCTGGTACTTTTTCGTCTACTAAAAAACTACATTCTAGCGTTTCAGATTCGGTTAAATTATGATTGTAAATGAAATAAATATCTTCATTCTCGGTACGTCTGTGGTAGTAATTAAAATCGGGTTGTCCTTTGACGATAAGGTCTTTTTTAATGTTATTCGTCTTAAATATACGTTCCCATTCGTAAGTACTATAGGTCTTTTTACTAGACCAAATTGCCGCCACTAGGCTTTCAAATTCTGCTTGCATTGCGGCGGTACGTACATAACCTCCTAATTGCTTTGGTTTTTGCCCTATAATTAAAGCCCCTTGTTTTGCTAATTTTTCAAGTCCGCGTAATGTCTCTAAACTCATCGCCTGTTGCCTTGGTAATACCAGAGCGTTATAACTAATGCCATTAGGTAATTTTAATTGTCCATTGTCTACCTTTAAGCGGCTGGTAATAACCTCAGCATTTACACAATCGTATTTATACGCTGCTGGCAATTGCGGTTTGAGTTGTTTTGGATGAATGACATGGTTGGGCGCTCTATCGCCAACAAATACCAAGAGGTCTACCACAGGATTTCCCTGTCGTAACATATAGGAACCTCGTGCCAAATAACGGATCCATTCTGGGCCTGCATTGTCCCACCAAGTTTGGGTACGGTCTATGTGAGAGCCTACAAAACTCATAGACATGCCTGGTTCTACATGGGTGTTGGATTGGTGTGCAAAACGGTGAAACATGTATTCGTTAATACCGTTTGTCCACTCGTAATCGCCTTTTTGTTTGGCTAAAGCGGGATGAAAACTCCAATTTAATTTGGTACTGGTAAAGGCTTCTGCCGAAATTACATTTTTACCATATATATGTCCAGAAGATACGGCGGCTCTTTTGTGTTTATTGGGTTTGCCTAACCAAAATTCGCCCATAGGAATATCGGCATTCCGCCCTGCATCTAAGCTGTTAAAAGGGCCTACAAAACCATAAGGTTCGATATAAGATAGCAGACCATCTTCATGACATAGTTCGGTAAAATAATCGAAATAATTGGTAACCATTAAATCACTGACCAAACGTTTCATATCCCAAAAGACGCCTTCAATTGTGGGAAGGTCTTCAACATATTTCCCTGCAAACAAGGGTAAAAACGGTACAAAATCGTAATTATAGGTCTTTTTAAAGGTCTTTTCCATACCGTCTGTCCAGTTTTGAGGGCCTACCTCATAACTATCAATCTCTACATATTGCAAGGCATTAGGCGCATCTATTTTGGCTTGTTTTACCAATTTACCAACAAAGGCATCGTAGTGTATTTTCAAGGCTTTACGGCTAAATTTATCGATTTCTAATCCTGTTCCAGCATCAGAAGCGGGTTCGTTTGTAGCGCCAGAAGCCGTATATCCAAAGCGCATAACCGTCCAATTCCCTTTAGGTAATTTTGCTTTTAATTGACCTGAAGCATCCATTTTATCGGTCAGAACAATGATGTCGTCTTTTTTAATAAAGTCTTTGGCTTTTGGGTTGCCTAGTGGCCTTTTATTTTTTCGGTAAGACGTAAATTCCAGTTCATTGCCTAAGGTATAATTTGCAGAAAGCTGCATCTCATAAATACCTGCATCAAAATCGGTTTGCAGTCTGAAATAACGTGCTGAGATAGGTTTAAAATGATCTTTTACATAACATTCGTCCTTTCCTATACGCTGTAATTTAGTGGTATGTGCTTTGGTGAAATTTACACCATCGTTAGATTTTAAAAGGGTAACGGTGCCTTTACGTTTGTTAAAAAATAGCGACATCGATTGTATGGCATGTGCTTTCCCGTAATCGTATTGCACCCATTCCTTGGGTTTTAAGTCTGATAGGGTTGTTGTTTTACCATCGGTCGCTAAGGCGATATCAAAAGTCGCACTTGATGTTGTGATTTTTGGCGCTGCACTCGCATCTATAAGTTCGGTTTCTAAGGTTGGATAAGCCACTACAGCAATATCCTTATAAAAATCATGTCGTGCTGGTGGTTGTGCGAGTTGTAATGTAACTTGTTTTCCGCCTTTTACAATTTGGCTGCTATGCACCACCACCTTCATAGCGTGTTCTGGTGTTACCCAAGGTCCTCCGCTAGAGGTCCACCCATCGCAATTGTGTACCCCAAAACTTAGTCCCAAGGCTTCACATTCTTTGGCTGCATGCGTTAAAATATCGCGGTGTTCTTGCGAATTGTACGTTACATCGCCTTCTGGTAAGCCCATAGACACGTTAAATACCAAAATACCGCCTATACCAGCATCCTTTATGGCTTTTAAATCTTTTGTAAATCCTACTTTAGACATGTTATCGCTATTCACATGGTACCAGGTGCGTGGTTTTGAGTCCTGAGGCGGATTGATAAAGCCTGATTCGAGATGGCCTGTTGCTGCTGGCTTTTGTCCAAAGCCAATGGCTATAACAAAGAGCAGACTCCATAACAGATACTTTTTTATCATAATTTTAAACGCTTATTTTTTAATGATTTATTCTTTTTTGTTCAGTACCCATACAACAGATTCCCCTGCATGCTCTCCTTGGGGCAATGCTACTTTTAACTGGGTTTTGCCATTGTGGTAGGTGCTATTTGCTGTTTTGTAATTGCCTTGAAGCGTCACTGTTACCGTTTTTAAAGTTTGTGTGGGGTCGCTAACTGCCAATTGTAAATGGTCTGCTTTTTCTTCTAATAAAAGTACGCAAGGGTGATCTACAGCAAGTCCGCCTTTAAGTTTTGAGTTGCCTTTTTTATAAAAAACCATTCCTGCTAATGTTCCATCCATACTTTCGACCGACTGAAAGACCGCTGTATTCACAATTTTAAAAGGATGATTTTCATGCAGATTCATCATTTTTTCTTCTGATGCATTCGGTACTAAAATATACGTATAGGCTGCATTTGTAGGTCTCGCGCCATGGGATACCCATAACTTAAAAATATGCTCTGTTAAAAGCACAGGACGGTAGCGTTTTGCCACTTTATTCCAACTGCCAACTAATATATTGGTTGCAATATTGGTGTTTTGATTTTTAGGAAAAAGGTAGCCAATGCTATCATGCAACACCCAATCTATAGCTGCATTTTTTTGTTTACGTATGGGCTTCTGGATGTGACCTGCTTTACTAACAACAACATTCCTTTTTAAAAAGGATTGGTTAATTGCAGTAGTGGTTTCTGTATTTTTTTCTGATGAAATATCAGTTCCCAAACACACAATAAAATCGTTAAACATGAACCACGATTTTTTGGCCTTTAGCCCATCTCTATCGTAATCCATTACTGCGATACCATTTTGTCCATTAGAAACGCCACCAACAAATACGCCATTGGTTTTAAAATCTCTAAATTTAATACTAGGTAGTTTAGCGGTGTCTTGCGCAATGGTTGTTCCTGGGAGTTTTTTCCAATCCCAAAACGGAAATACATTTTGATAGGCCTGGTTGTTTACCGACAGTAAGGCGAGCCCATCGCCCATGTAATAGCCTTGGATATTTTCGCTGTTTACCGACTCTGTGCCTACCACACGCTTGGAACTCATTTTAACAGAAAAGTAAAAGTCGTTACGACGGTGTACATGAAAATCTGATTCCCAAAAATGTTTATTTCCTGATAAAACGGTGCTACTAATAGCTGCATCATAAGCCTTTGCATGAGGCTTATCTAACTGTTTCATCTGTTCTAAACAAACTTTTAAGCGTGCTGCTTTCTTTTGCTGTTCATCTTTGTAGAGATGTCGTCCTAAAGCGCTAACACCATAAGAATTATTCCAATATATCCATTGTTGCCCTTCTAAAACGTAATTTCTTAAAGTAGCTATTTTATGTTTTTCAAATTGAAAAGGGGTCCCATTTACAAACGCATAGCATTGTATCATATTTTCTAAATACCACAGCCCATAATTGCCAAATTGCAATTGCGCACCGTGTTCGTGATAGGACCAATCGGCTTTAATGCCTACATTTTTAGAAACTTTTAATTCTTCTTGAATGGCTTTGCTTGCCTCGGCTACAGTTTCTACATCTCGCAATAACAAGGATTTTAGTAGTACATTGGTCGCTAACCACACTTTATTTTGCCCAGACATTTTTATTTTAGCACGATTGGCGAGCACTATCCCTTTATCGAATTGCGTTTTGGTCAATTCACTTTCCATTAGCAACAGCGTTGGCAGCAAAAATTTAGGCACCCCAATGTGTTGATCGTGCCAATTGGCACTTAAAAAATCATGATCTAACCAATAGTCTAGGCTTTTGTGTATTTTTTTTGAAAGCGCTTTATCCTTATACAATTTTGAACTTTTAGACGTATAGCTAATGGCTAAAATTTGCAAGTATTTTAAATGGTCTTTTACAGGCCATTCGCTCTTTATCTTAGTGCTATAGTCTATCGTATTCCAAGAACCGTCTTGCTGTAAGGTGGACAATAGATGGTCTACAATTTGCGGTTCTGCTTTGTGCTGCAAATAATAGTTTAAAACATTTTCATGCAATTGTGCTAGTGCTTCTGGGTACAATTGCTTTGTCTCCCTATCGGATGTATTACAACCTAATATAAGAAGAATAAGAACGCCTATACCATATGCTTTAAAATACTTGAGCACCATAATTAGTCAATAAACAGCTCGTCTATATATGGCCCACTCTTACCTGTGGTTTCTAATCGGATGCTATTAGCACCTGCTTTTAAGCGAATGATAGTGGGCACAAACTTCCATTCTTTTTCCCAACCACCAGTGGACTTAAATTCTAAGGTTCTGATGTATTCGTCGTTCACATACAACTTCATAGGGTGCTTCTGCCCTTCGTTATTGTGCATGTATCGTAAACGAATGCTGTAATCGCCACCTTCGCCATCATTTTCTTGGTAAAATTCTACCGAGCCTTCTTTATTTTCAAAAGTTACAAAACCGCTTCCTTTAAAACGTCTCGCTTCTCGACTGGCTTTGGCATTGCCTTTCAAAATTCCATCTTCGGCAGAGAGGTTTACACCTCTACCAATCCACAGATCTTTAGAATGCTCATCACCCCAAAACAAACCTTTATCCTTACCAAAGGTTTCACTTAGCGTAAGTACCAGTTTGCCGTTTTGTTTTACAATGGCTTTTACGGTTGTACCCTCTGTAATTGTGAAAGGTGCTTTATAAATGCGTCCCTTTGTTTCTGGGTCATCGCCATTCGTGGTATAGAACACCTCTAGTTTTGAAGATGCTTTTTTCCCTAAAACGGCGATCTCTTTAACATCAATAGTAATTTCGTTTGAAATGTATAGGGCCTTATCCCCTAAGATGGATGCGGTAAGTATTACTGCGTTTTTAGCATCGGGCAGAGCTCTTAGAAACAGTCGTGTTTTCCCAAAAAACAAGGCTCTATACTCCGATTTTGTTCTGCTTGTTGGATCAATAGGATTTCCATTTTCCATAGAAATCTTTTTTATATCGCCTTGGATGGCATAATACACCTTGTTCTCTCCATAAGGATATAGGTTGCCTGATGCGTCTAAACTTTCTGAAGACACAATATAGCTTGTCGTAAAACTATCTTCTGCCTCTAGTTCCTGGATATGATTTTGTAGTGTTGATGGCTGCTTACTGGTTGTAAATGCCGTTTTTTTAATGATTTTCCCGTCTTTATAGGCTACAGCTTCTAGCGTGCCTTCTTCATAAGGGACCATCCATTCGCACTGCATTTCATTCCACACTGTTCCGGGTTTATCTTTTCCTAGGGATTTACCGTTTAAGAATAGCTCTACCTCATCGGCATTAGAATATACCCAAACTGGAATTACTGTGCCTTTTTCCATTCTTGGATGCGACCAGTGTGGCAGCATGTGGAGCATCGGGGTTTTGGTCCACTGGCTTTTATAAAAGTAAAACAGGTCTTTTTTAAATCCTGCAACGTCTAAAGCCCCTCCCATAAATAAGTTGAAAGGCAAACCGCCATGTACTAAACCTGCTTCTCCGTAATAATCGAAACCTGTCCATCTAAAATGTCCACTATGCCATGGATTATCCCGCATCACCTCCCAGTATTTTCGTGCTGATACGCGAACCGTTGCATTGTCGTAAGACGAATTGAAACTTTGCTTTCTGTTGCGCCAGTTTTTGGGGTTGATTCCTTCATAAAAGAAAATTTCTTTTTCTGTGAGGTTTGGCAATGGGTAGGTTCCTGGTAATTCGTTATCGCGCCACCAGGTCTGGGTTCTGTAATAGCCTCTGGTTTGCCATGTGTGCGGTGCTTCTGTAGAGATAAAAGGTTTCTCAAAGGTTTTAGTTTCTATAAAGGTTTTGGTTTCTGAACCACCATTTACGCCTTCAATATCCATATCTTCTGGATTTCCTGCCCCTGAAGTAAACAATCGTGTGGGATCTAACTGCTTGCCAAATTTCACCAATTCTGGACCAATAGGGCTATGGGTTTCATTTCCTAAACTCCACACAAAGATACTCGCATGGTTACGGTCTCTGGTAATCCATTCTGTAACATCGCGCTGCCACCATGCATCAAAGGCTTGTTTGCCATAATCTTGGGGTGCTTTTTTATGCCAGCCATCAAAAATTTCATCCATTACTAACAATCCTATTTCATCACAAATGTCGTAGAACATCGGTGGTGTTGGGTTGTGCGAAGGTCGTATTGCATTAATGCCCATAGCTTTTAAGGATTGAAGTTTCCAACGTAACAAAGGTTTTGTCCACGCGCCACCTACAGGGCCGCCTTCCCAATGCTCACAAACTCCTTTTAGTTTTACATTTTCACCATTAAGCCAAAAGCCTGTATTGGTATCCCATTTTACGGTTTTAAAACCAAAAGTGGTATGCACTTCATCTATCACCTTTTTACCGTCTAAAATTTGAGTAATGGCTTTATACAAGGTTGGGCTTTCTGGACTCCACAATTGGGGTTTCGCGACCGTTAATTCTATAGTATTTAAGCCGCCGTTTATGCTAACCTGCTTCTTGTTTATTATTTTTCCCTTTGGAGATATTACTTTAACCTTATAGGCTAAACCTTTGTGTTGCCCATTAACTTCAGCATCAATACTAACGGTTGCCGTTGCTGTGGTTATGGATGGTGTCTTTATAAATATACCATTGGGCTTAAAATGTACAGGGTTAACCTCTATCAACTTTACAGCGGCATAAATCCCACAGGGGTGGTACCAACGTGCAGAAGGCTCTAGAGCATTATCTACACGAACAGCAATCGTGTTTTTTCCTGCTTTTAGATGTTTTGAAATGTCGTAACGAAAACTAATATAGCCATAAGGTCTTTTGGCTAAATACGTTCCATTAACCCAGACTTCACTGTTCATATAAACCCCATCAAAATTAATGTATGTGATGTTTGATAAACTTTTCTTCTCGACCGTAAAAGTCTTGCGGTACCAACCAATACCACCATCGTGGTAGCCGCCGCCTTGACCTTGATCGCCACCTTTGCGTACGCCTTTCTCAAAAGACCAATCGTGAGGCATATTTAAAGCCGTCCAATTGGAGACGTCTACAGTTTCTTTAGAAAATGATGCATCATCTTCTAAAATAAAACTCCAATGGTTATTAAAGTTGGTTTCTACACGTTGCGCAAAAGAAGATAAGGCTGCAAATACACCTATTGCAACACTTAGATACAGATTGAAAAATTGTTGTTTATACATTGTCTGTTTTAATTTATGTGGTAAATGATTGGCTTAAAACAAAACCATCATCGCATTATAGAAATCTATTTTTTTCTTTGCTTTCTACTTCGATCATTCTGTAAAAAAGGCCCTTTATCTTTTGGAATTTCAGATTCTAAAAGTGCTTTCATTTTACGTTCTACTTTTTTATACTTTGCATTGCCTGATAGGTTTACAAAAGATAACAAGCTATTTTTATGTTCGTACAATTCTGCACTTAACACTTTCTGCGTCTTCGCATCTCTCCATTCTGTATACCTCCAATTGCCATCTGTTGCGGTACACCCCATAATGTTTTTACCACGAGCATATACACTTGTGGCTACTTTATCCCACTCTTTATTAGGCTCATCTAATAAAGGCATGATACTTTTACCATCGAATGCTTTGCCCTCGATATTACAATAGTCTACTAGTGTTGGAAAAATATCGACATTCTCTACCAATGCATTAGATGCTACGCCTGTCTTACGCTTTTCATAGCCTGTTTCTCTACTGATGATTAACGGCACACGCACATCGATCTCTACATTAGAATGCTTGCACCAAGCGCCATATTCTCCAATTTTATACCCATGGTCGCTCATAAACACAACCATCGTGTTTTTGCGCAAATCTAAATCTTCTAACGTTTTCATGACTTTCCCTACTTGGGCATCGATATAACTTATAGAGGCATGGTAGCCATGAATTAAATCGCGGGTTAAATCATCGTCTAAATCTCCCTCTTTAGGAATACCGTGATAACCTTTTAATTCGCCCCATTTTGTGAGTGCCAAACGGTAAGCCCCTTCTGGTTTTTTTCTAGAAGGAATTTCAAAATCATTTTTATTGTACAAATCCCAATACTTTTTTGGAGCATTAAAAGGCAAATGCGGTTTACTTAAACCTACAAACATTAAAAATTTATCGTCTTTTAATTTTTCTAAGGTTTCTATAGCGTATTTAGCAGCGCGCCCATCTTTATACGCTTCGTCTGGCACATCTGCGCGATCGAAAGCAGGACCTTTAACGGGTTTCCCTTCGCTTTTAAGCCGCTCTAAAAGTGCTTTATTTTCGGGAGCATTATACGTGTTTGGTTCTTTTCCATAATAAACAGACCATTCTTTTTTATCATCAGTACCATGATGATATACTTTACCAATACTCACCGTTTTGTACCCGTTTTTCTCAAACAATTGCGGCATAGACACCACATCTTTATGCACTGATCTTAAAGACGTAAAAATGCTATAAATTCCTAAATTTTGAGGGCGGATTCCTGTTAGTGTACTCATTCGGGAAGGTGCGCAAATGGCTTGCTGTACATAGGCTTTTTTAAATAAAACACCTTCTGTTGCTAATTGATCGATATGAGGTGTTTTGGCAGTGGGGCTGCCATAACAGCCTAATTCAGCTCTTAAGTCATCTACATAAAACACCAATACATTTGGGGCTTTTGTAGAGGCATCTGTTTTTTCTTGTTGAGCAGTAACACAAAGTGTACTGATGAATAGAAGTCCTAATACTATGATTTTTTTCATTTGTGTGATATAAATTAATCTTATTTAACGGGTTTTGGTGATTGCACAACGCCTTTGCCTTCTTTAAATTTCCAAAATGGAATGGCAGGTTTGTTTTCTGCAAACACGTAATTGTATTTTTTGAGGTAATAGTCCCTCGATTTAAATTCGTCGCCTAAGGCATCTAACTTCTCCATTAATGTGGCATCTAATTCCTTTTGAAGCGCTGTAAACTCTGGATTATCTAATAAATTGTTCATTTGATAAGGGTCTGCTACGTTATCGAAAAACAAATTTGGCCCTTCTGTAGTTCTGCCATAGGTGTATTGTTTTGTTCTTATAGCACGGTAAGGGAGTTGTTTGAAATTTGATGCAAAAGGCGCTACATTCATTACTAAGGCGGCACGGTCTGCGTTTGGATCTGGATGTGTTATCAATTGGGTTAAATCCTCGCCTTCTATACCTTCAGGGATTTTGATATTGGACAAGCCTAATAAGGATGGTAAAATATCTGGTGTGGTTAAAGGGGCATTGACCACAGCGCCTTTTTGGCTGTCCATACCTGGGTATCTTATTAAAAAGGGTACACGAATAGATTCATCCCAAGCCATTTGCTTAACCCAAGGTCTTATCCCATGAGCTCCCATCATTTCGCCATGGTCTGCTGAAAACACAATGATGGTATTATCAGACAGGTTTAGGGTTTCGATTTGTTTTAGCAAACGCCCAATAGCTTCGTCGGTTGCTGTAGCATGTGCATAATAGCCTTGTAATTCTTCTCGGGTACGCTTTTCTAATCTCTTAGGAACATTAGGGTTTAATGTTAACGCCTCTTTAGGATACAGATCTTTGTACTTTTGCGGTGCAGAATGGTGCGGAAAATGAGGCGTTGCTATAGACAATACCGCTAAAAAAGGGGCTTCGTCTTTGGCATGTGCCTCTAAGTATTTATTCGCATCTTCTACAATAGCAAAAGGTGAATAGTCTTTCCAGTATTTTAGTTCGGGATTGTCATTATCATAATACGGCATTTTATTGTAATTATGCGAACATTCTAATCCTTTCCAATAGGTAAATCCTTGGCGACGTTCTTTAGGAATAAATCCTTGACGTCCATGACCATCCAAATGCCATTTGCCCCAATAAGCTGTGTTATACCCTTCGGCTTTATATATCTCGGCCATGGTTACTTCTTCTGAGGGTAAGTATATATCGTTAACAATCATTCCCGTTGTTGTGGGGAACTTCCCTGTAAAAAGCGCTGCCCTATGCGGCGTACATACTGGTAAAACAGATACCGCGTTGGTAAAGTTGATTGCTGTTTTTGCAAAGGCATCTAAATTAGGCGTTTTCACGTCTTTATTTCCAGCATAACCTAAGGCTGAACCCCTCCATTGATCGGTTAAAATGTAAACAATATTGGGTTTTCGTTCCTCTACATCCTCACTAGTATTAGATGTAATGTTTTTGGGTTTACAACTAAATAGTACACTTACTAGAATGACTAGAATTAGTTTATAATGCCTTTGCTTTTTCATCCTATTCTTTAAATTTTTTGAGCTTTTGTATAGACACCTGTTCGATTCAATTCGTCATAAATACGTGCTTTCCAAAAATAGGCGTTGCCTTTTTTCAATTTAACTGTGTTTGGTTTTATAACTTCGTTTGCAGCACTTTTTACTCTGGTACTATTCCAAACATCTCCAATATTATTATCGATATTTTCTTGAGAAGACGCTACCAAAATTTGGTATGCCGTTTGTTGTTGCGTTTTATCAGACACGGTCCATTGGAATTTTTCACCATCAAACGTGCTGTTTAAAGCTTCTAATACATAGGGGTCTTTGTACTTGTTTATTAAGTCTTCACACTTGGCTCTCAGATTCTTTAATACGTCTTGATACTGTGCATTATCTACAAGGTTATTTGTTTCTCTAGGATCGTCTTTAAGGTTGTATAATTCTTCTATAGATTTATCGTTAACATACCTAAAGTATTTCCAGTCTTTTGTGCGTACACCTTCACTTGGTGTTATATTCTTAAAGTCCCATAGGTGTTCTACTAAAATGGTATCGCGCTCTAAGTTTACGTTTTCTTTTTCTACAAATGGTTTTAAACTTTTACCGTGCCAAGTTGCTGGTGCTTTAACACCTGCAAAGTCTAATATGGTAGATGGTATGTCTATGTTTAATGCCATTTGTTCAACATCTTTGTGTGTTGGATTTCTTGGATCGTAAATAATTAAAGGTACTCTTAATGAGTTGTCGTACATTAACCATTTTCCAGCTATTTGACGTTCGCCTAAAAAGAATCCATTATCGCCCATTACTACAATAACGGTGTTATCGGCTATGCCTTTTGCTTCTAGTTTTGCTCTAATTTTAGCTATTTCATTGTCTATTCCTGCAAGCATTCTAAAATACCCTTTAACACTGTGTTGGTATTTTTCTGGAGTATCGTAACGCCAGTGCCAACGTAAACGGTTAAAGCCGTTTTTTACGAGTTGTGGTAGTTTGTCGTAATAAGCATCGGTTGCTATATTGGCTTCTGGTACTGTTACATTTTCTAAAATATGGTTGTTTTCTTCTTGCCAGAAGTATTGTTCTACAGTATTATCACTGGCATGTGGTGCACTAAAGCTTAGTTGTAGGCAAAATGGCTTGTCTGCTGGTGCTTTGTCTATAAATTGCAATGCTTTTTCTCCTGTATAGCGGGTTAGGTGTACGGTGTCTTTACCTAATGTTTTGTAGTAATAACTGGTATAGTCTTTTTTGTTGTAACGTATCCCGAAATTTTCATGTGCATCGTATAGAGAGTCTAACTTTTTATATTTTACGCCAAACTTCCCATAAAGCCCTGTATAATAGCCTGATTTTTTTAACAATCGTGGATAGGCATTTTCCATATACGCGTCTTTAATTGCCGTTGTAGTAAAGCTATAATTGTGGGTACGCTCTTGTAAGCCACTTATTATACTGGCTCTACTAGCGGAGCATATTGGTGTTGTTGCTATAGTATTTTTAAAAAACACCCCACTTTCTGCTAGCTTATCCATTTCTGGTGTGTGAGCTAGTTTATTACCTACATAGCCTAAGGCATCCCACCTTTGGTCGTCTGTAAGTATAAAAATAATGTTTGGTTTTTTTTCTTCTACTTGCGCTACTTCTGTTATTTTCTTACCGCAAGCCGTTTGTAACATGGCTATAAAAACTAGTGCTGTTAGTTTTAAAGTTTCTTTTATCTTCATTGTTCGTATCGCTATTGTTGTTATTAATCGATTAGTAGTTTTTTAGTAATTTAAAGGTTTTGGCGATTGTACTACTCCCGCTCCTTTATCGAAACTCCACCAGTCTATGGCGTGTTTTTTTTCATCTAAAATGTAGCCCCATTTTTTCATGTAATAGGCTCTTGGTCTTATTTCGTCTCCTATCTTTTTTAATTGCGCTAGTAGTTGCGCTTCTAAATTGGCTTGTACTGTTTTAAGTTCTGGTTTGCCTAATAGATTATTTTGTTGATAAGGGTCTTCTATATTATCGTAAAACATGCTTGGTCCTTCTGGGGTTACCGCATATGTATATTGTTTTGTTCTTATCCCTCTGTAAGGCGCATCGTTTAAATTAGCGCCAAATGGGGCTACATTCATTACTAACGCTGCACGATCTGCATTAGGATCTGGATTTTTTATGAGTTTAGAAACATCATCACCTTCAATTGTACTTGGAATTGTAATACCTGATAAATTTAGTAATGAAGGGAGTATGTCTGGTGTTGTTAATGGTGCATTTACTACGGCGCCTTTGTGCCTGCCTATTTCTGGGTAACTTATAAGGAATGGTACTCTAACAGACTCGTCCCAAGCCAACTGCTTTACAAATGGTTTTACGCCGTGTGCCCCCATCATTTCGCCATGATCTGCCGAAAAAACAACTATCGTGTTTTTTAATAAGTCTTGTTTTCTAAGGTTTTCTAATACTAAGCCTATAGCTTCGTCTGTAGCTGTGGCATGGGCGTAATATCCTTGTAATTCTTTACGACTTCTTTCCTTGAATTTGTCTGCCACATTTGGATTTAAAGTCAACCCTTCTGGCGGATACATGTTTTTGTACTTTTTTGGTGCAGATGAATGTGGGTAATGTGGTGTTGCAATAGAAATAACGGCTAAAAACGGCGTTTCATCTTTTGCATGTTGTGTTATGTATGTGTTGGCATCTTTTGCTATTGCAAACGGAGAGTATTCGCCCCATGTTTTTATAGTTGTATCATCATTATCATAATAAGGCATTTTGGTGTAATTGTGCGAGCATTCTAAAGCACGCCATAACTGGAACCCTTGACGTCTTTCTTTAGGTATAAACGTTTTTCTTCCATGACCGTCTAAATGCCATTTGCCCCAATAGGCTGTATTATACCCTGCTTCGTTGTAAATTTCTGCCATGGTTAATTCTTCGGCTGGCAAATGTATGTCGTTTAAAAACATACCTGTTGTAGTGGGGAACCGCCCTGTAAATAATGCTGCTCGGTGTGGTGTACACACAGGTGTTACAGAGACGGTATTGGTAAAATTTACAGCTTCTTTTGCAAATGCATCTAGATGCGGTGTTTTTACATCTGGATTTCCGGCATAGCCTAAGGCTGAACCACGCCATTGGTCTGTAAGAATGTAAACCACATTTGGTTTTTTAGCTTTTTTTTCAAAAACTTCAGCTACAGCCTCTGATTTTGATTCTTTTTTACAACTTGAAACAGCAACTCCTAGGAGTAATAAAGCTATTAATAGTGATTTTATTTTCATTTTTTTGATTGAATTGTATGTTGGCTTATTACTTCTGTTGTATTCCTGTTTTTGTTGCTGTAATTTCTTTAATGGTACCGTCTTCGTTATAATACAAATACTCTATACATGTGTTGCGTCTGTATTTTGTGCCGCCATTCCAATCTTGTACGTGGTAAAAGAAATAATTTTGTCCTTTGTAATTGACTATGGAATGATGGTCTTGTAATTTATGGCATCTTTCTTATCGTGAGAGGTGTACATCCAAACTTTACCGTCGTTCCAAATATGTGCTGAAGGGTCTGCTGTCCTAATATGTTTTATAACAGGGTTATTTGCCTTTATTTTAGTAGCAACATCAACTTGCTCTACAGTGTCTGCTTTAGATTTTTTTTCTTGGTGTTTACTACTCCACACAAGTGCTGTAAACACCAAGGTTAATGTGATTATATAAGGTTTTACTTTCACTACAACTTAGAGGTAAAAGTATATGTTCCCGGTTGCACTTGTAATGTATTGTCGTTTACTGCTTTTACATTGCCATTTTCTTCAACATTCTCTATACGTCCTGGCATTATTACTTCTGCGGTTGTGTTAGGAGGTACAGTAACTTTTAGATTGAATATGCCTTCTGCTGTAGTCCAAGAAGAAACCACTTTTCCGTAAGGTGTGTTTAGATTTGCTTCTGCAGCCGTTAATGGCATTTTTGGCACTGGTGCTATTCTTATAGTTTTGTATCCTGCTTCTAATGGTGCAATTCCAGCGATACGCTCGTATATCCATTCGCCTATTGCTCCATAAGCGTAGTGGTTTAAGCTGTTCATATTTTGAGGATTGAAACCTTCATCTTTACTATAGCTATTCCAGCGTTCCCAAATGGTTGTAGCACCTTGGTTTATAGAGTAAAACCACGATGGGTAGGTTTCGTTGAATAATAATTTATATATTAAATCTGTTCTTCCCATATCATCTAACACTTGAGATAAAAGCGGTGTCCCTAAAAATCCTGTTCTTAAGTGGTTATTGGCTTCACTTAATTTTCTCACTAAATTTTCTTGTACGCTTTTCTTCTTAGCTTCAGGCACTAAATCGAATGCTAGAGGTAAAAGGTAAGAGGTTTGTGTTTCTGGCCCTTCTTTAATTTTTCCTGAGGCATCCAAAAACTTATTATCGAATGCTTTTGCTACAGATTTATATAAATTCGTGTACGTGTTGTAATCGTCTGTTTTCCCTAACACTTTAGCTGCTTGCGCAGTTAATTTTGCGGAGTGTGCGAAAAAAGCAGTACCAATTAAATTAAGAGCTGTATCTCCTCTATTATCTCCACTTTCTGGATAAGGTTGTAACCAATCGGCAAAAAAGCCCATTCGAGAAATGTTATTTTTAGAAGCTGTTTTATGATAAGCAACCCAAGCTTTCATTGTTTCGTAATTTTCTTCTAAAATGGTTTTATCTCCAGTTCTAAAATATATTTTCCAAGGAATAATAGTACATACATCTCCCCAACCTGCACTTACCTTATTGTTATTTAAAACGTCTGGTACTACCCAAGGGATACCGCCATTATCGTATTGCGATTCTCTAACACTTTGTAACCAACTGGCCCAAAATTTATAGACATCTGCATTAAACATAGACGTTGGCCCAAACACTTGGGCATCTCCTGTCCACCCCATACGCTCGTCGCGTTGTGGACAATCTGTTGGTATATCGAAAAAATTACCTCTTAATCCCCAAACAATATTGCTTTGCAATTGGTTTAATTTGTCGTGAGATGAAGTGAATGTACCATTCTTTTCAAAATCTGAATATTGCACTAAACCTTTAACCCAATTTTCTGTTGGTTCTACTGTGGTATCGAAACCGCTTAGCTCAACGTACCTAAAACCGTGGAATGTAAATTTAGGAGACCATTCTATAACGCCATCTTTTGAGGCTGTATAGTAGTTTGTTGATTGTGCAGAACGGTAGTTTTCTGTATAAAATGTTCCATCTGGCGATAACATTTCTGCAAACCGAACTTTTAAAGTTTCTCCTTTTTTCATAGGTACTTTTAAAAGTGGCACGCCAACCATGTTTTGTTTTAAATCGAAGATAACTGTTGTTTCTTTTTTTGTAATTTCTTTTGTTGGAAGTTCTATTTTACTTTTTACTGTTGTATGGCGTTTGGGTTCTAATCGTATGCTATTATCAACCGCAAAAGCGTTAACAGTTTCCCATCCTTCATCTTTAAAACCATTAGCGGTCCAATTTGGTAGCTCTAAATTTGCATCGTAGGTTTCTCCATCGTAAATCTCAGAAAGACGTATTGGGCCATTGGTTGTACCTTTCCAAGTATTATCAGATAGTAGCATCTGTTTGGAACCATCTTTCATTGTTAATTCTAACTGGCATAAAATTTTTGGCGTTTCTGTATCGCTCCAAAAAGATTTCATCCAACCTAAGCGTCCAGAGTGCCATCCAGATGCGACTTCTACTCCAATAGTATTTTTTCCTTTTGTTACAAAATCGCTAACATTATAGGTAATGGTTTCAATACGCTTTTTATATGGTGTGTATCCTGGAGGCATAACATCGTCGCTAACGTCTTTTCCATTTAGGGCTACATCGAAAACACCTTTTGCAGTAATATATAAACGTGCTTCGGTAATATCGGCAGGTATTTCAAACTCTTTTCTAAGATACTGTGGCCGGTGAATAACGTTTTCCTGACTTCCTATTACTTGTTCTTTTTTGGTATCTACCCCAATCCATTGGGCTTTCCAATCCTTGTTAGATAATAACCCCAATTCGAAATGATTGATTGCACTCCAAGAGGATACTGCATCATCTTGATTCCAATATTGTACTTGCCAATACACTTTTTGTCTGGATTGTAAAGGAGTGCCTTTATATTTAATCCAAACAGATTGGTCTGTATTCGTTTTTTGGGAATCCCATAAATCGGCATTGTCTGGCAGTAAATCTGGGCTACTTGCTGCTAAAATTCTATAAGCTGTTTGAGATTTTACAGTAGACGTTACTGGTAGCTGCCATGAAAACGTAGGGCTTGCATCGTAAAAGCCCAAAGGGTTTTCAATGCCTTCGGAAATATTTAAATGCAAAGGTGCGTCTTGCGTTTCTGATGCTTTAGGCGCTTTACACGATGTTAAAAAACATGACATGCAACCTGCAACTGCGATTAAAAGAGTTTTAAACATAATGGTTTTTAGATAGTTATGATATTAAATTTTTGTTTGTATAGAGTAGTCTCCTGGTTGAACAAGAAACTTTATGTTTTGGCTTGTACTGTTTAAAATTTTAATAGATGAATTACCATCAATTTTCGTACCATTTATTGTAGTATTTTGAATTTCTCCAAAAGGTAGTTCTACTTCTGCCGTCGTATTTGGTGGAATGCTAATTTCTAAACTGTAGGTTTCTTTTTCTTTACGCCAAGACGACTTTATGTTTCCATAAGGTGTTTCTACAGTTGCAGAAGCAGATGTTAAAGGTGCTCTTGGTTTTGGCGCTATTTTTATGATTTTGTAACCTGGTGCTATTGGAGCTATACCTGCAATACGCTCGTAAAGCCATTGGCCTATGGCTCCGTAAGCATAATGGTTTAAACTGTTCATGCTTTGCGAGTTATAGCCACCTGCTTTGCTAAAACTATTCCAACGTTCCCACATGGTTGTAGCGCCTTGATTTATAGAGTAAAACCAAGAAGGATAAGTTTCTTTAAACAGAATTTTATACATTATATCTATTTCTCCCATATTGTCTAAAACTTTTGGTAAAATAGGTGTGCCTAAAAACCCTGTTCCTAGGTGGTAATCGGTATTTTTAATTTCTTCGAGCAAATGGTTTTGTGCTTTTAGTTTGGTTTCTGCTTTAAATAGGCCGAAATGTAAACCTAATAGGTAGCTTGTTTGCGTTTGTCTTTCTTGTTTAAATCTGGCATTTTCGTCAAAAAACTCATTTTCAAAAGCGTTAGCAATAGCGCTATACAAGGTTTTATATTTTTTTTCGTCGTCGGCTTTTCCTAATACGCCTGCTATTTTAGATATTAAGTGTGCAGAATGTGCAAAGTGAGCGGTGTTAATTAATTCTTTTGGTGTATCGCCTCTATTTGCTTTTTTTAAGCTTTTAGAGGGGTAGGGTTGTAGCCAATCTCCAAAAGAATGCATTACTGGGATATAAGGTTTTTTTCTTATTTTGGATTGGTAATACCTCAACCATTTCTTTGCCGACTCATAGCTTTCTTCTAGTATTGTTAGATCTCCTGTTATGTTGTAAATATCCCAAGGAATGATAACGCAGGCATCTCCCCAACCAGAACTGCCATTTTTATTTTGAAGTACGTCTGGAACTATATAGGGCACCAAACCGTTTTTGTGTTCAGATTGGTTTTCTCTCAAACTTTGCAACCAGGCTGTCCAAAATGCATGGGTATTATAGTTAAACAGTGCTGTGAGGGCAATAACTTGCGCGTCTCCTGTCCAACCTAAACGTTCATCGCGCTGCGGACAGTCTGTCGGGATATCGAAAAAATTATCGCGTAACCCCCAGGTAATGTTTTGTTGTAATTGGTTTAACTTTTTATGAGACGATGTAAACGTTCCGTTTATCTTAAAATTAGAGTGTTGTGCTATGCCTTGCACCCAGGATGCATCTGGCTTCGCATTTTTATCGTAACCACTTAATTCTATATATTGAAAGCCGTGAAATGTAAATTTAGGCGTGTATTCTATAACACCGTCTTTAGCTGCGATGTAATAGTCGGTTGATTTTGCTGAACGGTAATTTTTGGTATAAAAAACATTGTCTTTTAATAACATTTCAGAAAAACGGATTTTTAAAGTGTCTCCCTTTTTCATTGGTACTTTTAGTCTTGGTACTCCCACGATATTCTGTTTCACATTAAAAACTGATGCGTTTTCTTTAATCGAAACTATTTCCACATCATTTAAAATGACTTGATTTTTTACAGTATGGTGTCTTTTTGGTGCTAATTTTACAGTATTAGAGAGCGCTTCAGTTTCGACAGATTCCCATTTTTCATCATTAAAAGCAATAGTATTCCAATCTTGTATTTCAAAATTAGCGTCGTATAGCTCGCCGTCGTAAATACTGGCTAAACGTATCGGGCCATTGGTAGTGCCTTTCCAAGACGCATCTGATACAATTGTTTGTTTAGAACCGTCTTTCATGGTAACTTCTAATTGGCACAGGATTTTGGGTGATGCAAAATTTTCATACAATGCTCGACCTCTGCTTATTCTTCCTGAATGCCAACCAGAGGCTAACTCTACTGCAATGGCATTTTTGCCTTTCTTTAAAAGTTGTGTTACATTATATGTTATTGTTTCTATTCGATGGTTATAAGGCGTCCAACCGGGCGTCATTACATCGTCGCTTACGTCTTTTCCATTTAAATGTACGTCGAACACACCTTTTGCCGTAATATATAACCTTGCGGAAGCTACTTTAGAAGACAGTTTGAATTTTTTTCTTAAATATTGGGGTCTGTGCATCAAAAATTTACGCACGCCTCTTATACTATCTTTTGCGGTATTTAATCCCACCCATTGGGCTTTCCAGTCGGCGTTTTCTAGCAGTCCAAACTCTATTGTGTTTACAGCACTCCACAAAGAGGGTTGCTCATCTTGGTTCCAGTATTTTACTTGCCAGTAGATTTTTTGTCTGGATTGTAATGTAGTGCCTTTGTATTTTACAAATATTGATGTATCGGTTTCTTGCTTTGTGGAATCCCAAAGGTCTGCTTGATCTGGCAGTAAATCTGGAGAAGTTGCTACAACAATTCTATAGGCTGTTTGCGATAAGACGTTTTTTAAAGCGGGGAGCTTCCATGAAAACGTTGGTGTATTATCGTAAAACCCTATTGGATTTTCGAACCCTTGGGAAACTGTAAGCGCATTTGGTGCTTTAATTTGTGCATTAACTAGAGTAGCTTGTAGCACCAAAAACAAGACACTACAAATCAGTTGTTTAGCGGCATTTAATTTCAAGAACGCATCAGTTTCTCGCATCATAATATTTAATTTAAAAATCGAGTATAGATTTAGTTTGCAATTTCCATTTTCTTTTCGAGTAAAGTATCCTGATATAGCATGAATGGGGAAACTGCTTCACTATCATCTCTGTTGTGTATCGTTCTGCCAGCATTACAAAGTAAAGCTCTGTCTGTTATTGGGCTTTTTTTGTTACTGTCTTGCACTCTTATCATTATATCGCACCATATTTGGCCTATTAAAGTTTGTTTTAAAAAAGCTTTTATTCTTTATAAATTTAAATTTTGCATGGTGCTTTTACATTTTTGCATAAGTGTATAGGAGCCATAATACCTAGGTTTGCCTTAGTAGATGTGTGCATTAAAGAACGTCTTTTCATTTTTTCCTATTTTCTTAAAATGTGGACTAAATGTATACGAACTCATTTAATAAAGTATCCTGCGCTGTGCTGTAGTTTAACCCTTTTCTGTATTAAAAACTCTATTACAACTGTGATCGTCTTCATATGCTATTGTAAACCGCACTTTTCAGTTTTACCATAATGGCATTGCCCTAAAACTGAGGCAATACTAGTTCGTATTTGATATCTCGGCTTCATAACACCATTCTACCCCTTAAAGCAGGTAGAGCTAACTGCTATAGTTCAAACATAATTCAATGCTTTCTTTTTATACTCTTGAGCAAAAATTTCGTGTATACGTGTTTTTTTCTACCATACTTGGGTTAAAAAACGCAACCTTAATTACGCTAATTTTCAATATTTTGCCTTAAACTAGTGAAAAATGATTCAACATATTTATACAAAATTATTAGCCATAAATGCATAAAGCTGTTATTATGAAAAATGACATTTAATGTTTAATTAAAATTTAAACATTAAATGTCATTTCTAAATACCTCTAAAGGTTCTTATGGTTTAAGGTCGACTATCGTATTACCAGTTTGGTATAGGATACTCCTTGTTTATCGTCTGTAATTTTAACCATGTATAACCCCGATTTAAAACGGTCGTTATTTTCTATCTCTAAAACATTAGAATTGACTGTCTTTTGATATACAATTTTACCTAACATATCGTTTATTACAACAGTTAAGGCTGTAGTACCTCTACGCGTTATCGTAAATTTATTGCTGGCTGGATTAGGGAATAACAGTACTTGAGATGCATTTGCTTCTGTACCGCTAGTAGATAGAACTCTAATGGATTCCATAATCCATTTAGATCTGTCGTTTAAACCCGGTGTATGTTCAATACTATTATTTTCGCTATGGGCTAAATATCTGTTTCCGGATCTTGTTCTAAAGCTATAGGTTTCGTCTTCGCTGTTATATATAACTGTCCATACTTTATCGGAGTCTGAATTTGGTGCGGAGCGGGTTGTATTTATTATTTCGCCAACTGGATTTCCTGCAAATCTTAATATACCTCTTGATGTTTTACTATCTATATTGTAAAAATCTCCAGATCTAACAATTTCCCACTGTTTATCTACTCCTTCTCCAGAAATACTAGCTACAACATCTCCGTCTTCAGACTTTAAATACATTCCTGTGCTTACGTTTTTCATTCTATAAATATCTCCTGTTAAATCTGTTAAGTCTCTAGGCTCTACATTTATAGTTGCAGTTGTACTGATTTGTTCGCCAGTGCTACTGTATGCAATAGCTTCTATTTCGTGTTGCCCTTCTACAGCATCCCAGCTCGCATTAAAAGGCGCTTCGTTGTCTGTTTTTATAAGTTCTCCTTCTCTGTAAAACTCTACTCTAGACACTATACCGTTATCTGTATAGGCATCTACAGCTATGGGTATGTTTTGTTCTGCATTAAAAGATTGATTATTTTCTATTGTTGTAAATGCAACCGTTAAGGGTTGTGGCTCTGCATTTACGTCTAGATCTATAATCTGTAAATACACTGGTTGCGCACTGCCTGAGCTTCTTTCCATAAGGTAGTAATAAAGTATGCCGTTAGCGATAAACACTCTACCATGATCGAAACTTCTACCGCTGTTATCCTCATACACTCTTCTAAAATTATTTGTACCTCCTTTAGCTTTTTCGACAAAAACTTTATTGTTTTCTAAACCTATAATGTAAATGTCGTCTGCAAAGGTATATATTGCTTGGGCTCCAGAAAATTCGGTTGTTGTTGTAAACTCGGTCTCCCCACCTCTTCTATATGTATGAACAGATTTTGAGACACCATTCTCTCTATCTTCCACACTACTTATTAAGTGTACATCTTCCCGAGCTGTCACTGTCCAATCGAAACCGCCAACAATATACACTTGGTCTTTTGCTGTTGTTTCCACCAGATCTCCTGGTTCTGTAACTAGTATTCTATCTGAATCGATTAGAGGCAACTGAAATTCTTCGCCTCTATGGTTTTTCCAACCTGTTAATCCGTCTTGATCGTCTGAATAGGCATAGTAAATTCCGTTTTGAAATATGAATTTATCATTATTGTTAGAAGACCTTCTCTGGTAACCAATTCTCATTTTTCCATTAACATATTTTATGTCTCCGTAAAGCCCCCAATTGAAACTTTGTCCTCTACTTCTCGCATTAAGTATATTAAAGTGCGTGAATCCTGACCATGATGCTGTAGCTGCATCATATTTTGAAAATTTATATGCCCCATTATTATTACCACCTTCTCTCATATACATGAATAAATCTCCAGAATCGTTCAAGAAAAACTGTGGATATGTAAGTGCGTTAAAATTACTATAATCTTCTCCTCCGTTTAAGCTTAAATGTTTGTAACCGCCTTCACTGTTTTGTACAAATTTATCTAATGTAAACTCTGAATCTGCTATTGTGGCTATATTTTGTTCTGAATAGGAATATCTAAAATAATCGTTACTTAAACTTCCATCGGATGGTCTTGTTCTGGAATAGGCATGCATGTCATACAATAAATGTATTGTACCATCCAAGGGGCTTACGCCTACCGCTATGGTATTATGAGATTCTCCTAACCAAGCTCTGTTTTGAAAACCGTTATGCCTGTGGGGAAATTCTATTGTTGCTGCTGTTCTTGTGTTTGTATTGTAACGGGTTAACATTACGTGCCTGTCTGTTTTACCGCCTCGATACCAAGTTACAAAAACATACTCATTGTACGTTTTTATACAATCGCCATGTGCAGAAATATTTCTACCAAACACATAATCGTAAGAACTATCGCTTCCATTATCTGCGGCACCAGTACCTACTTTATTACCATTGAAGTGCAACGCATTGTTGGCGATTAACACTTCTGAAGTTAGCCTTACCTGAGCCAAAACAGAAACATTGATTCCAATTGATATTACAATAAGATGTATGAAACGCTTAACGTAATTTTTTTTCATAATCGATAGAATTAAATTTTATATACTCTTAAAAAGCCTTCAAAAAAAGGCGTATTTGGACTTTCCATAAAACTTATAAAAGGTAATGCTAGTCGAAAACGAAACGAGAGAGGTTAATGAGTTGCTGTTATTGAACCTCAGTAACTTTTATTGCTCCAAGTTTAATTTATCTCACCAAATATTATCAACAAGATAATTGAAGCCTTTACGAGTTATGTTTCTTTTACGATTTAAAAAGATATATAGAGGGTTAATATCTTGTAAGCAGGTTTTTCTTTTTCAAAAGAGTTTATAGTTTAGTCGGTGTTTTAAGCCGTTGTAAAAACGACGATGTAGTAAAATTACGCAAAACAGTCTTTTACAGCATCCTGTTGTATCCTGATAACTAAAGCAATAACGTTTTTCATTCTGAATTTAAATGGTAAAAAAACTATTTATTGAATAACTTTTAAATTAATTATAAGCTTCAACAAATAGTTTTTTCATTTAATTATGCAACGTTGCTAACACTTACTCTATGACTAGTTTTTTATTAAATACTTTACCATCATTACTTACAATTTTAACTAAATATAGTCCTGACACTAAACTGTTAGAGCTATTTAAAATTAGGCTTTCGTCCGTAATTGATCCCGAGTAGACTGTTTTCCCCAATACATTTAAAATTTGCACACTTGCGCTTTGCATGCCATTTATTTTAATATTTACTTGTGTGTTAGCTGGGTTTGGATATATGTTTACCTCGGGGTTTACTGTGCTATTTTTGGTATCTGCTAGAGTTTTAGCAGATGTGCCAGTAGCTTCTAAAGTCCACTTGCTTCTATTTTCTGTATTAGTACTTAGTTGGATTAATTTATTACCATCGTTGATCTCATTATATATATAACGTCCTGTATCTTTTAGTTCTATTCTATAACTACCCACAGGGGAGGATAAACTATTAACACGCCATACTTTATCTACATCTGCTCTCGGGCCTGTTCTTTTGGTTCCAATAACATCGTTAGCTTTAGCTCTTAAAATACCACTTCCGTCTCCTGTTGTTCTGCTATCTATATTGTAATAATTACCCGATTTTATAAACTGCCACTCTTTATCTACACCGCTATTTACGCTAGCCGCGACAATTGCATTACCTCCTACGGCGCGCAGATATCTTCCTGTTTCTATATTTTTTATCTTATACCAAACTCCTGTTATGTTTTCTTCGATAGGTTCTGGTTCTGGCTCTTCTATTTCAGTGCCTTCTATATTAAATACAAAACAAAATACTTTTTGACTATCTGTATGCCTATTACTTCTATTTTCTACTATAACTACCAAACTTCCATTGACAAGCCTTACTACAGAACTGCCCAAAACTTCTCCAGTTTCGTAAACAAGATCGTTTCTATAATTAAACGTTCCTGCTTTAGTACTTTGTATGGTTATTTTACCAGAACTTTTCTGTATTGCAGTATGATATATTCTATCTCCAAATGCTATCCCTGTTTTACTTTCTCCAACATGCCTTGTAAATTCTTTTTCTCCTGCTTTACGCACGTATGTATAATAATATTGCGTTGCGTTTTTACCCCTACTTCTATAACTTAAATGGACATCGCCTTTATCGCTTACCGCTATAGATGGTCCGCTACTTGAGCCTTTACCATTCTTTGTTTCTGGCAAATCTATAAGAAACGGCGAATAGTCTTGTACAGGCAATCTATAATTAACACCTGCTGCTGCTTCATCGACATTTACACCTACAAAATTAGAGGTCATTGTTGGGCCACAGTTTGCAAGGTAGATGCCTTCGTTTAAAATATCATCTGGCTTTTTTCTTGCCCATCTTACCGAAAAACCGTAGTAAAGATTTCCTCCTGCTAAAACGGGAGCTGCTCCATAAGCATAGTTTCTGTCTACAACTTCTACGTGTGGTTTTCCAGATCCTCTAAGTACCATTTTAGATCGAGACCATGTGCTGGTTTTACCATTATAAACATGTACCATTTCATTACCGCCCACAGCAGAACCCTTTCTGTAATTAAGTATAATATCTCCATCTGCATTCTCGGTAAGTTGAGGATAGGTAATGGTAATGTTTTCTCCATCTGCCAAGTAACCTCTTGTGGGTTTAAAATTGCCAATTTTAAAATCGCTGTTTTTAACAAAAGCGACTCCTGGTTTTGATACAATGTACTTTAAAGGGTCGTTATGATGATCGTAAAAAATATGTATTGTTCCATCTGTTTTACTTACAGCTACGCTTATAGTATTGTGTGAGTCGCCCCAACCATTTACTTTGGGGCCAATTAAAGTGTTTTTATGTGGCAATTGTACCGAAGTCCACGTTCCAGAACCTATTTTTTTACGAGAAATCATCAGGTCTCTATTTTTCATACCGCCTCTGTACCACCCAAAAAATATATAGCCATTAACTATAGTAAAACAATCGCCTCTAGGGCTTATACTAGGATTGTAATGATAAGCTTTAACGGCAACACTATCTCTGGTTTTTGGATACCAAAAATATAAGCCTTGATTGGTTATGGTACTTCGCTCTTTAAAACTAACATTTTGTGAAACAGTTGTTTGAGTAAAAACAAAACCGAGTGCTATTGCGGCTGTTTTAAAAATTTTCGATACTTTAAATGTCTTAGTTTTCGACCTTAGTTTGATTAAATAGTTCATTGGTATATTAAAAGTTTAGTTTATTAAGTTTCTATTCCAGTTAAAGAACAACACAGGTAATTCTATAAAGTACTAGCCTCGACAAATTCAATGTGTTGCAAATACATATGTTATGGAGTATTGTATTGCTTTTACGAGGATGTTAAAGCGGAATACTTTAGATATAGTTTCTTCATAAATTTGTTGGTTTATTTATTACACTTTAATGGTGTAAATGGTATTATCAAATATAAGAAAAAACTTACTTAAAAAGAAGGTTTTCTATGTTAACTGAACTAATAATCAAATGTTACTTTATACCCGTAACTAGATTGTGGTATTTAAGTAAATCGCATTTGTTCTCTCCTTTTATTTTGTTGAACATTCTGTGTACGGGGGTTGCAATTTGAACTCAAATTGTAAGCAGTGTACTCTTTTACGATAATCATTTATATTATTTATCGCTATAATTTACAGTGATAAAAATTTTACAACTTGTCGGGGGACAAGCTATTGCAATAAAAAAAGTCTCTTAGAAATACTTCTAAGAGACTTTTACTAAAATTTTAAAATTGTGCGCTTATTTAATAATAAGCTTAGTATTGTAGACGGTTTGATCTTGTCCAATAACGTTAACCAAATACATACCTGTTGAAAACTTACGATCTCTGGCTATAGCTAAACGGTTATTTGTCATAGTTTTTGAATAAACAACTTTACCTAATAGATTTGAAATAACAACATTTGCGTTATCAAAACCTTGCAATGCAATAGTAAATCCGCTTGAAGCTGGATTTGGATATATACGTACACCGAGTTCGTCTTTTCTTGTTGCTATGGTTGCTTTTGAGGATGATTGAGATGATGCTACTGGCTCTATAATCCACTTGCTTCTGTCTCCTCTTTTAGTATTTAGTTTTATAACTTTATTAGAATCGTTTGTTTCGTTATAGATAAATCGTCCCGTATCTCTAAGCTCCAAACGGTACGTTCCTTGCGGTGAGGCAACTTCGTTAACGCGCCAAACTTTATCTGTATCTGCATTAGGAGCTGCTCTTTGTGTACCTATAATATCAGACCCTCTAGCTCTTAGTACTCCACTTCCTGTAGATGTTGTTCTACTGTCTATATTATAATAATTACCTGTTTTTACAAAACGCCATTGTTTGTCGTTTCCAGATTGTACAGATGCTCCAATTATATTCTCCGAGTTTACAGAACGTAAATATCTACCCGTCTCTAAATTCTTTATCCTGTACCATCCGTTTTCTAAATCGGCTACATTTCCAGATGAATTATTATTTCCTATAGATGCTGTCGTTGAAGAAGTTCCTAAATCGAACTCATAACAACGCGTTTCGTGCTTATCTGATTCTGCTCTTACATCTGTTATAATATATAATTTACCGTCTTGTATAAACTTTACAAATTCCCCGAAATTATAAGGTGCTTTAATTTCAAGTTCTTTTGTTTGAGTAACTGAACCTGGCGCATTACTTCTAATAGTTATTGTGCCGTCTGGTGTACCGTCTGTTACTCTACCTCTAACTGTAACGGAATAGAATTTATCGCCGTAAGCATCTGCATCTATATAAACTCCTGAATGCCTTGTAAATTCATTTTCATCACGCTTTTTTGTATAGGTGTAAAAATATTTAGAGTCTCCTCCTCTTCCTCTATAGGCTACTTGCATATCTCCATTTTCTGTAACAGCAAATGCTGGAGAAGCGTTAGAGCCTCCATTATCTTTTGTGTCTGGATCGTCTAATAAAAAAGGAGAATAGTTGCGTATTGGCAGTCCTAACTCTTGGCTCGTATTACCAACAATTCTTTTCCAATTCCCCGTCATTCTATTTCCAGCATCGGCAACATAAACGCCTTCATTTAAGGCATTATTATTATCCCATCTTACCGAGAATGCATAATAGAATCTTCCATTTCCATAAGTAGGGGATCCATATGCATAGTTGTTTTGGTTTGCTGGTATTGGAGATTGGTACCCCTGTACCACTCGCTTGGACTTACTCCATCTCCCGTTGGCATACACATGCATAAATTCACTGCCTCCATGTGAGTTACCTCTTCTATAGTTTAAAATTAATTCGCCTAGATTGTTCTTATTAATTTCTGGATATGTAATAGTTAATCTTTCACTATCGGTTAATGTACTTCGTCTGCTTTCAAAATTACTTACCTTAAAATCTGCATTGCTAGCAAAAGCAATATTCGATTTAGACACTATGTAGTTTAAAGGGTCGTTATGGTGATCGAATAGTATATGTATTTTACCATCGTCGTCACTAACTGCAACTGTTATTGTTTGGTGCGTATTACCAAAGATTCTAGGGCCATTTTTATCTCTGGGGTCTACAATTAATGTGTTCTTATTACTAAATTGTATTGTTTTCCACGAATTTTCCCCTATCTTTTTTCGAGATAACATTAGGTTACGCTGGTTCATCCCACCTTTGTACCAACCGTAAAATATATAACCGTTTGCAACCGTAAAACAATCGCCTCTTGGACTTATTGTTGCTGCATATATATAGGCTTTTTGCCCGTCTGGATACCAATAATGTAAGCCTTCGTCTGTAATTTGCGTTTCTTTTATTAATGAAACTTGCCCAAAGGAAGATAGGGCGCATAGCAGGCATGCTATGGCCAAGACATAAATTCTTTTCATAATGTACTTTATTTAGTTAGTTTAGGTATTCTACTCTCAGAATATTTAAGAGTAGAATTCTGACAAAACTAACACTTACATTACGTGTTACCTATCCTGCTCTATCATGTAATTTTTAATACAAAAACGAATGTTTCTTGCAATTATTTGATTTTAAATTAATTAGCTCAAACAATTAATTTTAAAAATGCTTATTTATTTTAGTTTTGGCTTTATTTGTCATTTTATTTTAAAAATGATTGTAAAAAAATGCTATAGTCTTAATTATTTTCAAAAAATTAAGTCATCTTATAATTGAGGTATTGAGCTAATTTTAATAAAAACCACCTTATAAAATCTTGCTTTTATGGTATGCTTATTATTGCTTAACAAATCATTTTCATTTCCCTATTTTAAGGCTACTTAGAATACCTTGATTTAAACAGAAAGACTATTTTGAGTTTTGCACTTTTAGATAATTGTAAAACTTTAAGCCTCTATATTACTGTGTTTTAATAGAAATTTGACACAGAGTGAAAAGTGCATAAAAAAATGACAGATCTCAGCTTTTAGTGCTGAGATCTGTCATTTTTAAAAGTGTATTATTGGTGTAGAATACTAATGTAGCTACTTTACTGTGATATTTTTATTCTAAATAGAAGACTTCCTCTAAGGGTACAGAAACCGGAGAATTGTCAGCATTTACTTCCATGATATCTGCCATAAAATCCCACCATTTTTTAACAACTTCGTTATTGGCTAAATCTTGAGATCCGCCCTCTCCTGACACTTTTTGAAAAGCAAATAATGTATGGGTTTCTTCATCTAAAAAAATAGAATACTCACTAACTCCACTTTCTTTTAATAGTACTTTTAATTCAGGCCATAGCTCGTCATGTCGCTTCTTGTAAGCTTCTTTTTGGCCTTTATTTAGTTTCATCTTAAATGCTAATCTTTGCATGTGTATTGTTTTATTTTTTATGCAATATATTAATTCATTTTATATTTATAAATCATTAATATTTGATTTTTAAAGCATTCGGCTTTCTTTAAATGGTACTTTATTTAACTTGCACTGTTAGCGTTGTTAATTTTGCGCCTAAATCTGTACTTCTTTTGCCTGGAGATGCATTCCCTATTGTTATTACAGCTTCGCCTTTGTGGCGTTTAGCTTCGCCTTTGCTGTTAAAATAATCGAAGGCATTTTCTGCTAAGGTAAATTGTATGGTTTTAGATTCCTTTGGTTTTAAACTTACCCGTTTAAAATCTTTCATAGAAGACAGTGGTACATTTTCTTCACTCCCCTTTAATGAGACATACAATTGAAAAACATCTTCTAAATTTGTATCTCCTGTATTGGTTACTGTAACTTCTAACGGAGTTACTGTATTCTTTTTTATTTTGGTACTGGTTATTGTAATTGGAGATAGGTTTGAAGACGCATAAGACAGGCCAAAACCAAAAGGATACATTGGTTCTTTTTCCATGTATTTATACGTTCTCCCCTTCATATTGTAATCTGAATAGTCTGGAAGTTGATTCCTGTCTTTTGGGAATGTAATAGGAAGTTTACCAGATGGTGAAACGTCTCCAAAAATAACGTCGGCTACAGCATTTCCACCTTGTTCGCCAGGATACCAGGCATATATTACGGCATCTGCTAGTTTACTTACTTCTTGTAAATCTAACGGGCAGCCTGCAAATACAACTACTATTAATGGTTTTTTATGGTTACCTCGCATTCGCTTTAAATAGGCTAGTTGGTTTTCTGGCAATTCCATTGTAATATTATCACCTTTATTCGCAGAGCCTATTGCCTCGTTTTCTTCACCTTCCATTACTATGGTTAACCCTAAGCCTATTATTGTTGCGTCTGCCTTAGAGGCCAAGTGGCTGTAATCGTCTCCATCGTTTTTATTGGGTTGATTTATCATAGCGCCTGCACGGTATTGTACGCGTGTAATTGGAGATACTTTACCTACTATACCTTCTACTAAAGTTACCAAATTTTCGCCTAAACCATGGTAGTTCCCTATTAGCGTTCTTACATCTCCTGCTAGTGGCCCACTTATAAATAATTGTTTCGCATCTTTTTTTAATGGCAATACATTGTTAGAGTTCTTTAATAAAACGACTGATTTTTGCGCTACTTTACGCGTTAAATCTATATGAGATTTGGACCTTACAACATCTAATCCAATATTAGCGTACGGATTAACTTCTGGCGCATCGAACATGCCTAATTTAAATCTGGTTTTTAAAAGTGGACGTAAACCATTATCTATATCTGTTTCTGTAATTAAACCTTGTTTTAAGGCGTTCCCTAATTTATGGTATGTATCTCCGCAATTAAGATTTGTACCGCTTTTTAGAGCTAGTGCGGCAGATGCTTCTGGACTGTCTGTTATTTTATGAGATTGATGGAAGTTACGTATGGCCCAACAATCGCTTAAAACATGGCCTTTAAATTGCCAATCTTGTCTTAAAATAGATTGTAATAATGTTGGACTGCCGCAGCAAGCCTCATCATTTGTTCTGTTATAAGCACACATTACAGCTTCTACACCTGCATCTACACAGGCCTTAAATGCTGGCAAATAGGTTTCTCTAAGGTCTTGCGGATTTACTATGGCATTAAAACTATGTCTACTGGCTTCTGGACCACTGTGTACTGCATAATGTTTTGCACAGGCTGCTGTTTTTAAATATTTAGGATGGTTGCCTTGCATGCCTTTAATAAAAGAGGCACCTATTTGTCCTGAAAGAAAGGGATCTTCTCCATAGGTTTCTTGCCCTCTACCCCATCTTGGGTCTCTAAAAATATTTACGTTTGGACTCCAAAAGGAAAGCCCCATGTAACGAATAAACTCTCCGTTATTTTTAACAAGGTGGTTGTTTACGGCTCTCGCTTCGTTAGATATGGCATCGCCCACTTGCTGTATCAAGTCTCTATCGAACGTTGCTGCTAACCCTATGGCTTGTGGAAATATTGTAGCTTTTGGGCCTCTAGCCACGCCATGAAGCGCTTCGTTCCACCAATCGTAAGATTTAATGTCGAATCTATCTATAGCGCTGCTCGCATTTAGCAATTGGGAGATTTTTTCATCCACCGTTAAGCAATTTATTAGAAGCTCTACACGCTCATCAAAACTTAAGGTATTGTCTTTCCATGCTTTGGTGTCACAGCTACTTTGCGCACCTAAATTATAAACTATTAGGGTGATAAGTGTTAGGATTAATTTTTTTAGGTGTTTCATTTTTTTTGAATAAATATTTACTATTGTTTGTATATTCTGTAATCTTTTATTTTTAACAAGTATTAAAACTGGTAGCTATTTTAAAAATGATAATTCTCAATTTTCACGAATAGACACATCTAAAAATATTTAAAATAAAAACTAAATATATGTTAAAAATCCAAATATACAAATGGTTTAAATCTAGGCTTGATATACACAACATGTGTTACAGATTTACAACATATTTACTGCCTATTAGGTTATAATACAAACTACGATAGTCTATTCTATGAGGTTTAAAAGCGAGATGGTAGACATGTATAACATATATCTTTTTTTAGAGTTTAATACTATTTGATATTTTATTATTTATTTCTAATTTCAATTTAGACCACTCTTACGGTTTCTAATAAATACATTTAACATTTCCATCTCTAAAGCAACATATATACTTATGTTGCTTTTACAATACAAAAAAACCCAAATTAAAGGTATTACTCTACGACAACTTTATTGTTATCATACTAATAAGTAATTTCTTTAATTTGGGTTAGTAAAATGTAAATTAAAACATCTAAAATGCTTTAATCTATTTCACGTTTAATGTTATGGTTTGTAAATCTTTCTCTAAAGAAGAACTTCCTACTGATATTGTAAATGTTCCTGGTTCTACAACCTTAACTAGGTCTTGATTTAATACGTTTAAAGCATTAAAATCGAGTGTAAACGTTACTGTTTTTGTTTCTCCTGGTTTTAAGGTAATACGCTCAAAACCTTTAAGCATTTTTAAATAGCGCCCTACAGAAGCATGATCGTCTCTAACGTAAAGTTGTACTACCTCATCTCCTAGCTTTTTACCTGTATTTGTTACCTCTACAGCTACTGTAGTGCTTCCATCTGGCTGTATTGTTTGGGCTTCTAATTTTAATGCACTGTATTTAAAAGTAGTGTAACTTAAACCGTAACCAAAAGGAAATAAAGGAGATTTATCTGTAAACCTGTATTTTCCTTTTCCAGAGCCTATAAAATCTGGACGCTCTAAATACGTTGTTGGTATCTGGCCTACAGATCTAGGAAATGATACTGTTAGTTTCCCTCCTGGGTTTGTATCACCAAAAAGGGCATCGGCTATAGCATCTCCAGAGCGCATCCCTAAATACCAAGTTTCTAATATTGATGGTACGTTTTCTGCAATATAATTTATGGTAAGTGGACGCCCGTTTATAAGTACTGCTATTACTGGTTTTCCTGTTTTATGTATGGCCTCAACTAATTCGTTTTGTACACCGTACAAGTCCAAATCAGATCTGTCTCCACCTTCTCCACATGTACGTTTAGACCCTCCTACTACTAAAATAACAGCGTCTGATTTTTTTGCCGCTGCAACTGCTTTCGGTATTCCTGCTTTAGAAGTACCTAATAGGCTTACGCCTTGCGCGTAATTAATTTTAACTTTATCGCCTACTTTTTGTTTTATACCATCTAATACAGACACATAATATGGTGGTACTCCAGAATACCCTCCCAAAAGAGTATAAGTTCCTTTTGCGGGCTTGTTTTCGTGAGCATTTGGCCCTATTACTGCTATAGATTTTATTTTATTTTTATCTAAAGGCAATACGTTGCCTTCGTTCTTTAATAAAATCATGGCTTTTTTAGCCATTTCGTAGGCATGTTCTTGGTGTTCTTTTTTACTTACCTGAACGTCTTCTGCTATAGTTTTCGGTGCTTTATCGAATAAGCCTAAATTGTGTTTTGCAGTTAAAATTCTTGTTGCTGCTTTATCGATGTACTTAACCAATTCTGGATTTTTCTCTAATGTATCTTTTAATACTGTACTGTGGTATGCATAGAGGTGCAGTGGTTTTTTTATAACCAAATCCATATCTACTCCTGCTTTTAAACCAAGAATGGCAGCTTCTGCTCTTGTTTCTGTAATGTAATGCATTGTTTGTAAACGGCCTACATCATTATTGTCTGAAACTAAGAAACCATCGAAACCTAACTCTCCTCTTAAAATATCTTTTAACAACCAAGTGTTCATGTGGCATGGTACACCATTAAAATCTTGATGTCCTGGCATAATACAACCTACTTTTGCTTCTTTTACAGCGGCCTCAAACGGTGGTAAAAATATTTCTCTTAGACGTCTTTCAGACATATCACTAAACCCTCCGTTTATACCTCTTCTATTTTCTGGGTAACCTACAAAATGCTTAGCTGTTGTTAATACATGGTTTTCATCAAAACGTTCTTCCCCTACGCCTTGCATGCCTTCTATAAACGCTACACCCATTTGAGATACTAAGTAAGGATCTTCTCCATAAGACTCTTCCACACGACCATATCTTGGGTCGCCAGTAATTACATCTAAATTTGGAGAGTAACAATGTGTTATATCTAGACTACGTGCTTCTATAGCTGTTTGCGATGCCATTTTTCTTATCAATTCAGGATCCCAAGTTGAACCACAGGCTATGGCTTGTGGGTAAACGGTAACTCCAGCATCTTCCCATAAACCATGTAACCCTTCGCTATACTTCATTCTAGGAATGCCTAAGCGTTCGTTAGCTGGAGCATCTTGCGTCATCTCTGCTATTTTCTCCTCTAAAGTCATCTCACTTATAAGTTGAGATACGCGTTCTGGCACTGCTGCATGTTCATGTTTTCCTGAAGCTTCGTTTTCATGTTTTGAATTACAGCTCAATATGGCAAGTGAAATTGCCATGACACCTATTAACTTTTTCATTAAATTTTAGATTATTATAATGGTTTTTATATGTGGTTTTTAAAAATTTCTTAAACCTGGCACTATTTTTAAATTTAGTTTTTCAACACCTTCAGGCCATTTTAAAATGGTTAACTTTTGCTGAAATGCATCCCAAATAAAATTTGATGCACTAAAGTTTTCTGGAGCCTTATAGGTTTCTAGTCCTACTGTTTTAATAGGGTTGTAATATAGTACTATATCTTCATTTATTAAAATAGAAAATCCGTCTGGATAATGCCTATTGGCGCCTATAAATATTGTAGAAGTACCTTTACTGTTATCTGGCACAATATCTACATTTAGTGTACGTGTAGCATGACGAAACAAAAACGTTTTTATATCTCCTGCTATAACTTGCGGAAAAGGTCTTGCTATAATATCCGTTATGTATTTTCTTTCTACAGTACCAGCATCGGTTTTATCGCTAAAAATAGCCCAAGTTGAAGGGCCTCCTGCCATAAAATTTTGCATTGTTCTATTGCCTAAAAACCATGCTTTTATAGACCCCACACCCATGGTATCGAACACTTCTGCCGTTTTTATGTAAAGTTCTCTGTAGCTTAATTGGCCTAATCTGCCTGATATTAGTGTGTCTGTGCTTGCAAACGTGGGGAAACCCCATTCGCCTATAAGTATTGGCGCATTTAAAATTGTAGATTCTTTATCGAATCTGTCCATTACTGGTTTTACCAGATCGATATCATTTTGATAAATATGAGGTGCAAAAACAATATTCTTTCTTTTAATGGGGCTGGAAATTTCTGCATATTGATTATTATCTACAGCTTCACCTTTATTCATAAAAATAGATTGCACTAAAATTTTCTTATCTGAATTTATCTTCTGGCTTTCGTCTATTATTTTTTGATATAACGGAATTAAATAATTATCTGTTAATTCTTTATAACTTATATCCATGGTTAATTTTCTAGGCTCGTTAACTATATCGTACCCTAAAACCCATTTTTCTTTAGAATACCGCTTCCAAATTACCTGCCATGCTTTTATATATATTTTATGTTCTTTGTGCTTATTTAACCAAAATTCTTCCCACACAAATTTATCTACGCCGTAAACAGTCATTTTAAACACTGTTTTTATACCTGCTTTTCTTCCTAATGCCACTAGGCCATCTAATTTGTTTAAGTAATTTTCATCTAAGCGTCCTCCTGCGAAATTACTTAGTTTACCTAATTCTAAACGAATAACTTGGGTATTCGCCCCCATTCTTACCATTCGTACATAATCGTCGCTATTAAAAAATACTTCACCTTCTCCATCATTTGTATTTATTACAAATCCTCTAGGTATTATGTGTCTTCCTGCTTCGTCTCGTAAACCATGTTTTATTTGGGCGCACAGACTTAATGTTACGATATTAAATAGTGCAAATAGTAGTCTCATTTTCATAAAAGATATTTTAATTTTCCTGTTTTAGTATTCTAGATTATATATTGTATGCTTTATATTTTAATTGTTGTATTTGCAAAAACATAGTATTGACCTATTCAAGCCCATACTTTTACAAATAGTTTTTTTTGAATGTGTTACATATAGCCTCTCTTTTGAAACTTTTTTTATTATTCTTTTTTCAATTTGATGTTTTTATATTTTACAACCATTGGAGGCCCTGTATGTACTTGAACGCCTATATATCCTTTAGTTCTGCGGTTTATGGTATCCATGTCTGTAACATCGCTCATTAAAACACCATTAATGTAGTGTAACATTCTATTACTCTTTACAACCAGATGCATTGTATTCCAACTGGTATCATTTACTTGTTGTTTTAGTTCTGCGATATGTTCTGTTAGTTTAGCCACTTCTCTGGATTTCCACCTGTTTTTCTCAATATTTTTTCTAAGGTTGTTTTTAGAAATATGAGCTGGCATTGGAGGTACTGTAACGCGCTCTCCTACATAGGCTAAGGTTGTTCTTTTCTTTTCTTCATAATTTTGTCCTACATAACGCTTTTTACCATCAATATCAGATTGATAACCGCGTAAGGCAAAAGGGACACCTTCGATTATTTCACTTCTGTAATTTACACCACTATTGCCAAGTTGAGATATTTTGTAATCTAATTTAAGTTCGAAATCTTCTGGCTGTTCTTCGGTATAAATAATAAAACTGTTACGTTTAAGGCGTGTGTGTTCTGTTACTTTGCCTTCTAACACACCGTTTTTTAAAACATGCCAATATGTGGTGTCTCCTACCCAACCTTTTAGGTTAATTCCATTAAATATGGTTGTAAAACCATCGTTATCTATTTTTTGGATAACGGGCAGTTCTGTTTCGGTTTTTTTTTGTGTTTTGCAAGCGTTTAAACACAAAAAAAATAGAATGGCACTAGCAATTGTTACGTATTTGTTTTTTATGAAATTCATTACAATTAATTGAAGGTTTGCACACCTCTTCTAGACGTTTTTAAAGTGAGATTGTATGTTTTATATGTTAAATTGGTACCTTCTCCAACATACAGTGTAATCACTTCTGCTTTGTTTGCCTCTTGTTCTATACGTACAATACCGTAATGGCCTGTAAAGCTTATATTGTGTTCTGGTAGCTTAATAGTTTTTATGTTGTCTAAACATAGTATGTAATCTATTATTTTTTTGTTGTTAACTGCGCTTGTAACTTTAGCGCCTACATAAGCGTTTTTATGTTTTAAATTAGCAACACTTACTACTGAGCTTTCTTTACCAATTGTGGGTTCTAAAATAGAGATAAATGGTTTATCCCAAGCTTCTCCGTTTTGCCTTATGGCCAATACTTGGGTACTTTTTTTGTCATAGCCATTTTTTGCTTCTCTAGTGGGAGGTGCAAGGGCTGTTGTATATTCTCTTAGTGTGCCTCCTGGTGTAAATAAATGCATAAAGCGGTTTTTACTCTTTATTTCAAACTCAACTTTTACAGCTTTATCAAAAGGCTTAGTCACTTTTTCTTTTTCGAAAAAACGCCATCCAGGAGATTGCACAGGATCTCCTATATCGTTTTGGTAACGTTTTGTTTTACTTCCCTTTAGCGCCTTTCCTTTAGTATCTAAAATAGTAGTTTTGTCTCCTATATTATGGTATATGTAATCGTGAAATTTATTTTTCTCTAGAGATTTAGAGCGAAATAAATCGAAATAATACCCTGTAGTATTGCTTGTTCTTAAAATACCTAGTGTACGTTGTTGCTTTGCTTTGTTTATATCATCGTTAAATAATTGCGTTGCAAAATTAAAATTAGGAGCTATTGGGTCCTTTAAATGTTTTGGTTCTGCTGCAACATTTCGTACCGTATTTTGCCAAACATAGGCATCGTTTTTCCAGGACCCTTCTTGAATGCCATGAGAAGTGCCATTAACTATTACTGTATTATTACCAGCATAAAGCCTGAAGTAATTTTCGTGTAATGGCATACGTCTCTCCGATATTTGTTTAGGTAGTCCTGCATTTGGCACCATAGTATAATCTGCACCATACAACTCCATCGTAATTCCAGTGAGGTGAGAGTGCACATAGTGTGCCCCTCCTATAATTCCACATAAGCCATAGGTTCTGTTATTGTTTTTTACGTAGTTACGTTGCAAAGCTATACCTGTATGTGGTATAATTACTGTTGGCTTTTGGAAATCTATTTTCGTATTTATTGAATTTGGAATATCGTGTCCCCAGAATAATTTTAATTCTTGATAGTTGTTAAAAACATGATCTGAATCTTTGAAGTTGCGACCACCACGGCTTTTATAACCTTGTCTAAGCGCTATTAGAGCATTTAACTCTAAATCTTTATATCCTTGTCGTTTTGCTAGATCTAAAGTATAGGCGTACAACTCTTCTGTTTGGTCTATATTTCTTTTAGAATCGCCGTAGCGCACAAATGTTCTGTCTGGGTGTCTTAAATTATCAAATAAAAAATTACCCTCTAAAATATGTCTGTGGTTTTTAGTAACATTCATTTCTGGCTTAATACGGTCTACAATATTTAAAACCAAGGTAACGGCTGGCATAAAACTATAACTGAGTGATTCTGGCCAAATACCTTGTTTCCCAAACATAGGTAAAATGGTGTTTTTAAATGAATTTTGATGCTGTGTACCCTTTTCCCAGAACACATTGAATAATCGTTCTCGTTCTACATCGTCTTCTACACACAAAATACCAAATAGAGCTCCTGGGGCTGTTAGTATTGGATGATTGGAAATTACTTTACCATGCCGATCTGCCTTTCCGTATTCTTGAAGCATGTCGCCTACCATATTACGTATTGCTTTTTGTGCCTTTTCGTTATTGAATGCAACACGTTTTTTAAGTGCCTTACTGTAAACTGTTGCGCCAGGAGATTTTAAATAGTTGTATATAAAATCGTAAGTTAACGCTAATGGACCATAAGTGGTTCTTGGGTCGTAAAAATGGTTACCCGCTATGGTTGTTTTTCTAATACTGCGTTGGGAGAGCTCTTCAAAATAAGGTTCTAATATATCTGCAGCAAACTTTGCATAGTCTTTGTTCTGGGTTAAATAATAAAGCATTGCCGACCTGGATGCTAGAGCTAAGAGGTCGTTATGTTTTTTAGTTAATGGTGCTGCCGCAAACTCTGTGTTTTGCTTACTGTTTGATGCAAACCTAGGAAAGGATTCTAAAATTGCATCAGGATTGTTAATGTGTTGGAACATCTTTGCATCTACCTGAATATGTAAATTCAATTCGACTGCTTTTGCCCAACTGTAAGTTGCTATCTTTTGTAAAATTTGACTGCGTTCGCCTTGGGTAACAAAAATTGCGGGATGCTTTAAAGATTGAGCGTTACCCGCTATTGAGAGACAGAGTGTTAATAATGCAATTATTTTTTTCATGAACGGATTTTATTTTTTTATTTACTCTTCCACCAGTCTGCATTAGGTATAAAATCTTTAGATAACATCTGCTTTCGTTTCTTTTCTAAAGAGGGTAATTTTTTAGCGACTATCTCTGTTTTCATAACTTTAGCTCTCGCACTGTTGTATGTGGTATCTGGTGTGGGTTGTTTTGCTTCTACTTGCTTTAACCAAGAAAACAACTTTAACCGCATACGCTCTGCTGCTAAAGGTTCTTGTTGTATAATATTTAAATTGTCGCTTTCTGGCGATGGTAAATTGTAAAGTTCTTCTCGCCCATCTTCCCAATAATAAATATATTTCCTATTATTTTCTTGTAGTATGGATGCTGGTTCTCCTCCTTGATTGCCGTAATGCGGATAGTGCCAAAACATGGGGCGTTCTTGTTTCATGTGTTTTCCCTCTAGCAATGGCTTTAAACTTACGCCGTCTACGTGTTGTGTTCTTTTTAAGGGAATATTTGCCAAATCAAGAAGTGTAGGGTAAAAATCTGTGCCATTAACGGCATAATTTGTGGTTTTACCTTCGGTTTCTAGCCAGGGTACTTTTATAAGGTATGGCACTCGTAATCCGCCTTCCCACTGGTAGCCTTTACCTCCTCTTAAGGGTAAATTACTAGTAGCATAATGGTCTCCAGATGCTACACCACCATTGTCTGATGTGAAAACAATTATTGTATTTTCTGCAATTCCAGCGTCTTCTATTGTTTTTAAAACCAAACCTACCGCATCATCTACAGTTTCTAGAAGCCCTGCATAAATTGGGTTATCTTGAACTTGCCTAATAGGTAGATTGCGTTCCATTACATAGCCTTTATCTGCTATCCCTTGAGTTTCTGCTTTGTCTCTAAACTTTTGCCATCTTGCTTCTGTGGTTTGCAATGGTGCATGTACTGCGTAGAATGATAGAAACGTAAAAAATGTGGTGTCTCTATGTTTTTTAATGAATTTGGCTGTTTCTTCTGCTAATCGTAGTGTTAGGTTTTCTCCTTTGGTTTTACTTTTTAACTTCGGATTTTGCCATGGGGAAAAGAATCCTCCTGAAGGCCCTCCGCGATGAAATCCACCTTTATTTATATCGAAGCCGTGGTCTTCGGGATAAGAGCCTTTATCTCCTAAATGCCATTTTCCTGCGAAAAACGTTTTATAGCCTGCTGTTTTCATAGCTTCTGCTATGGTAATATCTTCGTGTGGTAAACTTGTAGTATAATCTGCTGGTAAGAGTTTATTGTTTCTATTGCGCTTTCGCCATTCTGTTCCTGTTTTAGCGCCAATCCAATCTGTTATGCCATGTCGCGCAGTGTACTTACCTAACATGATACTTGCTCGAGACGGGCTGCAAACACGACTAGCGGCATAACCGTTGGTAAAATTCATCGCCTCTCTAGACAGCCGATCTATATTTGGGGTGTGGTAAAATGTACTTCCTGTATATCCCAAATCGTGAGCGCCAAGATCGTCTACCAGAATATAAACAATATTAGGCGCCTTTGTCTCTAAATTATAGACTTGTTGTGCTTTACAACCCCATAATAGATACAGACAAATGGCACCTGTTATTTTAATTAAAATACTATATTTCACGTCTTAAATTCAAACAGAAATTAGTTAGATGCTTTTGGACCGTCGTAATCGTAAGTAAACCAATCTACATCGATGTAACCTGCATCTTCTTTTTCATTCCAAGAAAAGAATCCTAATCGGTCTCCTGTCCATTTTCCAAATGCTATTGTAAATGTTGGACCAAATTTCTTATAGTTTTCTCCATCTAAGCTATATTCGTAAGTTGCTTGATCTACATTGTTTGAGGTTTTTACATATAAGGTGTTTCCTGTTAGCTCTGGGCCTTGGGTTTTCTCTGCCATACCATTCATGTAAAACAAGTGTTTTTTACCAGCACTGTCTACCTCTACACCTAACAAGTTAAATACGCCACCATATCTTACAAATCCTGCCAACTGGTGTGGTGCCATTCCTGAAATATCAAATTTAGCTGCTGCTGTTCCTGTAGTTATCCCCATAATACGTTGGCTTATGGTATTGCTTGCTCTCCAGAAGTCAGAATCTGATCCGTCGTTATTTGTCCACTCATTAATATTAGGGCCGTAACCTTTTTTATTAGGCAGTACTTTACTTGCTTTTAAACGCAACCAACCTGTACGTTCTGTAAGAGACCAATGTGTATTCCTTGGATTGTGATTCCACTCCCATTGTAATCCTAATTTGGCACTAGAAAAATCGTCGTCTGTACTTGGTGCTGCTATAGGGTAACCATCTATTGGTTTTTTAAATTGTTTTACTGGTTCTCCTATACCGTCGTTATCTTCGTCTACACCAATAATTGGCCATCCATCTACCCAAGTTACTGGTTCTAGACATTGTGGTCTGCCTTGAAATGGAATATCGTCGTTTTGGATTAATTGATGCATGTACCACCATGATTTGTCTGGTGCTTGCATAAGCGCGCCTTGACTGGCACTTCTGTTATTAAAAACAGTGCCTTTTTCTAAAACTGTTTTTACTTCGTATGGCCCATAAATACTTTCTTTAGATCGTAATACGATTTGTTTCCTGTCGTTTTTGGGATTTTTTACACCTGGTTTTGTCGAGCGGTCTCCCATAGTCCATTGTGCTAAAAAGATATACCAAGTGTCTTCTATTTTGTAAATCTTTGCGGCTTCTGCTCCCATGCCTGTATATACAAGTTTGCCTTCGTCTAGAATTTTAGTACCATCCCAGCTCATCTCGTATATTCTATTTTCGTTACCTTCTATAGTATTGTCTGCACTTTTTTGTTTTCCTGCTGTGTTTACTATAACGTAAGCTTTATGCGTTTCTTCGTCCCAAAACACTGCTGGATCATCTAATACTTTTGCTTTAGGCAGCATAAATATAGGCTTACTCCAAGGCCCTTTAATATCTTTAGCTGTTGTTACCATAAGCCCATGTTGGTAGTCTATTTGGTAACAATACCATGTGCCATCATGATATTCTAAATCTCCTGCCCATACACCAAAGGAATACCCGTTCATACGGTTCCAATTGTATTCTGGTGCCCAAGACAAATCTGCAAAAACATGACCTACATTAGTCCAATTTACCATGTCTTTAGAAGCTAAGATAGGCATCCCAGGAGATACATGCTGTTTAGACGTAATCATATAATAAGTGTCGCCCACTTGTTCTATATCAGAATCTGGATAATCTGCATTTAGTATTGGATTTACATAAGTACCATCGCCTTGGTCTCCCCAGCTACCTGTTTGACCTTTAACTGCTACAGCTGCCGTTTTAGATTCGACTTTTTCTGTCTTTTCTTTTGAATTGCATGCCAAAAATGTAAAACAAAAACTTCCTATTAAGAGCGGTAATGTTTTAAAATAAAATAGTTTCATGAATTGTTTTTTTGATAAATTATAAAGGCTAAAAATAGTTTTTTTTATCGGGGTTCTTATCCTGAACAGTCTTGTTTATAGATAGCATATTTTAGTTTTGTATTGTTTTTTTAAATTCTGCTTTACCTTTATACAGCGCATTCCTTTATGCATCAAATAGTATACCGTTTTTCAACAAATACCACTTATTATTATTATTTCTTATAAACGTCTGTATTGATGGTTAATACCGTTTCCGCTCTAAAGTATTCCCTTCCTTATCGTACACCTTCCAAACACCTACACGCTTGTCTTTTTTATAGCGCCCTTTAATATTTATAGTTCCAGTTGGAAAATATTTCCTGTAAACACCATGTTTTAGTCCTTTTTTCAATGGAACACTTACTTTCAATGTTCCGTCTTTATAGAGTTCTTTGTATTTTTTCGCATTTAAATCGTCTGGTGTAATGGCATCTACTTTTATAACTTCTTCGTCTTCCACCATTCTAAGTAAGTGATTATTGCTTACTTCTGGTTGTGCCATAATTTTTGGCAATACGCTATACTTAATGTTTAGCATTTCTTGGGGTTGGGCTGTAAAATGCAGTATTTTCTCAAAAGTTTTCGGGTCGCGGTAGGCTGCCGTAAATTTACTTTCGAACATTGCTCCAGAGGCTGATAATTGCAATCCTATTTGAGAGAAACATGTGATGTAGGCTTTATTTCTCTCTAATTCTTTCCTTGCGGTTGCACTAAGCATTGTACTTATATTTTTATAAAACAAGGGCATATTTAAGTACGCAAACATGTTAGATTTCGAGTCGAAATTTTCAGAAAAACGCTTGTATTCTTTAGAGGTTATTAAGGTGTTCTTAGCTTCAAAATCATTGATAATATCTTTTAACGTTTGTGGGTGGTTGCTAAAAATTACATAATCTTCGATAATGGTAAAGTAGGGTTTGTCTAAATCTTTAAAAAATCGCCCTAAAAGCGGTTTAAAAAACCCTTTCATAGCCATAAAATTGATGGCATAACCGCGATAACTAACCTGCCTAAATTTAACAGGTGTTTTCTTCTTGATTTGCTTTAAAACAAAGTCGAGTTCTTCTTTAGCGTCATCGCCATCTTTAGCTTTTAAAACTACCGCAAATTCGTTTTTCTTACCTAGTGCATTGGGTTGTAATTGTAAAAAGGCAATCTCATCGTCCATCCAACTTATAAATTGATCTTGAACACTTATGTTTAAAAATTTTTCTGTTTTTAAAATGGTGTTATCATAGGTTTGGAATGTGGCTTCTTTTTTTGCTTTTAATTCTTGAAAGTTTTCATAGAAACGCTCAAAATCGTCAAATCCTAAACTCAAATAAAATGCTGTACGTTGCGGCGCAACTTTAGCTATACTTCGTTTTCCAAGTCCAGATTTGTGTAAAGCTTCTATATATGTTTCGTTGGTATCCTTAAAATTAGTATAGCCTTCTGCTTTTAGCAGATCGTTGTCTAAATCGAAACTAAACCCTGAATACAACAGGTTATCGCTTATGTATTGTAAAGATTCGTTTGGCACATCCATATACGCCTTAGCAAAATCGTCCAAATAGTTTTGTTGTACATATAAACGAAGCATATCATCGTGACCTACTTTCTTAAAAACATCCAAATAGTACTGGTCTCTGCCTATAACTGGTTTTACATATTCTGCTATGGCAGCCTCGGTTAGTGCATTTGTGTACGATGCCACTAGTAAATTATCTAAAATGGTAATGTATAGGGTTTCTTTTGTTGTTTTATCTAACAACTCTATAATTTCGTGCTTATCGTGTATGCGTCTGCTAAAGCTATAATCATCACTCAGTACTTTATCCAGATAATCTTTTAACTGGGTAAATTTTGAAATTTTTTGCAGGTCTACCACAAATAAAAAATCGTAATCGTTTTTTTTATACATGTGTGCAGATACCAACAGAGCCCTAGACCCCAAAAGCTTGAAAAGTTTTTTATTTTCTTGAAAAAGTGTATCTAATGTGTTTGCGTTCTCTGTGAGTTCCGAAAAGTAGGTTTGTTTTTTTAAATGTTTCCAAATAGTATTGGCTCGAATTTCTTCCCAAGTAGAAATGGGTTCTTCGGTTTCTATAAAAAATACAGCGTTAGACGGGATTACGTATATAGGTTTTAACGATTTTGTTGGAGAAACAACTAATGTGTAGAGCCCATAGCCTAGACTACAACATAAAATTACTATTATTAATACTATATATCGTTTTTTGCTCATAATTACAGTTAAGTAGGATTCTGTTTAATTTGCTCTAAAATATTAATATTTTACTAAAAAAACATAGCCACTCGTTTTAAGAAAACTGTGGCTATGCGTTTTTGTTATTGGTATTCTATGTTTAATTATGGTGCTAACCTCATAACATCTTTTATTTTGTGTAACGTATGGTGTATTTACCAGAACCCAACATCACATTGGTTTTGTCTTTAATTTGGATGTTATTTTTAGACTTGAACGTGTTAAAAGCCTCCCCGTTTATATGCAGTGTCTCTAAAGCATTTTTAGTTAACACTAATTGAGCTTTAGTATTAAAAGGCACTTCTAATTGTGCGGAAAATTCGGTACTAGTTTGTGTCCATTCATTTTTAATTGTACCGTAAGATGTAGGGACTTTTACTGTTGTGCTTTTTACCGCTTTTGGGTACTGGGGGTGTACAGTAAATTCTTTGTAACCTGGCTGCTCTGTACTAGATTTTATACCTCCTAAAGCTTCGTAAAAATAAGCTGCAAATCCAGAGTGCATTGGGTGATTTAGAGAGTTTGTTGGCCCTTCTAGTTTTTCCCATTCGAATTGGCGTTCTGGCCATGTGGTGAAACCAGAATTCATTACATAGGTTTGGCTTGGAAAGTCTGGTGTTGTTAATATCTGGTAAGCTAGGTCTGCTTTTCCGTATTTAGAAAGCACAGTATATATGTAACGGTTACCATGAATTCCTGTTGAATGGTGACCGCCTTTAACAACAACAATATCATGTTCTAACCCATTTACAATACTTTCAATATCGTTTTCTGGCGCTATTCCAAATTGCAAAGCTTGTACCGTTGCTGTTTGGCTCTGGTACCACTTATGTTTTGTATTGGGTATTTCAACTAAGTACTCTTTATTAAATGCGTTTTTTAAATCTTGCTGTTCATTCTGCATTTTAGTGGCATAGGCTTCATCGTTATTCAATTCTGCAAAGGTTTTCATAATCCCTAAAACATCGTAAAAATAGGCGTTTGCAGAAATAATGGGGTTACATTCCATAGCAGAAGGATTTTTACGTCTGTCCCATCGCGGTGGACACCAGTCGCCCATACCATCTTGCATTATACCGTTTTCGCCCTTATAATTGAGGTAAAAATCGGTTAAACCTTTCATTTCCTCATAGTATTCTTTAACTATAGCATCATCTCCATAAAATTTATAATTGTACCATGGCAAATACATGGTAGCTACTCCCCAATCTATCTTAGCATAGGTAGATGTTCGCTTCCCAGGGGCAATCATTGTAGGCACTTTAAATTTAATTTCCGGATTGTTATGTCCTTTTAAGGGACGCATTTGTGTTTTAATGTCTTCCATGTATTTTTTGTAGAAATCGTACATATCATAATTATACAATGCATATTCGCAAAAGGCGTGTGCATCTCCTAACCATCCACATTTTTCGCGGTGAGGGCAATCCTCTGGAATACCGTGAATGTTATCTGCAATAGTCCATTTGCTTATCTCGTGCATTTTATTAAACAAACTGTCTGAAGATTTAAAATATCCTGTTTCTTTAATATCTGTTGCTACCAATACTGCTTTAATCATATTAGCATCTGGCTTTACATTCGTGCCTTTAATTTTAGCAAATCTAAATCCGTGATAGCTAAATTTAGGTTCCCAGGATTCTACACCATTTCCTTTACAGATGTACTTATAGATTTGAGCCATTCCATTAGCTCCTCCACCTGTAGAACCTTGAAAAACATCTTTGCCGTTTGTTAATAACGCTTCTGTTGTAGTAACTTCTATTAATTGTCCTGCTTTTCCTTGTACATTTAGCTTTACCCAACCAGCAATGTTTTGTCCGAAGTCCACTATCCAATTGCCGTCTGGTGCTTTAAACACCTTTTGTGGTTCAAACTCTTTTAGTTTTTTAATGGCAGGAATTTGCTGTGCACTTATTTTTTTAACCTTTGGAGCAGCTACTTTAGCATTACCCCAAGATGTAGCATTGTAACCAACAGTGTTCCAATCTCCCAACTCGTAACGTGCATCGTAAGTATCGCCGCCATAAATGTTATTAAATACAATTGGTCCAGTAGCTTCTTTCCATTTCTCGTCGGTATAAAAATCTTCTGACGACCCATCTGTATAGTTTAGCTTTACCAAACAGCGCACAGTAGGTGGTCCATAAGACACGCCTCTTTTATTTGATTCTGGATCTCTATTCCATGAAATATTTTGCCCATAAAACCCATTTCCTAATATAATTCCAAAGGCATTTTTACCAGATTGTAACTGGGATGTGATATCGTAATTTACATAATACGCTTGTTTATCGTAATTTGACGGTGCCGGATCTAACACATGATCGCCTACTTTCTTACCATTTAAATACAGCTCATAGTACCCTAAACCACAGATATAAACTTGGGCGTTTTCTACTTTTTTATCTAATTTTATTTCGTTTCTAAAATAACTGGCTGCAAAACCTTCTACTAGCTTTGCTTCTTTCATATTACCTCTCTTGTAGTCTCTAAAGCGATGCTCTGAAGTTCGTGTATCTTTATTTAAGGTAATCCATTTTGATGCTCCCCAATTTTCAGACCCCATTAAACCTGTTTGAAACTCTTGTACTGGAGACCACTGGGTCACTGCGCCCTCTTCATCCCAAATTTTCACTTTCCAAAAATAAGTTTGCATTGCTTTTAAGACTTCCCCTTCATATTTTACAAAAGCAGAGTTATCACTATCTATTTTACTAGAGTTCCACACGTCTGCGGTTTTTGTGTCAAGGTATTCGCGCTTGCTTGCTACAAGTATTTGGTATGCAGATTGCGACTTATTAAAGTCGGATGCTGCTATTTCCCATGAAAACAATGGCGATTTTAACTCTATTGTTTTAGGATTCACCTTAGAATTGCATGTTAGTTTTTCAAATTCTAAGGCAGCGATTTCTGTTTTGGTTTGTTTTTCTTGGCATGAAGACACCGCGATAACTAAGCTTAACAGAAAGGCTACTGATATTTTATTCAACATAAATTTCATTTTTAAATGTATACTTTTATTTGCGCATTTTAAGCTACTAAAATTACTTGTAACGTCATTACCAATCATCCTGTATTGTCCTGTAAATGGGTTAAAATGTATTCTAAAATTAGTTGCAATCAAAAACACAACTTTCACCTTCTCAAAAACCTGTTTATCAAACAGTTGAAGCCCAAACATAATTAAGTGCTATACTTTATAGTTTTAATAGTCCGAATAAAAGAAGTGATTTAAATTTAGAATACATCTCAACTAGCCCCTTCAAACTATTTTAAATTCTGTTTAAAAGCCCGATTATTAGCCACAAGAAACACATCTTTTTAAAACCTTAACTACTACTATACCAGACTAGTAAACTAAAGCGCAGGATAGAAAATTTTAAAAGGCTAATTACATTACAGCCACTAAACTGTTAATTTAAATTAACAACACACTAAGATAAAAGGCTACAGCAATCGAATACTCCCATTAATTGTGGTTACTTTTCCCTCTGGTTTTTAAGTTGTTTACTCTAAATTAACCTAACCACTAAATTAATATAATCATAAAAAAACAATTTTTACAATAGCAAAACTATGTTCTACTTTGCTGTTTTCGAAGTAAAAAAAGCTGCCTTATAAGAGCAGCTTTTTTGTTATTTATACCTTTTACATAAAATAAATGAATGTTAAATGTTATTTTTTTTACAAAAAAAACAGGAGCAACAAAATAACATGTATTCTTTTTCTTTGACATAAAAGAAAGAATAAGAATACAATATAAAATGTACTAAAATCAAGGGCTAAGGGTGTTTACAATCGAAAACAGAAACTTCAATTTTTGATCTTCATGGGGCATTAGCTTTTCTTATAACACTATAATTAACTGTTTTACAAACCTATAAATATTAAACATAACAGGTTGGTACAGGATAATTAATTGTGTAAGCCGTTTTATTTTTAAGAAAAAAGCGCTTTTTAATTTTTACCAACTATTCCATAATTAATACATTAATTTAAATTATTTAAAATGAAAAGAAAACTTAAACTTACTAATTTCACGAAACTAGGTTTTGCCATCTTACTAACCACTGCTTTTTCGTGTTCTTCTGAAGATTCTGAAACTGTGTTACAAAATGAATTAGCCACAGAGACTGCTACTAATGTAGCTAATAGAACCAATTGTAATGAAACTAGTTTCCCTAATTTAGGCCCTGGCGCAACCAGAGGACAGGTAAGAGGTTGCAACGATGTCTCTAACCCGAATAACATAGGCACATTAGATTGTAGATCTTCCGAGGGCGGTTATAGAAATGTAAGCGGTGGCTTTGGAGAATATAGCATTACTGGTTCTACAGCCAGATTCGATGGCACTAGAACTCGTGTAGAACGCTTTTTTAATAGTATTAGTCGAGCTGCTAACAGAACCTCAACGTTAACTTATAGTTTTATAATAGATGATGTGAGTAGCGGTAGTACTTGTATTGTGCAGTCTCATGCTACAGGAAGGATTGTTGCTGGCTCAAGAACTGGGCAAGATGCCAGAAGTGCTTTGTTTTTACTTTATGTTAAACGTGCTTTAAGAAATGGAAGTCCTATTAGAGACTCCAGTGGTAGAGAGGTCTATGTATTAGAAGTACACGAATCTACTACACCTTTTACCAGTACTAATAGAGGTACCAGAACCATTACGCGACTAAGAAACGTTACACAGGGCGTACAATACAATTTATCTTACAGAACTGGTTACGATGAAAACAGGAATGCCGAATCTAGAATAAGTGTTTCTGGTGGTGGCAATACGAGGAGCCGTAACTTACAACACAATTATACCACAGAGCGCATTACAACTAGATATGGCGCTTACGAAGCTTGCGATGTTTGTAGCGACGATGAATTTCAAATTAGAATTAAAAACACTCAGTTTTGTAGAACAAATTAAAAAAGAAAAGCGCTTACTAAAAATATATTTGTGTTTTTTAATACATATTTTAAAGAGATCAAACGTATAAACGTTTAATCTCTTTTCTTTTAACATTTCACCTCAACTAACACAACTACTTAATTATCAGCACCAATTACAAGTAATTTAACTTTTTTATAAATATTTCTTTACAGTTTAATTAAACAATAATATCTTTGATTTAACATAATTATTCCTACAATTTATTTCATAACTAAACTTAGCTCAAATAATATGAGATTGTTATTGGAATATGTTATGACCCTTAAATCTAATCATGAATTTTTAAACATTAAACTATTATGTATTCATTAAAATTAAGTAACTTATTTAGAACAGGCTTTTTAATTCTATTAGTCTCTACAACTTCTTGTTCTGTTGAAGACGAGGTAAACACTTTGGAAGAAAATAGTACTTACGAAAACACCGAGGATTTATTTTCTAAAAGAAAACCGAAATCTGATGACGATGTTTGCACACCAGAAGGTAATAATACGTCTCGAATATATACATTCCCTAACGATGTTAACAAAACTACAGTATGGGCAACATCGCAAATTGATGACAGAACTTGTGCTTATGATTACACACAAGAAACTTTCAATAACCTTACTTATGGTGTATACAAGCTTAAAACAAATTCAAATCATTTTGATAATTTGCAACCAAGAATTGAACGTCCTAGTAGAGCTGTTAACACTACAGGCAATGGCAGTTATGTTCTTATATCTGGTTATGTAACCATACGTGAAGCAGGACATGTTTCAGACCAATGGCCTTTTGATGATGTTCGAAACCAATCTGGATCTTACTTCATACAAGCTAAAGGAAAACATACCAACCCAGATATTGGTTCTAACGACCCTGCAATTTGCTTACTTTTAGCTAAACCAAAATTTACTGGACAAAATCAAACCTCCTTCGATATTTACAGAGAGGAAATTACCAAAAGAGGTGGTTCTGGAACAACAGGTAGACAAATGGTGTTCCTTACTAATATTCCAGCCAATACACGCAAATTTGTAAGCATGAAAAATGGATTTAATGCCAATAACGAGCAATATGTAAACATAACCATTGGAGACACCGATTATAACTGGATAGTACCTAATTCTATAGGCGAGGTAAATGGCCTTAACCAAGTAGGAACACAAGCTAAAATACGTTTTGGTGCCTACCGCTGTAAAGGTGGCGAAGCTGATATTTTATGGGATACTGTAAACCAGAGTTACAACGAGGTTCAATAATTTAACCCAGATCATTCATTAGAAAATCCATTAGGGCTTTCAAATGTTTCAAACACTAGCGTGACGCTTTGCTTATGGCATTTCAAACCCTCATGACGATGTTATAATGCATAGTCTGGATTAAAAAAAACAGGATCGATCCACTACAACATAACCAAAAAGACATAAGGCAACATTGCTTTATGTCTTTTTCGGTTATTATTTCATGATTGAGTTTGTATACACAAACAAAAATTTATCTAAATTATTTTATCTTATACCTAAACACGCTCTAATTTTATAGGGTATGCTTTATTCGCATTCCATTGGCACACGTATAAATTTTCATCATTATCTACACATACATCATGGCAATGGCGAAAAATAGGCTGCTCTTGTACCATGCGTTGTAGTTTTCCTTTTTTATACTTTGGTTTTGTGCCACCAGGATTAGACACCACTTTTCCCTTTTCATCTAAAATAGTTACAAAACCTGATTTAGGATTGATGTTGTAAGGATGTGTGTTTTTGTCGCCTTCTACATAATCGATCCCTGACGACCAACATACCCCTGAATATAAGTTTTTATTATGAATCACGGGGCGACATACAAATGCGCCTGGTAAATCTATTTGTTCTATATATTTGCCGTCTAACGTAAAGCGCTTAAAACAATTGGCTGCTCTAGAGGTGATTAATAAAGTAGGTTCTTTGCCTCTATAATCGATACAAACCCCATGACTAGTTTGAAATTGATTTTGACCTGTACCTCTTCCTTCTCCTATTTTTCTAATAAATTCTCCATCTTTTGTAAATTGTAACACGTAGTTAGCGCCATAGCCATCGGCTATATAAATATCTCCATTAGGGCCAATAGCACTTTCTGTAGGCTTAAATTTATCTTTTTTAGCGTAGGCACCGTATTTAGAGGGGTGTCCTATAATCATTAATTCTCTACCATCGGTTGTTGTTTTTATCATGCTTTCGCCTTTGGCGTCGCAGATAAATAAAAAATCTTCAGAACCATCGTTCCATATAGACAAGCCATGCCCACCTTTGTAACGAATACCCCAAGAATCTAACAGTTTTCCTGATTTATCGTAAATTAAAATATTATTTTTAGTATTGTCTCCTACCAAGATTAAACGCCCTTTGGAGTCCATAACCATTTCGTGGCAATTTTTAACAGGCGTAATGGCCCTATCTAAATCGCCCCAAGACTTGTGTACTTTATACTTAAAATCGCCATGCCCAATAACAGTATCATACATTTTAGGCTTCGACTTTAATATGTTAAAATGTGGCACTACAGCTAAACCTAAACTTGCTTTTGCCGTGGTATTTATAAATGTTCTTCTGTTTATTTTAGATTTTGTCATGATTACTGTAAACGTTTAAGTGATGTTGTTTTTTGATGTTTTCATTGGCTTACCAAATAAATCTAATATGGGTTTTCCTTTACCATCTGGGGTGGTATAAAAGGGCCTGCCTTCTATTTCGTAATGGGTTTGAGGATGGATCCCTAAGGCACTATAAATAGATTGGTGTACTTGGTCTATCACTACTTTATTTTCTATAGAAACACAAGGCCTTTCGTCTGCTGTTTTACCATAAACGAGTCCTTTTTTAACACCTCCACCCCACATTAAAATAGAACCTCCATCGGTAAAATGGCGGTGCATACCGTAGTGCCTAATATGCTCTATTTTATCTGGTTGTCTTCTGGCTTGGTCTCTAACTTCTTCACCTGGCCTGCCTTCCATAATAGCATCTCTACTAAATTCACTCGCTAAAATAACCAAGGTTCTATCCAAATGGCCAGATTCGTCTAAATCTTTTATTAACTGCGCTACAGGTCTGTCTATTAAGGCTTTCATTTGTTTGGCTCTTGTATGCCCGTTTGCATGCGTATCCCAACCTAAAAAGGGTTCGTACTCGGTAGATACGCTAATAAAACGCCCTCCGTTTTGTGCTAAACGTTTAGCGAGCAAACACCCTAATCCAAATCGTCCTGTATTATAAGTATCATACACGTCTTTCGGTTCTTGAGACAAATCAAACACCTTAGCTTCTGGCGAATTTAAAAGTCGATACGATTGTTCCATTGAGCGCATTAGCGATTCGCGTTGGTAATCGCTTGCTTGTTCCATAACCTCACTTTTATTCGCTAATGCTTTGTACAATTTATAACGTGCCTCAAAACGTTTTAAAGACATGCCTTCTGGAGGCCGTACACTGTCTAAACCTTCTGAGGGGTCTGGAATTAAAAACGGGCCATATTCACTGCCTAAAAACCCTGCAGTGTGAAAGGCTTTTAACTCTTCGGCTTCCCCCATGGTAAAACGCTGGCCGATAGATATAAATGGTGGTATTACAGGGTTGGCTGGGCCTAGTTCTTTCGCAATCCATGCGCCAATATGAGGGGCTTGTACCGATTGTGGCGGCTCATAACAGGTATGCCAGTGAAATTGATGCCTGGTATGCAGTATAAATCCTAAATCGGCTGCTTTGTAAGATCTAATAATTGCACCTTTATCCATTACACCTCCAATAGATTGTAAGCCTTCAGAAAACTCTAGTCCATCAACTACTGTGGGATGTTTTGGAAATGTACTTAATACCCTATTGGTTTCTAAACCTTTTTCAAAAGGGGCATAGGCTTTAGGGTCGAAGGTTTCGGTATGCGCCATTCCGCCCGCCATCCATAATAAAATAACGCTATCGGCAGTTGCGGCTCTTTTTTGCACTTCTGGAGAACAGGAGCTTAAAAAACTGGCTAAAGGTAGTGTTGTAGCGGAGGCTGCAATACTGGCTGCAGACATTTTTTTTATAAATTCTCTACGTGAATTGCTCTTATTATTTTTATAGGTCATAACTAAAAAACGGTCTCATTAGTTTATAAATTGAAATTCGGGCGACATTAATACCGACCAAAATACGTCTTGTACTTGTGCTGTCGAAGGTTGCTCCCCTAAAGACGCCATAACAATGTTTTGCTCTTCTTTAGATGGTGCTCTTCCCAGTAATTCTTGATAAAGTGTATCTACAATTAAACGGCTATCGTTCCCATATGTGTTAAGCCATTTTTTTGCGCCTTGCTTTAAAATGCCATTAAAAAAACCGCCATTGGTTAATTCCAAGGCTTGTAATAACGTGGCTTGTTCTTCTCGCGTTGTGGTTACAATTTCTCTATTTGGACGTCCAAGAGCTTTTAAGAACGGGTGCTGTTTTACCAAACTAGCTCTGGCAAATGTTTTTTGATGGTCTTTAAATGTAAAGTCTAATAATTTTGCCCAGTTACTGGTTCTATAGTTCTTTACTTTTTTCCATCTTTTGGCTTCAAAATCCAAATCTGCCCAATTGGCTTTGGGTGCTACATCTGTACTTAGCCATGTTTCGTCGGAGTAGAGGTTAAATACGCTATCATCTTTAAAAGCAACTTTCATGGCAAACAAAATACTCGCTGGATTGCCTATTTTTCCTTTATTATCTCCCTCTACAGCAATACAATTAGTGCCTTTGGTTAGAAGGTTTGCAACGTTGTATTTCCCAACATCTGTCCAATTATCGCCTGTACCTACAGGTTTACCGTTAATAAACAGTTTGTAGGCATCGTCTACCGAAATTAAAATAGAGGCGTCTTGTATGTTCTCTTTTTTAAGTTGAAATGTTTTTCTAAAGTAACGCTTTCCTGGTAGTGGTAATACGGTATTGGTTAGGTCTTTTTGATGGTGCCAAATGCGTTGGGCTGGCATTTTTTCTTCGTTAGGATTGTAAGCCACTGCAACATAAACAGGTGCTATAACTTGACTTATAGCATCTGAAAACTGCTCTGCACTTAAGCGCCTTAAAACAGGCCCTTTAAACACATAATCTTGCTTTATAGCTTCTGCTGTTTTATAACTTACAGTAGGCAACTGGTAGGCCTTAGAAGTCATAATACGTTTTATCAAATGCTTTAAATCTGTACCAGAATCGATAAAATCTGAAGCCAACCAATCTAACAATTCGGCATTCCAAGGGGTGTTATCCATTTCATCTACGGGCTCTATAATACCTCTTCCTATTAGCCGTTCCCATATACGGTTTGTTATGGTTCTGTATAAACGCCCGTTCTCTTTACTGGTCATTACTTCAGAGAGTTTTAACAAGCGTTCTTTTAACGTTTCGCCTTCTACGCTTCCTAATTCTGGATACAGAAAGTTAACTTTAGCAATCTTACCTATAGGCTTATCACATCGGTTAAGTTCTAATGGTTTTTCTGCAAAAATTGAAGCAAAACCGTAAGCTTGATCTAAGGTTAAATTGCTAATAAAACTATTATGACAAGATGCACATTTTACATTAACGCCCATTAAGGATTGTCCTATATTTTGAGCGGCTTGCATTTCGGTGCGCTGGCTGGAGTTTACAACGCCACGCCATTGGATGCCTTTTATAAAACCTTCCGATGCTTTACTCGGGTTCATCAATTCGCTCACTACTTGATCATAAGATTTATTTTGCTTTAAGGTATTGTATAACCATGTTGTAATTTGAAATCGCCCTCGGGTTATAAACCCTGTTCCGCTATAATCATTACGCAATAAATCGTTCCAAAAACTTAGCCAATTTTGTGTGTAATTTTCAGAATCGTTCAACAATTCATCAATTAAAAGTTCGCGTTTTTTTGGGTTTGTGCTTGCTATAAAAGCATTTACTGCTGTAGGTTTTGGCAATAGTCCCACAACATCCATATAAGCTCTTTTTATAAACTTTCTATCATCCACTACAGCGTTCCAGTCTACTTTTTTATCTTTAAAGTAAACGCTTACAATTTTATCTACAGGATGCGTTTCTTCTGTTACGGTTGGTAGTGCTGGTTGTGTTAAAGCCAATGGGGCTTCTGGAAATACTTTAACGGCTTTGTCTGACCAATGTGCGCCATCTTCTATCCATAATTTTATAAGTGCAATTTCATCAGGTGTGAGTAATTTGCCTTTAGTAGGCATTACTTTTTTATCATTTGCTGGAAGAATAATGCGCTTGTAAATTTCACTTTCTTCTGGCTGTCCTGGCACAACTGCTAATCCTGATGTTCCCCCTTTAAAAACACCTTCTTTATGTTCTAAAACTAACCCCCCTTTTTGTTTGTTTTCACTGTGGCATTGGTAGCATTTATGTGCAAAAAGCCCTCGTACTTCTAGGTTTAATTTGTCTTTTTGTAGTTCTGATAATTCTGAAGCACCTTTAAGCTCTGTAAGCAATGCGCTAGATTCTAAATTACTATAGCCTTTTTCATTTCCAGGTAATATTTCGGTTAAATAATCTTCACCATGGGTTAAATTAGCGCCTAAGTGGCCTGCTATGCTTAGCAGTACAACGGTAGTAACTAGCATAAAACGGTATGCTTTTAAATTTAAGGGGGCCTTTTTCAATGTACGACTTAAAATTATAGCAGTAAGAATGGCTAAAACAGCTGTAGCGATTCCTGTATATTGGTGATTGTCTACCAAATCTCCAGAATACTCGTCTTGGGTTTTTAAAAACCAACCAAAAAGCGCGGCACATGCAGCAACACCAGCCCCTATATATACCATCCAATTAATGCCTTCTCTAAGGCCTTTGCGTTTACCGCCTAGGGTAAGTAATTCTAATACTAATGCTACAACTAAAAGACCTATGGGAAAATGCACCAATAGCGGATGCAAGCGTCCGAAAAATTGTAGTATCCAGTTTGTGTTTTCCATGTTATATTTTAATCAAAAAAAGTAATTATAAAATTATTTTAAATGTGTTCTAAGATTGTCCTGTGGTGTCGCATAGCTTCATTACAACTTATGTTAAGTGGTCTGCATTGGTTTTCCAAACAAATCTAAAATTGGTTTTCCTTTTCCGTCTGGTGTGGTATAAAATGGACGGCCTTCTATTTCGTAATGGGTTTGCGCATCTATGCCTAGAGCGTGATATACCGACTGATGAACTTGATCTATAACTACAGGTTTTTCTATAGAGGAGCAGGGCCTTTCATCGGCTGTTTTACCGTATACTAATCCTTTTTCTACGCCTCCACCCCACATTAAAATAGAACTGCCATCTGTAAAATGACGGTGCATGCCATAATATTTTTCATCTTCTATAATATCGGGTTGATCGACTTGATTTTTAACAAGTTCGCCCGGTCGTCCTTCCATTATAGCATCTCTACTAAATTCGCTTGCCAGTATAATTAATGTTTTATCTAAATGCCCTGTTTCGTCTAAATCTTTAATTAATTGAGAAACGGGTCTGTCTATCAGTGCTTTCATTTTTTTAGCTCTAATGTGTCCATTTTCGTGCGTATCCCAGCCTAAAAATGGTTCGTATTCTGTAGATACGCTAATAAATCTACCACCGTTCATTGCCAAACGTTTTGCTAATAAACAGCCCAAACCAAAGCGCCCTGTGTTGTAGGTATCGTAAACGTCTTTTGGTTCTTGCGATAAATCGAACACCTTGGCTTCTGGAGAGTTTAGTAAGCGGTAAGATTGTTCCATAGAACGCATTAAAGATTCGCGCTGATAATTACTCCCCTTTTCCATGATTTCACTTTTATTCACCAATTCTTTGTAGAGTTTATAGCGCGACTCAAATCGTTTTAAAGACATGCCTTTAGGCGGTCGTACACTATCTAAGCCACTAGAGGGATCGGGAATTAAAAATGGCCCATACTCTGTACCTAGAAACCCTGCTGAATGAAAGGCTTTTAGCTCTTCGGCTTCTCCCATGGTAAAACGCTGCCCTATAGAAATAAAAGGGGGAATTACAGGGTTTACTGGCCCTAATTCTTTAGCTATCCACGCCCCTATATGTGGTGCTTGCACCGATTGTGGGGGTTCGTAGCAGGTATGCCAATGGTACTGGTGTCTGGTGTGTAAAATATGACCCAAATCGGCAGATTTATAGGAGCGGATTATAGCGCCTTTATCCATAACGCTCCCAATTCCCTCTAATCCTTGGGAAAACTCTAAACCATCTACCACTGTTGGTATTTTAGGAAACGTACTTAAAATACGCTTGCTTTCTACACCTTTTTCGTAAGGCACATAGGCTTTAGGATCGAATGTTTCTGTATGTGCCATACCGCCAGCCATCCAAAGTAAAATAACAGTATCTGCTGTGGCTGCTCTTTTTTGTACTTCTGGGGTACAAGAACTTAAAAAACTTGATATAGAAATAGTTGTTGTAGAGGCCGCTATACTGGCAGCAGTCATTTTTTTTATAAATTCTCTACGTGAGTTTTGTGTTTCCATGTTCTTTATCTTTAAAGCGTATTTCTAATTTTTTAGAATTAATCAATAAATTGAAATTCTGGTGACATTAAAACAGCCCAAAACAAATCTTGTAATTGTGCTTTTTCTGGATTTGTCCCTAAAACGTTAAGCATTACTTCGCGTTCTTCTTTCGAGGGCTTACGGCCTAATGCGTTTCGATACAAATCGCTAACCATTTTTCCTGTATCTGTGGCGTATCTGTCTAACCAAAGTCGCGCGCCTTCTTCTAAAACACTATCAAAAAACGCTCCATTTGTTAGCTCTAAAGCTTGTAATAATGTTGCTTGTTCTTCTCTAGAAGTGGTTACTATTTCCCTACTTGGGCGCCCAAGTGCTTTCATAAACGGGTGTTGTTTTACCAAACTAGCACGCGCAAATTTTTCGTCTTGGTCTTTAAATGTAAAATTGAGCAATTTGCCCCAATTGTTAAAGTTACGTGTGCCATAGTCTCTCACCTCTAGCCAATTTGAATCGTTAAAATGAACCGCTGTCCAACCCGATTCTGGTAATGCATCAACACTTTTCCATGTGGTGTCTGAGTTCATTTCTAAAATAGCTCCAGATGCTTGTTCTATTTTTAAAGCAAATAGAATCCCTGCTGGATTTGCTATGGTACCATCGTTCTCTCCTAGCACGGCTATTGTATTTTTTCCAACAACCAAATAGGAACTTATGTCTATTTTACCAACGTCTTTCCAATTGTTATTTTCTAAAACTTTTTGTCCGTTTATAAAAAGCTGGTACGAGTGGTCTACCGAAATTAGAGCTTTAGCACTCACTATGTTTAACGATGGTAGGTGAAAAGACTTTCTAAAATAGCGTTTACCAGGTTCTGGCAACACGACCCTGTTAAATTTAATTTCTTTGTGCCATATGCGTTTGGCTTTTATATTTTCGCCATTAGGATTAAAGGCAACATCTGGATACATTGGTGCTATAACTTGGCTTACAGCATCAGAGAATTGCTCTGCACTTAAACGGCGTGATATAGGCCCTTTGAATACGTAATTAACCTTGGTGTCTTCTATTTTATCATAATTAATCATGGGTTGTTGGTAGGCTTTAGAAGTGACAATACGCTTTATCAAATGCTTTAAATCTGAGCCATTATCCACAAAATCTGCCGCTAACCAATCTAGAACCTCTGCATCCCAAGGGGCATTATCCATCTCGTCTAGTGGCATAACAATACCACGACCCATTAAACGGCTCCAAAATCTATTGGCCAGCGTACGGTATAGCCTGCCATTATCTCTTTGTACCATAACTTCAGACAGTTTTAATAAACGGTCTTTTATAGTTTTACCTTCTACGCTTCCTAACTCAGGGTATAAAAAGCTGGCTTTTGCCATTTTGCCTATAGGTTTATCGCACCTGTTTAGCTCTAGTATTGAATCTGAAAAAATAGTGGCGAAACCATAGGCTTGAGCTAGGGTAAGATTGCTAATAAAACTATTATGACAAGAGGCGCATTTTACATTTACGCCCATTAAAGATTGCCCTATGTTTTGTGCGGCTTGCATTTCGGTGCGTTGGCTGGCATTTACAACGCCACGCCATTGTACGCCTCTAATAAAACCTTTAGAGCCTTTAACTGGGTTTACCAATTCGCGTACTATATCGTCGTACGATTTATTTGTTATTAGCGCATTGTACAACCAGTTGGTAATTGGACGTTTTCCTCCTGCGCTACTGTAATCGTTTCGTAATAGATCATTCCAGAATGTAAGCCAATGTTGTGTATAATTTTTATTGTCGCTTAGTAGTTTATCTACTAATGCTTCTCGTTTATGTTCGTTTTTATCATTGATGAAGGCCTCAACTACATCAACATCTGGCAACAAACCAATAATATCCATGTGGATGCGCCTTACAAACGTTCTATCGTCTACAACCTCTTGCCAGTCTACGTTGTTTTTATCAAAATAAGCATCTACTAACTTATCTATAGGATGGGTTTCTTTGGTTGCTGTGGGCAATGTTGGTGTTAGTAAAGCCAATGGGGCTTCTGGAAATACTTTAACGGCTTTGTCTGACCAATGCGCACCATCTTCTATCCATAATTTTATAAGCGCAATTTCATCGGGCGTTAATAATTTGCCCTTGGTAGGCATTACTTTTTTATCGTTTGCTGGTAAAATAACGCGCTTGTAAATTTCACTTTCTTCTGGTTGTCCCGGCACAACTGCTAATCCTGATGTTCCGCCTTTAAAAACACCTTCTTTATGTTCTAGAACCAACCCACCTTTTTGTTTGTTTTCACTATGGCATTGGTAACATTTATGTGCAAAAAGGCCTCGTACTTCTAGGTTTAATTTGTCTTTTTGCAGTTCTGATAATTCTGAAGCACCTTGAAGTTCTGTAAGCAATGCGCTAGATTCTAAATTACTATAGCCTTTTTCATTTCCAGGTAATACTTCAGTTAAATAGTCTTCACCATGGGTTAAATTAGCACCTAAGTGGCCTGCTATACTTAACAGAACTACTGTAGCAACCAGCATAAAACGGTACGCTTTTAAATTTAGGATGTTCTTCTTTAAACTTTTTCTTAAAATTACAGCGGTAATAAGGGCCAAAACAGCTGTAGCGATTCCTGTGTATTGGTGATTGTCTACCAAATCTCCAGAATACTCATCTTGGGTTTTTAAAAACCAACCAAAAAGCGCAGCACATACAGCAACACCAGACCCTATGTACACCATCCAATTAATGCCTTCTCTAAGGCCTTTGCGTTTACCGCTTAGGGTAAGTAGTTCTAAGACTAAAGCCACAACTAAAAGACCTATTGGAAAATGTACCAATAGCGGATGTAAGCGTCCGAAAAATTGTAATACCCAATTTGTAGTTTCCATACTATTTTATCGTTTATCCTTAACGTTTTTTAAAATTAAAGTTATCCTGTCTCATTTTTATTAGTATAACGAATTTCCAATACCCACCAAAACAACGGATAAAATAATTACAACAATTCCCGATGTTATTGTTAATTTAGTGTTTTTAGCAACGCCATGCCACTCCTTGCGGTACACCCCCCAAAGGTTTGCGGTTAAAATAATGGTAGACATGTGTAAAATCCAAGAACTGGCACCATTACCTAATTTGCTTTCGCCCATACCGTAAAAGAAAAACTGTAAAAACCAAACGGTACCTGCCAAAGTAGAAAACAGTACGTTTTTAGAAATAGGCGTTTGCTTATTTGTAAAGTCTTTATACGCTTTGTTTTTTAGGCTCAAATAAGTAGTCCATACCAAATTAGAGACTAAACCACCCCAAAGAATAACTACAAAAGTAACGTTGTTTGCAAATAAATGATCGTAGCCTGATGCAACAGCTGCGTCTGCTAAAGGTTTACCCGATTCGATCCCAAAGCTAAAAAATGAACTTAATATGCCCGAAAGCACAGCAACTATTAGGCCTTTTACCAAATTAAATTCTGTTACACTCTTCTTCTTTTCTTCATCAGACAATTCTTTTTCTTTTAGCATACCTGCTTTTCCGCAAATTGCAATACCTATCAAACACACTAAAACCCCAAGTAAAACGACTTTTCCTCCAGAAGTCGCTATCATGTCTGTAAAGGAGGTTTTCCCCTCCTCTGGATTAAAGTTGTAATATATTGATGGGACTATGGCTCCAAATGCTGCACAAAAGCCCAAAACGACTGAGTTTCCTAAAGACATCCCTAAGTACCGTACGCCTAAACCATAAGACAAACCACCTATGCCCCAAAGCAACCCCATTAAAAAGGTAAACCCTAAAATTGTGCTTGAACTTGATGCTATAATTTCTACAAACCCTGGGACGGTTAAATAGGCTGCTATTGGGGGTACAATAAGCCAAGACATAACACCGCCTACCATCCAGTAGGTTTCCCATGCCCACCCTTTTACTTTATTATAGGGCATATAAAAACTACCTGCGGCTACGCCTCCTAAAGCATGAAATAAAACTCCTAATAGTGCCTGCATAATTTTTGAATCTACTTATTACTCCTTTATTTTATTGATGTATTCTGGGTTTTCAGTTTTTGGAATAGCTGCATTTGTATCTTTCCACCAAGTCTTTAAAAGCGCTACCATTTCGGCTGCTTTTTCAGGATTTTTTTCTGCGAGATTGTGTCTTTCTGCGATGTCTTCAGACAAATTGTATAATTCAATAGCATTATCTTCAAAATAATAATGGAGTTTCCAGTCTCCTTTTCTTACCACAGATCCTGGACGTGTTCTAAATAAAGGGTCGCGATTTTCGTTATCGTTTACATTATAAGCTTCTAAATAAATAGGGAAATGCCAAAATAGAGGTCGCTCGAAAATCTGTACATCTTCTTCTAAAACGGGTGCTAAATTAGCTCCGTCTAATTGAAGCGCACTGGCATCTACTCCAGCATATTTTAATACCGTTGGAAAAATATCTAAGTTCGTTATGGGAACTTCACTCTTTGTGTTTGCTTTAATCTTATCTTTCAATACAAAGAAAAAAGGTTCTCTAATACCGCCTTCGTAATAGCTTCCTTTTCCTGCTCTAAGTGGTTTTTGTTTTGTTATGCCATACAAACCACCATTATCTGAAGTAAAAACAATAAGTGTGTTATCTAAAAGGTTTTTGTCTTTTAACTTATTGATAAGTAAGCCTATATTTCTATCTAAATTATCTACCATAGAGGCATATTTGGCATTGCCTTGCCCCTTCCATGGCGATTTTTTCTCGTATTTAGGCACAATACTATCTACTGCCATTATAGGCACGTGTACGGCATAGGGTGAATAGTTTAAATAAAATGGTTTTTGAACGCTGTCTACAAATTTTAAAGCGTGTTCCATCACCAAATCGGTTAAATACTCGCTATTGCCTTTTTCAATCTTCACATTTTTATAAGGCGGGTAATAGCTTCTAGGCAGCCCATTATGCCCTCCTCCAATATTCACATCAAAACCATACTCTAAAGGGTTATCACTTAAATGCCATTTTCCCGCATGGCAGGTTAGGTATCCATTTTCATGCAAAACCTTTGGTAAAATGAGGTGTTTTGGGGATAAGGTATGGGTGTTTTTTATGGGAATTATTTTTCTATCTTCAGATTTACCTCGTGTTGAAGGGCTAACGGTGTAAACGCCGTGTCGTGGTGTCCACTGCCCCGTCATTAAACTGGCTCTACTAGGGGCGCAGTTAGAGGCCGATGCATAGCCGTTTGTAAATACCATTCCTAAACTGGAGAGGTGATCTATATTAGGGGTTTCATAGTATTTGCTTCCCATAAAACCAACATCTTTCCAGCCCATGTCATCCACATTTATAATGATGATATTAGGTCGGGGTGGTGTATCTTGTTTGCTTTTACAAGCTACACACAGTAGTAACATTAAGCATAAAGCTATTATTCTCATTGTTTTTTAATTTTGTGAGCTAATTTAAAATTTAAATAAACTTTGTTTTAATTTTCTATAATTTCTTTATTCTATAAACATTAATTTTAACAGGACCTATTAAACCAGATGGTAAAAGTTCTGAGTTTTTATTGTAATGTTTAAATGCTGCTAAAGTAACACGTTCTGTTGGTCTATTGGTATTGTTTAAAAGCCACTCGGGCCATTCTTTTATATGTGGCCCTCTTCGTTTGTAATCTAGCTCCAACTGTTCGTCGCCAATTAATCGGTTTGGCCAAAGGTTTGTAATTTTTACTTCAAGTGTGTTGGTGCCTTTTACCACAGCGTCATCAATATTAATGCTGTACGGAGCTTTCCATAATACTCCAAGGTTTTTTCCATTAAGGATAACTTCTGCAATTACCTTTACATTGCCTAAATCTAATTGCAAGGCGTTGCTAGGCTTAAGTAGCTCTGCGGTTATATTGAATTCTTTTTTATAGCTTGCAGTACCTGAAAAATAGCGAATTTCCTTTTCTGTAGCGTCAGCCCATGACATGAGTTGCTGAAACGTCGTGTGTAAAGTATCTTTATTTATTAATGGAAAACTCACGTTCCATGCATTAGAAAGCGCAATAGGCTTAGGTATTGCTTTTACTGTTAAGGTTTTGGGTTTTCCCTTGGAAGTACTATAAGTAATTTTACCAGTATATGGAGTGACCCAAGCCACTGTATTATTAGTGTTAACTAATTTAGACCTAGGGCTTTCCTGTGTTAACTTTAGAATGCTTCCTTCGGCAACTAAAGCTGTTTTCGTTTCATTACTAATGGTATAACTAACACGTAACGCATTTTTAGTGTTATTGTTTTTATTTAGTAAACTATCGTTTACAGAAATTTTATAGGTGCCAGAATCTACGATTGCTTTTATTTTTTCTGTAACATCGTAAATAGGTTTATTTGGCGGGATGTTATGTGTTCCTCTTGCAAATTTCCCAAAAACAGCTTTTAAAATCACTAATTGTCCTTTGTTAGCCGCATCTATCTCTAGCCATTCTTTTTCCATGGCATTTTTTTCGTGAAGCACTTCTCCAATTTTATATTGAATACGCAACTCTTTTTTATAGCCAGGAGCTGGGTCGCCAGAACAAAGATTGCGAGTCGCCTGCACAGACAATTTGTTATTAGCAACGCTTTTAGCTACTTTCTCTGTTACGTCAACCAAACCATCAGGTAAAAATGTTCCGTATTCTGCTTTTATTATTTGTAATTCTGAAGGCAAAACGGGTTCGGGTTTTTGAGTTGAGATCGTGGCACTTACGATATGACTTTTTGTGGTTACAGGAGCTTTAAAAACAACAAAAACAGCGCCTTGAGATTCAAAAGGAATTGCTACTGTTGTGGTGCCATCTCCATTGTTTCGCCATACCGAAGCATTAGTAATTTCTCCTGTTTCTGCATTCCAAAGTTCTGGTTGTTTTCCTGTTACTCGAAAACGACAGGCCAATTCTCGACTTTCTTTTTTGGCATTTACTATAAAATAAATATCGCTGTTTTCGGTTTCTCTGTGAATAAAGTCGATAGCGGCATTGGTTTCGTTTTCAATTGAAAAATCGGGAAGCCATGTTCCTTTTTTTAAAATATCTAAAATGGAAGTGTCTTTTATACGGCCTGTATCCCATAAACTGTTAGCCAACTCGGTAACCTTAGCATCGCAAGTAGGATACTTTTCGAGGCTTGGCGATTTTTTGGGTTTTGGCCCACTAATTTGTGCCCCTAAGCGGGCTAGTTCTTCAATTTTGTTAAGTGTTTTTGGGGTCATCCATTCGATTGAAGGCAATACCAAAGCCTTGTATGTTTCTCCAACTGTAGTGCAAATAAGGCCATCTTTTACCGTTAATGATTGTATTTTGTTTGCTCCAATAACATCGTAATCATAGCCTAATGCTTTTAATTCTGGCATTAAAAGTGCATCATTTGGAGATGCCTCTCCTGTAAACACTAAAACATCGGCTACCGAAGTGCCTTGTTGTAATAAAAACTGACCTCTACTAATATAATCTACAAAAGGTTTGCTTTGGTTCCACCATGTATTTAAACGGTTAAAATCTGTTCCAAAAACCTGTAGTGTTAACCCTGGCCCTACATTCCAAGGTTGGTGTACATAGCAGTGAAAAACAAAGCGATTGATGCCTTGTGCCCAAGCTAAATCTCCCATAGCTTTTAGTGTGCCTGGGTGCTGATTCCAACCGCCCATGCCTGTAAAAGATTCTGCTTCGGCAATTGGACTTCCATTTAATTTGGCAATGGAAGCGACAAATTTAGGCGAATCAAAAAAGGACAAACTACCACTCCAAAATTCAGACATTACCACATCGGCAGTTGCGCCTACCTGCATGCTATCAAACGGCCCCCAATAGGGTTCTGTAGAAAATTGCATGCCACTTTTACGACAAAGCGCTCCGAAATGCCCATAGTAATTCTTGGCAATTAAATCTCCAACGGTGCGTCTAAAATCCCAGAGAAACCGTTCTGTTTCTTCGCCACTTTCTACGTAATACCCTGCTAAGGCAGGCAAATAGGCTTTGCAATTGTAAGCGCGAAGGTTTTTGAATGCTTCAGCGAAGTTAGGGGTCCAATTTGTGGTGCCTACTTCGTAGCTATCTATGTGGCATCTTGTTACGGCTGTACCAATTAGTGTATCCAATTTTTTAATAATGGGTTGGATACCGCCTTCCCAAAAAACATCAACAGCCTTTTTGCTCATTTTATCACATTCTAAACCGCCCCCACCATCACTAGGAAAACGATTTTTTTCGCCCGTAGGTGTGTGTCCAATTCGCAAAATAACCCATTCGCCTTTAGGGGCTTCCCATTTTAAAACCCCATCGTTGGTAAGTTTTGATGTCAAATCAATAATTTCTGATGTTTTAACTATGGCTAGATCAGAAATTTTCTTGCTATCTGGGCTTAGGTGATTTCTAACTTTATGCGAAAGCGTTTTTATATCTAAATCGTCGATACGTTGATCGCTTTTAGGTTTAGGAAAAGCAAGAATGGCGATGTCCTTATAATAATTTAAATGTGTTTTAGGCTGGGGCAGTTTAGCATTAAATGTGTTATTCCCACTATGAATTGTTTTAGAAAAAACCAGTTCTTGCATGGCATTTTCTGGTGTAATTGATGGCCCACCTGTAGACGACCAACCTGCGCCATTATGAAAACTCAACTCGAGTTCTAATCGTTTGGCCTCCAAGGCTGCAAAATGAAATAAATCTAGCCAAGCGGTACTTAGGTAATCGGCAAAACCTTTTGGATTTCCTAAGTTGACATTAAAAATTAACGCGCCTTGAATGCCTACGTTTTTCATGGCTTCCAAATCGGCTGTTATGCCTTCTTTTGTAACATTCCCATTTATCCAAAACCACATTGTTCGCGGTTTCGCAGATGCTGGTGGCTTTTTGAAGTTTTGTTCCAACAGGGTGTTTTGAGCTATTAAATCTGATAGAAAAAGACATAGTAGCACTACTACATACAAGGTTTTATATGGTAATTTCATCTTTTCCATTTAACAGATTGTAACAACTCTAAGATGTAATAGCTTCCCTAGCTTTTCAATTTTATTCGCAATATGCCCTACCCCAATAGCGCAATGGTGCGATGGCCCTTGCTTAGACCACTCGTTCATAAACGCTTTAGCGCCTATCGAAAAACGGTAACGGCTATTGGTGTTTCCTATTTGTAATACTGGTCCTTCTACAGATGCGCCTTCTGCAACCAACAGAAATACATCGTCTTTACCCTCTACAACTGATAATAAGGTTACGGGGCCGTGTTTAACCGTCATTTGAATGGACAAGCCTTTTCCTGGTTTACCGTGATATACGGGCAGAGGTACTAATTGCACATTACCTTCTGCTATAGCAAAATGTGCAGGGCCATCATGACCTAACATCACGATATCATCATTAAAATCCATCGCATAGAATTCTGAAAACGAACCGCCAACCCCAAAAGCATCCATAATTTTCATGGCTTGGGCGTTCTTTACTTCATATTCGCCTGCAACAGGTACATTTTTCCCTGTTAATAAGGTGTTTCCTGCTATAACTGAGGTTACAATATTTTCATAATCGTTAGCCGTTTCACCTTCATAGTAATATGCTAAAGCACCTAAGTCGTGATTTTTAACCAATTTATCTAAGGCTATTGATGTTTTTGCCGCACGTACCAGTTCTTCCTCTTCACAGGCATCAATAACTTCAAAAATGGTTTTAAATTCGGTTATTTTTTTATTGACCTCAGCAGGTGTAACAGCATCTCTGTATCTTTTTACTTCACACATCTCCACAATTTCTATATGTGTTCCAAATGCTGATGCTTGTTTGGTTAAATCGGAATATACATCCAGCATGCCTCCATAATAGTGACCTAAAACACCTAATCTGTTATTTTGCATTACGGCAGCGACTTTGCTGGCCGCTATCCAATCTTGAATTTCTGTCCAAACTTCTGGTTCATCGAGATAGCCCGTTACAAACTCATAATCTATCCCCGAGCGGTTAAATACATTAGCCAATTCTGGCACGGAGCAGGCCTGACAATGCGCCAACCACTCCCCCGTCATTTTACCACGATCGCCTAGAGCATTAAAACTTTCATAATCTATAGCTGCAACAGGTTGTATGTTTAAAATAACAATAGGACATTTTACTTTTTGCACCACTGGCAGCACAGTAGAGGATAAGGCATAGGTTGATACGTATAGAAATAAAATATCTACGTCTTCTGTTTTTAATACCTGCGCTTTTTCTCGGGCAACCACTGGAGAATCGACCAAGCCTACATTTATAACTTCTGTTCCAAAGCTTTCCATTTTAGTAGCTATTTGTTGTTGGTAGCCTTCTAACCGCTCTAAAAGTCCTTCGAACTGAGGCCAATAGGTATCTAAACCGATACCAAATAATCCTACTCTTGTCATTATTTTATGTTTATAGTCCTATGTTCGTCTTTATTGTATATCCTAAAAATCTAATCTTGGTGTTATGCGATTTACGAATACCTTTGATTTAAATCTATTTAAAATGCTTCATAATTTCGTTGGTTATTAGCTGATGCCCTTTTGCATTAGGGTGATTTACTTGTGCCATATAACTTTCAAGTTTCCTTTTTTTAGCATATAAAAACTCAAAAGCCTTATAACTATCAACTAATTCCACCTTATACGTTTGGGCGAGTTGCCTTATTTGATTAGCGTGTTGCCAAAGTGCGTTTTTGGTATTTTTATAATCGACCCTAGTATCTGGAGACGGTGTTAGTAAAATAACACGTATGTTATTTTTTAAAGCATTTTTTATCATGTATTCCCATGCCTGCTTTGCCTGTTCTAATCCTATTTTTCTATCATTTAAGCCATAATCTATACATAAAACATCTGGTTTATGGTTTAAGACTTCATTTTCAAACCTTTTTACCCCTTTTACTGAATTTTCGCCACCAACTGCTGTTACAATAGCATTTACAACGGCATATGGGTATGCTTCTTTTATTTCTCTTAAAACTTGATACGGGTAAGCAGACAAGGTGTTAACTACAGGGGTTTTAAAATATCCTGAGGGCACACTATGCCCATGAAACACAATATTTATAGTTTTGTTATTTGGCCATTTCTTTTTGAGTTCGCTCTTAATTTCCGACAAATAATCTTGATCTTTTTTCTTTTCAGTTTCTGTATTTTGAGTAAAGCAAATGCCATAAAAAAGAAACATCAAACATAACATGACGTGATTTTTAAACATTTTAAAAGGTATTTTTTAGCGTTTCTTTATACATTTTGAAAACTAACAATCAATAGCTTAAATGAAGGTTTCAATTTCCATGCGATGTGCTTCTTACTTATAGTACTACGCCGTGTTTAAAAATTAGTTTTAAATGCATACGTTCCTGGGTTTACCTTGAAAACAAAAGCTTTTTTTGTTTTGCTTAGCAATTTTATATTAGAGTTCTCTTCAAATTGTATTCCATTTACCTTAATGCTTTCTTGGGTATTTCCTGGCACTAAAACTTGAGCTGTTGTGTTTGGTGGTACTATTATATCTAAATTGAACTCTTTATCAACTAGTTTCCAACTTGAACTTACTTTACCATAAGGGGAATTGTAAGTGGCTGCTGCAGATGTTAAAGGCCCACCTGGAATAGGAGCAATTTCTATTTCCTTATAACCTTCTTTAACAGGTTTAATGCCTGCAATACGTTCGTACATCCAACGTCCAATAGCTCCGTAGGCATAGTGGTTAAAAGAATTCATACCGCCCTTATTAAAACCATCTTTGCGCGTGTAACTGTTCCATCGTTCCCACATGGTAGTTGCGCCTTGATTTATGGAATAGAACCAAGAGGGGTACGTTTCTTTAAATAGAATATCGTACATTAAATCGGTCTCTCCTATTTTATCTAGTACCAAAGGCAATAAAGGTGTTCCTAAAAATCCAGTACGCAAATGGTTATCGGTTAGTTGTATTTGTTCCAATAGATGTGGTATGGCTTTTTGTTCTAATTCTTCATCCAACAAATCGAATGCTAAGGCCAATAGGTAAGCGGTTTGAGTTTCTGGCCCTTCAATAATGCGCCCTTGTGTATCGAAAAACTGTTTTTGAAATACATCGCGAAGCGTTTGGAATAAAAGCTCGTATGTTTTGGCTTCAGACTCGAACCCTAATACTCTTGCGGCTTGAGCTGTTAAATTTACAGAATGTGCATAATGCGCCGTGATAATTAGCTTGTTTGAGGTGATACCAAATCGTTCATCTCTTTTGTGTGTTGAATAGGGTTGCAACCAGTCGCCATGGGTAAACATTTTAGCTATATGGTTTTTGGCTTTTGCTTGGTAAAATCCTACCCATTTTTTCATACTTGCATAGTTTTCCTCTAAAACACCTATATCTCCTGTACGCTGGTAGGTTTCCCAAGGAATAATAGTTATTGCGTCGCTCCAACCTGCACTAGCTCTAAGTTTACCTCCTAAAGAAGGCACCATTACAGGAACTGCGCCATCTTCATCTTGATCGTCGCGTACACTTTGCAACCAACTCATCCAGAAAGCATGCACATCTCCTAAAAAAAACGAGGTGGGCGCAATAACCTGAGCGTCGCCTGTCCAGCCTGCTCTTTCATCGCGTTGCGGACAATCTGTTGGTATATCGAGCGTGTTACCTCTTACCCCCCAAATTATATTGCTTTGCAGTTGATTGAGTTTGTCGTGCGATGATTTAAATTCAACATTTAAATTATAATTAGAATGTTGCACAACTCCTGTTACCCACGATTTATCTGGTGTGGCATTTGCATCGAAACCACTTAGTTCCACATATCTAAAACCGTGAAATGTAAATGTTGGTTCGTACTCTATTTGCCCATCTTCTTTAGCAATGTAATAATCGGTTGAAACTGCACCTCTGTAATTTTTAGTATACATACGCCCATCTTGTTGAAGCATCTCGGCAAAGCGTATTTTTAAGGTTCCATCTTTACGCATTGGTACTTTTATGCGCGGTACGCCTACCATGTTTTGTCCCATATCAAAAATTACGACACCTTTATCAATCTCTGTAATGGCAACCGGTGCTAACTCCTCTACAGATTTAACTGTATTGTGTCGTTTAGGAGTTAAACTTACTTCACTGTCTCTATCTTCAGCAACAACCTTTTGCCAACCTGTTGCATCGAATGTTTTTGTGGACCAAGCTTTTTGTGCTTTTCGTGCATCATAGAGTTCACCATCGTAAATTCCTGCATAAACAATTGGGCCATCTTGTGTGGCTGTCCAACTTTCATCGGTAATAAAAGTTTTAATAGTTCCATTGGTATATTTCACTTCAAGCTGACACATTACTTTGGGCGAAACCTTTGGATATCCTCTAAGCATGAGTCGTCCTGCATACCAGCCTTCTGCCAGAGCAATTCCAATAGCATTAGTTCCATCTTGTAAATGGTCTGTTACATCGTATGTTAACGTTTCAATGCGTTTATTGTAGGGCGTCCAGCCTGGAGCCATTACATCGTTACCAACCTTTTTTCCATTTATTTCAGCTTCAAAAAGTCCTTTCGCTGTAATGTACAATCTAGCAGCTTCGATTTTAGAGTCAAGCGTAAACACATTTCGCAAGTACTGCACCTTATACGTTTTTTTGTTCGTTTTAGGCGACTTTGCTTTATCTACTTTTGGCAAGCTAATCCATTTGGCCTGCCAATCGGAATTTTTAAGTAACCCTAACTCAAAGTTAGCGACTTCACTCCATGCAGAAGCTTTTTTATCTTGATCCCAAAACTTTAGCTGCCAATATACTTTTTGTCTTGAGGCGAGTTGTTTGCCTTTGTATTTTACAAATAAACTTTGCGCACTTTCTACTTTTCCGCTTTCCCATAAATCTGCATTATCGGGCAATAGTTCGGGATTAGAAGCCACTACAATGGCATAAGCCGTTTGTGTTTTAATGTTGCTATCTTGTGGTAGTTTCCAAGAAAAAGTAGGTGTAGCATCATAAAATCCTATTGGATTTTTAAATTGCTCACTTACTACCAACTCGTGCGGTAGCATACTATTTTGAACTGAAGAACAGGATACCAAGAATAGTACTGTTAATACAAGGGCTGCTAATTTAGTATTTGAAATTATGCGCATTATTTTTATCATTTGTCTCTTATAATTACCGATCTGTTTGGTTGACAGCATCAAAAAAAAGTTTAATTTCTTTTATTTGTACAGCTTGTTTTGTTTTGGCTATAACTAATCAATATGTTGTTGATATAATCTTATCTAAAAATTAAAAAAACTATTTTCACCAATACTTTTTACAATACTTAAAGTCTTTACAAAACCTTAAGAAGCACAAGTTATTGTGTTTATGCTAAATCTGCACCAAAACAAATATTTATTTTAAATGATGTACTGTTTTAACTATAGCATATCACTTTATGTGGATTACAAAAAGTCAATCATCTTTTAATTTAATATGCATACTAATTACAAGATTTCCACAATAATTTAATCCTGTCTGGTAGTCTAAATAAATATTATGTGATGTTGGTGGTTGGGTAGTTTAAAATTTTGTTTAGTTGGTAAACACTGGTGTTAATCCTTTAAAAATGTTATCACTTTCTTTTTTTGGTAAATTTCTACATTAAAAACCTTAATTTCAACTCACATTATGATATATTAGTTGCACAAAATGATATGAATACTGCTTTTAAAAAATACCTGATAACCTCTAAAAAAGATGTCTCTTGGGGGTTTTACATTAACAATTTAGGACGAAATGTTATTAGAAAACATGCCGAGTATCCTTCTATGGATCATCCAGACCAATATATTTTTACTTGGGATAAGGGACGTATTTTAGACGAGTTTCACTTAGTCCTTATTACAAAAGGTGAAGGTGTTTTTGAAAGTAATGCTACTGGTAAGATTAAAATATCTGATGGTGATGTTTTTCTGCTATTCCCAGGTATGTGGCACAGGTACAAACCAAAAAAAAGCATAGGATGGACAGAGCGTTGGGTTGGATTTTCTGGTGCTATTGCCACTCATTTTTTATCTAACGGTTTTTTTAAAGCAGATGCTCCGGTTATTTCTAAGTGCAACACCACTTCTGTATTACATCATTTTAATACACTCTTTAAATTATTTGATGAAGCCAGCTACGGCTACCAACATATAGCTTCTGGGGTTTGCATTCAACTCATGGCAGAATTGCATAAAATAAAAAGTGGAGGCACCAACCTAGACGATTTAAATTCTATGGTATCTCAAGCTAAAAGCGTTATGTATAAACACATAAATGGGACTATCAATTTAACTGAAATTGCCTCGAATCTTGGGGTGAGTTATTCTAAATTTAGAATCGATTTTAAAAAGCAAACAGGTGTTTCTCCTTTGCAATACCACTTACTCTTGAAAATAGAAAAATCTAAAGAATTGCTACTAAACACCAAAAAATCTCAAAAAGAAATTGCTTTCGAATTGGGTTTTGAATCTGATGTCTATTTTAACAGGTTATTTAAAAGAAAAACAGGGTTATCTCCTGGCAAATTTAGAGGGCTTAGTAAAGATCTCTTATAGGGTTTGATTCCGTTTAGACATCATTATATATTAAAGTAGGACGTGATTTCACGCCCTGCTTTAATTGGTTTTTATACGATTGATGGATAAGAATTTCGTATAAATATGTTGAATTATTTTTTGTGAATCGTATTAGCTCACGGTTATTGAAAGTTCTAAAGCAGCATTCCCGTCTTGGAAAAATACTTCTAAAGGTAATGCCTCAACTCCTGGTACCATATTAAACGTTCGCTTCCCTGCTATGGCTTTGGTTTTAATTGGCGCATTGGCTTTAATAGTTACCAGCCCTTCTGGCTTTTCAATAGTAATTTCATTAGCGCTAATAACTTTTACAACTTCGCTAGAAGGCGATATTATTGGTAATACAAAAGCGGTTTGTGCTTTAATTTCTTGTTTTGTGCTTACTTTTATTTTAGTGGTATTTGCATTGCAACTATAAGCTATATCGAATGCAGAAGCTGTATCTTCTATTTCTTTGCGTTCTACGCTTTTTAGCTTTACGTCTGCCAACAGCGTTATTGTGCCGTTTTCGTCTTTAGACGTTACTGTAGCAGGTAAATCGTATAAATTTGTATACCAAACATCTTCTTTGTACACCTCTAACCTTGGCGTTAAGCAAATATCTTTACCAGGTTGCGGTTGTTGATTGTTTTTTTCAACCAAATGGTATTCTGCCATACTTGCAGCGCACAAAAGCCCTACTTTATTGTGATATAAAACGCCTAATGCGCCTCCTGAAGCTTGGCGGTAATCGTATTTATAATGGTATTCGGCATCGTAAGCACTTACGGTCCCTCTCCAGTTGCCTCTGGCAAAAAGATAAACATCTAGATCTTTAAAGTGTTTTACCCCATCTGCGGTAACTCTGGGTAAAGCTGCATTTGCATTTATTTCTGGCAAATGCTTCCAATGGTCTAGTAATGCTGCTAAAGGTTTTGCATGTGTAAATGTATGGTGTATACATGGTGGTATTTCTGCTTCTATAAAGCCTGGACCGCCGTGAATTAATCCATCTGCCGTACAACGCTTTAACAATTCTGTGTTTTTAACGGCCGCAGTTCCAAATGCGGGGTTTATGTGTGCCATCATACCAAATGCGGGTTGGCTGCCATCGCAGGTTCTACTGCCCCAGTAACTCCATTTATACATTCTATTTCCCCAACTGTTATCCCAAGCACCATCTGGCAACATAAATTCTAAATGGCTATTTAACGATTTTGTTAAAATTTGAAGGAGTTCTTCGTCTTTTTCTTTTAGTGCATACATCACCAAACTGTTTAAGGTTTCTTCTACATTATACCCTAAATCTACGCCGTGCAAACCTTTTTCACTTAGCTTACTCGAACTCTTTTTACATTCGCCAAACAACAAACCTTCATTTGCTGTAAAATAGGCTTTTACTTGAGATGCTAATGTTTTACTTTTTGCTTTAAAATCTTCTCTATTTAATACATTTCCTAACAAGTCTAAACCGTAAACGGCCGTACCTGGGTAGTTAATGTTGGTAAAATCTATGGTAAAGGTATCGTAAAGGTATTGCCCTGCTTTTTCTAAACGTATTAACCATGCTTTACGTGTGTCTTCATCTAAAACATCTCCATGATAATGCAATGCTTCTGCCAAGGCTATTGCTCCAAAAACTGTTATACCTTTCCATGATTTAGGGTTTCTTATCACTGTCCACGCCCCATTTTCTTGAGACACATTATTTTCTGCCCAAAGCATTACCAATTTCGCAGCTTCAACGTATTTTTTATCTCCAGTAGTATCGGCCATATATAAAAATGGATATACGGCATCCATACAACGCCCGTGTATATGCGAACACGACGGACAACCTAGAGCGCCATGTACTTCTAGATTTGAGGGATCATTTATTTGCATTTTAAGCATGCCATCACACCAGTCTTTTAACAGACCAGATATCATGTTTTTAAATTCTAAGGAATGTTCTGGGTGGCTTTCGCAAGCATTTAATAATCCTGCCATTGGCAATGATAAGCCAACACCTGCAAGTGTAGATAACTGAATAAAGTTACGTCTTTTCATATTTATTTTATATCTAAAATCGTTACAAAGTATTGCATCTCAAAATGGTAAACCTTTTAATGATTTTAATTATTGTGTATCGTTTTTTAAATCCTGAAATTATTAAGATAAGCTACCAAAACCATCCTGCATTGTCCTGCAAAATACAGCCACAGGTATTGGATATAAAAAAACGACGCCCTAAAATTATTAGAACGCCGTTTTATGTTGTATTAATTAGTATTTACTTAATTACTAATTTAGAATGGTATACTTTATTTGATTGATCTGTAGCCTTTATAAGGTAAATGCCACTGGTAAATGTAGTGTTGTTTTCTACATTTAATTTTGATTGATTGGTTTGTTTCTCGTACACCTTCTTGCCTAAAACATTGTAAATTTCTACAGTTACATCTTTTAATGCGCCTAAAGCTATAGTAAAGTTGGCATTTGTTGGATTAGGATATATGGTTATTGACGTTTCTTTTAATTCTTGATCGGAAACACTTAAGACCTGATTCGTTGAAATAACTTCCCATACACTACGGGTATCTGATTCTGAAGCGATACTGTGTGTTACAGAGCCATCTTCTTGTTGATATAAGTATCTACCAGCAGTTCTAGATTCAAACCTATAGGTATCTTCTACATCGTTATATTCTATTCTCCATGTTTTGTCGTTATCGCTTGATGGTGCTGCTACTCCTGTGCTAACAACACGGTAAGGCCCCTCTGAAAAATTAGCTCCTGGAGCACGTAATACACCAACAGTTTCGCTATCTATATTAAAGAACGATCCACTTTCAACAAAAGTCCAGTATGTATTTTGAGTTTCTCCTGAATCTGTCATTGTAACTGGATCTGCACTTGATCCTACTGCTGTTAAAAATTGTCCTGTTGCTGCGTTTCTCAGTCTAAAAATTTCGTCTGAAGATGGTGCTCCAGAATTATCCACAACTTCTTCTCTTTGATAAGTTGTATTTGCCCATCTAATTTGTGCTCTTCCTCCTCTTACTCGATATACACCATATCGAATACCCGATTCTAGTCCTCTTTCTGGTTCAGGAATATTATAATTAAAAGCCTCTCCTCCTATTACGGCATCACAATAATGGATTTTCTTTGTATTGTCGCTTGGATCTGCTCTAAATCCTACATCTAATACAAAATCTACTTCTTCATTTTTATTTACACGCTTTAGAAAAACAACTTCTCTTCCGCTACTGCCTTCTCCTCCACGTTCTAAAACACGTTCTGCATAAATATCAAACGCTACTTGCTTATCTGCATTAATACCTGTACCATAAACTGGATGTGCTCTATACAAACAAATAGCTGGATCCCTTGACCCTCCGCCTCCAGAGTGTTTTCCTTTTGCTTGAGCAATGTAGGTGCCATCTTGACTAAAACTGCCTGCATCGCCTACTTCTAAAATTCTAAATGTTCCTGTAAATCTGGCAAAACTACCAACGCCTGTTTCTCTCGATCTAGTTAAAGAACGTTCTATACGAGGTTGCAAAGTATTTGGTGCATCCCAATGGTTTGATCCGTCTGTTATGTTATAAATTCCCCAGTCTTTTCCATTAACGTTGCTTTCAGAGTAATCAGAATAACACGTTCTATCATCGGCTGTCCCTACGTTAGCAGGGTTTGCCACGTCTACATTTCTGGTATTGTTGTTTTCAAACTCTCCCGAAGACTGGCAACTCAGGTCTGTATTTGTATCTTCATCTGGAGCGACCTCTACAGGTGCTTGTACAAATGGAATGAGTTCCCAATTACTTCTATTATCCGTTGCAGAAGCCATAATGTGGGTTATTGTACCATCAGGGTTATGATACATAAATCTACCACTAGTTCTAGATTGAAATCTATAAGTATCATCAGTTTGGTTATGCTGTATTGTCCAAGTTTTATCAGCATCTGTAGATGGAGACGCTTTAGCTGTGCTAACAACTACAAAAGCTCCTCCTGGCCCGCCAGCACCTGGCGCACGTAATACGCCTGAAATTTCACTATCTATATTATAAAATGATCCGCTTTGCACAAGCGTAAAAAGTGCGTTTGCAACATCGCCTGAACTTGCCATTGTAACTGGCGATCCTCCTATACCTGTATCTGTTAAGTATAAACCTGTTTCGACATTTCTTATTCTAAAGACATCATCTGAAGGTGGTGCATCTTGCGCTTTGGCACAAAGCGAGAAAAACGTTAATGCTAAAAACAATAGTGTTTTAAAAGTATTTTTTTTCATCGTTTATTTGATATTTCTATGTTTATTTTATTTCGCAATATTGCGAGAATTAAAACTTACAAACTTTAAAATAACGTGTCGACAATAAAAAATACGGGTTGCTATTAAAAGATGTAAGAGAGATTATTTTATTTTACTAGGTTGGTTGTTTAAATTTTGATGTGCTTAATTATTAAGCAATAGTTTAGATTATTAATTCATTTTACAAGAAGCAAGTTCTCTGTGATGAGATTGATAGTTTAAATGTGTTCGAAGCCATAGACCAATTAAAACTCAAAATACGCTCAACTCTCAACAAAAACAAGCTTTTTTAAAACTACTAGACAAAATAACTATATAGTATTTTATCTTTAATATTAGCAATATTAACATATTTATAAGATTTATCCATCCTGATCTATCATGTATGTGCTTGTTTAAGCACAGTGTTTCTAAAGATTTTAAAATATTTTATGGCGTATCACTAAAAAATTATACTCCCCTTTTTAAATACTTCTGCTGTCTAAACGTCTTAGTCTTTCTTGAAAATCTTACCACGCTTAAGGACATTTTATAAGTATTATTTGCATTCTAATACCTTATATATTGTTAATGAAATAGTGCATTCTGAATTGAAAAATGTGATTAAAAATTCGAATACTATCACTAAATCGTGTGTTTTGCAGAAAAAAAACTATCAAAAACCATAAAACACTGAATATTAGTGAAATTTATCCCACCAAAAGGATTTTTAGTCCTATAGGATACAGAAGGACAATAATTAAGTTTGTTACAGATCCATTTTATTTCAAATTGATATGACTGAAACAAAGAAATCCATTTTATTATCTATTCTTATACTGGTAGCTTTTGTTATTGTTGGCGAACTGCTTACAGGCGATGGTTCTAGAACTAAAAAGAACTTAACTGAATACGAAACGTTAATGGGACTTGGCGAAAAACAAGCGCATGTACCAGGCCCTGTTGAAGTTGCAAAACTGGCCTTTAAAGAATTGAGTCACCCTTTTTACGATAATGGCCCTAATGATAAAGGTATTGGCACACAACTGGCTTTTTCTATTCTTAGAGTTATGGCTGGATATTTCCTTTCTGTTATTATAGCAGTGCCTTTAGGGTTTTTAATTGGTATGTCTCCTGTATTTTATAAAGCATTGCAACCCTACATACAAATTTTAAAACCCATTTCTCCTCTTGCATGGATGCCTTTAGCATTATTCGTTATTAAAGATTCTATTCTATCTTCTGTATTTGTAATTTTTATCTGTTCCATTTGGCCAATGCTTATAAATACAGCCTTTGGCGTAATGTCTGTTAAAACCGATTTTCTAAATGTTGGTAAAACCCTAGAGATGAATAGTTTTAAAATGGCCTTCACTATTATTTTACCAGCTGCACTCCCTACTATTTTTACAGGATTAAGAATATCTATGGGTATTTCTTGGTTGGTTATAGTAGCTGCCGAAATGTTGGTAGGAGGTACTGGTATAGGTTATTACGTTTGGAACGAGTGGAATAATTTGGATTTGGCAAGTGTTGTGTTTTCCATACTTATGATAGGAATTGTAGGTATGGTATTAGATGCTGCTATATCCTACACATCAAAATATTTTAATTATCAAGAATAAAATTAGCTCTATATGAATCATAACTTTTTAAGCGTAAACAATATTTCTAAATCTTACCCTACAAAAGATGGCAAAGGCTTTATTACCATTTACGAAAATGTAAGTTTTTCTATAGAAAAAGGAGAGTTTATATGTTTAATTGGGCATTCAGGATGTGGTAAATCTACCATCTTAAATAATCTTGCTGGTTTAAATTCAATCTCTGGAGGTAGTATTAAAATGCAAGACGAAGAGGTTGAAAAACCTAGCTTAGAACGCGGTGTTATTTTTCAAAACCACAGTATCCTACCTTGGCTAACTGTTCTTAAAAATGTAACAATGGCCATTAAATGTAAATTTAAAACAATGTCTAAAGAAGATATTGAGAGTAGGGCCAATTATTTTTTAAAAATGGTTAATCTCGAAGATCATATACATAAAAAGCCATCTGAACTCTCTGGTGGAATGAAACAACGTGTAGGTATAGCTAGAGCTTTTGCAATAGAGCCAAGCTTATTGTTAATGGATGAACCCTTTGGAGCTTTAGATGCACTAACAAGGGGTAAACTTCAAGATAAGTTGGTTGAAATATGCGATAAGACCAAACAAACTACTTTTATGATAACACATGATATAGATGAGGCTATACTGCTTTCAGATAAAATATTATTAATGTCTGATGGCCCTGAAGCTAGAGTTGCAGAAACTGTTATTGTAGATATCCCTAAACCTAGAAATAGATCGCAAATTGTAAACCATCCTGCTTACTACGTGATTAGAAATTACTTGGTAGATTTCTTAGTAAATCAATCTTCATTAGTGGCTAAAAAACTTAAAGAAGGTACATTATTAGATAAAGACCTTCCTTTAACTGTAGATCCAATAAAATTAAAATACAATTTAGAAAACAATATTATTAATCCTTAATATAAAGCTCATGGACAAACAACTAATGACAAAAACCATCTTAGAAGCAAAGAAAGCGAAAAACATATCTTGGGACACTTTAGCTGAAAAAACAGGTTTGAACCCTGTATGTATTGCTGCTGCTTGTATGGGAAGTGCCTCTTTAAACACTACAGAGGCAGAAGCTGTAATTACACTTTTAGATTTAGATGATGTAGTTAAAGAAACATTAATGGAATATCCTTTAAAAGGAACAGGCCAAACCGTACCTAGCGACCCTCTAATTTACAGGCTATTCGAAATTGCCTACGTTTATGGCCCTAGTATTAAATCTGTTACCCACGAAAAATTTGGAGACGGTATTATGAGTGCAATCGACTTTACACTAGATGTTGATAAAGTAGAAGACCCAAAAGGTGATAGAGTACAAATTACCATGACGGGTAAGTTTCTACCTTATAAAAAATGGTAACATAAAAGTATTAATTAACTAAAACATTAAAGTTATGCCAGTAAATAGTTTAGATGATCCGTTTAACGAAAATTCCGATTTATCGCATGGCGCAGGCTGTAGTTGTAAATCTTGCCATTCTAAAGATGTAGAAATGGTGCAAAATCTTCCCAACTCAGACGAAGAAATTGTAAATCGTTTTGTAGAAACTTCTATTGTAAAATCCATTTTTAATGGAAACGACATGCAAAGAAGAAACTTTATAAAGACTGTTGGTGCTGGCACATTTAGAGCTGCATTGCTTTCAATAATTCCGCTTGGCGCTCTCCAGTCTTGTGTAAATGAAACAAAAAAGAAAGTCGAAAATGGTGGAGCCTCTAAAGCTGGTGCTTCAAAATTAGAAAAATCGACACTCAATATTGGGTTTGTTCCTATTACTTGCGCCACTCCTATTATTATGTCTAAACCTCTTGGATTTTATGAAAAATATGGTTTAGATGTAGATGTTATTAAAACTGCTGGTTGGGCCGTGGCAAGAGACAAGAGTTTAAATAATGAGTATGATGCTTCGCACATGCTTACCCCAATGCCATTAGCTATGACTATGGGTGCAGGATCTACTTCTGCAAATTATATTATGCCCGCCGTAGAAAATATTAATGGACAAGCCATATGTTTGCATAATAAACATAAAAATAAACGCGATCCTAAATTATGGAAAGGCTTTAAATTTGGCGTTCCGTTTGAGTATTCAATGCACAATTTTCTACTAAGATATTATGTAGCAGAATTTGGCTTAGATCCTGATAAGGACATACAAATACGTGTTGTTCCCCCACCAGAAATGGTAGCGAACTTAAAAGCTGGTAATTTAGATGGCTATTTATCTCCAGACCCATTTAATCAAAGAGCTGTTTACGAAGGTGTGGGTTTCCTACACATGCTAACTAAAGATATTTGGGAGGGCCACCCTTGTTGTGCCTTTGCATGTAGCGAAGCCTTTGCTAAAAACCACCCTAACACCTATGCTGCACTGTTTAGTGCTATTATAGATGCCACAAACTACTCCTCTAAACAAGAGAATAGAGCAACTATTTCTGAGGCTATAGCTCCAAAAAATTATTTAAACCAACCTGCATCTGTTATTAAACAGGTACTTACCGGCAAATATGCAGATGGTTTAGGCAACGTTTTAAACGAACCCAATAGAATTGGTTTCGATCCCTTCCCTTGGCATTCTATGGGCGTTTGGATATTAACACAAATGAAACGCTGGGGCTACGTAAAAAAAGATATTGATTACAAAAAAATTGCCGAACAAGTATATTTAGCTGCCGAATGTGGTGCTAAGATGAAAGAATTAGGATATGAAGCACCTTCTGTAACTTATAAAAAGCATATTATAATGGGCAAAGAATTCGATCCTAACCATCCAGAAGAATACGTAAATAGTTTTGATATTAAAGCTATTTAAGACTTTGACTAACTTTTAAACTTTAAGATTGAGAGGTAATAATACTGTTATTGCCTCTTCAATTCTGGAAAGTTAATTGTATCTTTTTTGCACTACTTCTAACTGTGCCATTTAAAAGATTGGCGGTATTGTTCTGGTGTTAAATGGCATACTTTCTTAAAAAATCTTATAAAGTACGAATCGTCATTATAATTTAAAGCATCTGCAATGGCATTAATAGACATATCGGTATGTATAACAAATCTTTTAGCTTCTAAAATGGTTCTGTCCAACAGGATTTCCGAAGGTGTTTTATTTATTACTTTTTTACACAAATAACCAAGTTGTTTCATTGTAATGTTCATTTGGCTTGCATAAAAATTTAAAGATTTCTGTTCTATAAAATGTTCATTAACCAATTTTTCAAAACGGTTTAACTGTATAACTTCGTAACTATAAACCAAGCCTTCATCTTGTTGTTTACTATAAACTCTAGAAAGTTCGAGAAACAATATGTTTAAATGCAATCTTATCATTTCATGATAACTAAATAAATGCTTCTGGTATTCTTTATTTATGTTTTCGAACATTGCATTTAAGACAGCAATTTCTTTAACATCTAATTTTAGATAAGGAATACTGTATGAAGATTTAAAGAATGGTAGTTTCATTAATTTATCGTGACCAAAATCGATTAAAAAATATTCTTTTTTAAAAAATAAAACATAACCATCCGCATCATCTGATAAATTCCAACAATGTACTTGGCCTGGTGATACAATAAATAATGTGCCTGGTTCTACATTATATTCCTCATAATCTATAGAATGCGTGCCAGTCCCTTTAGTTATGAGCAGTATCAAATAAAAATCATGACCATGCGGTTTTTCTATAAATAAGTTAACATTTATATGGTCGTTAAAAGGTCTTATATAAAAATTACTATCAAAAGACATGCAATTGTTATAATCCTGAAAATTTTTAATATTAAACACAGGTATATTTATCATCTTTTTCATACATCAAAATATTTTACATCGACTTCTAGTACAGAGAATTAAGCAATTACAAATTCTCTTATTTCTAAGATAAGCATATATTGATATTAAGTAAAACTTGTAGAGATAATTATGAAATTAATGATTTAAGCTTCTGATTATTCTAAAAATGCTAAATAAACAGTTAATTTTTTACACCAGAACAAAAGTGAGATATTGGTATAAAAAAAATCCTCAATCTAAAAATTAGATTGAGGATTCAAAAAAGGCGACGACCTACTCTTCCACAAATGTAGTACCATCGGCGCTAATGGGCTTAACTTCTCTGTTCGGAATGGTAAGAGGTGAGCCCCATCGCTATAACCACCTTAAGTTTTTATCCTGAATTAGATTCAGGATTTTATATGTTAACATACTGAAATAAGATCATGAGCTTGTATAGTGGAAACACTATAATGTATAATTTGTAATTTTTTATAACTCCTATTTTAAAAAAACAGGCGTACAATAAGCTTATGGGTTATTAGTACTACTTGGCTATGACAT
>CANLCJ010000008.1 GCA_947489085.1 uncultured Flavobacteriaceae bacterium
AGGCGTCAGAAATGTGGAATTCTTTTTATTCAGACTAACTCAAATTTTTGCTTAAACACAACTTTTGGACTTGATCCGAGCAATTTCATAAAATTACACCAAAAACGTAAAAAAGCTTCCAGTAAATACTGAAAGCTTTTGTTGAGGCGTCGAGCGGAATCGAACCGCTGTAGCAGGTTTTGCAGACCTGTGCCTAAGCCACTCGGCCACGACGCCAGTTAAATTCTTTTAAATACTACAATTTAAAAGATGACTGCAAATGTATAAAAAATTATGAGTTTGTAATCGTTAAAAATCACTTTTTACGTCTATCGGTCATTTTTATCGTTACCTGTTCCGCATCGCCCCCAATTGGAGGATTTATTTTACTAATACAAACCGTTGCCTTTTTCACCATTTGGTCTTCATTAAAAACCCGATCCAGTATGCGTTTAGCTACAGTCTCTAAAAGTTTAGAAGGGATACTCATTTCCTGCTTAATAACCTTATTTAAAAACACATAGTCTACAGTATCCTCAAGTGCATCTGTTTGCGATGAGGTTTTTAAATTGGCTTTTACCTTAATATCTACACGGTAATCGCTGCCTATTTTTGTTTCTTCTTTTAAACATCCATGGTAAGCAAATACCCTTATATTTTCAACTTTTATTATTCCCATTAGCACTGGTTTTAAGTCGGCAAAATTACCTAATTTTGTCAATACTTTTATTTAATTAGAGTAGTTTCTGTTTTTAAGAATTACGTATTGCAATAATTTTTTATGTCTGAAGAAAGAAGATCACTAAATTTTATAGAACAAATTATAGAAGACGACTTATCTAACGGTATGTCTAAAGACCACTTACGGTTTAGATTTCCGCCAGAACCTAATGGATATTTACACATAGGCCACACTAAAGCCATTGGTATTAGCTTTGGTTTGGGCGAATATTACAATGCACCTGTAAACCTTAGATTCGACGATACCAACCCTGCAAAGGAGGAGCAAGAGTATGTAGATGCTATAAAACGCGATATTTCGTGGTTAGGTTACCAGTGGGATAAGGTTTTATTTTCTTCAGATTATTTTCAGCAATTATACGATTGGGCCCTTCTCTTTATAAAAGAGGGTAAAGCCTATATCGACTCGCAAACCAGTGAAGCTATGGCAGAACAAAAAGGCACACCAACGCAACCTGGCGTAGATGGACCTTACCGAAATAGGTCTGTAGCAGAAAATTTGGATTTGTTCGAACGTATGAAAGCAGGAGAATTTAGTGAAGGTGAGCACATTTTGCGAGCTAAAATAGACATGCAGCACCCAAATATGCTTATGCGAGATCCTATAATGTATCGTGTAATAAATAAAGCACATCATAGAACAGGTAACGATTGGTGTATTTACCCTATGTACGATTGGACGCATGGAGAAAGCGATTATATCGAACAGATTTCACACTCTTTATGTTCGTTAGAATTTAAGCCCCACAGAGAACTCTACGATTGGTTTTTAGATCATGTTGTAGATTCTAAAAAGATACGTCCTAAACAACGTGAATTTGCCCGGTTAAACCTCAGCTACACCATAATGAGCAAGCGTAAACTGCTTAAGCTGGTGGAAGATGGTATTGTTAATGGCTGGGACGATCCCAGAATGCCTACAATTTCTGGTTTAAAGCGCAGAGGCTATACACCTGCTGCCATAAGAAAATTTGTAGAAACAGTTGGTGTTGCCAAACGCGATAATGTTATAGATGTGTCGCTTTTAGAGTTTTGCATTCGTGAAGATTTAAATAAAATAGCACCGAGGGTTATGGCTGTTTTAGATCCTGTAAAGCTTGTAGTAACCAACTACCCTGAAGATAAAGAAGAGTGGTTCGATGCCGAAAACAATCCTGAAGACGAGAATGCTGGATTTAGAAAAGTACCTTTTTCTAAAAACCTGTACATAGAAAGGGCTGACTTTAAAGAAGAAGCCAGCAGCAAGTTTTTTAGATTAAAATTAGGAGGCGAAGTACGTTTAAAAAATGCTTATATAGTAAAAGCTAATCATGTTGAAAAAGATGCCAGTGGTACCGTTACCGAAATACACTGTACCTATTCTGAAGACGCTTCTAAAAAAGTAAAAGGCACCTTACATTGGGTATCCATATCTCACGCAATAACGGCACAGGTTAGGGAGTACGATAGATTATTTAACAACGAAGCACCAGATGCTCATGCAGATAAAGATTTCATGGATTTTGTTAACCCTAATTCCTTAAAAACTATAACTGCTTTTGTGGAGCCAAGTTTAAAAACAGCCAAAATAGGAGAGCGTTACCAGTTTCAACGCTTGGGTTATTTTAATGTAGATAATGATACAACTTCAGCTAATTTAGTATTTAATAAAACGGTTGGACTGCGAGATACTTGGGCAAAAGTAAAGCCTAAACAAAATGAAACTCAGCAAAAACAACCACAGCAAAATAACAGACCGCCTATAGAGCAGATAAAATCCTATGGCAAGAAATACGATAGAATGCCAGAAGATAAGCAAGCCAAGGCAAAGGCTGAAATTATAGAATTGGCACAGCAAGTAAGTTACGACGATGTAGCTCCTTTGTTCAATACATCTGTTAAAAAATCTGGCACACGTATCATCACCATGATTACACTTGGGGTTTTGTTGAAAAATGGACTTGAAAAAAATGAAGCTGTAACAGCTTTTATTTCTAAAGCACTAGAAGACAAAAACACGCTTTTAGTTGAAGAAGCTAAGGCTCTAACTGCCCTTTAATTTGCTAATACAGAATGCTAAAAGGCGGTTTCTAAAACGTTATTTTTCGTATTTTTAAGTACTAATCAAAACCAAAGTAATTATGAAATTTAATCTAATAGCCATTTTTGTTGCAGCCTTAGTACCTATGATTCTTGGATTTATCTGGTATGGGCCTCTACTTTTTAAGAAGGCATGGATGCAAGAATCTGGTGTTACAGAAGAAAAAATTAAGGCCACTAACATGCCTGTGGTTTTAGGAATTTCTCTACTATTTGCCGTTATGCTTGCTTTTTTCACGCAGTTTTTAGTGGTACACGAAATGGGCGTTTTTGGGATGACGGAAGGCCAATTAGATGGCGAAACAGCCAAAGCGTTTTTAGCAGAATGGTCTGGAAAGTATAGAAGTTTCGGGCATGGCGCCATACATGGTGCAATGGCTGGTATTATGTTTGTATTACCTATTATGGCTACAAATGGACGCTTTGAACATAAAAGCTGGAAACTCATTTTTATAAACGTTGGTTACTGGGTGGTTACCTTAGCTGTAATGGGTGCTATAATAGGAGGATGGGTTTAATTTTGCATAAAAATAACAAACAAAAAGACTGGAGATCGCTGTATTTTCAGTCTTTAATTTTATATTGATACATCATAAAATTTATACAACTGTAAGTGCTATTCCTAAAACTTGGGAAAACCTTGCTGTGAATGATATTTTTCTTCAGAAAACCTATTTAAAAAGTATAGAAAGCGCTGCACCCAATAATATTAGTTTGTATTATGTTGGGGTTTTTAAAAACGACACGCTGGTAGGCATAGCACTTGTACAACGCGTGCAACTTTACTTAAAAGATTTGTTTAGAACTACAAAAGTATCTTGCCTTAAAACTTTAGCTCAAAATGCACTTTCTAAAGTTTTAAAAGGAAACGTACTTGTTGTTGGCAATGTGATGCACACTGGACAACATGGCATTGCTGTAGACCAAAAACAACTTTCTGTTTCTGAGTTTTATACTGAAATTTTTAACGCTATAGCTGTTTTAAAAGCTACGATAAAAACTGAATTTCGTAAAACGGTACGTATAATCCTTTTTAAAGATTTTTTTAAAGATGATAGCTTTGCACACCTGCCTAGCCTAAAACAACAAGCTCTACACACCGCTACTGTGCAGCCTAATATGGTAATGCCTATAAGGGTTCATTGGGATACAACGGCAGCTTATGTAGCAAACATGACTAAAAAATACAGATCCAGATACAAACGCGCCAGAAAAAAACTTGATGGTGTTGTTTGCAAAGAACTGGATTTAAATACCATAAAACTAAATGCTAAACAATTACATGCATTATACCTTAATGTAAGTAAAAATGCAAGTATTAACACTTTTACGTTACCAGAACAGCACTTTTTAAGCTTTAAAACACATTTGGGTGATCGTTTTAAGGTGTTTGGGTATTATCTAGACCAAAAACTTATCGGTTTTTTTACGCTGCTAGAAAATGGTAAAAATTTAGAAACTTATTTTCTGGGTTACGACATGGCGCAGCAACAAACCCACCAACTGTACTTAAATATGCTTTACGACATGGCGTCTTATGGTATTGCAAATGGTTTTTCTTCTATAATCTACGCCCGCACTGCTATGGAAATTAAAAGCTCTGTGGGCGCCGAAGCCCGCAGCATGACGCTTTACTTAAAACATACTAGTAAGGTCTTAAATTTAGCCTTAAAACCTGTTTTTCGCTTTATGAATCCAAAAAAAGATTGGCAAGAACGCCATCCTTTTAATTAAAGTTCATTATTTTTAAGTATTACTCATTATTTACGACTTAATTAGCTAAACCCTGTTTATTATGAAGCGATTACTAACATTTCTCTTTGCAATTCCTTTCTTAGGAATGTCTCAAGATATGAATAACGAAAAATTACAAGAAATATATACTGCGGTTAGCGATTCTATTAATGGCAGATTAGGCGGTTGGCAATTTTTTGTAAACAATACACCTATTATCTCCATTACAGACGAGAGCCATAATAGAATGCGCATTATTTCCCCTATTCGAGAGGCTAATGGTTTAAACGAAGAATTGATACAAGCTGCTTTAGTGGCAAATTTTCACACAGCATTAGATGTTAAATACGCCGTTTCAGAGGGTGTACTCTGGTCTGTGTTTATTCATCCTTTAAGAGAACTGTCTCAACACCAAGTAGAAGACGCCGTTAACCAAGTGTACCAAGCTAATATTAATTTTGGAACCACATTTGCGAGTACGTCTTTAAGTTTTCCTGGTCGTGCTAGAGGACAGGAGGGTATTGGAGAAGAAGAGGAAGCTCCAGAAGAGGAGATTGAATTCAAAAAATCTTAATACAAAAAAGCCCTTTAGAAAAAAACTAAAGGGCTTTTTGTACTGTACGCTTTAAAAACGCTTTCTTGTCACGACATCTTTCGGTATGTCTAAACTGGTTTTATAATCTGGGAAAAATACATTTCCCATTTCTCCTTTTAATTCTCTAGCTTTAAAAAACACCCAAATTTTGGCCGCATCGTTATAAGTGCCTATAAGGTAATTTTTAGATTTTGTTCTGGCATTATCTTTTTTAATTTGGTCGTAACTTTCAACCAAACATCTGTATTCTCCATTTTCAAAAACAACATTCGAAACCGATTTTACATTCGACTTCTCATACGCTGTTTTATTATTAGATTTAAAACTTGCGTAACTTGTTTTTAAATTTTCTAAAACTTTTGCTGTGCCACCACTGCCATTAATAATTGATGGGTGGGTGTGCTTTACAACAGTTTCGTAATCGAGCTTAACTTTTGCCTTGCTGTACAACTTGGCATCGCGTAAAGCAGAAGCTTTTAATTCTTCTTTTGTTTGCGCAAACGTAGAGCTGCTTAACATTAAAAGTAAAGCTAATAGTAGGTAAGAGGCTTTTTTAATCATCACTATTTTTCTTTTTGGGTTTATTATTTTTCATGGCTTCTCCAATTTGGTTACTTGCTGTAAAACTGGCCACCATATCGTTTAACATATTGCTACCTGCTTGAGGCGCATTGGGGAGTAGTATTAAGTTACTATTGGTTTCTTCTCCTAGAGATTGTAAAGTATCGTAATGCTGTGTAACAACAATAAGTGCAGAAGCTTCTTGGCTATTTATGCCAACACGGTTTAATACTTCAACAGATTCTTCTAATCCACGAGCAATTTCACGGCGCTGATCTGCTATACCTTGACCTTGTAAACGTTTGCTTTCTGCTTCGGCTTTTGCTTTTTCTACAATTAGTATCCGTTGTGCATCACCTTCAAATTGTGCTGCTATTTTTTCCCTTTCGGAAGCGTTAATACGGTTCATAGCTTCTTTTACTTGGGCGTCTGGATCTATATCTGTAACTAAGGTTTTTATAATATCGTAGCCATACTCAATCATAGCATCGTTCAATTCCGATTTAACAGCTATAGCAATATCGTCCTTTCTCACAAAAACATCATCCAGTTTCATTTTTGGTACTTCGGCACGTACCACATCAAATACGTAACTTGTTATTTGGTCGTGCGGGTAATCTAGCTTATAAAATGCATCGTATACCTTTTCGCGAATTACTTTGTATTGCACAGAAACTTTTAAACGTACAAAAACATCATCTTTAGTTTTTGTTTCTATAATAACATCTAGTTGCTGTATTTTAAGGCTTAATTTTCCTGCGATGCGATCCACCAAAGGTATCTTTAATTGCAAACCAGAATGGCGAATACTTTGAAACTTACCAAACCGCTCTATAATACCTGCTGTTTGCTGTTTAATAATAAAAAAGGCAGATATTAAAACGACTACTGCAAATACCAAAACGGGAATAAATAAAAAACTCATAAGCTGTATTGTTAAAAGATTAATAATGGTTGGTGATTAATTTAATTTATATTTGGTATTTAAACCCTAAATATAATGAAAATTAATAGGTTTTTCATATTAGTAGTGTCTGTACTATGTTTTGTTACAAATATTCAGGCACAAAAAAAAGGTAGAGTTCGTATCACCAATGGTTTTTCCATACAAGGTGGTGCCACACTTTTCGATATTATTACAGATAACTTTGAAACCTCTCAAGGTGTTGGTTTTTTGGGTGGGCTTCATGCTACAGTAGACCTGCCTCATAAATGGTACAACGTAAGTCTTGGTATGTTATTTTCTCAAAATAACATAGGTATATCTGCTAGACCTGCCTTATTGAGTACACAGCGTGATTTTATAGATTTTAAAGTTTTAGCTGTACAATTAAATCCTTTATTTCATATAAAGCTATTGCCTAAGCACATTACAATACAACTTGGACCTTCGTTTCAATACAATGGAGAATTAGAGTTGGACGATAGGGCACAAGAGGGGTATTTTATTACCAATTATACCAGTCTAAGGGCAGCTGATATTACACCCATTTCGCAAATTAATGTAAATGGTGTTCTTGGAGTGTCTCTCGGTTTTAAAAATTTTAAAGTAAAGGCTCAATATTTTTATGGGTTTACAAATACCTTAAAAAATTTAGATGATGAAGATTTAAATACTTTAGGAGGAGCGTCTGAATTTGAAGGCAATACCAGCGTTTTGGTAGTAGGAGCAGAGCTGTCTTTTTAGGTGTTTAGTTAAATTTTATCCAATCTAACTTAAAAGTACTGTCTTTTGTACCTTTAAACACAAGGTATAAATCTGTTACGCCTTTAGTTGTATTTATATTACAAGAATGGGTTTTAAAACCTTCTGTGGCTAAACTTCTACCTAATTTTAGTTTTCCTAAACATTTACCGTTTATAGCGCCAACCCTAAATTCTACAGTTCCCTTTATGCCTGTATATGCTAGGTGTGCTAGAATACTTGTATATGGTGCATCTATGGTAACTTTGGCAAATTTTATCCAATCTTGAGGCGCAATATTAGAAAGGTAAAACCCTGTTTTTGCAGTACCTCTTTTATTAATATTGCCCTGTTTTTCGTAATACCACTCTGCCTCAATCGTATCCCAATTGGCATTATATTGGCCCACACCTACATTAAAATGTGCGTCTAAAAATTTAGTGTCTGTTACTATTTGGCCTGTATTGTCTATATGACAATAACTTATTATAGATTCTCGATATTTAAAGCCCTTGGTAATGTAATAACACCAAATATGGTAAAATTGTCCTTTCCAATTAAAAAAACTGCCGTGAGCAAACTCGTTTAAACCATAGCCTTCTCCCACAGCACCTACGCTTCTATATGGGCCATAAATGTGTTTAGACGTAGCATAATCGCGCCCCCAGCTCAAGTAGTAGGTATCGTTATGTTTAAACAGGTAATTTTTATCCATCCATTGCGGAGCTGCTTTCCATGCCTTCCCCGTTATTGTAATGGGTTTTGGCGTTTCTGCAACAGAAATCATATCTGCGTTTAGTTGTGCTATATGAAATCCACCGCCAGCTTTATCGCCATAAATAAGATATGCTGTTTTTAAGGAATCGTTTTCTATAAAAACGGTTGGGTCGTGCATAGGAGATACCAAGGGTTTTCCTAACGCATCAGCAAAAGGACCTGTTGGTTGTGGTGCCTTCATAACACCAACGCCACGTTTTCTATCTGAAAAATAGAAGTAATATTTACCATTTTTAACAGCAGCATCACTAGCCCAACAATCTGTAGAATTGTTATCCATATAATTGCTTTCTGGACTAATGGTGGTTCTATGTTTCCAATTGATAAGATCTGTAGAAGAGAACACGCGCCAGTCTTTCATAACCCATGTTTTAGCTTTAGGGTTGGCATCGTGGCCACTATATAAAAAAAGGGTGTCGTTAAACACCCTTATATGTGGATCGGATACACCCATGTTTTTAATAATGGGGTTTTGTGCATGTACCGTAAACGTTGAAATAGCTAGAAGAAATTGTGCTATGGCGTTCTTTAAATACATACTTTTATTTATGTGCTGTTTTACAAAACGCCTATAACGTTATCAATACGCTTTACACATTCGCTTTTTCCTATCATAAACATAATTTCGAAAACATCTGGACCTTGTAAAGCACCTACTAAAGCTAGTCGTAAGGGCATCATAACTTTTCCAAAGCCAATTTCATTACTGGTAATCCATCCTTTGATATCAGTTTGTAATGCCATAACTGTGAAATCGTCTATATGCAATATAAGGTCTTTTACTTTTCTAAGAATAGCTTCGGTACCGTCTTTTAATGCTTTTTTAGAGGCCTTTTCATCAAAGGTCTCTGGAGCTTTAAAAAAGTAATGGCTTAAATCCCAAAAATCGGACACAAAGGTTGCGCGCTCCTTTACAAGATCTACAACCATAGCTATGTAGTTAATGTCTATATCGGCAAGTGCAGCGTGCTGGGCTTTAAAAGCTTCGGCCAAAGTGGCACTCCCTTGTTCTTGCATGTAATGGTGGTTAAACCATTTGGTTTTATCGGGATCGAAACGTGCTCCAGATTTATTTACTTTGCTTAAATCGAAAGCTTCTATTAGGCCTTCCATAGAAAATAGCTCTTGTTCTGTTCCAGGATTCCAACCCAAAAAGGCTAAGAAATTAACCATAGCTTCAGGAAAATAACCGTCTTCTTTATAACCGCGAGAAATGTCTCCAGTTTTAGGGTCTTTCCATTCTAAAGGAAAAACAGGAAAACCTAATTTATCGCCATCTCGCTTACTCAATTTTCCTTTGCCTGTTGGTTTCAAAATTAATGGTAAATGGGCAAACTCTGGTGCTTCCCAACCTAGAGCCTTGTACAATTGGTGGTGTAATGCTAAAGAAGGCAACCATTCTTCTCCACGAATTACATGAGTAATTTCCATTAAATGATCGTCTACAATATTAGCCAAATGATAAGTAGGCATGCCGTCGCTTTTAAACAATACTTTATCGTCTAAAATATTGGTGTCTATTTTTATATCGCCTCTAATGCTATCTTTTAAATGTAGAGTTTCGTCTTGTGGCGATTTAAAGCGAATAACATAGGCTTCTCCTGCATCTAGTTTTGCCTTTACAACTGCTGGGCTAAGCGATAAAGAATTCTCTAATTGTAACCGGTTGTGCCAATTGTAAATAAAGGTTTTTCCATTAGCCTCATCTGTTTTACGTTGGGCGTCTAAAGCATCGGCAGTATCAAAAGCATAGTACGCGTTTCCAGAGGCTATAAGTGCATCTGCATATGTTTTATACAATGCTTTACGTTCGCTCTGACGGTACGGGCCGTACTTACCTTCAAATTCTGGGCTTTCATCTGCTGGCATGCCACACCATTTTAGAGCATTTATAATATACTGTTCTGCACCTTCTACATAACGGTTTTGGTCTGTATCTTCAATACGCAACACAAAAGTACCTTTGTGTTTTTTGGCAAATAAATAATTGAATAAAGCAGTACGAACACCGCCAATATGTAAAGGCCCTGTAGGGCTAGGTGCAAAACGCACACGAACGTTTTTGGTCATTTTATTAAAATTATATCTTAAATAGTACGCAATACTTATAAGCTATAATACTTGTTTACACCTTATTTTTATGCGTGGCACAAAGATACAATTAACACCTAATTATAAAGGCTGTAAAAACGCAAAATTGTAAACTAACATTTTAAGTATTTTTTAAAACTCAAAACACAGAAAACCCGATCCTTTCTATTGTAGTAAATAGCGTTTTACTAACACCTAAATAAAAATGTTAAGTATGCATTATTGTATTTGCAGTTTGGTTTAACTTTTGGGCTTGTAAAAAGAAATCTACTACTGGCGCATAAACCTAAATAGAGCTTTACTCTACTTAGAAATACAGTTTTAAACAACAATTTAAGCTCAATAAATAGCAACGAGAATACGTTATTTTGATACAATAGTTTGTGTCTTAACCCATACCTTGGTGCTATTGCTAAAAGTATTCTGTTATTTTAAACACAATAAATTGTCGTATTTATGGCTTACTACTATATTTAAACTATTTTTAGGAGTAATTTAAGGCTACTAAAGGTTATAAAAGCATTTTACGCATTCTAATCGTATTTTAGTTAAGCCCCAATACAATAAAATAACGTCTCCCTTTTCTATTTAACTTTAAATGTAAAAGGCATCCATTTTTAGATAAATTTATATGGACAATTTTAAAACTATACAAGACAAGTTAGAACGCTTTATTAAACGTTACCACATTAACGAACTACTAAAGGGCGCTATACTTTTTTTCGCCATTGGCGTTTTATACTTTTTATTCACACTACTGTTGGAACATTTTTTATGGCTTGGCACAACATCTAGAACTGTACTTTTTTGGGTGTTTATTGTTGTAGAATTGGCTTTACTTACCAAATTTATTGTGTTGCCTTTAGCAAAATTATTCAAGCTGAAAAAAGGTATTGATTATACCGAAGCGGCACAAATTATAGGAGAGCATTTTCCTGAAGTAGACGATAAGTTGCTTAATGTTATCCAGCTTAAAAACAGCAAAGACCAATCTGATTTGTTATTGGCCAGCATCAACCAAAAAGCCATAGCACTAAATCCTATACCCTTTAAACTTGCAGTTAATTTTAAACATAATATTTCGTATCTAAAATATGCCATACTTCCTATAGCAGTTGTACTTCTTGTGTATTTCACAGGGCATTTTAGCTGGTTTAAAGATAGTTATAAACGTGTTGTGGATTACAAAACAGCTTATGAGCCTCCTGCACCTTTTCAATTTTTTGTGCTTAATAACAATTTACAAGCCGTAGAGGGTAAAGATTTTAAACTCATGGTTAAAACAGCAGGTGCTGTTGTTCCAGAAAATGCGCAAATTACCTATAATAACGAAACTTATGTTTTACAACAAACAGGTGTTGGTGCTTTCGAGTATGTATTTTCGCAACCTCAAGAAACTACAACCTTTAATTTTTCTGCCAATACTGTTTCCTCCAAACCTTATACTTTAGATGTTATTGAAACGCCTTCTTTGTTAAGTTTTAAAATGTTTTTAGATTACCCTAAACACACCAAAAAAAAGGACGCTGTTTTTAAGGGTACAGGCAATGCAATGGTTCCAGAAGGCACCAAAGTAACTTGGCAATTGCAAACAAAATCTACCGAAAATGTTTTAATGTATGCAGAAGACACGCTTAAATTTTCTTTAGAACAAAAAAATGCTTTTAAGGCATCTAAACAGCTTTTTAATACGCTTAATTATACTTTAAGCACAAGTAATAAAAATCTTAAAGATTACGAAAACCTATCTTTTGCTATAGATGTGGTTAAAGACGAGTTTCCTGAGTTAAATGTACAAATGAAGATAGACAGTTTAGATTTGCAAACTTTGTATTTCTATGGGCAGGTAAGTGACGATTATGGTTTAAGTAAGTTGCAATTAGTCTACTATCCAACAAATGCCGTTTCTAAGTTAAAAACAAAATCCATTCCCATTACAGCATCCAATATTTCCGATTTTATTTCTGCTTTCCCAGATAACTTAGAAATTGCTCCTGGCGTTCCTTATCAGCTTTATTTTGAAGTTTTCGATAACGATGCAGTTAACGCCTATAAAAGCAAAAAGAGTCCTGTTTTTAATTACAGAAAACGCACGCAAAACGAAGAAAAAGACAAACAACTCGACGCACAAAATAAAAGCATTACAGACCTAAACAAGTCTTTGCAAAAATTTGAAGAACAAGAAAAACGCCTCGACGAATTATCTAGAACGGGTAAAGAAAAAAAGAGTCTTAATTTTAATGATAAAAAGAAATTGGCTTCTTTCTTTAAACGCCAAGAACAACAAGACCAAATCTTAAAAAACTTTAATAAAAAGTTTCAAGATAATCTTGAGAAGTTTGAAGAAGAAACGCCCGTTGAAAAAGACCCTTTAAAGGAAGATTTAAAAAAACGTTTAAAAGACAATGAAGAGCAGCTTAAAAAAGATGAAAAAACGCTTGAAGAACTCAAAAAAATTCAAGACAAGATAAGTAACGAGGAATTGATTAAAAAACTAGATGATGTTGCCAAACAAAACAAAAACAAAAAACGCAGTTTGCAACAATTACTAGAACTTACAAAACGGTTTTACGTAGAAAAGAAACTTGAAAAGTTAACCGACGATTTAAAGAAACTCTCTGAAGCGCAAGAGAAATTATCTAAGGCTAAAGAAGAAGAAAACACAAAAGAGAAGCAGGATGCCATAAACGATGCTTTTAAAACGTTTCAAGAAGAACTCGAAAAATTAAAAGAAGAAAGTAAGGCTTTAAAAAAACCTGTAACTATTCCTCAAGATAAAATAGACGAAAAAGAAGTTAAAGATGAACAGCAAAAGGCTTCTGAAACTTTAGAGAAAAAAGAACAACAAGACGCTAAAGAAACGCCGCAAACAGAGGCAGAAAAAAAAGAACAAAAGCAGCGATTACAAAAGGCACAGGAAAGCCAAAAAAAGGCGGCCCAGAAAATGCAACAAATGCATGGCATGATGCAAAACATGATGCAATCTATGGGTGGCGAACAAATGCAAGAAGACACCGAAATGCTAAGGCAAGTGTTAGATAATCTTGTGCTGTTTTCTTTTGATGAGGAAGCGCTTATGGAACAATTTAAATCCATTACCGTTAACCATAACAAATATGCCAGCTATTTAAAGCAACAAAGTTATCTTAGAGAACATTTCGAACATATAGACGATAGTTTATTTGCACTGTCGTTACGCCAACCCAAACTTTCTGAAACCGTTAACAAAGAAATTGCAGACGTGTTTTTTAATATCGATAAATCTTTAGAACAGCTGGCCGAAAATCAAATTTACCAAGGGGTTTCTAAACAACAATTTGCTGTTACCGCAGCCAATAATTTAGCCGATATTTTAAGTGATGTTTTAGACAACATGCAAGAAAGCATGAGCATGTCTATGGGTAGTGGTGGCCAAGGCGAAATGCAATTACCAGATATTATTATGAGCCAAGAGCAGCTTGAAAAAATGATGCAGCAAGGCTTAAAGCAAGGAGAGCAGGGGCAACCAAAAAGCGAAGATGGTAAAGGCCAAAAAGAAGGTGAAGGTGAAAAGCAAGGTGAAGGCGAGAAAGAAGGAAAAGGGCAAAAGAAAGGTGGTAAAGGCAAAGATGGAGCACAAGGTAAAAGCGGTGAAAATGGTAAAAGTGGTAAAGACGGCTCGCAAAAAGGTGGCGAAGGCGAAGGCAACAACGAGGGGGAAAACAATGCTTTACTTTATGAAATATACAAGCAACAGCAACAATTACGACAGGCCTTAAACGAACGTTTAAAGAAAGAAGGTAAAGGTGGTTTAGGGCAACGCTTGTCTCGACAAATGGAAGACATAGAATTAGATTTGCTTAACAAAGGGTTTACACAACAAACACTTGAAAAGATGACAGCTTTAAAACATCAACTTTTAAAGATGGAAAATGCCACATTTCAACAGGGCGAGGATAACAAGCGAGAATCTAAAACCAATCAAAATACGTTTGGAAACGCCACAAAAAGTCAAATACCAAATGCTAAGCAATATTTTAAAACAACGGAAATATTAAACAGACAGGCTCTACCTTTGCAACCTTCATATAAAAAGAAAGTGCAAAACTATTTTAAGAGTTCTAATTAAGCTTGCAACACTTTGTTTGGACTGCATAATTAATCAGGTAAATTATCACAAAATTGCAATGCAGATTTTCATGCAATAATTAAAAATAAAGACTGGAAGATATGGAATTGTACTCGCTTCTTGTTTCAGTAAACCATTTTAATATAGACTTAAATAGGTAAGCTGTTTAGAAAAACACAATTCCTTTTCACTTTTAACAAAGTATATAATTTTTAGGATACAACTAGAATATACCAATACATCTACCCACATAAAATTAGAAGATAAACGCAGAACATTTACGTTCTTTGCATTTTTATAAAGCACAATTAAAGTTTTAAATAAACCCTTTTTAGATGATTAGTTTTAACTACGAAACACCTTTTCAATTAGATTTAGAAACACCTATTTCGAATTGGATTGAAGCTACAATTTTAGCCGAGGGCTATAAACTTGAAGAGATAAATTATATTTTTTGCGACGACGATTATCTGCATAAACTCAATGTAGAGTTTTTAAATCACGACACATTAACAGATATTATTAGCTTCGATTATACTATGGGGAAATCTGTTCAAGGCGATATTTACATTTCTGTAGAACGTGTAAAAGACAATGCTAAAGATTTTAAGGTAGACTTCGATACAGAACTACGTCGTGTAATTATTCATGGTGTATTGCATTACTGCGGATACAAAGACAAAACAGAAGAAGATGCCCTAATTATGCGCCAGAAAGAAGAACTCTACATTGCCAAGTTTGCATAGGCATAAAAGATTTCAACGTATATTTGCAGTCTTAAATCTTAGAACGTTCCACGTGGAACATCATTAAAAAAACACAAATTATGTTTAATACCGTTTATGATGTTATAGTTGTTGGTGCCGGCCATGCAGGCAGCGAAGCTGCTGCTGCTGCTGCAAACATGGGAAGCAAAACATTGTTGGTTACTATGAATTTACAAAACATAGCACAGATGTCTTGTAATCCAGCAATGGGTGGTATTGCAAAAGGACAAATTGTTAGAGAAATTGATGCACTTGGTGGTTATAGTGGTATTGTATCTGATACCTCTGCTATACAATTTAAAATGCTAAACAAATCTAAAGGCCCTGCAATGTGGAGCCCTAGGGTACAGAGTGACAGAATGCGTTTTGCTGAAGATTGGAGAATGTTATTAGAGCAAACGCAAAATTTAGACTTTTATCAGGATATGGTTTCTGGTTTACTTATAGAAGGAGGCAAGGTAACTGGTGTTAAAACAAGTTTAGGTATAGAAATAAAATGCAAATCTGTTGTATTAACCAACGGTACTTTTTTAAATGGTTTAATACACATAGGCGATAAAAACTTTGGTGGAGGTAGAGCAGGGGAAAGGGCAGCTACAGGAATTACAGAACAGCTAGTAGATTTAGGTTTCGACTCTGGTAGAATGAAAACAGGAACTCCACCTCGTGTCGATGGCAGGTCTTTAGATTATTCTAAAATGACAGAGCAACCAGGAGATGCAAATCCTGAAAAGTTTTCTTATTTAGATACTACCAAACCTTTAGAACAACAGCGCTCTTGTTACATGTCTTACACCAGTAAAGAAGTACACGATTTGCTGCGTGAAGGTTTCGATAGATCGCCAATGTTTAATGGCAGAATTAAGAGTTTAGGGCCACGCTATTGTCCTTCTATAGAAGATAAAATAAACCGCTTTGCAGATAAAGACAAACATCAACTCTTTATAGAACCAGAAGGTTGGAACACCTGCGAAGTGTATGTTAATGGTTTTTCTACGTCTTTACCAGAAGATGTTCAATTTAAAGCTTTACGCTCTGTTGTTGGTTTCGAGAATGTAAAATTCTTTAGACCAGGTTATGCCATAGAATATGATTATTTTCCGCCCACACAATTAAAACATACTTTAGAAACTAAATTAATAGAAGGCTTGTATTTTGCTGGACAAATAAACGGTACAACGGGGTATGAAGAGGCAGCATCTCAAGGCTTAATGGCTGGCATTAATTCCAGTTTAAAAGTACAAGAAAAAGAAGCCTTTACTTTAAAACGCGACGAAGCCTATATAGGTGTTTTAATAGACGACTTGATAACCAAAGGCACAGAAGAACCCTACCGTATGTTTACCTCTAGAGCAGAATACAGAACGTTATTAAGACAAGATAATGCCGATTTAAGACTAACGCCAAAAGGTTACGATTTAGGTTTAGCTACTAAAAAACGTTTAAAACGTATGGAAGAGAAACACGAATCTGCTAAACAATTTGTATCCTTCTTCGAAAAAACTAGCGTTAAACCAGAAGAGATAAACCCCATTTTAACTTCAAAAAATTCGTCTCCAGTAAAACAATCTGGTAAATTATTTAAAGTATTTGCCAGACCTAACATTGAAATGGATGATATTAGAAAAGTAAAAACTGTAGAAAATTATATTGAAACACATAATTTAGACAGAGAAATTATTGAACAAACAGAAATACAAGTTAAATACGCAGGATATATTGCCAAAGAAAAAAACAACGCAGATAAACTCAGCAGGTTAGAATATGTAAAAATTCCTGAAAATTTTGACTACTCTCAAATAAAGTCTATGAGTTTTGAAGCTCGCGAAAAATTAAAGAACATACAACCCACAACAGTATCTCAGGCCTCTAGAATTAGTGGCGTATCACCAAATGATATTTCTGTTTTATTAGTTTATATGGGAAGATAATTTATAATGTTCCACGTGGAACATTATAAATTAAACTATAAATACATTATTTTTTAAATCCTTAAGTGTTCTCTTTAAAACATTTCAAAGGAGATAAAATAGTTTTTTTTCTAGTTACCACTAAGTTAAATAAACACTAAACACTCGCTTTAAATCAAACAAATTGAAAGTAAAAGATTATTCTGTATCTCAAGAAGTTTTTGAATTGGTAGAAAATCAAGAATTTGGTTTTTTAGAAACGCTGCCCAAACCATTACATTTAGATAAATATTACGAAAGCGAAAACTACATTTCGCATACAGATACCAAAAGAAATTTATTTGAAAAGGTTTACCATTTGGTTAGAAAGGTTTCTTTAAAGCAAAAATTAAAACTCATTAACTCCAATAAAAGTACAACAAAAAAACTTCTAGATTTTGGTTGTGGTACTGGCGATTTTTTAAAAACAGCTAAAGATGGAGGTTGGAGTGTTTATGGTGTAGAACCTAATGAGCAGGCTAGGCGTATAGCCAATGCAAAAACCAATAACGCAGTTCAAAGCTCGAATGCTTTTAATACTTTCGAGGAAAATAGTTTTGATGTAATTACACTATGGCATGTTCTGGAACACATACCCGATTTAGAAGAAAAAATTAGCGCCTTTAAAAAATTACTAAAACCAAACGGTTTACTAATAATTGCTGTACCCAATTATAAAAGTTACGATGCACAATATTATAAATCTTATTGGGCTGCTTACGATGTTCCAAGACATTTATGGCATTTCAATAAAGTAGCACTAACAACATTAGTCTCTAAATTTAATCTCACTGTAAAAAAAACAAAACCCATGTGGTTCGATGCCTTTTATGTATCTCTACTTTCAGAAAAATATAAAACTGGTAAAATGAAACCCATAAGGGGCATTTTAATAGGTCTCCTCTCTAATATAAAAACATTAGGCACTGGCGAGGGTTCCTCTCTCATTTATTATATTAAAAACAGATAATACTTATTTTAAACACTTCTGCGGGTACTTTTCTTAGTTACTAGTAAAATTATAAAGGTCATTTTTTAAAACGTCTTAAAACGTCTTAAAAAAGGTTATTTATAATAATTAAAATCGATTAAATTTTATATATGTATCAATTTCTATTATATTATGAATATAGAACATTTCAACAAAAATTTTAGTGGACTTTGTTACATTTGTTCAAATGAAAAAAACAATTGAATTATATAAAACAAAAAAAATGAAAACTACAATTTGTTCAATTTTTGTAATGCTATTTTTAGTGTCATGTCAAAAAGATAAAATAGCTTATATAGATAGTGGAGAATTAATAAATGCATATCAAGCTAAAAAAGATGTAGAAGATAAATTTAAAGTTAAAGACGATGCTTTTAAAAAGCGAACAGACAGTATAAGTCAAGCATTTCAATTAGAAGCTCAAAACGGACAATTAGAAGCCCAAAAATTGGCTAGAAAAAATAACAGAAAAAAAGCTGAAGAGCTGATGACTGGATTGCAACAAAAACAACAACTGTTACAACAGCAATTGCAATTTGAGCAACAACAATTAACACAGGCTTTTCAAACAGATATGGATACGCTTATTGTTAAAGTAAAAGATTTTGTAAAAGACTATGGTAAGAAAAATGGCTACACTTATATTTTAGGTACTAGCGATGCTTCTGCTTCTGTAATTTATGGTGCAGAAAAAAATAACTTAACACAAACTATTTTAGATGCTTTAAATGCAGCGTATAAAAAAGAAGAGTAACTAATTCTAACATTAGACCAAAAACGCCAGAATTTAAAGTTCTGGCGTTTTTTTATGTTTAATATTTTTAACTTTCCTTTTTATGCAATAACCGCGTAAGTTTTATAGATAAATCTGTAAGTATAATTTTAGAATTGCCATTACGCTCTATATGGTAAATGGCATCTTGAAGCTCATTACTAATATCCATAATGTTATTACCATGTATATAAGGTGCAAAATTTTCGAGTTTAAAACCTTCTGTTTTGGGCTGGTAATACACCAGAGTAGGAGCCTTATAATTCAATAACAAGGCCTGACGAAAAAAGTCTAGACAAAAATTAAGAAACTGTTTTTGTGTTTCTCTACCAGTTTTTGCAATGTCTTCACTCCACGAAATTAAATCTAAAATAGCAGATTTATTACCCTTTGCTTTAAAAGCGCTACGCACCCAAAATATAAACCAACTTTCAAATTGAATATCTTCAGAATCTCTATATACTAAATCGCAAGCTTTATTAAAATTACCATTAGCCTCATTAGCTATTTTGGTAGCAACAGCAATCTCTAAGCTGTACTTAGTAATCAAAGCGTCTCTAATATCATCTTGAGATAAAGGTGGAAAATGCAACACTTGGCAACGCGAGCGAATGGTATTAATTAGCTGTTCCTCTTCTTCCGCAATAAGTAAAAAAATAGTTTTATCAGGTGGCTCTTCAATAAGCTTAAGCAATTTATTAGCACAAGCTGTATTCATTTTTTCTGCCATCCAAATCAGCATTACTTTATAACCGCCTTCGTAGGATTTTAAAGTTAAAGCCTTAACAATTTCTTGAGCTTCATCTACACCTATTTGGCCCTGTTTATTATCTACACCCAAAAACTTATACCAATCGAATAAATTGCCATAAGGTTGCTCCTTTAATAGCTTTCGCCATTCTTCCAGATAAAAACTAGATACAGGTTTACTTTTTACTTTTTGGCTTGTAGTTACTGGAAATGCAAAATGCAAATCTGGATGCGCAATGGCATTAAACTTAGTGTTGCAAGCTGAGTTGCCAGATGTATTTTCTCCATTGCTATTGCCGCATAAAATATATTGAGCGTAAGCAATAGCCATAGGCAAAGTACCACTACCTTCTGGACCAACAAACAATTGTGCATGAGGAATACGCCCATGATCTACACTTTTAGTAAGGTGGGCTTTTATATGTTTTTGTCCTAATATATCTGAAAAAAGCATTGTAATATATCTTTTGTTGAAAATATCATTTACATAACAATATTATAACTAAAGAAGCAATAAAACTATTTTATTATTGAGCAATATACATGTAATTACTCACCTGTAAGTCAAAAAATAAAATCTATCTAATCTAATTTAAATACATATAAATCTTATATATATAATATATTTTAAAACATTTATGTTGTAAAAAACAAATGTTAAATATGAATTTTAATATTTATTATAATAAAAATTATATATATATTTGAATTATATAAGAATATACGTATAAAATTATTAACATTAACCTTTATTAAATTATGAAAACTATGAAAACTTTAAAATTATTAACACTTATATTATCAATACTAGTATTTGTTTCGTGTGATAGTGATTCAGCTAGTGATGAACTATTAGATAACAATGAAGTAGTTGGCACTACAAATGATAATTCTTTATCTGCTAGAGGACAAAGTTTAGTTGTATCACGCTTCGAAGTTCCTAATGGTGGCTGTTTGAGTGCAGGTACTGGAACCTATTTTATTGTTCTTAACAGGGTTACAAGAAGAGTTGGTACAGGTAGTAGAATTTGTAGAACTTTTCGCGCTCCTGTTAACCAACTTTCATCATTTTTTACTGAAAATTAATACTTTTTAAGTATATTAAAATTTATTTATATAATATGGTATTGCTGGGGATTATCTTTATTGATAGTCCCTTTTTTTAATGAAGTGATTTAAATTTTTTTGATTTTCTTCAGAGCTATCTTAAAGAAGACTAGATAATTAAATCCTTTCCAACTTTCTATAGTGATGTTAAATCGATTTAACAAAGACCTAAAACTATCCATCTAAACATTAGTACGTTCCACAACATAAGGCTTGTTATATAAATCTTGGTTAAAGTACTCCTCTCTTTCTTGTATACTACCGTTTCGTTTATTAAAACATAAATTTAGGTTAATTTCTTTTTACCACAAGCTTCTCTAAAGTTTTTTGAATCAAATCCGTTATCAACGTTTAGAAATAAACCTTAAACTACAATATCAGCCTCTTAAAGTTTGCCCTTGAGCACTTCAATATCATGAATGTCATTATTGTTGTCAGATATAGACTCGCTCATGGCCAACGGTAAACCTTGCCTATCGGTTAGATAAAGTGCTTTAACTGCAAATTAGTGCCATTGCATGCCTGTCTTGAGCTTACAAAGTATAGCGTTAATAATCTCTACCAATGAAACACTTGGTGGAAAACCTCGCTGTGTTATTGGTAAAAGTGGAACTATTTCCATTTCTATTGTATCTTTGTCTAGTACTCTGTACATAATGGGGTGTTTTAAATTATTTTATGTGTTGTAACGCAAATATCGACAACACATTTTTAGTGTTATAAAAAGTTTAAATCACTTCATCTAAAAATTAACTAGCACATGAGCCATAAGGCATTACTTTTTATACCTGATATTTCTGGCTTTACAGAATTTGTAAACCATACCGCTTTAAAACACAGCAAGCACATTATTTCAGAGCTGTTGGAATTGCTTTTAGAAAAAAATAATATGCAATTAGAATTGGCAGAAATTGAAGGCGATGCTTTGTTTTTTTACAAAATACAAGAAGCAGTAAATATAGAAGCTGTAGAAGCCCAAATAAAACTAATGTATACAACGTTTCATACACACTTAAAACGTTACGAATACCAACGTATATGCCATTGTGGCGCTTGTTCATCAGCCTATAACCTAAAACTTAAATTTGTAGTACACTACGGCGAGATAGAATTTATAGAAGTAAGAAACTTTAAAAAACCACATGGTGCAGATGTTATACAAGTACACCGGCTTTTAAAAAACGATGTACCTATTGGCGAATATGCTATATATACGCAAGCTGTAAGACCTTTAAATAATAAAACCATAAGTACCACCTACGATTTTGGAGAAATTACATTTAGCTACGATAATTTAAAACCATTTAAAAAAGAAGTACCCAACATTGCACCTATTCCAGATAATGTGCCAAAACACAAGTTATTCGATAAAACAGAAATTATAAATTTACCTATAAACGATTTATACGAAGTAATTAGCAATTTCGATTACCGCCTACTCTGGGTAAAAGGTGTAGACAAAATGGAATACGAAAAAAATAAAGTTAATAGAGCAGGAGAAAAACACATTTGTTTGTTTAATAAAAGTGACGACTTAGCACTAACCACTGTTACTAAAAAAGTAAAGAAAAATCAATTGGTATATGGAGAATCTACACCCAACATACCCTTTACAAAACGTTTTAACAGTTATTTTGTTTTAGATGAAGTTGAAGAAGGGCGCACCAAATTAAACATAGAAGTATTTGCAGATTTTGAAATCTTAGGTACACTTATGAAACCTTTTTTAATACTTAAACTAAAAAGAAACATTTGCGAAAATATAAAGAACTTAGTGCTACTTATAGATCAAGGCTTTACTCCAAATAAGGAAATAGTTTAATTTTATAAAAAATGTTTACCTGCTACAACGTTTTCGTGTTAAAAGCCATTTTGTTTAGGCGTTTAATTAATTACATTTGTGCATACTATAACTTAAAACAATAAAACAAAATATAAATGAAAACGCTTAATGATTTTAATTTTGAAAACAAAAAAGCATTAATTCGTGTAGATTTTAATGTGCCTTTAAATGAAAATTTAGAAGTTACAGATGCCACACGTATTATTTCTGCTAAACCTACAATAATTAAGATTTTAGAAGACGGTGGGAGCTGTATTTTAATGTCTCACTTAGGACGCCCTAAAGGTTTTCAAGATGAGTTTTCTTTAAAACATATTGTATCTAAAGTAGAAGACATATTAGGTGTAGGTGTAAAATTTGTACCAAACTGTATAGGCGAAGATGCCGAAAAAGCTGCAGCAGATTTAGAACCAGGCGAAATATTACTACTAGAAAACTTACGTTACCACAAAGAAGAAACAGCAGGAGACAAAGCTTTTGCAGAACAACTCTCTAAATTAGGTGATGTTTATGTAAACGATGCTTTTGGTACTGCACATAGAGCTCACGCTTCTACTACCATAGTTGCTCAATTTTTTGAAGGTAAAAAATGCTTTGGAAACTTGTTAGCTCAAGAGATAGAAAGTATAGATAAAGTAATGCAAACTGGAGAAAAACCAGTACTAGCCATTTTAGGTGGTGCTAAAGTTTCTTCTAAAATAACTATTATAGAAAATATTTTAGATAAAGTAGACCATTTAATAATTGGTGGTGGTATGGCATTTACTTTTGTAAAAGCACAAGGTGGTAAAATAGGAAATTCTATTTGCGAAGACGATAAAATGGAACTCGCATTAGATATTTTAAAACAAGCTAAAGAAAAAAATGTACAAATACACATTCCAGTAGATACTGTAGCTGCAGACGATTTTAGCAACGATGCCAATACGCAAGTAGTAGCAATAGATGCTATTCCAGATGGTTGGGAAGGTGTAGATGCTGGACCAAAGTCTAGAGCTCAATTTCATGATGTGGTTTTAGCCTCTAAAACAATTTTATGGAACGGCCCATTAGGTGTTTTCGAAATGGAAAGTTTTGCTAATGGTACAATAGCCCTAGGAAATTCTATTGCAGAAGCTACCAAAAACGGTGCCTTTTCGTTAGTTGGTGGTGGCGACTCTGTTGCAGCTGTAAAACAATTTGGATTTCAAGACAAAGTTAGCTACGTAAGTACAGGTGGTGGCGCTATGTTAGAAAGTTTAGAAGGTAAAACCCTACCAGGTATAGCAGCTATTTTGAGCTAAAATCTAATAGAACTATAATATAAGACCTCATAAGCCAGTTTAAAGCTATGAGGTCTTTGTTTTTTATGCTATTATTTTAAAATTAAACTAAAAAATACGAATTTAGCCAAGCTACACAATACATTTTAAAAATTAAATGCTCTAGTGGCAATAGCACTCACACCTTAAGAATACATTTTTTTTTATGCGCCATTATTTTTTTACTCTATGTTTATGCTTTTATAGTTCGCTAAATTTTGCACAAACTATAGATACAACTGCCATACTAGCTCCAATTTTAAAAGACACCTTAGTTGTAGCATCCAAACCAACCCTAGTACCAGACAGCATATTAAAAGATAGCTTTAATATTAAGGCGCTAAAAGATAATGCCTATCTGGCCAAAATAGACAAAAAATGGCGAGAAGAACTTTACAACACAGCGCTTTTCGATACCATCTACAAAACCGTAACTACTTTAGATTATAAGGCAGTAGATTACCCGGAATTGCCCACAGATACACTAAAAAAACGCTTAAAAGCTTTAGACGCCAAAACACCTTTTAACGTAGCTTACAATCCAGCCCTAGAAAGTGTAATTAAATCTTATTTAAAATATAGACGTAAACATTTGCAAAAGTTAATGACTTTAAGCAGTTATTACTTCCCTTTATTCGAACAAGAACTAGACAGGCAAAATATTCCTTTAGAAATAAAATATCTAGCTATTGTAGAATCTGCATTAAAGCCAAAAGCAAAATCTAGAGTAGGAGCAACAGGCCTGTGGCAATTTATGTTTTCTACTGGAAAAATATATGGGTTAGACGTAAGTAGTTATGTGGACGAGCGTAGCGATCCTATAAAATCTACAACTGCAGCCTCCAAATATTTAGCAGCACTCTACAAAATATTTGGCGACTGGGATCTGGCTTTAGCAGCTTACAACTCCGGACCAGGAAACGTAACTAAAGCCATTCGCAGATCTGGAGGTTATAAAAACTATTGGAACATACGCCATAATTTACCTCGCGAAACAGCTGGATACCTACCAGCTTTCTTAGCCAATATGTATATTTTTGAATATGCAGACGCTCATGGATTTGTAACTACAAAACCAGAACATGTGTATTTTAAAACAGACACTGTAGTTGTAAAACAACTTATCACACTAGACCAAGTTGCAGAAGTTACAGGAACCCTAATTGAAGAACTTCAGTTTTTAAACCCTTCTTATAAATTAGATATTATACCAGTAATTAAAGGCGAAAATTACACCCTACGCTTACCAGAAACCGCTATTGGTACCTTTGTTAATAACGAAAAAGAAATTTATGCTTTTGTAAAAGAAGAAATGGAAAAACGTGAAAAACCGTTACCTAAGTTTTTTAATGCCAATGATAAAATACGTTACAGGGTAAAATCTGGCGATTATTTGGGTAAAATTTCAAGACTGTATGGGGTACGTGTAAGCCAAATAAAACGTTGGAATGGTTTACGTAGCAACAATCTTAAAATAGGCCAACGCCTTACCATATACCCTAGAAAACCTGTGGCAACTAGGCCAGTTACAAGTAACAAAATTATAAAAACTAAACCCATAACTGGAGAAACAATTTTATACACCGTTAAAAATGGAGACTCATTATGGAGTATTTCTCAAAAATTCTCTGGAGTTTCGGTACAAAATATTAAAGATTGGAATGGTATTAGCAGTAACAACCTTAAACCAGGCATGCAACTTAAAATAGCAAAGGGCTAAGTATAAAAAACACTAACATGAAACACCTATTAATTATAGCAACAGCATTACTTTTAGTATGCTCTTGTAAAGAAGATACCACTAAAAAAAAGAGATTATTATTAGATTCGCAAGGCCATATAAACGATGTCTCCGTAATTGTTGATAATGAGGCTTGGAAAGGCAGTCTTGGAGAGGCGATAAGAGACGTATTGGCATCTCCTATTTACGGTTTACCTCAAGACGAACCTACCTTTAACATAAACCAAATACCACCGCAAGTATTTACCGATTTTATTACACGTAACAGAACGATACTAAGAATAGAATTAGGTAAACCACAAAACATTGAGATAAAGGACAATGTATATGCACAACCACAAAAAGTTATAATACTTTCTGGAACTAAAAAAGAAGAAGTAATAGCGTTATTAAAAACTAATGCATCTAAAATTATAGAAACATTTAAAAATGTAGAATTAAAGCAAAAACAACGCTTAATGCGTAAATCTCTGTACAATACCAGCGTGATTAAAGAAAAATTAGGCATAAAAGTGGAGTTTCCAACCGCTTATAGAATAGCTAAAGACGATGGCAACTTTTTTTGGATTAGAAAAGACGTTCGTACAGGAACGCTTAATTTAATGCTTTATGAACTGCCTTACAATAGAATAAAAAAGAATGATAGCGTTATAAACCAAATAATAGCCATTAGAGACTCTATAGGCAAGTCGCATATAGAAGGTCCTACCGAAGGTTCTTATATGGCAACAGAAGACGCCTATACGCCTTTTCACGGAGAAACCATTCTAGATAACAAACCCACTTTAGAAACTAAAGGCATGTGGGAAGTTAAAAATGCATTCATGGCAGGCCCATATATAAATTACGCTATAGACGATAAGATAAATAAAAGGTGGATTGTTGCAGAAGGTTTTGCCTTTGCACCATCAGTAGAAAAACGCAACTACATGTTCGAGTTAGAAGCCATTATAAAAACCATAGCCATAGAAAATTAAAACTTTTACAATAATTTAATACCAAAGGCAATACAATATCTGTATTGCCTTTTTTTTACGAACTCATCTTCTCTTTTTCTATTTCCTAAAAATATACGATGGCATCTCAGCAAACTTGTTAAGTTATCTGTATCTCAAACTGCATTTTGAATGCGTAAATAACGTCAATACATATACTTTACAAGAAAGATTGGTTTTAAAAGTAGACTGGCAATACAAACACACACTACTCAAAAACAATTACAATGCTTTGTATACCTCCTAAATAGAATTAGAATGCCCTGCGATACCTGTATCTATTCAAATGCCTCAGCTTGGTATTTTTTACAGTCTATGCTTTGACCAAAAGCATTGGAATACGTAACAAAAGGTTCAAACACCATTAACAAGGAAACACAATTAAATTAGCTCTAAATTTTCAAGATCTTTCCTAACAAGAACCAACATAAGTTTTTCAAAATTTTTAAAAATTAGAAAAAGCATAGCAGACTTAAAATTCTAAAAAACGAAACATTTTACAGTTATCCACATTATATAGTATATATATCTTTTTCTTTTAAAATTTAAAAAAATAAATGGTGGTTATTATAGTGTGTTAATATGTGGTATAACTTTTTTAGACTTTGCTTTGATATATGTTTTATCTATACTTGTTGATAGGTAATAAACATAATATTATGCTATTAAACAATTAAAATAGAAGTCTTTAAAAAATGCTATCAACAATTGTTAATAACCCAAATCAACCTCTTTTTTTTAATAATTAAAACTGGTAACAAGCGTTAAAATTATAGGATTTAGTGCTCATAACTTAACCAAAAATTTACGTTAACTAATTTGGATGTTAATAGAACGTTATGGGTTGTAAAATTTCTTTAATATTCCTAGACATTTTTTTTAAATCTAATCAATAGATATTAACAGGTAATTAATAACCTAGTTAACAAGAGCACCACTATTAACAATAAACAAATGCAATTTTACTTGAGTTCCTAATACTGTGTTGTTTATAGATTTTAAGTCTGTACAGCTTAAATTACTGTTCGTACTAACTATCTTAAAGTAATTTTATTTGCCTAACATCTTTACTTTATCCCAAGAGTAAATCTGTAATAAATATAGACAACATTGCACTTAAAACATTTAGAAGTTTTAGTAACACAATATCTCTACGATCTGTAGTTAAAGATAAAACGATAGCCACTGTAAAAAACGTTTAAGATTTAAAACTTAAAGTCCAGTAACACAAATCTTAGCTACTACCACCATAGCTTTAACAATTAAAAGCTACATTTAAAAAAGAACATCAAGGATGTTTACATAGCATTTGTTATGTGCAAAAGAGTACAGGTCAAAAAAAGTTAAATCTATAAGTTTTAAATCTACTAAATATCTCCAAAAAAGCTATCGAATACGATAAAAGTATTATTTCGAGATAAATTTTTAGTCTTTGTCCAGAAGCAAAGTGTGTTTTATGTTGGACTACCTAGTAAATTTGGTATAAATTGTTAAGCGACTTTTCTGTAGTTATTGATTTTAATGTCTAATTCTTTTTCAGCAGGAGTTTTGTAGTCAAGTGAGGAATGTAACCTTTGATAATTATACCAATTTATGTGTTTACCAATTATACTATCCGCTTGAAAAATACTTCTAAAATTATAGCGATTAGTGCATTCAAAAACACAAAAGGTGTTGGCATCATTCTTTAAAAAATGATGCTGAGATAGAATGTTGTTTGTATGTTACATGGATAGTTTAAGTAGCAAATTCAAATCTTGGAAAATAGATTTTTGTAAACAAAAATTTATTCCTTTAAATAGAAAAACAAATTTGGAATGCTATAAGTAAAGTTTAAATTACTTCTACAATAGAAAAGCGGAAAACATTATGTTTTCCGCTAATTTCTGTATTAAACGCCTTGCTTTTATTTAGCGTTTAAACGTTAAATAATTTAATTCTGTTGTACATATTCACTATTCCAAATAGCATTCTCTGGACCATCTCCTTTGTGGCCGTCTAATTGAATTACAAAACTTTTCGCAGGGAAATAAGGGGTAATATGAATGTCTAATAACACCCTGTCCTTCTGGTTTGGATCCTGCTCTATTTTTGCAACCTTAAAGCGTTCTATTAAATTAGAAGGCCCTTGTATGCCATCTAAAAATTTTACAATTTGGCTTCTTAAATCAGCTTCTGTTCTTGTCGTCCAATTTTCAAAAGCTCTTCTGTTTAAGAAATCGAAAAGCACCTTAGTAATATAATCGAAAACACGAACTACAGAGTAGGTTTGTAAACCAAGATTATCTCCGTTAAATAGTGTTTTGGCAGAAAAAGCCATAACCTTACTATATTCGTTTACCATAGGTACTAAGCCCATTCTCTCTATTTCAGAAATTTCGCTTTTCTTTAAATCGAAACGAACACTTTCTGCCTCGTTAATGCCACCAAATTTCTTACCAGCAACAACTTGAGACATTAAGGTACTATATATTTTACCAGCTAAAGCTGTAGATGGAGGTACAAATAAATCGCTTTCTTCGCCCACAGCATCTTCTTTTTTACGGCCTAATAACCAGTTGCAAGTCATTAAGGTGTTAGATTTGTGGATTTCGCCACCTGCATGGTCTGCGTTAAAGAAAATATCTACAACATCATCTGGGGTTTCTAAATCTTGAAAATCTGTAACTAAAACAGCTTTGTTTTCGTGGGCTATTTTAGACCATTTGTCTAATACAGCGTTAGACCCTAAATAACCAGGTACAGCCAATATCCCATAGTTGTTGCGTAAATCTAAACGGTCAAAATTTTGTTTTAACTCGTCGGCAACATAATCTACAAACAATGTATTGTCTAAATCTTTGATTTGATCTAGATCTGCATTTACAATAGTTACATTTTTAACTTTGTCAGACTCTGTGTTTTTATAAAATAAAGCAACAGAACGGTATGAGCGCTCTAATTCTTCTGTAACATTTAAAGCCTTTAAAAGGTTAGAGTTTAGTACTTGCTCGGCTTTTGCAGATTTTTTCTTAGCCACATCGCTCATAGCAGTAATATCTTTTTCCTTTTTTAAGATTTCTAGCCATACATTGAGTCTGTTGGTAAGGTTTTTTCGTTCATTCTCCCATTGCTCATCATTTAAGAAAATGTTTCTTCTTGCTTTTCTTTTAGGATTTAAGTTAGAGAAACCATCAATGATATTTTCTACAAAAGAAAAACCGCCATATTCGGCCAACACATCTATAGGGTTGCCTTTAGAGCTAGATGCTTCTTTTTGAGTATTTTTTTGTTCTTGTACTTGTGTTTTTGTAGCCATATATTTTCTATTTCTTAGCGGATTCTATTTCTTTTAAAGAAGCTTCTAATAACTCTATAATAGCAGCTTTCGTTTCCGGGGTTTCCAATGCTTTTTTAAGAGCTCTGTTGGAGGATAATTGTCTGGCAATTTTAATGTTTTGCTCTTTTTCAATATCCATCCTGTTTAAAAAATCACTATTTGCTTTAATGGCTTTTGCGCCAAAGTCACCGAGATTCTTAAAGCTCATTTCTTCTTTTACATCTGCTCCATTTTCATCTTGAAACTCAAGGTTGACTTTAGGGGTAAATTTTTCAAAAACGTCTTCAACAGTCTTTAAATTGTAAATAGCTTCGGGTGTTACGGGTGCTTCATTTGTTAATTTTTGAATAAGAAGAGTTCTGTTAGAAGAGATGTCGGATATCGATTCTCCAGCATCTAATTTTACTTCATTTCCTCCAATTCCATAATTGTACATTGACATATTTTTTATTTTTTTATTAAATAAGTTAAATCTAAAGTATGTAGATTTATTTTCTTAAACAAAATTTTTTATTTTCAAACAAAAAAAAAGTGATAATTTTTTAATTTATGTGCGTTAAAATTATTTTAAAAAAAGAAAAATACTATTTTAGAGCCTAAATACATTTTCTTATAAGTAGTCTGTGGATTATTTTTATGTATGTTTAACCTTTAAAAAAGACATAGTTTAATGTTTTTTTTACGGAAAAGACTGAAAATGTTGCGAATAGCTATTAATAACTCGAATCAATGATATTACAATTAAATCCTAACATTCTTCATTTAGAAAGTAAATATTTACAAATTACAATACTTAATTCTATTAAAAAAAGACGCGAATAAATGTGTCTTAAGTTTTAATACAATTGTTTTGTGAAAAGTAAATAAATATGTTTTTAATAAAATAAGAATGAGATATTTAAAGTTACCTGTAAATTTTAACGCCATTTTAAAAGGGGAAAAAGTAGCCACTTGCACAATAGAGGAGTCTATTGCGCAATCTATAATGACCCAAATAACCAGTAGATATGGAGAAGTTTCAGGTCGTCCCGATTTTGGCTCGGAAATTTGGGAATTAGAGTTTAATCAGCTTGTAAAAGTTTACGAATGGGAGGAAGATGTAAAAAAATCTCTTATACGATCTATAAAAAAATACGAAACACGTTTGTATGATGTAGAGGTCGATGTCAATTTAAGTGAATTTGAAAAAGAATCCAGTACAAGTATTCGAAGAGACGTAAGGCGAAAAGCTGATATTTATGTGAAAGGCAAAATAATTTATCAAGATATCCCCTTTCACTTTAGCACTACCCTCTACATAAGCCCCCTGTCTCAATAAACAATATATATGTCCAATAAACATCAAATTATAAAAGAAGACATGCTCGAAAGAGCTATGGAGTTGTGGGATATTGAGGAGCCTAAACTCGTAGACCCTGTAATAGATTTGCTACTAGATGTGTTTAGCTACGAATTTGCTAAAATAGAGCAGGATATAAAAATATCCGATGCGAAGCTCCTAGAGCGTATTTCTAAAATTCTAGTAAAAGAAAGTTGGTCTTTACCTGTTCCTGCTCATGCTTTATTAAAAGCACAGCCAAACGATCAGAGATTAGAAATAAATAGAAATACGCAATTTTACCATCAAAAATTAGTTCAAGGCGATACATACAGAGATCTGTTTTTTACGCCATTGTTTAACCATACCCTTGTTAACGCTAGAGTTGCTTGTATAGTAAAAGATAAAAATGCATGCTTTTACGACAATAGAGGTCGGCAAGTAAGGCAAATAGCAACAAATGCCGACAGGAAAATAACAGATTATACAGCTTGGGTTGGAATTGCTATAAATGAAAAAGACCTAAGTGAGATAAAAGAATTGCCTTTAGCATTAATTCTTAGAGATTCTAATTTAGATGCTTATTTAAGTTTACTTACATTTTTAGATGTAAATAATAATGAACTAAAACATAAGCCTACAATAACCAAAAGCACCAATGCTTCAGAGCATTATGCAAATACAGTATCTCGTTATTATAAAAATTACCTTCATACAATACTGCTCAATGAAGACAAAACAACCACTAAATTCTCTACTAAATTTAAGTCTTACTTTACCGAAGAGGAAGTAGAAGCTATAGATGATGACTTGTTTTGGATAAAAATTAACTTTCCAGTTGTTTTTAACCCTAAAGAATTAGAAAAATTAAGCATATCTCTAAACACATTTCCAGTAGTAAATAGACGTTTACAATATAAACAACACAGTTTAGAAAGAAATGGAAAGATAGCTTCGTTGCAAACAATAAACGAACTCTTCTTAAATATAGAGAGCGTAGTTGATAATGCAGGGAGGCAATATCTAAATACTTTAACAAACGATATAAACAACATTAAAGGGTCCTATTCTTTATATTTTGGAGAGTTAGAACAATTTGATGAGAGAAATGCTAAAGCGGTTTTAGAGCGTGTAATTCAAATGGTAAGAGAAGAGGGAAGCTCTTTTTCTGCAGTAGGTTACGATTTGCTTAATGCCTATCTAGACGAACTTAATGAGAGGTTAAACGTTTTAGAACGTAAGGTTAATGTTGGATATAAAAATGTATCTAACAACAACGATAGGCAGTATTTATTAGTTATTCCACATAACGACGCGTCGCATTTAGAATGCCAATTTTGGACTACCGATGCCGATGCCGCTAACGGTATTACCCAAGACACACTTATAGGGCAGTTTCAATCCAACGATTTTATAGGTTCGAGCATACGCTTGCAAACCGATACCGTAGGAGGTAATGTTAAAAACAATGCAAAAGAGAAAATTAGTAACATGCGTTACGGGTTGCTTTCTAGAGATAGAATTGTATCTAAAGAAGATGTTAAGGAATTTGTGAAAAAAAGCATAGGTAAAAATGTAGAAGCTGTTAGAGTGAAACCAGGAGTAGGTATATCCAATTCGCCAAAAGGCGGTTTAATACGAACCACACAAGTAGAGATTACGCTTACTGATAGCGCTAAACTTACAAGTGAAAATAAACAAAGACTAAGTAACGCCTTAGTACAAGAATTAGAACAAAAATCGGTGCAAAATTTACCCTATTCTGTACTTATACAATAAATTTATGGAAGATCTATTTAGCCCAAGTTTAGTAGCTGCGGTTCGCTTGGCAAAATCATTAGCACATAAAGAACAACACGCCTCGTATGGAGTAGCACACTTGGCCACAGCATTATTTCTAGAACCAACAGGTTTAGACGCTATTATTAGTAGCATGGGGAAAGATGCAGAATATACCCAAGAATGGTTTGAAGTGCATAAAGAAACATATACCTCTAAAGCAGAAGGAGAAGGCGTTATACCAGATGCCGAAGTGTCTAAAGTTTTTGAAGAAGCCGAGCGCTCTAAACTTAAATTAGGAACAGATTATATCGATGCGATATGTGTTTTTATGGCCATTATAAGAGAAGGTGTTGTGTACGAAAGTAAGCAATTAGAAACCCTTTTAATAAGCGAGCAAGATTTTTTAAACCACTACAGTGCCCCGCAAACGTTTAACTTTATTGAAGAAGATAGTGCCGAGTTAGCTCTAGAAGGCCTTAGCTACTGTAAAAATTTAATGACTACAGCCAATAGCGAAGAAGGCGAAATTATTATAGGACGCGACAAAGAAATTCGTTCTATTTTAGAAAATTTAGAGCGTAAAGAAAATGTGGGAGTTTTAATTATTGGAGACTCGGGTGTAGGGAAATCGGCATTAATAAAAGCTTTGATTTATAATTTGTATACAAATGCTAGTGCTGCTTATACTGATTTAAATATTTTAGGATTAAACACATCTAAATTGTTAGCAAACAGTGCGAATACAAGCGAAGTGTCTAAATCCTTAAATGGTATTTTTGATAAAATTCAAAACATAAATAATTGCACTTTAGTAATAGACGATATCCATACATTAATCGAAGACAACCAAAATTCCAATTCTATTATTAATTTAATTACCTCCGAACTTAATGAAAGTAAAGTGCGTCTTATTGCCACTATAACAGGAGATGCCTATAGAAAAACTATAGAAAACCACCCCATAAATAGAAAGCTAGATACCATACAACTAGAAGAACTAGAACCTTTGTTGTTAAAACAATGTATGGAAAACCACAGGATAAAATTAACTGCACATTACGAACTAAAGTTAACAACACAAGCAATAGATGATGCAATACAATTTTCCAAACGCTATTTTAAAGAACGCAAGCTACCGCACGAAGCTATTAGCCTTTTAGATAAAACATTAGCTGCTGTTAAAATGAGTAACGACACCGCGTTAAAAAATAACGAATTATTATCTAAAAAAATAAAAGCCATTAATTTAAAAGCAAACGATGCATTAGTACAATTAAAATATTTGTACAAACTTATTTTAGACCAAACAAGCCCTGTTATTTTAAGTAAAATACCCACAAACTACACGTTTAATACCATCTTAGAAGCAGAAGCTTATGCCAAAACATTAAAAAGCTATTTAAAAGAAGTAAAAGCATTAATAAAAACACCAATAACAGAGGTTACAGCACAAGAAGTAACCGCCATGGTAGCAAATATTACAGGTATTCCCATTGGAAAAATTCAAGCAGAAGAGAAAGAACGTTTATTAAACATAGAAGCTAAGTTAGAAGAACGTGTTAAAGGCCAAGGGCATGCCATAAAAACACTCTCTGATGCTATAATAGAATCTAGGAGCGGATTAAGCAACCCCAAGCAACCCATAGGATCATTTTTCTTCTTAGGACCTACAGGAACTGGGAAAACAGAATTAACAAAATCTTTAGCAGAGTTGCTTTTTGACGATGAAAACGCAATGATACGTTTCGATATGTCCGAGTTTAAAGAAGAACATTCTGCAGCATTACTTTATGGAGCACCTCCAGGTTATGTAGGATATGAAGAAGGTGGTATGCTGGTAAATAAAATTCGCCAAAAACCATATTCTGTAGTATTATTCGATGAAATAGAAAAAGCCCATAGCTCTGTTTACGATGTGTTTCTCCAAATTATGGACGAAGGTAAAATTCATGATAAATTAGGGCGCGAGGGCGATTTCTCTAATGCTATAATAATTTTTACCTCTAACATTGGTAGTGCGTGGATTGCAGAACAAATAGATAGTGGAAAAATGCCATCTTCTAATCAACTTATAGAAGTAATGAGCAACGATTTTAGACCAGAGTTTTTAGGGCGTCTTACAGAAGTCGTACCATTTGCACCAATTCGAGAAGACGTAGCGAAGCTTATTTTCACACTGCATTTAAATAACTTACAAAAGCAACTCAGCACTCAAAAAGATATTTCGTTAACAGTTACACCAGAAGCTGTTACATACCTATCTCAAAAAGGATATTCGAAAAATTATGGCGCTAGGCCAATAGCAGGAGTAGTACGCACTTACATTAAAAAAATTGTTTCTAGAATGATTGTAGCCCAAAACATAGTAGAGGGCGATAACATACAATTGCATTATGTAGATGAAAGTTTAGCTTGGGAAAAGTTAGACGAGGTTATTTGTAAATAAAAACGCATAACGAAATTGGCAAACAAATTAAAAAACGCTATGAAGCATAATAAAAATAAAGAAAACACAAAATACCATACTACGGTTAAACTGCATAAAAATGTTATGCTTAATACTGCCTTAAAAAACGAGTTGTAAGCCAGCTTACTATGGATAAATTAGATACACTAAAGCGTAGCGAAATTATAGATTTTATTGGCGAGGTCTTTTTTAGTGAAATGTTAGACTTTTTTAAGGAAGACAAACACAAAAAGTTTTGGGTAAAATGTAAAGGCATAAATAGCAGAGCATTTTCTAAAGATGTGGTAAACCTTACCAATAGAGGATATGTGGTAGATGAGGATATTAAAGAAGCGATTTTTATCCACATCAGTCGAAATAGTATTTACCACCAACTCCCCGAATCTTTTTTCCATCCATTGGTAATAAGTGGTCCCACAATGAGTCATGCAGAAGTAGTGGAAGCCATTAGAGAAAACAGAAAAAGTGAAGAAGATAATATTCGTTTTTTTATGCCTTTTGATACTATGTTGTTTGAGAAACGCGTACACTTAACCGACAGGTATCTTAACATTTTTACAGAAGAAAATTCCAAAAAAGTACTTTTTAATCTGGCTAGAAAAATTATAGATAAAGACATCCCTTTTAGTAAAGAGCAATACTATAAGTTGTTTTTAAACCTTTGTAATTCCGAAGCGTATAAAGAGAATTTAGAAAACCTTGAACATCTTCTCAAACAGATTATGGGGTATAAAGTGGCGTTAAAGTATGTGCAGCATGTACACAACACATCACCTTTTCAAACCTTAGGAACAGCAATCTTAGGACATACCTTTGGATTAGAAGGCGAAACTATAAGCGAATTCGACGACGTGTCTGCAACGATGATTGTAGAAGACGCTATAAACTATAAAACCATAGTTAATAACATGAATGTAATAAAAATGATTTTAGAATTTTTCGTGTTCCCAAATAGGGAAATCATGTTGCAATTTCAAACCAAAGCAGCATCGACAATAACCCTAGGGCAAAATTACTTAGGCTATAATACCATATTAATTACATCTTGATAAATTACATAATATAAACGTTATGAGTGCATTAATTGCCTTTTTTTTAAAATACCTGTTAGCTCCAATAATTGTGTTAATTACTATAATTACTATGAGCTCGATTTCCAAAGTGAAAGGCGTTTTACAGCTAAAAAAACTAATAGTTTTTTTGTTAATACTCTCTTTGATCTTGGCTTTACCCTCGCTTTTAGGCTTATTAAAGTATGAGTTTGTTTGGGGGGGAATACTAACATCGGTTTTTATTTACCTTTTATTAGGCTTTTTTGTTAACCTTTTTTCGAAAACCACTTTTTTCAAATCTATTGGTTTTAAAGATCGTAAATGGTTAGAACTGTTAGGGTATTTTGTTTCTGTAGTACTAGCCTCATGGATTTATTATTTGGTATTTACATGGCTGTCTAAACTTAACTACGGTGTATGGGCTATGACAACTACACTTTGGTTTTTTATACCAATATTATATGTGTTTGCTAGAGAAAAATTTAAAATGATACCAGCACCATTTTACGAGCTATGGAGCGTTGTTTTAGACGAAAAACAACAAGAATACTGGAATAATATAGACATGTTTAGATTAATGCAGGTAAACCTAAAAGTTAAAAGAAATATAGATGCAAAAACCTATGCCTCTTTTTCTGTAAAAATGCCAGAAGACGTTACTGTTGGCATGTGGTTTAATCGTTTTGTAGAAGATCAAAATATAAGATTTCCTAGTGAAACCATTGTTTTAGACAGCAAAGACGGTAAAGAAGAATATGGTTGGATTTTCTACACGAGTAAGTGGTTGCCGTTTCCTCTGTTTATAAGAATGATAAATTTTAACGACACTGTGGTTAAGAATAAAATAAAAGATAAAAGTACAATATACGCTCGCAGAGCAATAAAGAAAAAGGGGAAACAGAATAAAACAAAAGAACAAAATAATAACGAAGAGTAGACTATGAAAAATCACCATTTTTTAATCAATTGGACCGACGGCGTTAAAATAAATAAAGACCATTTTATTAAAAGTGACTTTCACCATTTAGATACAGCAAGAGATTACGCAACTACGCATTTAACAGATTTTAATTACGGACTTCTACAAGCTTTCGAAGGGCAGGCAGAACCCATAAGTTTATCGACAGACGTTAATACACATGAACGTTTGGTTTTGCGGTTAAAGTACTGTAATGCTATTACACGAAAAGGGTGTCGCATTCTCTTTAAAAGCGATTTTTATGGAGGTGATGAGCCAACAGCAACTATAGAATCTAAGGATATTGATATTAATTCTAATCTGGAATTTTTAGTAATGCTTATTGTTAATCCATTTCAACTCGTACCTGTTGGAGAACCAGACCCAGAAAGTATACCTATACACCATCCTTATGCATTACCTAAAATTGAAATGCAGATTATTTCTAAAAGTCAATTTAATACCAGTTTTCTGGAAAAGCATTTTCTAATGGTAGGTAAAGTACAATGGAAAAATGGGGCTTTTGTAATAGATCAAAATTATTTACCACCTATTTCTAAAATAAAATACCACTCTCAAGTGTTATATTTTCATAAAAAAGTAAGCGATGTTTTAATAAAGTTACGCAACTACTCGATTATAATAAACAATAAAAACAGGCACAAATTTCAAAATAACAAGCTGGCCAGTAATACTTTTAAACTATGTGCAAAAGTTATGGATTATGTAAGTGAATATATCTTTAAGTACACCCAATTGGGCGAAGAAAACTCACCTGTATTTTTAGCACAAAGTTTATCTGTTTTAGGAAATTACATTTCTACCGAACTCGCCATTTTACAAGAAGAAGATCGTGAAAAATTGCTGCAGTACTATTACGAATGGATAGATATAAAACCATCTGTTTTCGAGTCTACAATAGGAGATGTTATTAATTTAAATTATAGCCATTTAGATATAAGTGAAATGCTTAATAAGTTAGATTACTTTATGGCAATTTTAGAACGTTTGTGGAAAAAAATGAGCGATTTGGAATATATAGGTATGCGTAAAGATAATATTGTAGTAAGTGAAAATAGAGCAAGTATAAGGGAGGATAGTAAAAACAACAGCACATGGTCTATTATAGATTAGACATTTTAAGCAATTCTAAAGGTATAAAAATTTAAAGCTTAAAATGTTTAGATCGTATTGTAAAGCGATAATACATTATAGCGTGCAGAATAAATAAGATGTTGTATAATAAAAGGATTAATAAATGAAGCCGTTAAACCACGAAGAACGAAAAAACACACTTTCTCAATTTGCTATAATATTTAGTGTTACAACAATTGTACTTTTTATAATAGGGTTTTTAACCTTGTTTACAGGAAAATTAGGTGTAGACGTTCTAGAAAAAAGGCATGAAGTTTACACAAATTCGTTTAGAAGAAAAGCTACTTTAACATTTCAAATAGAAGAAATTATAAAGCTACTCAATAAAAAAAACGATAAAACACGAAGTTTAAGTCAGCACAAAAAATTTCAAGACTTAATATCTATCGAAATCGAAAAAATAGATAGCAGTATACAAGAAGCCGAAAACCTAGAAGAATATATCATATTTAAAAAAATGATAACAATAATAAAAGCCATTCAAGGCGATTTAGATGCTTATGAGGAAGGTTACGAAAAGTACTCAAGTTTAAACGACCTTTTGGAGCGTTGCAAAGAAAAATATATTAAAGACCAGAAAAATAAATAAACAGTATGGAACTAAACCTTAACGAATCATTTTGGAAAAATGTAAAGTTTTTTCTCCTTTTTGTTTTAATGGCAAGCCTATTATATATCATTTTAACAAAATACATGTTGCGAATCCCTATAGCAGACAATCAAAAATTACTCTCTGCTATAACGGCCTTCGAAAAAGTAAATGAAAAAGAAAAAGAAACAGCTCTCAAGATAGACGAAAAAGAAGCAGAAGTAAAAGCTTTAGAATTCGATATATATCAAGTTCAAAAACAGGACGATATAAAGAGAGGTATAAAAAAGATAAGAGAAATATATCTTTTAAATGATAATAATTCTAAATATAAATTTTCCCTACAAGCCTCAAGGCTATTGCGGTTGTATTACGATACTCGCGAAAAAAACAGCACACTTATTCACAATACAAAATTGCTTTCAGAAAACTTAACAAAGTGCGAAGCAAAAATTTAAATCTATGCGATTAAATAAAACGTTTTTACTCATACTATTGGCACTTATTGTGTTTTCAACCTTAGTTTTAGCAATATTGCTGCCTTCCAAAACTAAGGTAGGTGCTTTAGATATTATTATAACCGACAAGAATGATAATTTTCAGTTAGAAAAAAACGAAAAGCTCAAGTTCGAAATTAGTGATACAACGGTTTTTAAAGACCCTAAAATTCTTTGGGAATTTGGAAATGGAGTGGCCAAAGAGAATAAAAATGTAGTAAACTACACTTATAAGAAGCAAGGTGAATACCTTGTTACCTTAACCATTAACGACATACATGAAATCAATAAAAAAATAAAAATTATTTCAGTAGATAGAAATACAGCAATAGATTCTGTACCAAAAATTTATGGACCACACAGAGGCTACGTAAAAGAGGAAATGGTGTTTTTAAATAATACGCCAGGTGTAAAATCGTGGTACTGGGAATTTGGAGAAACTGGTACGGTAGATGCGTATGATAGTCAAGTAAGATACTCCTATAAAACGCCAGGGCAATATATCGTAACTTTAAATACAGATCAGTCTAAATATCCTATCTATCACAAAATTGAAATTTTACCATTGTTTAATGAGATTACTACAGAAGAGATAGATTCGTTAACCATTATAGCCAACGATATAAAAGAAAAATTTCAAAATATAGCGAATGCCAGTGTTAGCCAAACCAGAACATATTATAAAAACTTAAGATATATAGAGCAAAATTACAAATGCGAACAAGAAGACATGGTTGTTATTGTAAATAACAAGAAGTACAACGATTTATACAGCTATTGCCATGGGCTACATTATTTAGGAGGTAAAGGCGCCAAATCTATAATAATTAATGAGGTTAAGGTAGATACTGTAAGCTGTAACAATACATTAAGTGTAACAAAAGTAAATGTTATACAGAATACAATTAGCCAATGAAAAGAATAGTTCTTTTATTAGTAATTGTATGTCACCAATTACTATTTAGTCAAGTTGGTAAATATGCAAAAGTAGATAAAGTGAATAGGCAAACCTATAACTTTTTAGAGCAAGAATCTAGAGGAAAGCAATATAAAGATAAAAGCCTGTATATAGTGTATTCCGATAGAGATAATAATAGTACTTATTTAGATGAATTGGGGTTAAAACAAGGCAAAAAACAAGCGTTATTAACACCTTATTATGTAGTAAACGAATCTGATGATTTTTATCAATTAGTTAAACTAGACCCATCTGTATTAGGAAAACCAAAAGGGTTGTTTTCTTATTTTTATGGTAAAAAATACAATTTTAAAGACGCCAAAAAAGCAGAATATGTAGGGTGGATACATAAGAATAACTTATTGCACTTTTCTCATGCCAAAGTAAGCGCAGACAACTTAAAACCTTTAAATTTTTATTTAAGTGCCAGTAGTGCCGAAACATTATTTGATTTAAACAAGTACGTGCAAAAAGACTCTATACAAACCTATAAAGATCCAAGTTTTAGAATAAAATCGAACACAGCATTCAATAGCAATCAATTAGTGTATGTGTACAAATACAATGCAAACAAAACAGCAGCCTTAGTATCTAACCAGCCGTATATACAGGCTACAACATCAGAAACAAAGCTAATGGGTTGGGTGCCTGCTAAGTTTGTAAAGAATATAGGTTTAAGGCAAGTTTTTAATGCAGAATCAAAAAAAGACGTGTTACTTAGTGCTACAGATACTATTAAGGTAAGAAACATACATAATGCTATTTTATTTAAGTCTGATAAAAAACAGGATTCTACGGTGCATATTCCTTTAAATGTTTGGGACCATTACAATAATAAATTAATAAATGTTATAGGAGGTAATGTGCATTTACTAGAAGTACCCAAAATAAAGGAGGAACACAATACCTTTAATTTTCATTTTATTTTTGATTGTTCGGAAAACTTAAAAGCGAAATATAGTCTTCAAATAGCAGCATTGCAAAAAATATGGTTACTCCTTTCTGAAGATTCGCGATTTAAAAACAAGCACTTTACATTTAGTGCAAGTTCCTTTGGGTGTGGGCAATATTATAAGTTTGAAAAATCGGAATCTTTTGCTTTATGGATCGATTATTTACAGCGTGTATTTTTAAAAGATCCATCTATTAAACCTACCGAACGCAATACAGAAGGTTTAGAAAAATGTTTAATAAATATAGTAGATAGTCAGTCTACAAGTAGCGATTTTCAAAACAATATTGTGATAATAGCTGGAGAAAACGATTTAGGTTTTAAATTTAAAACCAAAAATGATGATAACTTATATGCTCTAGCAAAAATAAACGTGAGGTTGTTATTTATGCAACTGGAAAGTTCTACAGAAGATAAAAACCAAAATTTTGTACTACAAGCCAAACAAATTTTAGACGATATTGGTAAGCAATACCGTAATTATGTTTCCAACTTTATTATCGATAATAAGTTATTTGCTAAAAAAAACCTATATACTTCATTAGACTCCCAAGACAATAACATATACCTCCACGATGCTCCTCTAAACAGTGTATACGTAGGAGGTATTGTATTTCCTAAAATAAATAAACTTCTGGCACCAACAGCTTTTAACATTGCGGTAGATTCGCTGTTAAGCAAAACAATAGCAGCTAATACTATGCTAGTTCAATCTTTAGAAAATGGAGCAGATAAATTAGGCTTTTTAAGAAGCACACTGTCGCCCTCGGTACGAGCTTTTTTAAATCAAGATACTTTAAAACGTAACCCTTTGTTAGTACCTAAACTAAATAAACACGAAACTCTACTACATACAGCCGTAATAGATAAAGAGGTCGATAATAATTTAAGCCAAGGGTACATATTAACACAAGACGAAATAGAGACTGTGGTAGAAAGCTATAAATCTTTCGTGCCTATAGAAAAGAAGATAATAAAATCGAAACACAGGAAAGCGCTATACAAGAAATACAAAAGCTATTACAAACAGTTAAACAAACTTGTGTTTTTCAAAGAATTACGTAAAAAAAACACCATTGCAGAGCTTATTGAGTTTAAAACGGGTCTACAAGTTTCTGATACGGTTTTGAACCGCTTAAAACTTAAAAGGATAAAACAAAGGCGGAAATTATCTCATGAAGACTATAGGCTTTTAATACGAAAATTAAGAAAGAAAATAGACTATTTAGAACAAGTTGTAAATAATCCTCTAGTAAAAACCTATAAGTATGGAGATAACACAACATATTACTACTTACCTAACGAAAGCCTATTTTGATTATGAATATAAATACAAACTTACCGTTACACGAAGTAGTACTTCAAATCATGTTTTTCGAAGATGTAGAGAAAGCAACATCTATGTCTACCGAAGATGTTTTGTGGCGTATAGATAACCCAGAAATATCAGAACGACAAGTAAAAGAGGTTTTAGATTGGCTAGTTAGACAAAAAAAAGTTGAGTATTATCTAGGGAAATACAGTATAGACCGTTTAGAATTTTTAGCCCAGAAAGAGCGCCATCAAGTAGCAGCAAAAAAAACAGATAAAGGGCAAGCCAACAAAAAAGTAAAGGCAATACCACCAACCTATTACATTAACAATACTAAAACTAAGCCTTCTAAATATAGAACTTATATATTCGCAATATGCTTACTAGTATTAGGGTACATTACTTTCACATTATTTCATCTTAACCAAACATTCACTGCTAGTACGCAATTAAAAACCTCGGCAAAAACAACGTTATTTAGTAGTATTGGTAAAATTAGAGGCTTATATACATCTAAAGACGAAGATTATACAGAAAACTCCAGAAATGCCATTTATTACTCTTTTATAAGACAAAATAAAATAAACCAAACTAATAAAGAAAAGATAAACGCATTACAACGCACAGTAGATAGCATTACTAAAGCTCATTTAAATGAAATACACACGTTAGAAGGCTATTTAGAAACTAATATTACAACTTCTAATACGCTTATAAAATATCTTATTTATGTAAACATTATTACAATATTTGTATTTGGGCTAATGTATTTTAAAAGGTAAATTGTTAGTTTCTTAATTAAAATCACCCTTATTATTGTATAATGATAAGCAAAAGACCGCTTTTCTCTTTCAAATTTTCGGTGATACGTTTTATTGATGTATAAAAAAGAGCTTCTAAACAATATTTGGGAGTAAATACAATGTTATAGTCGCACTTATAGTATATATGCGTTAATTTTCTATGTTTACCGCATTATAAAAATAAACTCCAGAAATGGCAAAACTTAAAAACCATCGCCTTAGGCGATGGTTTTTAAAGCTGTAAATAAAAAACACAAACTATATTACATAAGTGCTACTCTCACATTATGAATATAATTCCAAAATTGAGTTTCACTAATATCTAAATAATTACAAATAACACTAGTTTTAATGCCTTTTAAAGTTTTAAGCCTAAAAGCCTCTAATTGTACTCTCGGAATACCGTTAAGCTTATCTGCAAAACTAGGTGTTGCGTATGTGTTAAAAATATTAGGATGGTTTAAGGCACCTTGCTCCAAAGCTCTAGGAGCTACAGTTTGTTTTCTTATTTTATTCCAGTTAAAGGAGGTAAACCATTTGCTAAAAATAGTATCTGGATACCCTAGCATTGTTCTTAAGGTTGTTGTTACAGTCATAGTAAAGCGTTTTTTTATTTATAGATTATTTGCAACACTAATTATATCAAAATCAGTGTACTAATATTTACAAATGTAGATGCGATCCTTTTAATAACAATTAAAAATCCGAGTTTAAAAGTATGATTTCAAGAAATCATACGAATTAATGTTTTTCCTCAGTTAATTAATAGGAAAAACTTTATGTTTCTAAATAATAAGTATGTTAATAGGTAAATTATACCAAATTGTTAGTTTATAAACCAGAATTATATTTATATTGCTAACAAAACACAAAATTTATTAAGGTTGCAAGGAGCGTATTATAACAATAGTAATGTTGTTTCTGTTATAATTACAGATAGTCAAAGACTCATTATTTGGGTAAATGAGCAATTTTCTAAAATGACGGGATACACATTATCTGAGGTCAAAGGGAAAAAACCGTCTCTATTACAAGGCAGAAACACCGAATTATCTGCTAAGGAAAGAATAAGAGCTGCCTTAAAAAGAGAAAAACCATTTCATGATAGAATTACAAACTATAGAAAAAATGGAGAAGAATACACTTGCGCACTAAGTATACACCCTGTTTTTAACACAGAAGGCATATTGTCCAATTTTGTAGCCATGGAAGTCGACAATAATTTTGTAGACCCCAATGATGTTGAATTGATGAAGATTTCTTCAACCAAAAAAACAGGACTTACAACAACTAAAGAATTAGAATTATACTTTAAATTAAACGATTTCTTCAGAAAAGAAAAGCCTTATTTAAATCCAGATATAAGCCTTAATCAAGTTTGTAATTATTTGGAAACCAATTCCAATTACCTATCACAAGTTATTAATAACCAGACAGGTAAAAATTTTAGATATTTTGTAAATCAATTTAGAGTACAAGAATTTCAGGCTATAGTATCTACATCAAAAATGTCCAATTTTACATTATATAGTATTGCTCAAAGTTGTGGTTTTAAAAATAAATCTACGTTCCATAACGTAATATTAAACCATACAGGTAAAACACCAAAGTGTATTGCAGATAAATATTAAATAATAAAATAGTTGGTAATTATCTTTAAACTTATTTCTTTCCCGTAACGCCTAGAACTATAAATAACATTTTTAAGCATAAATTTTTAGTAAATTTGCAAAACTAAAACGTATAGTATAAAAATGACCATCTCAATAGGAAACGATCACGCAGGTACAGAGTATAAGTTCGCTATAAAAGCTTTTTTAGAAGCTAAAGGCCATACAGTTAATAATTATGGTACCGATGCTAACGATAGTGTAGATTACCCAGATTTTGTACATCCAGTAGCCAAAACAATAGTAGCTAAATCGGCAGATTTTGGTATTCTTATTTGTGGGAGTGCCAATGGCGTAGCCATGACGGCAAACAAATACCAGAAAGTTAGAGCAGGATTGTGCTGGACAAGCGAAATAGTTAGCTTAATACGTCAACACAATAACGCTAACATACTGTGCATACCATCACGTTTTACGGCTATACCACAAGCACTACAAATGGTAGAAACGTTTTTAAATACAGACTTTGAGGGTGGCAGACACCAAAACAGAATAGATAAAATACCTTTATCGTGTTAATTTAATAGCACGATTTTAGCTTTATGAGCCACTCACATCATCATGACCATGCACACCATTATCACGACGATGTAAAAGGCCGTAATCTTGTTATAGCTATAATACTTAATATAGCCATAACGGTAGTACAAATATTGGGAGGTGTACTCTCTGGTAGTTTGGCATTACTAAGCGACGCGCTTCATAATTTTAGTGATGTGCTCTCTTTAGTGGTAAGTTACATTGCAAACAAGCTTACTAAGAAAAAAGCATCCTTACAAAAAACATTTGGTTACAAAAGAGCAGAAATATTAGCTGCATTTATAAATGCGATAAGCTTAATTATAGTAGCACTTTTATTAATATTTGAAGCCATAGAGCGTTTTCAATCTCCAGAAGTTATAAAATCTAATTTAGTAATATGGCTTTCCTTAATAGCTATTTTAGGTAATGGTTTTAGTGTTTTACTGTTAAAAAGCGATGCCAATACTAACATGAATATGAAGAGTGCTTACTTACACTTGCTCACAGACATGATGGCAAGTGTAGCAGTACTGTTTGGAGGTTTATTAATGAAATACTACCAAATTTATTGGGTGGACAGTGTACTAACCTTTGTTATAGCTTTATATTTAATATGGATGGGGCTAGATTTGTTAAAACGTTCTACCAAAGTATTGATGCTATTTACACCAGAAGCTATTCCAGTACAAAAAATAGTAACTACAATTAATACATTTAAGGCCATTAAAAACGTACATCACGTACACGTGTGGCAACTTAATGAAGATGAGGTACATCTTGAAGCCCATATAGATTTTCACGAAGACATAACACTTTCTAAATTCGACGAAATTCTACAAGATATAGAACATCTGGTACTCAAGGAATACGATATTAACCATGTAAACATACAACCAGAATTTAGAAAAAACGATGCTAAAGAAGTTATAGTACAAGATTGATAAGGTATTCGTTCTAAATTAAATAAGACTTGGCTTTCGGTTTTTATACGGTTTTATTATTTTTTGTAAAAATTTAAAAACGCTATAGCTGCAAAGCGTTTAGAAGACATTGTATAGAGTTACGCTGTTTTAGATAGAGTTAATAAGATAACAATAACGGCTGTAAAGGCTACAAGCAATACCAATGATAGACTGTATTATAAACCTGAACAACAACAGATGAGGGCTAAGGCAGATTCTTACTGCTTAAAGTAAACTCTAACAAGGAAGTAATACGATTTACAAACAAAAATTTCGTGTATGTGTGGTTTTTTTTCTGCTATTCTTCCGTTAAAAAAGAAGCTTTAACTATGGCTAAGTTTTAATTTTTTGCCTCAGACTAGCGAAAAACAATTCAATGTAATCATACAAAATTAGTATCTGTAAACGGTATAAAGTTTAAAATAGACTTTAAAAATTAGCCCAAATTAGACCTTAAGTAAATAATTTTAAACTGTAAGAACAGATAAAGTTTCTATCTTTAAAAAAAATTGATAGCACAGATGAATTATAGAGTATTAGGCAACACAGGAATAAAGGTTTCCGAAATAAGTTTAGGCACATGGCAGGTAGGCGGCAAGTGGGGTAGTGGTTTTAACGAACAAAATGCAGAACGCATTCTAAATACTGCCGTAGATAAAGGCATAAACTTTATTGATACTGCCGACGTTTACGAAAATGGATTAAGCGAACAAGCTGTTGGTAAACTTATAAAATCTCGTAGCGAAAAAATACATATAGCAACAAAGTGTGGCAGATTTATAAACCCTCATGTAAGCCAAGGGTATACACCAGAAATATTACGTGGTTACGTAGAGCAAAGCTTAAAAAATACAGGATTAGAATGTCTTGATTTGGTACAACTTCATTGCCCACCAACAGAAGTGTATTACCGTCAAGAAATTTTCGAGATGTTCGATACATTAAAACAAGAGGGTAAAATTTTACATTTGGGAGTAAGTGTAGAAAAGGTCGAAGAGGCGCTTAAAGCTATAGAATACCCCAACGTAAAAACAGTACAAATTATATTTAACATGTTTAGGCACAGACCTGCCGAATTGTTTTTTAACCAAGCCAAAAAAAGGAATATAGGTGTTATAGCCCGTGTCCCTCTTGCTAGCGGTTTACTTACTGGAAAATTTACACCTTCTACAGCGTTTTTAAGCGAAGACCACCGTTCGTTTAACCGAAAAGGAGAGGTTTTCGATAAAGGAGAAACATTTTCTGGTGTAAATTTTAACGAAGGCTTAGAAGCTGTAAATAAGTTAAAAGCTGTGTTTGAAGCACCAGAACACCTCGCGCAAATTGCTTTAAAGTGGATTTTAATGTTTGAAGACGTAAGTTGTGTAATTCCAGGTGTCTCCAAATTAGAACAATTGCATTCTAATTTAGAAAGTTTAGATCGTCCAGAACTTACACTAGCCCAAATGCAATCTGTAAAACATATTTATGAGGCTTTAATTAAGCCTTCGGTACACCACAGGTGGTAACATACACTACAATTGTGGTTATATTAACCTTTTAAAATTAAAAAAAATATAACAGTTATTTTTAATAGACCAACCAAAAAACCACCCAATTATGCAAAATTCACCCCTAGCTTATTTGCTAATGTGTTGCTGCATTTTAGCAAGCAAAATGGCATTAGCACAAATTATTTATACACCACAAAACGCGGGATATATAAACTTCAATTTAGGAAAATCGACATTGGCCCATACTAAATACCAAGAAGTATCGCTTTTTGGTTGCAATACCAGTATTGTATTAAAGGAAACAGCTTTAAAAAAAGGTTTAGAATGGGATACAAAAAACCAAGTATTAGCAGGAGTACCCCAAGGGTATCAAGTAGACAGTAAAACAGGCGAAACCTATTATGTTTCCAAATATTATATTGCTTCTCCACCAGTATTTAAAAATACAAAAGGGGCATTAAGCAATCCTAATACGATTTACGATATTGGTATTGTTACTCCAGATGAATTTGTGTTTAATGGCGAAAAGCCAGTGCAAGCGGTTTACATGAATTACAATGTTTTAAAACCCATGCATATCGACTATATCAGTGTTATGTACGATTCAACATTCAACAATCTGGGTGTTAGTTTCGTGCCTTTTAAAGTAGAATGTAAAGACTTTCCCTGGTTAAATTTATATGGTATAGAAAATGCAAAAGGAGCATCTGGTATAGGTTCTATAACCAAGCCTAAAACTGGCTATAGCAAATTATTTTTACCTTATTACTTTAGTGAAAACAATACGCAAGTTAGAAATTATTTAGACTGCGATGTTACTATTTTAAACGACATTTTATTTCATTATGAAGTTTTCTTTATTGTGGAAGGTAAGCGGTATTCTACCATAAATCTAAAAACTTACCATGAGAAATTTGGTAATGCTAAACTGAAATTAGGTTGCGAATACAGAGCAGAATTGCCTTGTGGTTGTTTGCCTCCAGAATATAAAAACCCTTACCAAGATTAATTTATAGAAACCTTTAAAAGGATGTTAGATGTAAAAATAAAGCCTTTTGAGACTTTACTTGTTAAGGAACTGCACGATGTTTTGCAACTAAGAAGTAAAGTTTTTGTTGTAGAACAAAATTGTATTTATCAAGATATAGATGGTAAGGACCCTAAAGCTTTGCACATTTTGGGGTATAAAAACAAAAAAATAGTTGCTTATACAAGGGTTTTTAAGAGCGGCGATTATTTTAATGAAGCAAGTATAGGGCGTGTGGTTGTAAAACGTGAAGAACGTGCTTTAAAATACGGCTACGAGATCATGGAAGCCTCTATACATGCTGTAAAAACGATATATAACGAAAGCATTATAAAAGTTTCTGCACAAAAACACCTTAAACAGTTTTATATTAACTTAGGTTTTTTACAAGTGGGTATGCCTTATTTAGAAGATGGCATACCACATATAGCAATGCTACACAGAGAATAGTTTAGCGCATTAATGCAAAATAGCCCCTTAATACTTCTCTGTTGTTTAAAACAATTTCATACCAATAGCTATCGCTAGGTAAATTTTTATTTTTAAAGGTACCATTCCAACTTTGTGTTGTATTAGAGAGAAATTTTAAAAGTTTGCCATACCTGTTATATATAGATATGTTATTAACCCTATTTTCAGGATCTATAATTTGCCAATTATCATTTATACCATCATTATTAGGAGTAAAAAATCTAGGGATAAAAAAAGCGACGTTAGATATTATAACGCTGAAGTTACTTTCGTTGCTAAAACACATATCAAAATTATAAATGTAAATAATTTGATTGGTTGTTATAACATCTCCTGCCTGTAGCATATCGCCGTTACCATTAGGAGCCGTGAAATAAGAGCCATTACTTAAAACGGGAAGTGTAAAAGAGCTGCCTAAAACATCATCTAGCCGATCTACGGGAATTTGTGTTTCGCAGGCGTTTTGGTTTTCAACATAACCAGAAAAATTTCTTGGAAACCAACCAACTCTGTTTACATTAGGTAAATCTACAACAACACAATTTAAAGCGTCGTTACCCTCAAAGTTTAGAGCGTTTAGGTTGTTGTTGGCACCATTTCTTATATTGAGCGCGCAAAGCTGGTTATTGCTACAATTTACAGTTATAAGTTCTGTATTATCAGATAAGTTTAAGGTGCTAATAAAATTATCACTACAATTAAGCGTATTAATTTGTCTGGCATTACTAACATTTAAAGCAGACAAATTGTTAAATGCGCAAGACAAAATAAAAAGCCCAGAGTTGTTAGAAAGCTCTAAAGCATTTATGTTGTTAGCATCACAATTTAACAGCCTTAAAGCAGTATTACGCGATGTATTTAAAGTAGAAATGGAGTTGTTTTGGCACGTAAGATCCAATAGCAACGGGTTGTTACTTATATTTAAGGTGTTTAAGTTGTTGTTTTCGCAACGCAATGCTAAAAGCCTAGTGTTAGGGCTTACGTCGAGTTGCGAGAGCATGTTATTAAAACACCATAAGCGCTCTAAATTTATGTTAGCGCTAAGATTAAGTGTTTGTAAAGCATTGTCTTGTACAAATAGAGATCTTAAAGCGGTAAATGCTTCTATGCCTGTTAAGTTAGAAATACCCAACTCGTTAATAGTTAATTCTTCTACTCTAGCAATTGCATTTGTATTTACACTCCCATCTAGGGGGCCAATATCGATACCGAGATCTATTAAAGCCTGTTCGAAATTAGGATCGGGTATAACTGTTGTTTGAGAAAACGAGAATAACGAGACATAAACAAATAGAAAAATTAAAGCTTGTTGAGAGAGAGTCATGGTATTTATTTCACATTGTTGCCCACATATGTAATTAGTATTTCTACACGCCTATCGAATTGAGAATCGCCACCTAATGGAAATTTTCTTCGCATTCCCATAAAACGCATACGTTTTTTATCGACCCCTTTTTCTAAAAAATAATCGTGTACAAATTTAGCTCTGGCATAAGAGAGGTTTCGTAATTTGGTTTTCCTATCAATGGCATCCCGTGTGTATTTTGTGCAACACACATGACCTTGTATTGTAAAATAAACATCGTCTCGTTCCACCAAAACCTTTGCTATTTTTTCCAATTCCTTTTTGGAGTTGGGTGTTACAGTACTGTAACCTGTGTGGAATAATATATTTTTAAAGGTAAGTTTATCACCAACTTTTATGTGGCCTTTTAATTGCTCTGCAACAGTAAGAGGTTTTTTAGGTAAGGTGTCTACAACAACGTTTTCCTGTTCCGTTTGTTTTTGGGTAACGATAATTTCAACTCTTCTGTTTAAGCCTCTTATATTTAAAATGTTTTTTTCGCTAACTCTTTTAAGAAGGACCTCGCCCTTACCATCTACGTTGGTAATTAAACTCTCGTTGATATTATGATTAGAAAAAATAGTTTTAATAACGTTTGCTCTTTGTTGCGAAAGTTTCATATTGTAAGAGTCTGCACCTACATCATCACAAAAGCCATAAATAGTAACAGCTGTTATATCGAGATCTTTTAAAGCGGAGATAAACAAAAGCAAGCGACTTCTTTCGGTAGGAGGCACAATATATTCATCTGTATTAAAATACACATCGTGCGTGTATTGTTTTTGAGCGTAACTAATACACGACAATAGACCTAATACTATGAAGACAATTCGTCTTTGCATTACGGGTTAAATTAATGGCGTTAAAGATACTGCTTTTTAAATAGTTACCTTAAATAATCTGTGTAAGTCGCAGTATTCCCGAGGATTTGCTTACTCTTTTCAATATAAGCATCTTTTGTTTTATAATAGTCGTAAAGACCTTCTCTGTAACTGTAGCGTTTTATAATTTCCTCAGTAAGCTTTTTTAGAATATAATTTTTATGGGCATCTATGGCTTTGTCTTTCGATTTGTTTAGGCTGGCAATTAATGCATTGTATTCTGTGCCAATAGCATCGTTTAAGTTTTCTTTTGTTGCTGTTTTGTAAGCTTTAAATAATGCTTTTTCTGTATTTGTAGTAAACGAAAAATCGTTTTTATTTAAAAAACCTTTAAAGGTTTTAAAATCGCTATCGCTGAGTTTAAAAATTTTAAGATTTACATTAGGGTTCTTATAATAATACTCTGTTGCAAAGTCAAAAATTAAATCGCTAGACATAATGGCTTTGGTAATGGCAGAATTATTAACTTTATTTAAAACAACATCGGGAAAAACACCGCCACCATCAAAAACCTTTCTGCCATTCTTGGTTTTAAATTCGTTATAATTTTCTTGTTTAACACGTACAGCTTCGCCATCTTTATTTCTATTCCAATAATCAAGAGATTGTATACATCTTCCAGAAGGTGTATAGTATCTCGATATGGTTATTTTTACCTGTGTACCATAGGTTAAGCGCTTTGGGCGTTGTACTAAGCCTTTACCAAAACTACGAGACCCGACAATAACGGCACGATCAAGATCTTGTAAAGTGCCCGATACAATTTCGCTAGCAGAAGCACTAGAGCCGTCTATTAGCACTACTACAGGAATTTCTGTATCTATTGGTGCATTTTGCGTGAAATATTGTTTGTTGTATTTTTTAACTTTAGATTTTGTTGTAACCACCAATTGGCCTTTAGGTACAAATAGATTTACAATATTCACGGCCTCGTTTAAAAGTCCGCCTGGGTTTCCTCTTAAGTCTAAAATAACACGTTCTGCGCCTTGGGCTTTCAAATCTCTTAAAGCGTAACCCGTTTCTGCAGAGGCTTTACGGTTAAATTTGCTAAGTACAATGTATCCCGTTTTGGCGTCTACCATATCGTAATGTGGTACTGCTTTTATTTCTACTTCGGCACGTTTTATGGTGGCCGTTTGTGTTTTGTTGTTGCGTTTAAATGTTACTGTTATTGTAGATCCAGAAGCCCCCTTAAGAAGGTTACCAGCATCGTCTTTATAGTCTGCAACACTAATATCGCCTACCTTTATAATTTCGTCTCCAGCTTTTAAACCAGCTTTGTCTGCGGGATAGTCTTTATAAGGCTCGACGATTATAAGTTTATTTTTTTTCGTTTTAATACGGGCGCCTATTCCTGTGTAATCGCCCGTATTATTAATTCTTGCAGACTCCACATCTTGTTCGTTTAAAAAACGGGTGTAGGGATCTAAATCTTCCAACATGCTTTTTATGGCCGTATCCATGAGATCTCCGGGGTTGGTCTCATCTACGTAGTTCATGTTGATCTCTTTGTACAGGGTTGTAAAGATTTCAATTTGCTTGGCAATTTCAAAAAAATCATTTTTAAAAGCGGTGGTACTTAAAAATACTGTGCATAGTAACACAGGAATAATAACTCTCTTTTTAAAAAGGTGCTTCATAAATTTATTTTTTACGCTTTTTTAGTCGTTTTCTTAACAAAAATAGTCCAATAATTACAATTAATACAAGTGGCCAAATGTATAATATACCCAAAATAAAGATGGAAACACCATCTACCCCGCCTTTAATGGCATTCCACATTTTAGTACCATAGGAGGATGCTACAGGTGCATTTGCTGTCAACTTATAAAAGTCGATATCTATAGTGCTTAGGGCTACTTTGTTTTTTAAGTATTTTAAGCGGCCTTGTTTTGCTTCTATCGCTTCTCTAATTTTAGAAAGTTCTCGCTCTATATCTAAAATTTCTTTCACATTTTTAGCTTTATTTAAAAGCTCTAAATACCGCTTTTCTAGTGTGCGTTTTGCTTTTAAACGGGCTTCTATGTCTATAAACTCTTCAGTAACATCTATAGATGAAATGCGTTTAGTATCAAAAAAACTTACATCTTTACTTATGGTGTTTAGTGTGGGTTGAAACCCTGAAGTGGGAATTCTAACAGTTAAATGTCGCGTTACGGTGTTGTATGAGGTGTGTACATTATCATCTTGCACATAACCGCCGTGTTTTTTTAAAGTAGATAGAATATTTTTATAGGTAAGCTCTAGATCTTTAGTTTCGAACTTTAGTTGAGCAGTTTTTATAATTTTTTGCCTGCTATCATCAGCAAGCACTGGTTGATTTGCTGTAGCTTGTATTTCACTTTCGTGCCTTAAGGCTTCTGTTGTGTTATATGAAAGGGTGTCTCCTTTATGAGGCGCACTGCACATAAGGGGGAATAAAACAACTAAGAGATATGATAGTAGCTTCATACACTAGATGTTTTTTTGTGAAATTTGCCAAACAGCTGCTTCATACTTGTTTCTACTTGCACAAATGTGGGTTCTTTTTTACCAATATACAAAATCATAAACGCATGCTGTGTATTTAAATTGTTAATAAAAGCATTTTTATTTAACCGATAAGACTCACGTAGTAAGCGTTTTATACGGTTTCTTTGTACAGCTGTTTTAAAATTACGTTTGCTTACAGATACGCCTGTTTTTGCTAAAACAGTTTCGGTAAAAGCAGTCTCTAAATAGACCAAACGTAAAGGAAAAGCAGCTACAGATTGCCCTTCGGAAAACAGAGCATCTATCAATTTTTTGCTTTTAAGCTTTTCTTCTTTGGAGTACGTAAGTTTCAAACCAGATTGTTTAGACAAGGGTAAAGGTAATAAAATGAAACAGCACAGCAATACGTAACTAAAGCAACAAAAATCTACTTTAAGAGTTGGTTAAGGCCTTCGGTTTCAAAAAGAATTCTGCCTATTTTAATATCAGACCAGCCTTTTTTTAGCGTATAGGAAAAAGAGGGTATATTGTTAACAAGAGAACAATCTAGATAATAGTTAGATATATCTTTATGTTCTACGTTTTGAAGTTCCTGAATGTGTGTAGAAATAATGAAAAATGAATTTTTGTATGCCGTCAAACCTTTTAGGGTTGTTTTACAGATTTCTAAAGCATCTTCAATATTAGTGCCATTAAAAAGTTCGTCGAAAACAGCAAAGCAGGTTTTACCATTATTAGCGTTTAGAACTACATTTTTTAGATTTCTAATTTCAGACATAAAATGACTGTAACCACTATTTAGATTATCTTTTCTATTTATAGCTACAGAAAAACAATTGAAAAAGGGCATATTTGCAGCTGTAGCAGGTATTGCCAAGCCTAAGTGCCCTAAATAGATGCATATAGAAATGGCTTTTAAAAAAGTAGATTTGCCAGACATATTGGGGCCGTTAAGCAGTATAACATTTGTTTGACTTTCAAAATTATTCTTAACGGGATTACTAAGAAGCGGATGGTAAAAATCTCTTAATTTTATGCCCTTTTCGACAAAACGCGGAAATTTAAAACCCTGTTTACAAATGCCTTCATTTAATGATAAATAGGCTTCGAACAGAAACAAGTTATCCCAAAATTCCAATAAAGAGCCGTCGTTTTTAATAGAAAAAATGGTTTTAATTATAAGTTTCAGGTTTTTGTGTTTTAAGCCTTTACGCTGGATAATTTTTTTGAATTCTTGAAGTTTAAAATGAGACAGTACGTTTGAAAGTGCTTCAATTTTAAAACGAAACGTTTTTGGGAATACGTCTAGGTTAAGTTTTGAAAAATAATCTGTTTCTAGGCGATGGAAAAACAATATGAGTTGACTGCACTTGCTAGCCAATTCTGTTTTAGATTTACGCTTTGCTAAAAAGCGGTGTTTAAAATTGAAATCTATAGTATCATTATTCAAAAAATAATAAACCTGATTTAAATAGGATATGGAATAACTGTAACCTTTTAATACGTCTTGGTTTAAAGTATAACCTTTAAAAATCTGTTGCCTATTTTCTATGGCTTTAACAGAGGTTAAAGGTGTTTTTAATAGTTTTAAAATTCTATCTTTAGTAAAAGTGTTCTGCGAAGAATCGAATAACGGTAAAAGTTCTTGCTCTATATTTAGATCCTCCAGATTATTCATAGTTACTTTTGTTAGAATGCAAGATTTACTTAAAGTGTTCTTGTCTTTAATTCTTCTCTTATCCGTTTAAAGCTCAAGTAATTAATAATAACCATAGGAAGAAAAAACACAGGAAGTATAGCAGTAGCGTTAAGTCCGTTGGCTTTCCAGTTAAAGAAACTAATACTTACCATAAGCAGTACTAAGACAACCAAAATAACAAATGCAATTCTAAATAGTTTGTGTTTTTTTTGGAGAACAGCTGTTGCTACGTGCTTAAGGTCTTCGCGTTTTACCATTTAGCTTTTGTTGTTTTTTTGATTAACATCTGCCATAAGACCGCTAGGGTCTATCTGGACACTTTTTACTGCTTTTTTAGCCTCGAAGGTATAAGTTGGGTAAGCCCAGGCCCAATCTGGTATTACAGTTGCTGAGGTTGGTTTTTCACCACGCATCATTTGTAATGGGATGTAATATTTACCAGAGCTGCCGTCTTTATATGTAACCTTTACATCTATTGGCATGGGCATAAGGCCTATACGCTCTAACGTGATGTTTTTTCCTTCTACGGCTTTTACAGCATAATCTATGGTGTTTGTCGTTCTTCCAAAATCAGTCAAGTACCAATCTAACTCTAAGCCAGATACTTTCTCGGCAACACGAATAAAATCGTTAGGTGTTGGGTGTTTAAAACGCCAATCGTTAAAATAGCGTTTAATGGTTGTTTTTAGGTGTTCTTCTCCAATTACGTAAGCCAGTTGTGCAATAAACACTTCCCCTTTATTGTAAGCCGAGATGCCGTAGGATTGGTTAAAGGCATAACGGTCTGCATGTGTTGTAAAAGGCTGTTCTTTTCCAGATTTAGCTAAATAATAATACCCATCGTAAGCTCCTGCAGATGGATTGGGGTCGTTTTTATCAAAGAGTTCGTCCATAGCTTTATGGCTTATATAACTGGTAAAACCTTCGTCCATCCATTCGTGTTTAGATTCGTTGGTGGCTAATAAAAACTGAAACCACGTATGAGCCATCTCGTGAGCAGTTACACCTACCAAACTTCCATAACTTCTTTTACCTGTTATAAGTGTACACATGGCGTACTCCATACCACCATCTCCACCTTGTATAATAGAATATTGTTTATAAGGGTAATCGCCAATGTGCTGGCTAAAATATTTCATGAGTTCTACAGCTTTGGGCTGCATTTTTTTCCAAAATGCTTTTTTTTCTTTACTTAAAGTGTTTTTGTAGAGAAAATGTAGTGTTGGACCGTTAGACATGTTAACGGTGTCGTGAATGTAATCTGGATCGGCAGCCCAAGTAAAATCGTGAACGTTAGGCGCTTTAAAATGCCATGTTAATTTGTCGGCATTAGAAGGTTGTATTTTAGTGGTTTGGTAACCATGGCCTACCGCATCAGGGTTTTGCAAATAGCCAGAACCACCAACGGTATAGTTTTTATCTAGAGTAAGTTTTACATCAAAATTGCCCCAGACACCATGAAATTCTCTCCCTATGTAGGGATCGGCATGCCAACCCTCAAAATCGTATTCTGCCAATTTAGGATACCATTGCGTCATAGAAAGTGCTACACCTTCTTTACTATTGCGTCCGGAACGTCGAATTTGCAAAGGCACTTGTGCATTAAAATCCATATTAAAGGTAACTTTCTCTCCTGGTTGTATGGGGGTTGCTAGATTTACTTCTAGAATAGTACCAACGGTTTTATAAGTTAGTGCTGTGCCGTTTTGAGCAAGACTATTTACTTTAATAAAGCCTATTTCGTTAGGTTTTAATTTTTGTATCCTGTCTCCAACCCTTTTATCGGGATCTGCAATAGTTCTTGAACGCACATCCATTTCGCTGTTTGGTTGAAACGCATTAAAATACAAATGGTAAAACACCTTATACAGTACATCAGGGGAGTTATTTGTATACACTAATTCTTGTTTACCTTTGTAAGTATAGGTGTTAACGTCCATATCTATGGCCATTTTATAATCTACGTGCTGCTGCCAGTATGTACAGTTTGCTTTAGAGGCTAAAGGTGTTGAAGTTGTTTTAGAACTAACAGATTTGGTAGTGCTACAAGACGTTAATAAAGAGAGACAAATAAGTGTAATTAAAGGATGTTTCATGAAAGCAAATTGAAAAGGTTGCCTTACTTAGCACTTGCTTTAAGGCAACCTTGGGTATGGTATTAGATGTTATTTCGCAATTTTACTAGCCATAACTAAAGCGTTATAGGCATTTACAATTTTTCCAGATTTTACAATATTGGAAAATGGTTGGATGTTACTTGTATCGCCACCAACTACAACTTTGGTAGTAATAGGGATACCAGACGTCATAATAATTTGTTTTACCTGTGCGGCTGTTAGGCTTGGATAGTACGAACGTAAAAGCGCTGCAACTCCAGCTACAGCAGGCGCAGCCATAGAAGTTCCGCCTTTAGTATCGTATTCGTTTTCTGGAGTGGTAGAGTATACCTCTGCACCAGGTGCAAAAACATCTACATTGTTTTTACCGTAATTGGAAAATCCAGCCAAAATGCCAGAACCATATTTTGGGGCTAAGGCGCCTACTCTAATGTAGGTGTTAGAAATTTCTTTTCCGTTTACATTATCATCTGGAAAATTTGGTTTTACATCTACATTTTTACTGTCGTTACCTGCAGCATGTACAAATACAACATCTTTTTCGCTGGCATAGGCAATAGCATCTCTTACCCAGTCGCTATGGGTAGAAAAGCTTTTACCAAAACTACCGTTAATTACTTTTGCACCATTATCTACGGCATAACGTATGGCAAGTGCAACGTCTTTATCGTATTCATCGCCATTGGGAACGGTTCTTATACTCATAATTTCCACGTTATTAGCAACCCCATTAGCTCCTAATTTGTTATTGCGCTTTGCTGCTATAATACCAGCTACGTGCGTACCATGACTTTCGTCTTTAGTCACAGGCTTTACATTACCGTTGCCATAAAACTTAGTGCTAAAATCGTCTGGATTATCACCATTAACGCGGCCATTAAAATCTTTATTCAACAGAAAATCTAAACGTTCGTTAAAACTTGTTAAGGCACTTTTTAGTTCTTTTAATGCCCCTTGCATAGAGTCTAGACCGTTATTAAACATGTATTGGGCTACCTGCTGTGCTTGGCTCAAAGCCTCATCGTCTGTTTTAATAGCATTTACCTCTTCTTTGGTGTACTCTTTTTTACCAAAAAAGCGATTAAGCGTTTCGTCTGCTGCTTTTACTTGCTGGTAAATAGACTCGTATTGTGTTTTACGTTCTACCCATTTTGGGTATTCTGCATCGTATTCTGCTTTTGCGCGGTTGTAATCTGGATGGCTGGTATTGCCACTAGCTAAAATTCTAACATATTCCAATTGTTCATTGTAACCGTCTCCTAAAAAGTTCCAGCCATGAACATCATCAACATAGCCATTGTTATCGTCATCTATACCGTTATTGGGTTTCTCGTCTTTATTAGTCCAAATGTTACCATCTAAGTCTTCATGGTCTATATCTATTCCAGAATCTATAACGGCTACAATAACTTTTTTGCCTCTTTTATGTTTTATAAGCGCTTTATAAGCTTTGTCTACACTCATACCAGGAACAGTATCGTTTACTAAATCCAAATGGCCCCAATTGTGCTTTTCGGTTTCAGTTAAATCGGAAACCTTCAAAGGAATAGCATCTATATTTTCAATGGGCGTAGAAATTAAAGGCCCAGTACTGCCGCAACCAAAACACAAAACGGTAGTTGCTGCTGTTAGTGTAAGTTGTTGTATTCTTTTCATTATAATATCTTAAATAATGTATTTTACGTTAATTAAATATATCGGAGGCTTTAAATGTACTTTTTAATCGTACGCCTTTTTCGGTATGTTTTACAGTTATAATTTCGTTATGGGCATCGTGCTCTAAAAAAAGGTAATAGTTATGGTCTGCCGCCAAGTTTAAAAAGGCTTCTTTTTCTGTTAGAGACTGTAGGGGTCTTGTATCGTAACTCATAATGTAAGGCAACGGCAAATGTCCAGCTGTGGGTAAGAGGTCTGCCATAAAACAAATGGTTTTTCCTTTGTAATGAATCATGGGTATCATCTGCTTTTCCGTGTGCCCATTTGCAACAAAAATATCAAAATTTAAAGCGGTATTTTTAAGAATACCTTCGCCTTTGGCATCTATAAATTTAAGGCGTCCACTTTCTTCTATGGGTAAAATATTTTCTTTTAAAAAAGAAGCTTTCTCTCTTTGATTGGGCTGTGTAGCCCATTCCCAATGGGCTTTATTACTCCAAAAATAAGCGTTTTTAAATGCAGACTCTAAGCCTGTTCCTTTTGCATTGCGCTGTATGGCACCGCCACAATGGTCGAAATGCAGATGTGTTAAAAACACATCTGTAACATCATCTTTATGAAACCCCTGTGCTTTTAAAGAACGTTCTAGACTATCGTTTCCCCACAAGTGGTAATACCCAAAAAACGTATCGCTTTGCTTGTTTCCCATGCCTGTATCTATAAGAACAAGGCGATTTCCTTCCTCTATAAGTAAACACCGTGCGCCAATATCTATCATGTTATTAGCATCTGGTGGGTTGGTTTTACGCCATATCGATCTGGGTACAACGCCAAACATAGCGCCACCGTCAAGTTTAAAATTTCCAGAATTAATGGGAAATAAAGTCATAGAAAACGAAATTACAAAATATGCTTAAAATGCATCATAGTGTTAAGGCAATATTATCAATAAAATAAAAAAGTTAAAGCACTGTTTTACATAAAGATTAATCGTAAATTTGCCGCGTCTTATGTTTTATCGAAGGTTTTGAAACAATTTTTCTCATATATACTATTGCTAACTTTGGTTTTAAGACCACTATATAACGTAGGTTATGTTGCCTATTTTGAGTTAAATATAGATTATATTATAGAAACCTACTGCGAAAATAAGGCTGCACCAGAACTTAAATGTAATGGAAAATGCCACTTGGCAAACCAATTGGCGTTTCGAACGGATACAGAAACTTCTAGCGATGCCTTATTCAATTCGTTTTACGAGGCATTTTTACCTGTGTACTTTCAAGACTACAAAATGCAGGATTTAAGCTTAGCTAAGACTGCGCTTAATTTGAATAACTGGAATTACAGCAGCGCACACGCATCTTTTTGTGCCAAAGTGTTGAGTCCTCCTCCAGAATGGGCTTGTTAAATACAAAGTGGTAGCAGATCTTAAAAAAAAGGATTGCAAATTTAATATCGAAAACATCTTGCTTTATGAGTTAGTGCTTACGTTGTTTTGTATGTAATAAACCTTTTTATGCTATAGTTAAAATAGTATAGAACTGCCACATTACCCCTAATTACAAGCTTAGTAAATATTAGCGTTTTAAGTTTTAAGAGTTCTCGTATAAATTATTTTTAGGAGAACAAGTGCCTTTGGGCTGCTTAAATTTTAAACACTTATTAAGGTGTAGCAAATTAAAGCAGTTGCTATAGTTTACGTTTTAGAACACATTCAGTTAAGAAAAAGAAAACATTAAAAAATGAAATATTTTATACTGCTTGCCTTACTAACTATTGGTTTGGGTATGCAAGCACAACACTATAAAGGTACAGTTATAGATCAAGACAATTTGCCATTAGCACAAGCTACTGTGCAATCTCTTTCCAATTTAAATAATGCTGTTGTTACAGACGACAATGGGAACTTTAAAATTGAGTTAACAAACGATGCTACTGTAGTGGTTCAATACATTGGCCACAGTAGCGTTACCGTTGTTTTAAATGCTACAGATAATACAATTGTATTACAAGAAAGCGACGAGTTATTGGATGAGGTTGTTATTTCAGCAAGTAGAGAGTTACAAAAACGAAAAGATGTTCCTGCTGCAATTAGCGTAGTCTCTCCACAAAAAATAGCAGAGATAAAGGCTGTTACTATCGATCAATTATTAAACGATGTACCAGGTGTTGTCGTTGCAACATCTAGAGCTGCAAGTAACGAACAACATTTTACAGCCGTGCGTTCTCCGATAACTACACGCCCGTTATTTTTATTTTTAGAAGATGGTTTACCTATTCGTCCTACTTCTGTATTTAATCACAATGCGTTGTTAGAAACCAACGATGTGTCTTTTGAGCGTGTGGAAGTACTAAAGGGGCCTGCATCGAGTATTTATGGTAGCGATGCTATTGGCGGTAGTTTTAACTTTATAACCAAAAGCCCAACAAGAGATGTAACAGGAGGTGTTGGATTTCAAATTAACGATTTAGGACTTACAAAATACGAGTTAGAATTTTCGCAATATGCAGGAGAGCATGTGGGCTTTTATATAGGTACTCAGTACATACAGCGTAGAGATGGTCCAGTAGAACATAGCGATTACGAAAAATTTGCGATAACATTTAAAAATACAAACCAATTATCATCGTCCTTAAATTGGACGAATGTATTCGATATTGTAAATTTTAGATCGGATATGGCTGGTTCTTTAAGTGAGTCTGATTTTTTTGGAGGCGATTTTGAGAGCGACCAAACTTTTACAGAGCGCGATGCGTTTGCATTTCGCTTTAGAAGTACTTTAGAGCAAGTTTGGAATGCCAAAAATAAGACAGCGTTTAATGTTATTATTAGAGATAATGAAATGGCTCAAAATCCGTCTTTTAGAATTAGGCAGTTTAGAGACGGGGCAACAAGACAATTAACCGGCTCTGGAAGTGGAGAGGTAAATGTAAATGCGTTTCGAAGTTTTGTAGGTTTGGCACAGCACAAAATTAAATTTAATACCTTAAACGCATCGTTAATAGTAGGAGGCTCTTTCGATTATTCGCCCCAACGTTTTGTAGCAGAAACAACCTCTGTTACCGTGGATACAGAGACTGGCAGAAATATAGACTTTACAATCAATACCAACGATTTTATATTAAACTACCAAGCAGATATTTTTAATTATGCAGGTTATTTTCAATACGAATTTAACCCTATAACGCATTTAAAAATAACCGCCGCTGCACGTTACGATGGATTTCAATACGATTACAATAATTTAGTGGATGGTATTGCTGGGCCAAGAGATTCCAGAGATGTATACGATAATATTTCTCCGAAACTAGGAGCGAACTACAACGTAAATAATAATCTTGGTTTCTACGCCAATTACTCTAACGGGTTTACACCGCCGCAGGCTTCCACATTGTATAGAAATAGTTTTGTAGGTGTAGGCGATGAGGTGTTCGACTTACAACCTAGTAATTATAACAATTACGAAATAGGTACTTACTTTGGCATAAAAAACAAACTAAAAGTAGATGTTGCGCTTTATGCATTAGAAGGGCGAAATACATTAATTACGTTACGTAACGACCAAGATGAGTTTTTTAACACTAATGCTGGAAAAACGCTATCTTATGGTGTAGAATACGGTGTGCGCTATACGCCAACAAACGAGATTGCTATTAGCCACAATGGGAGCCTTGCGCAACATAAATATATAGATTTTTTTGAGAGAGGTGTAGACCTTTCAGACACTGATAGAGAAACGGCACCATCGCTACTAGGAAACTCTAGAATAGTGTACAAACCAAACTATGTTAAAGGTTTGGCCTTAAGCGTAACTCACGAACTTGTTGGAGAATACAATACCAGTTTTGAAGGGCAGGTAGCAAACGAAGACGGTTCTACGAGTACAGCTACTTATGCAGGGCATAATATATTTAATGCATTAGTATCTTATGAAACCCAAAAGTTTGAAGTATGGGGGCATGCCCTTAATATTTTCGATAGACTGTACTCTACCAGAGCCACATTTAACCGCTTTAGAGGCGAAAACAGTTTTACAGTAGGCAACCCGATAGCATTTCATTTTGGCGTGCGTTACAAGTTTTAACTGATAGACCCACAAAATTTTTAAATTGTTTTTGCAAAAGGCACTCACTAAAACAGTATTACAAAGCACTTAGCTTATGAAACAGCATACACTAAACCAATGGCTCTGGAAATGGCACTTTATAGCAGGGCTTGTCGCTCTGCCATTTATAATCTTGCTGGCTGTAACAGGAGGTGTTTATTTATTTAAAGACAATTACGAAGCGCCTAAACAAGAACACGTAAAACAGGTTGAAGTTACAGGTAAGGCAGCAACGTTCCAAGAGCAATTAAAAGTGGCTACTTTAGCTTTTAAAAAGCCGCCTAATGCTATGGAAGTTCCAAGCAGTTCCAACCAAGCAACAGCTTTTGTTACAGGGCGCTTTAGCCATAAAAAAACCGTTTATGTAAATCCCTATAATTTAAGTGTAACAGGTAAAATTAGTCCCCAAGACTCTAAGATGCATGTGGTTAGAAAACTTCATGGCGAATTGCTTTTGGGTAAATTTGGCACAAAAATTATAGAGCTTGTTGCAAGTTGGATGTTTGTGCTAATTGTTACGGGTTTATATGTGTTTTGGCCGGATAACAAACAAGGCATTAAAAGTTTTGTCACTATTAGATTTAAACAAGGAAAACGAATTTTATTTAGAGATTTGCATGCCGTACTGGGGTTTTGGATATCTATAGGGCTACTTATAACTCTTGCAGGAGGTATGCCCTGGACAGATGTTTTTGGTAGTAATTTTAAATGGTTACAGCGTGTTACAGGAACAGGTTTTCCTAAAACCTGGAACGGGAAAGGCCTACAATCTCAACCCGCCAATACAACCGTAAGCTTAGATGAGGTAGTAGCTTTAGCAAAAGCCAAAACATTAAAAGGCATTACTTCTATAGCATTACCAAGAGGGCCAAAAGGCGTATACACCATTTACAACGAAACGTTCGATTTGGGTGCACAGGAGCGTTTTTACCTCGACCAGTATTCTGGAAAACAACTTTTTAAGCACAATTGGAAAGACATTGGTGTTTTAATGCGGGGCCGTATGTGGTTTATGGCATTTCACCAAGGCCAGTTTGGCCTTTGGAACTGGCTATTAATGTTATGTATAGCAAGTTTACTAGCAGTTGTAACCATTGCAGCTTTGGTATCTTACCTAAAACGAAAACCTAAAGGGCAGTGGGGCACACCAAAAGTCCCTACACAATTTAAAGTAGGTTACGGCATACTCGTTACCATTGCTATTTTGGGTATAATATTGCCTTTATTTGGCATTAGCGTTCTTGTTCTTGTAATGGTAGACTATTTAAAGCCTAAGCTTAAAATATAACTTCAATAGAAGTAACAACACCAAAAACCGCAATTGTAATAATAAGCAACTATTGCGGTTTTTGGTGTTTAATAGCTATAAACGGCCAATGCAGTAATATTAAAAAGATATAATTTGAAGCGAAATGAAATTATCATCACATTTTATTTAAATTAGTGTTTTTAAAACTGAAATCGATTTATGTTAGAGCTAGCGGGGATAATTATTTTAGGAATATTGGCACAGTGGGTGGCGTGGAAATTTAAAATTCCTGCAATATTACCCCTAATACTTATTGGTTTATTGGTGGGCCCCATAGCCGCACAATTTTTAAGCGACGACGGCTCTAAATGGATAGAACCCATTTGGAATGGCGAAAAAGGCCTGTTTCCTGGAGAGGGGCTGTATTATTTTGTTTCTCTAGCCATTAGTATTATTCTCTTTGAAGGCGGACTAACACTAAAGCGCTCTGAAATTAAAAACGTAGGTCCAGTTATCACAAAGTTAATTACCATAGGCTCTGCCATTACATTTTTTGGTGCCGGAGCTATAGCCTATTTTATTTTTAATTTAAGTTGGGAGTTGTCCCTACTGTTTTCTGGATTAATTATAGTTACAGGTCCTACTGTAATTACGCCTATACTTAGAAATATACCGCTTAAAAAAGACATCTCTACAGTGCTAAAATGGGAAGGTATTTTAATAGACCCTATAGGCGCATTAGTAGCAGTATTGGTATTCGAGTTTATAAGTGTAGAAGGCGATAGCGGTTTTACCAAGACCGCGCTTATCGAATTTGGAAAAATCATTCTTTTCGGTACCACGTTTGGGTTTACTTTTGCTCATGCCTTGGCCTTTGCAGTAAACAAAAAACTAATACCCCATTACCTGTTAAATGTTGTATCCCTATCCACAGTATTATTAGTATTTGTAGAATCCGAAATTTTTGCCCACGAGTCAGGATTATTAGCTGTAGTAGTTATGGGTATGGTGTTGGGTAACAGCAAACTTAACAACCTTAAAGAGTTGCTATATTTTAAGGAATCCTTAAGTGTACTGCTCATTTCAATTTTATTTATTCTTTTAGCTGCAAATATCAATATTGAAGACTTAATGTTGCTTTACACATGGAAAACAGCACTCTTATTCGCCTTAGTAGTTTTTGTAATAAGGCCAATAGCTGTATTTGTAAGTACCCAAGGCTCTCGCCTAAAGTTTAACGAAAAACTATTTATAAGTTGGGTAGGGCCACGAGGTATTGTTGCAGCAGGTATCGCATCCCTATTTGGCAGCAAACTGCTAAAACAAGGCGTACCGGGAGCAGAGTACATTACCCCATTGGTATTTATGATTGTTTTAGGCACCGTGTTATTAAATGCAACAACGGCCCGTTTGTTTGCAAAACTGGTGGGTGTGTTTTTAACAAAATCTGAAGGTGTACTGGTAATTGGAGCCTGTAAAGTATCGCGACTAATATCGCACTACTTAGTAACCAATAACAGGCATGTTGTACTTATAGATAATAACGAAACCAACGTAGAAGAAGCTAAGGCATTAGGTCTAGAAGCTATAGTAACTAATATTTACTCTGATAATTTAATGGATAATTTGGAGTTGAGTGATGTTGGCTACCTTATGGCGCTTACAGGAAACTCCGATATTAACAAATTTGCCATCAATAAGTTCGGCAAGCAGTTTGGAGAAAATGGATCGTTTCGATTGGTGTCTACCGAAGAAATGTTGGATGGTTCAGCGGCTCCAAAAGAAGGCTTGTTTTCATATAAAGACAATTTTAATTCTTTAACAGAAGTGGTTAGAAAGTACCCTTCAATTCAAGAAATAGATTTGGAAGATAGAGCACACTACGAAACCTTGATCGATATTACCAATAAAGATGTAGACAGTATTCCGCTGTTTATAAAAGATAACGAAGGCGAATTCCACATCATTTCATCTAATAATTTAGATGTCGATACTATAGAAGAAGGATTTCAACTGGTGTATTTAGGTAAACCAATTGCTGTTGAAGCACTACCGCCCTTAGATGCAGGTGTTGTAGAAGAATAACAGTATTTGTAAAACAAAGTCTTTATGTTTTTTTACTAGGATAGAAGGGAGTATGACTCCCTTGTTGGATACTTTAAAAAGAACAGGAGGGAAAATTTGGTAAATCCGATAGTGCGGACTTGTTTAAATAAAATAATACAAAAGAAATTTAGCATAGCAGACACCCAATTGTAAGCCTTGATAATGTATCGTTTAGAGATGAAAAGCATATAAATTGTACTTTTTTTACTTCAAAAGCCTTTTTTTAAGACTTTACTTTTAGGTGCTATCTTTTTTTTTTACATTTGTTCCACGATGACAATACAAAACAAAAGAATATTTGCCTCAGTCTTATTTGTATTAATAAGTTTTGTTAGCACAGCGCAAGGAGACGTTATACCACCACCTCCATTGCCACCGCCACCGCCACCAGGTTTTCCTATAGATGGAGGATTACTAGTGGGGATACTCATAGCTATGTGCTATGGTTGCAAGAAAATTTACAATAAGAAAAGTGCTTAATGCCGAAATTTAAGCCTGCTTTAAATCCATAAGCCTGCTAACATATTTACCTAGTACATCAAATTCTAAGTTAACAACAGTGCCAACTTTAAAGGTTTTAAATGTTGTATGCTCGTAAGTATATGGAATAATAGCAACACTAAAGCTGTTTTTTTCCGAGTTTACAACAGTTAAACTAGTACCATTAACCGTAACAGATCCTTTCTCTATGGTAACATTATTTAAGTTGGAATCATATTGAAAAGAGAAAGACCAACTGCCCTCGGTTTGAGACACATCTGTACACACTGCAGTTTGATCGACATGGCCCTGTACAATATGGCCGTCTAACCGATCTCCTAATTTCATAGCACGCTCTAAATTTACAATGTCTCCAACTTGTAATGTGTTTAAATTGGTTTTATCTAGAGTCTCCTGTATGGCGGTTACCGTATATACATCGTCTTCAATAGCAACAACCGTTAAACAAACACCGTTATGGGCCACACTTTGGTCTATTTTAAGTTCGTTTGTAATAGTGCTTTTTACAGAGATGTGGAGGTTGTTTAATTCCTTTTGTAAATCTGTTATAAGGCCTAAAGACTCAATAATTCCTGTAAACATAATAATATGTGTTTATTTGGTTAAATTTGCAATTCAAAATTACAAACAAAAGTTAGTTTAACTTCATGAAGCACGAAGAAAATATTTTAGTAGGAATTTCGGTAGGAGATTTGAATGGTATAAGCGGAGAAATTATCTTGAAAACCTTCGAAGATTCTAGGGTTTTAGAATTTTGTACACCTGTGATTTTTGCCTCTATAAAGGTGATGAATTTCTTTAAAAAATACTTTAAATCTTCTATAGATTTTAATAGTATTAACGATATAACTCATATAGCACACGGCAAATTTAATGTGCTAAACTGTTGGAAAGAAGGTGTAAATATTAAGTTTGGTGCAGAAGACACAAAAGTGGGCACTTACGCCTTAAAATCTTTGCAAGCTGCAACTAAGGCTTTAAAGGAAGCACAAATAGATGTGTTACTTACGGCGCCTATCCATAAACATAATATTCAATCCGAAGCATTTAATTTCCCAGGGCATACAGATTATTTAGCAAAGGAATTAGAGGGAGATAGCTTAATGCTGATGGTGTCAGAAGAGCTAAGAGTTGGACTGCTTACAGACCATGTGCCTGTAAAAGATGTTTCAGAACACATAACAGAGGCTTTAATTACTAAAAAAATTAATACTGTTTACAATTCGTTACGTAAAGATTTTAGAGTAATAAAACCAAAAATAGCAGTATTAGGCATAAACCCTCATAACGGAGATAATGGTGTTATTGGAACAGAAGACGACACTGTTATGAGGCCTACATTGAAGAAAATAAAGGAGAGTGGTAAATTAGTATATGGACCCTACGCCGCCGATAGTTTCTTTGGTTCAGACAACTATAAAAACTTTGATGCTATTATAGCATCGTACCACGACCAAGGGCTAATACCCTTTAAAACACTGGCGTTTGGCCAAGGTGTTAATTTTACAGCAGGTTTAAAACGCGTAAGAACATCGCCAGACCACGGTACAGCTTTCGAAATAGCAGGAAAGGGCATAGCAAACGAAGGTTCTTTTAAAGAAGCCCTGTTTACAGCGATTAAAATCTTTAGAAACAGAAGTGATTATGAGACGCTTACGGCAAACCCCTTGAAGAAAGCACCTCGAAAAGAAAGTGCAAAAAAATAACAATTACGCCTCAAAATTAAAAAATAAAATTATATATTTGCAGGCTCAAAATAGATGTGACGATGAAACCACTGAAAGCATATACAATCCCGTTTGTGGGATTAAAGGTTGGAAATCACGATTTTGAGTATGATATAGACCAAACGTTCTTTGATTATTTTGAGTATGAAGACTTTAATACGGTAAGCGTTAAAGTAAATGTAACCCTAACAAAAAAGGAAACATTGCTAGAGCTGCACTTTAAAATCTTGGGTTACGTAAATGTAAACTGCGATCTAACAAACGAGCCTTACAATCAAGCTATCGAAAATACATTCGATTTGGTGGTAAAGTTTGGTCAAGAGTATAATGATGAAAATGTAGATATTCTTATTATACCGCATGGCGAATACGAAATAAATATACAACAGTATATTTATGAGCTAATTGTGTTAGCAGTACCAACAAAATGCATTCATCCAGGTGTAGAAGATGGCACTCTAGACTCTGAAATACTCGAAAAACTAGAAGAATTAAGTCCTAAAAAGACGAAAGAAGATACCAACGCAGATACCGATCCGCGATGGGATACATTAAAGAAACTATTAACGGATAAATAACATAAAAAATGGCACATCCTAAAAGAAAAATCTCTAAAACAAGAAGAGATAAGAGAAGAACACATTACAAAGCAACTGCGCCACAGATTGCTACATGTCCTACAACAGGTGAAGCGCATTTATACCACAGAGCGCACTGGCATGAAGGTAAGTTGTATTACAGAGGTCAAGTGCTTATCGACAACTCTGAAACTACAGAAAATTTAGCATAATAACTATGCATGCATAATATAAAACGCTCACTTGTGAGCGTTTTTTTTGTGATATGTATTTCTTAACAGCAAAAAAGCTATAATTTGCATCATAATTGCTCAAAATTTGCTACTTTTCGCCCAAAATTGGTAAATTTTGATTCATTTAGAGCGTTTTTCGCTCAAAACTAATTAGATAGTATGAGTAAAATCTCAGCAGCAATTACCGCAGTAGGAGCCTATGTGCCAGAATACGTGTTAACCAATCAAATTCTTGAAACGATGGTTGATACTAACGATGAATGGATAACCTCAAGAACGGGTATTAAAGAGCGTCGCATACTAAAAGACGATGGCAAAGGCACATCTTATTTGGCCATTAAAGCCGCTCAAGACCTAATTAACAAAAAAGGACTAGACCCCAAAGACATAGAACTTGTAATTGTTGCCACGGCAACACCAGACATGAAGGCAGCCTCTACAGCATCTTATACAGCAACAGAAATAGGCGCAACAAATGCATTTTCCTTCGATATGGATGCCGCATGTTCAAGTTTTTTATATGGTATGTCTGTAGCATCAACCTATATCGAATCGGGACGCTATAAAAACGTATTGCTTATAGGTGCAGATAAAATGTCTTCCATAGTTAATTATAAAGACAGAGCAACATGTATTATCTTTGGAGATGGTGCAGGTGCTGTTTTATTCGAGCCTAATACCGAAAACTTAGGACTACAAGATGAATATTTAAGAAGTGATGGTTCTGGTAGAGCCTATTTACAAGCCACATATGGGGGGTCTTCTTATAAATTAAGTCCAGAAGTTTTAGAAAAAGGCGGGCACTATGCATTCCAAGAAGGAAGAACTGTATTTAAAAACGCAGTATTTAATATGGCAGATGCAGCCGCTAAAATTTTAGAGAGAAATAATTTAAATAAAGATAGTGTAGATTGGTTAGCCGCACATCAAGCCAATAAACGTATTATAGATGCTACAGCACAACGTATAGACTTGGCAGAAGAAAAAGTGATGATTAACATTCACAAATACGGCAATACAACATCTGCTACACTACCGCTATTAATTAACGATTACGAGGCTCAATTAAAAAAAGGAGACAACGTAATATTTGCTGCCTTTGGTGGCGGATTTAACTGGGGCGCCATCTACTTAAAATGGGCCTACAATTCTTAAGCACTAACCATTAACACCTATACCTAGAATATGGATTTAAAAGAGATTCAAAATTTAATTAAGTTTGTTGCTAAATCTGGGGCAAGCGAGGTTAAATTAGAAATGGATGATGTTAAAATCACCATAAGAACAGGAGCAGAAAGCGATAATAAAACAACTGTACAATACGCACCAGTTGCAGCGCCACAAATACCACAAGCTATAGCGCCAGTTGCAGAGCCAGTGCCAGCAGCACCTACAACACCAGTAGCAGAAACACCAGCAGACGAGACTTCAAAATACATCACTATAAAATCACCAATTATTGGTACATTTTATAGAAAACCATCACCAGACAAGCCTTTATTTGTAGAAGTAGGTCAAAATATTGCAGAAGGAGACGTGCTATGTATCATTGAAGCAATGAAGCTATTCAACGAAATAGAGTCTGAAGTATCTGGTAAAGTTGTAAAAATATTGGTAGACGATTCTTCACCTGTAGAATTCGATCAGCCATTATTCTTGGTAGACCCATCTTAAAAATTCAGAATTCAGAATTCTGAATTCATAATTTATTATAAGTTATGTTTAAAAAAATATTGATTGCCAATAGAGGAGAAATAGCACTTCGTGTTATTAGAACCTGTAAAGAAATGGGCATTAAAACTGTAGCTGTATATTCTACAGCAGATGCAGAAAGTTTGCACGTAAAGTTTGCAGACGAAGCTGTTTGCATTGGCCCACCCTCAAGTGCAGATTCTTATTTAAAAGTTTGTAACGTAATATCTGCAGCAGAAATTACCAATGCAGATGCCATTCACCCCGGATACGGATTCCTGTCTGAGAATGCCAAATTTTCAGAAATCTGTGAAGAACACAACATCAAGTTTATAGGCGCATCTGCCGATATGATTGATAAAATGGGAGACAAAGCCAATGCTAAAGCTACAATGAAAGCAGCTGGTGTGCCATGTGTGCCAGGAAGCGATGGTGTAATAGAAACTTTTGAAGACTGCCTGAGAATAGCCAAAGAAACTGGATATCCTGTTATGCTTAAAGCCAGTGCAGGTGGTGGAGGTAAAGGAATGCGAGGGGTTTGGAAAGAAGAGGACCTTAAAGATGCTTGGGATTCTGCTAGACAAGAAAGTAAGGCCGCATTTGGTAACGACGATATGTACATGGAAAAACTTATAGAAGAGCCTAGACATATTGAAATACAAATTGTAGGCGACTCTAGTGGAAAAGCATGTCACCTTTCAGAACGCGACTGCTCTATACAGCGCCGTCACCAGAAGTTAACAGAAGAAGTGCCTTCGCCGTTTATGACGCCAGAATTGCGTAAAAAAATGGGAGAAGCCGCAGTTAAAGCCGCAGAATTTATTAAATATGAAGGCGCTGGAACTGTAGAGTTTTTGGTAGACAAACACCGTAACTTCTACTTTATGGAAATGAATACACGTATTCAGGTAGAGCACCCCATTACAGAGCAAGTTATAGATTTCGATTTGATAAGAGAACAAATTTTAGTCGCTGCTGGTGTGCCAATTTCTGGTAAAAACTACGACCCTAAATTGCATTCTATAGAATGTAGAATTAATGCAGAAGATCCTTTTAATGGGTTTAGACCTTCTCCAGGAAAAATACAAACATTACACGCTCCAGGAGGGCATGGTGTGCGCTTAGATACACACGTATACGCAGGGTATAGCATTCCGCCAAATTACGACTCCATGATAGCTAAGCTTATTACTACGGCACAAACAAGAGAAGAAGCCATAAGTAAGATGAAGCGAGCTTTAGACGAGTTTGTTATAGAAGGTATAAAAACAACAATCCCTTTCCACAGGCAACTTATGGACCATCCAGATTACATAGCTGGTAATTATACCACGAAGTTTATGGAAGATTTCGAAATGAAAGCGTAAGCAGAATGCATAAATACAATTATAAAAACTCCGAATCTAACTCGGAGTTTTTTTGTGGCTAATTTGAAAAACTACAACATTTTAGGGAGCTTAAAAAAAGAGTACATGCTCTAAATATATTAGATATTTACATAATTGCTTATAAATTGTACCTTTGTGGTTTAAATAATATCCATAACCTTAAAAATTAGTATAGCATGCAACTGTACAATACGTTAAGCGCTAAAGAACGCGCCGCTTTAATAGAAGAGGCAGGTAAAGATAGGCTAACACTATCCTTTTACCAATACGCCAATATAGCAAATCCACAAGAGTTAAGAGATCAACTATTTATCACTTGGAATCAACTGGAAGTTTTAGGTAGAATTTACATTGCTAAAGAAGGCATAAATGGCCAACTGTCCTTACCAGCAGAGCGTTTTAACGATTTTAAAACCCATTTAGATACTGTAGACTTTTTAAAAAACATTAGATTAAATATTGCCATAGAACAAGACAATATGTCTTTTTTAAAATTGAAAGTAAAGGTACGACATAAAATAGTTGCCGATGGTTTAGACGACGGCGCATTCGATGTAACAAACAAAGGTGTACATGTAGATGCCGAAAACTTCAACGCACTTATAGAAGACGAGAATACCGTTTTAGTAGATATGCGCAACCACTACGAAAGTGAAATTGGCCATTTTAAAAACGCCATAACACCAGACGTAGATACATTTAGAGCATCTCTAGACATTATAGAAAACGACCTTAAAGCACATAAGGAAGACAAAAATTTAGTAATGTACTGTACAGGAGGCATACGCTGCGAAAAAGCCAGTGCCTATTTTAAGCATAAGGGCTTTAAAAACGTGTTCCAGCTAGAAGGCGGTATTATAGAATATACACGCCAAGTAAAAGCAAAAGATCTAGACAACAAGTTTATAGGTAAAAACTTTGTGTTCGACGAACGTCGGGCAGAAAAAATAAGTGATGATGTTATTGCACAATGCCACCAATGCGGTGCACCTTTCGATGTGCACACCAATTGTGCAAACGATGCCTGCCATTTGCTTTTTATACAATGCGATGCCTGTAAAGAAGAGATGGACAACTGCTGCTCAACCAACTGCAAAACCATACATGCCTTACCATACGAAGCGCAAAAAGCACTACGTAAAGGACAAGGCAATAGCAACGACATTTTTAAAAAAGGAAGAGCAGACCACTTGCCCTATAAAAAAGATTTGAGGAATATTTTCGAGGTTTTAAAGCAAAACGAGCCCAAAAACCTATAAAAATGACTCTAAAACATTCTTTTTAAGTCTTTAGAATAACCCTATATTTACAATTCGAAGCATTTATTGGCATTTTTACTATAAAACTTACAATAAATCCCGTTTTTGTAGTATCGAAAACGAAAAAAACAGTATAAACTCCCATTCGCAATAGTTTTTATTATTAGCGAATTCAATATATAAAATATGGCTTGCGCAAGTTGCTCAACAAAAGACGGTTCTCCAAAGGGCTGCAAAAATAATGGTACTTGTGGAACAGACAGTTGTAATAAGTTAACAGTATTCGATTGGCTGTCTAACATGTCTCTTCCCAATGGCGAAAAACCCTTTGAATGGGTAGAAGTACGCTATAAAAACGGTAGAAAGCAATACTATAAAAATACAGAAAACCTAACGTTAAGCATAGGCGATATTGTAGCTACACAAGCTCAAGCTGGCCACGATATAGGTATGGTTACCCTAACAGGAGAATTGGTGCGCATACAAATGAAGCGTAAAAAAATACCAGTCTCCAGCAATGAGAGTCTAAAAATTTATCGTAAAGCAAACCAAAAAGACATAGATATTTGGCAAAGTGCTAGAGATAAAGAAGAAGCAATGAAGGTTAAAGCACGCCAGTTTGCCATAGACCTTAACTTGCAGATGAAAATATCAGATATTGAATTTCAAGGAGATGCCAGTAAGGCCACGTTTTATTACACAGCAGAAGATCGCGTAGATTTTAGAGAGCTTATTAAAGTTTTTGCGAGAGAATTTAGAACCCGTATCGAAATGAAGCAAGTTGGTTTTCGCCAAGAAGCAGCCAGATTAGGAGGTATAGGGTCCTGCGGTCGAGAATTGTGCTGTTCTACATGGCTAACCGATTTTAGATCGGTAAGTACCGCAGCAGCAAGGTACCAACAACTCTCTTTAAACCCGCAAAAACTAGCAGGACAATGCGGTAAATTAAAGTGTTGTTTAAATTACGAACTCGATTCCTATCTCGATGCCCTAAAAGGTTTCCCAAAAACCGATGTAAAACTCAAAACAGAAAAAGGGATTGCGGTATGTCAAAAAACCGACATTTTCAAGGGGTACATGTGGTATGCCTATGAAGGTGAGTGGATGAACTGGCATAAAATTACCACAGAACAAGCAAGAGATATTATAGCAGCCAACAAACAAAACACACCTGTAGCAAGCTTGGAAGAATATGCCTTAGATTTAGCAGAGGAAACTAAGGTGGAATTTGAAAACGTAGTGGGGCAAGACAGCTTAACACGTTTCGATAGTCCAAAACGTCCTAAAAAACGTAGAACTAATAGACGTAAAGGCCAACAAAAAAACACCAAAAAAGCTGCTAACACTAATAACAATACCAGCCAGAAAAAAGATAGCAAAGCACCAGCAAACCCAAATGCTAAAGCCAAGCCAAATCAAAATAAAAGAAGGAGAAATACAAAACGTAAGCCGCAAAATGCTAAGCCAAATAAGAAATAGCCTTTTAATAGTACTACTCGCTTTAAGTCTCATAGCCTGCGATAAGCAAGGTGTTTTCGATACCTACAAGCCTATTTCAAGTAAGCAATGGCATAAAGACTCTATAGTAGCCTTTAATATAACACCGCCAGACACTATAAATCCTTATAATTTATTTGTAAACCTTAGAAATACAAATGCCTATCAATTTAGCAATTTATTCTTGATAGTAGAGATGCAATTTCCGCATGGAAAAACAATAAAAGACACCTTAGAATACTACATGGCAGAACCCTCAGGTAAACTTCTGGGAACAGGCATTACAGATACAAAAGAAAATAAATTATGGTATAAAGAAGGTGTTGTTTTTAAGGAAAACGGTACTTATAAAGTGGCCATACAACACGCAATGAGAGAACGCGGCAAGGTAAATGGTGTTGTAGATTTGGAGGGCATAACAGATGTTGGTTTTAGAATAGAACGTATCTTAAAACAAGATTAATCAAAAACTTATGCTGTACTATAAATTGTAAGAGAAACAGATTCTATAGTATTCATGGTAAATAGCAAACCGCATAGAGTAAAGTCTTCAGAATATTCCAAACTTATAAAAAGATTTTGGCTTCTGTTTCTAGGAGGTTGTTTAGGGATTATTTCACTCTTTGTAATTGCTTCATTTGGAGGTTTTGGCGAAATGCCAGACCATACAGTCTTAGAAAACCCTAAAACAAACTTAGCTGCCGAGATTATTTCATCCGATGGACAAACATTAGGAAAGTTTTATCTCAACGATAATAGAACACCAATAACCTTCGATGAGTTACCAAAACACTTAGTTAATGCACTTATAGCCACAGAAGACGTTCGTTTTTATCAACATTCGGGTATAGACGCTAGAGCAACTTTAAGAGCTTTAGTGGGTAGAGGTGGTGGAGCGAGTACGATTTCGCAACAATTGGCCAAGCAACTGTTTACGGTACAAGTGTCTAAAAACAAGATAAGCAGAGCATTTCAAAAACTAAAAGAATGGATTATTGCCATGCGATTGGAACGGCAATATACCAAAGAAGAAATTATAGCTCAGTATTTTAATATTTACGATTTTGGAAACTACGCACATGGCATACGTAGTGCTGCTAGAATTTATTTCTCTAAAGAGCCCAAAGCGCTAAGCTTAAAAGAAGCGGCCATGCTGGTGGGCATGTTTAAAAATTCGTCGTTATACAACCCCAGATCTAACAGAAATCCAGTAGGCACAAAAAACAGACGAAATGTTGTACTCGCCCAAATGGTAAAATACGGGTATTTAAGTTTGGCCGTTAAAGATTCTTTGCAACAAACAGCATTAGATTTAAAATACACACCAGAATCTCATCAAGATGGGATTGCCACATATTTTAGAACCTACTTGGAAGGGTACATGAAAACGTGGATTAATACTAACCCTAAAGCAAAAGGTAAGAAGTGGAATTTGTATAACGACGGTTTAAAAATTTATACCACTATAGATGCCCGTATGCAACAGTATGCCGAAACTGCCGTGCAGAACCATATGTCTAGATTACAGGCAGCATTTTTTAAGCAAAATACAGCAACTAAAAACCCAACAGCGCCTTTTGTAGGTTTGGGTGCTAAGGCCATAGAACAACTTTTAGCTATTAGCATGAGACAAGGCGAGCGTTGGCGTATCCTCAAAGCGGCAGGACGCTCTAATCAAGAAATAGAAGCGTCTTTTTACAAGCCTACGCCAATGACTGTGTTTAAATGGGTTAAGGGAAAAGCTGCTGAGGTAGATACTGTTATGACGCCTATAGATTCTATGCGTTATTACAAATCATTCTTGCGGGCAGGTATGCTTTCCATAGAACCGCATACAGGGCATGTAAAAGCTTGGGTAGGAGGCGTAGATTATAAACACTTTCAATTCGATATGGCAAAACAAGGCAAACGCCAAGCAGGGTCTACATTTAAGCCTTTTGTTTATACTGCTGCAATAGACCAATTGCACCTGTCGCCTTGCGACGAGTTTCCAGATACACTATTTTGCGTAGAAGCTCAAAAATTTGGAAACTCAGAAGAATGGTGTCCTAAAAACTCAGGACATACCTATGGTGGCACACGTACTCTAAAAAATGCATTAGCTAATTCTGTAAATACTATTGCAGCACGTTTAATAGATAAGGTAGGACCACAAACTGTGGCAGATTTAACTAAAAATTTAGGCATTGCATCTCATATTCCTATTGTACCGTCCATTGCTTTAGGAACGCCAGAAGTAAATGTTTTTGAAATGGTAAGTGCTTACGCCACTTTTGCAAATAAAGGTGTGTATACCAAACCCGTTACTGTAATGCGTATTGAAGATAGAAATGGAAACCTATTATACCAACATACAGCAGAAACACGAGAAGTATTGAGTGAAGAAACGGCTTATGTCGCTGTAAAATTGATGGAAGGTGTTACAGAAGAAGGCTCTGGTGTACGTTTAAGAACTACAGGTACACACTACAATGGCATTATTACAGGTTACCCCTATGGTTTTAAAAACCCTATAGCAGGAAAAACAGGAACGACTCAAAACAACAGTGACGGCTGGTTTATGGGTATGGTGCCCAATTTAGTAACAGGAGTCTGGGTTGGTGGAGACGACCGTGCGGTGCATTTTAAAAGTGGAAGCTATGGTGCTGGAGCAGCTATGGCTTTACCTATTTGGGGGATATATATGAAAAACTGTTATTTAGATCCTAGCTTAAAAATCTCTAAAGCTCCCTTTGAGGCGCCACTGTCGCTTTCCATACCAGTAGACTGCGCAGGCAATGCTACCAGTGTAAATGGAGAGGGAGGTACAGGTAGCCAAGCTCCAGAAGGTTTTTACTTTCGATAAAATTTTAAAAGCTTGTTGGAAGCAAAACTATTTTTGAACGTCTAGATATTGAATTAAGAAATTTTTATTTGTATCAAATATGAATATCTTTGGCATTGGTATAATTTGTGTCAAATCAAAGTTACACCGATTAATTTAGAAGCAATTACATTAAGTAAAGCTCGGGTAGCGTAACGCATTTTAGTATTGTAATAATATGGCAAAAGCAAAGCAAAAAAAGGAAATAGTTCAAGATTTTTCTAAGTATATTAGATGGTTTTGGATTCTGTTTTTAGGAGGAGTTTTAAGTATCGTTTTAGTTTTTTTATTAGCATCTTGGGGTGCTTTGGGTGAAATGCCAGACCATACAGTTTTAGAAAACCCAAAAACAAATTTGGCTACAGAAATTATATCTTCTGATGGCGAAACACTAGGTAAATTTTACTTTAATGACAACAGAACACCAGTAGACTATAAAGAATTGCCCAAACACTTAGTAGATGCGTTAATAGCTACAGAAGACGAAAGGTTCGAGACTCATGCAGGAATCGATGCCAGAGGTACATTAAGAGCCATTGTAAAGGCAGGTTCTGGCGGTGGTGCCAGCACAATATCGCAACAATTGGCTAAGCAATTATTTCACGGCGAGGGTTCAAGAAACAAAGTATCTAGAATTATTCAAAAAGTAAAAGAATGGATTATTGCCATACGTTTAGAGCGCCAATATACCAAAGAAGAAATAATAGCCCAGTACTTTAACATCTACGATTTTGGAAACAATGCAGATGGTATTAGAAGTGCAGCAGCAATTTACTTCGATAAAGAACCAAAAGAGCTAGAGTTAAAAGAAGCCGCAATGTTGGTAGGTATGTTTAAAAACTCATCGCTTTACAACCCAAGACGTAACGAAGTAGGCGTAAGAAACAGGAGAAACGTAGTGCTGTATCAAATGTTTAAAAACGATTATTTGAATAAAGAAAAGAAGGATTCATTACAGAGTACAGCATTAGATTTAAAATACACGCCACAATCCCATCGCGATGGCATGGCGACTTATTTTAGAGGCTATTTGTCTGGTTTTATGAAACAATGGATAAAAGAAAACCCTAAGCCAGACGGCACCAATTGGAGTCTCTACAACGACGGTTTAACCATTTACACTACTATAGATTCGCGCATGCAACAGTATGCAGAAAACGCCGTACAACAGCACATGCCAAGATTACAAGCCGAGTTTTTCAATCAAAATACACCAAAGCGCAACCCCACTGCACCATTTTTAGAGTTGGATAATAGCGAAATAAAAAGTTTGCTAAAGCGCTCTATGAAGCAATCAGAACGCTGGCGCCACATGAAATACGATTTAAAAAAATCGAATAAAGAGATAGAAGCCTCTTTTGAAAAACCAGTACCCATGTCTGTTTTTGCGTGGAAAGATGGCAAAGCCAGTGAAATTGACACCATAATGAAACCAGTGGATTCTATGCGGTATTACAAGTCGTTTTTAAGAACAGGAATGATGTCTATGGACCCGCGTACAGGCCATGTAAAAGCTTGGGTAGGAGGGATGAATTTTAGGCACTTTCAATACGATATGGTAAAACAAGGAAAACGCCAGGTAGGCTCTACATTTAAACCTTTTGTATATGCAGCGGCTATAGACCAATTGCATTTTTCGCCCTGCGATGAGTTTCCCGATACCCCTTTTTGTATAGAAGCCAATAAATTTGGAAACCCTGAGGAGTGGTGTCCTAAAAATTCAAGTAACGATTACGGAGGCAATCGTACGTTAAGAAATGCATTGGCTAATTCGGTAAACACCATAACAGCACGTTTAATAGACAAGGTAGGCCCAGAAACAGTATCTAATTTAGTCGAAAAATTAGGTGTAGAATCTAACATACCCCCTGTACCTTCTATCGCGCTAGGAACACCAGATATTAGCGTATACGAAATGGTTGGTGCTTACGGAGCTTTTGCAAACAAAGGCGTATATACTAAGCCAGTTATGGTAACCAGTATAGAAGATAAAAATGGTACAGTACTATATCAATTTAAACCAGAAACGCGAGATGTATTAAGTGAAGAAGCGGCGTATGTTACAACCAAACTTATGGAAGGTGTAACACAAGAAGGTTCTGGAGCGCGATTAAGAACAAAGGGCGCAGACTCTTACAGAATAGATTATAGAGAAATTGTAACAGGATACCCTTACGAATTTAAAAACCCTATAGCAGGAAAAACAGGAACCACACAAAACCAAAGTGACGGTTGGTTTATGGGTATGGTGCCCAACTTGGTTACAGGCGTTTGGGTAGGAGGTGAAGATAGAGCAGTACACTTTGCCAGTGTTAAATATGGGCAAGGTGCAGCGATGGCATTACCTATTTGGGGCATTTATATGAAAAGTTGCTATGCCGATAAAACATTAAACATATCTAAAGAAGCGTTCGATAAACCTTCGAGTTTATCCATAAGTGTCGATTGCTCTGATGCCGATGGTAAAACGGTTACAGAAGACGCCGATGCTATTGAAAACGATATGCCAGATGAACTAGCGTTTTAAAAAAATACAATTAAATATGTTTTGCAAAATCAATAAAGAATTGAACCGATTCAGGATTACGCATAGCATCTAGATTTATAGCACTTTCTAAGGGCATTCTAAGCAGTATTTTTTTTACTGGCGCTTCCATTTTTTTACCGCTAATAGTATATGGAATGTCTTTTACCTCGAAGATTGCATCTGGAACGTGTCTTGGAGAGTAGTCGTTTTTAAGCTGAGTGTTTATTTTTGCTTTTAGCGCATCATCAAGAATAATATTGGGCTTCAATTTAATAAATAAAGGCATGTAGTGTTTGCCTTCATCTAACTCTAAATTTACAATTAAAGCATCTTCTACAGCTTCAATTTTATGAACTGCGTTGTAAATTTCACTAGTACCTATCCTAATGCCATGTCTGTTTAAGGTGGCATCAGAGCGTCCAAAAATAGTAATACCGCCTGTACTGCTATTTATTTTTATAAAATCACCATGGCGCCATTTTCCAGAGTACACTTCAAAATAGCTAGACAAATAGCGCTTATTGTCAGGATCGTTCCAAAAGTAAATTGGCATGGAAGGCATTGGCTTGTCTATAACCATTTCTCCTAATTCATTATAAACAGTTTCGCCATGAGTATTATAAGCATACAAGGAAACACCTAAAGCTCGGCATTGTAGCTCTCCAGCATGCACAGGCTTAAATGCTGTACCTCCAACAAAAGCGGTACACACGTCTGTTCCGCCAGCCATAGAGCAAAGCCAAACGTCTTCTTTTATACTGTTATAAACGTATTTAAAGGCCGTTGCTGGTAAAGGCGCTCCGGTGGCACTAATAGAGCGTAATGCAGAAAAAGTATATTTTGTTTTAGGGGTGTTATTTTTTTTCATGTGCGCCACAAGATATGGTGCACTGGTGCCAAAATGCGCTACGTTTAAACGCTCACTTAAAGCCCAGAGTGTATCAAACTTTGGGTATGTAGGGGCACCATCGTAAAGCACAATTACAGCACCCATTAACAAGGCAGATTGTAAAAAGTTCCACATCATCCAACCAGTTGTGGTAAACCAAAAATAACGCTCACCCGCTTTTACGTCGTTATGAAACGCCATGTATTTATAATGTTCTAATAAAATACCGCCATGCGATTGTACTATAGCTTTTGGCTGGCCTGTAGTTCCAGAAGAGTACAAGACCCAAATAGGGTGATTAAAGTCTACAGGTTGAAACTTTAAAATAGAACTTGTATTAGAAAAAATACCGTTAATATCTGTAAAATTAAAAGGAAGGTCTTTAGGTATGAGCTTGTTTAAGTAGGGCACTAAAATAGTCTCTTTTAAAGAAGACAACTGTTTTACGATGGCAGTTACCGTTTCAATTTTGTCGTAAGGTTTTCCATTATAAGTATACCCATCTACGGCTATAAGAACCTTAGGTTTTATTTGGGCAAACCTGCTTACAACACTCTCTGTACCAAAATCGGGGGATGTGCTCGACCATATTGCGCCAATGGCGTTAGTAGCTAAAAAGGCTATGGTTGCTTCTGGTGTGTTGGGTAAAAAAGCAGCAACACAATCGCCTTGAGTAACTCCAACAGATTTTAAATAATCTGCCATGGCTGCTACTCTTAGCTTTAACTGCTTCCATGAAGTTTTTGTAGCAACACCAAGTTCATTATTAAAATATATTGCGGTAGCATTAGCATTGTAGTGTTTAAATATATGTTCCGCGTAATTTAGTGTGGCACCTTCAAACCATCTGCAATTAGGCATATTTTGTGTGGATAAAACATTGTGATATGGGGTATGGGCAGTTATTTTAAAATAATGCCAAATGCTTTCCCAAAATGCCTCTATATGGGTTACAGACCATTGCCACAATGTATCGTAATCTTCAAACCGCAGATTATGCGTCTCGTCAAGCCATTTTATATAGGCATTAAGTTGACTTTTAGTTTTAAATGAATCTGATGGTTTCCAAAGAGGTGTCATAACTATAAATTTAATCGTGATGGCAGTGGTGGTTATGTCCAAATATACAGATTATATTTTCGCTTACTCTAGCAATTTTTAGAGTGAAATCGCAGACAATTTTTCTAAATTATATCTTAAATGTTAAAAAAAAGTGTATTTCATCGAATTAATATGTTTTTTATCTATTATTTCGATAAAAAAGTAGATATTTACAAAACCAAATCAACCGTATAATTATAAAAGATTTCCCCAAATCTACCATGAATTAAATCTATAGCTTATGTTACCAAATTTACCTGAACAACCTACAAAAAACCAAAGTAAACTTAGAGAAACTGTAGATGAAAATTTAAAATTTTTTAAAGGTTTACTTTACCTTACTAAAAAGGTGTTTATGTTATAAACTTAAGCCCCATTACAACAATTAAGAGCTTGTTTCAGACTTTAATAGTTAGGTTATTAATTCTGAAATGAGCTTATTTTTTTAGTGCTTCTCTTTACTTTATTAAAAAGATAAAATACACTTAAATTCCTTTAGGTATAGCAGCAATCAAACGTTTGGTATATGCTTTTTGCGGATTTGAATATATGTTATCAGCGTCGTCTAGCTCTTCTATTTTTCCCTTATTCATTACAAGTAGTTGGTCTGCCATATATTTTACAACAGCCAGATCGTGAGAAATAAAGATATAAGTAAAACCAAAGTCTTTCTTTAGTGTGTTGAGTAAATTAAGTACTTGTGCTTGAACGGAAATATCGAGTGCAGAAACAGATTCGTCGCAAACAATTAATTTAGGTTGTAGCGCAATGGTTCTTGCAATACCGATACGTTGGCGTTGCCCACCAGAAAACTCATGTGGATAGCGGTAAAAATGGGCTTCTGTAAGTCCTACACGCTCTAATAGCTCCACGACTTTGGTCTTGCGTTCTGCGGTTGAAGCATATAACTTGTGCACTTCCATAGGTTCCATAATAGCTTTGCCAACAGGTAGTCTTGGGTTTAATGATGCAAACGGATCTTGAAATATTATTTGAATGTCTTTTCGAAGGTGTGTAATGGACTTTCCAGGTAGTTTTGTTATATCCTTACCCTTATATAATATTACGCCAGATGTGGCTTTATCTAGTTGTAGTATGGCATTGCCTAGAGTAGACTTTCCGCATCCAGACTCTCCTACAAGACCCAAAGTTTCACCTTCGTATAATTTAAAGCTTACACCGTTAACTGCTTTAAAAGATTCTGGTTTGCCCCACCAACCTGTTTTAGATATATATGTTTTCTCTACATCTATAACTTCTAAAAGGGGTGGTGTACTATAAAGTTTAGCATGCCTAGTGTTGCGTTCTGTTTTAGTGATTATTTCAGTTTTTACCTCTCCTGCTAAAAAATCTTTTATCGTGGGTAAGGTTTTAAGGCGTTGTTTTAGTGTAGGTCTGGAATTAATAAGAGCTCGTGTGTAATTGTGTTGAGGTGCATTAAAAATGCGATTTATATTACCTTGTTCTACAATTTTACCCTTAAACATAACTACGACATGGTCTGCAATTTCAGAAATTAGAGCCAAATCATGCGTTATAAAAATAATGCTCATTTTGGTGTCTTCCTGTATTGTTTTAAGAAGTTCTATAATTTCTTTTTGTACAGTAACATCTAAAGCTGTTGTGGGCTCGTCTGCTATTAGAACATCTGGTTTACAGGCTATGGCCATAGCTATCATAACACGCTGTTTTTGGCCTCCTGAAATTTCATGAGGATAGCTTTTATATACCCGTTCTATATCTGGTAATTTTACCTTAGCAAATAGAGATAACGTTTCTGCCTTAGCATTGCTTTTAGAGAGAGTTGTGTGTTGTCGTAATATTTCCTCAACTTGTATTCCACAACGCATCGAGGGGTTTAAAGAACTCATGGGTTCTTGAAAAATCATAGCGATTTTTTTGCCTCTTATAGTTTGAAATGCTTTTGATGTGTAATGCGTAATAGCTTCTCCTTTATAATGAATGCTACCTGAGCTTATTTTTGAAATCCCCTCAGGAAGTAAACCTAATAGAGCTAGAGACGAAACAGATTTACCAGATCCAGACTCGCCAACAATACCTAAAATTTCATTTTGGTGCAGTTTATACGAGATATTATGTATCACTGTAGTGTTACCAAAAGCAATGGATAATTTGTTAACAGTTAAAATGGGTGGAGTGTCTTGCATTTGCATCTAAACTTCTTAAGCCAATTCTTTATAGCGTTTTAAACGCTTTACAAGCTGGTACAACTCAAAGGTACTAAAAATTATTTGCGAGATTGCTTAATTTATAAGCTGGTAAAAGGAAAAGTAACGGCTAGGCTAAAGTGATTTTTTCATTTTAGTGTATAAAAAAAGGCGAACAAGAGTTCACCTTTTTTTGCCCCAAATCTACCATGAACTTAACCTACTTATGTTATGGTGAGATAAATTTATATGTATTATCTCTAACAAATGCATTTATTAGATGTAATGCTAATTTCTTGGGTAAAATGCACTATTTCGGATTTTTTTAAACTAATAGACTGACTTTTACTTAGTAAGCGCGCTCTTTATTACCCTCGAAAAAATTAATAAAAGCTCTATTTACTACACGATTTCCTCCATTGGTGGGGTAATTTCCAGTAAAATACCAGTCGCCTAAATTATCTGGACATGCTTTGTGTAAATTTTCTACAGGTTGAAATAAAATTTTAACCTCGGCTTTTATTGTTTCATCGCTTAAAAGTTCAGAAATTTTTAAAGAAATCTCGTCGTCTGTAAAAGGATCGTATATCTCTTTTACAAAGTTCTGTACCTCCTTATCGGCTAAATTCTCTTGTGCTTTACATTTAGTGTAAACGTCTTTAACAATATGGTATTTATCTGTGTCCTTAAGCAATGCAAGCGCAGCTCTAAAGGCTATAAGGTCTTCCAGCCTTGCCATATCTATACCGTAACAATCGGGATATCGTATTTGTGGTGCAGAAGAGACTACAACAATACGTTTAGGCTTAAGGCGGTCTAACATTTTTAAAATACTTTTCTTTAATGTTGTACCACGCACAATACTGTCATCTATAATTACCAAATTATCATCTGGTTTTATAACACCATAAGTAATATCGTAAACGTGCGCTACGAGATCGTCTCTACTACTATCTTCTGTAATAAAGGTTCTTAGCTTTACATCTTTTATAGCTATTTTTTCTACGCGTATACGTTCAGATAAAATATCGGTAACATCTGCGGCAGAAATATTGCGTTGTCCATCTAGGATGGTACTCGTTTTCTTCTTGTTAAGCTCAGATTCTGCGGTTTCAATCATACCAAAAAAGGATGTTTCTGCCGTGTTAGGAATGTATGAGAAAACAGAGTTTTTCAAATCACCTTGTATAGCCTCCATAACTTTAGGCATAAGTAATTTTCCTAGCATTTTACGTTCTTGGTAAATTTCGGCATCACTTCCTCTGGAGAAATAAATACGCTCAAAAGAACAGGCTTTACGCTCTAAAGGTTCGAGTATTTTTTTAATGGAATACTCTCCAGATTTTTTCGTTATAATAGCGTGCCCAGGATCTAACTCTTTTACATCCTCGAAATCTACATTAAATACAGTTTGAATTACTGGCCTTTCTGAAGCTATAACAACAACTTCATCATCAGAATAATAATAACATGGTCTTATACCCGCTGGGTCTCTTAATACAAAAGCGTCTCCGTGCCCTATAAGTCCAGCCATGGCATAACCACCATCCCAGTTTTTTGCGGCACGCTTAAGTATTTTACCAACTTTAAGACGTTCTGCAATTAATGGTGAAGCTTCTTGTTTATTGTATCCTTCTTTTTTTAAGTCTCTATAAATTTTGCTTACAGCATCATCTAAAAAGTGACCTATTTTCTCCATTATAGTAATGGTGTCTGTATATTCTTTAGGGTGCTGCCCTAGTTGGATAAGATTTTGAAATAGCTCTTTAACATTAGTCATGTTAAAGTTACCTGCCATAATCAAATTTCTATGCATCCAGTTGTTTTGTCTTAAAAAGGGATGTACACTCTCCACACTATTTTTACCAAATGTACCATAGCGTACGTGCCCTAATAATACTTCACCTATATATGGAATGTGCTTTTTTTGTAAGCTAACATCGTCGTTATACTCTGGGTGTGCCTCAAACTCCTTATTGATACGCTCGTTAATTTGCCCAAAAATATCTTGTATAGGTTGCTGTGCGGTAGATCTTACTCTGCTTATGTAGCGCTCGCCAGGTTTTGTGTTTAATTTTATGCTTGCAAAACCAGCACCATCTTGTCCACGATTGTGTTGTTTTTCCATCATAAGGTACATTTTATTTACTCCATAAAATGCAGTACCATATTTTTTCTTATAATACTCTAGCGGTTTTAATAACCTAATTAATGCAATTCCACATTCGTGTTTAATAGCGTCACTCATTGTAATGTAAGTTTTGTTTGGTTTGCTGCTTTCGCAGAGGTAACAAATGTACTATCTAAACCATGGTTGATTTAAGATGTTTATAAAAAACGCACTCTTTTAGAGTGCGTGCTGTTATACTAATTCAAATTGTGTTAATTCCTTAAATTTTAGCAGCCTGCTTTTAACATCATCGCTGCTTAATGTTTCCATACGTTCAGTACCAAACTTCTCTACACAAAAGGAGGCTAATACAGAGCCATAAACTACTGCATTTTTTATGGCGTTAAACGAATAGTCACTTGTGCTTGCCAAATACCCAGTAAAGGCACCAGCAAATGTATCTCCAGCTCCAGTTGGATCGAAAACAGTTTCTAAAGGTAAAGCAGGAGCAGAAAATATTTGACCATTATGAAATAATAATGCACCGTGTTCTCCTTTTTTAATTACCACGTATTTAGGCCCCATTTTGTGTATTTTTTGGGCTGCAGTTACCAAGGCGTATTCTCCTGTTAGTTGTCTGGCTTCTTCGTCGTTAATTGTTATAACATCTACACGTTTAATTACGTTAATTAAATCGTCCAGAGCACAGTCCATCCAAAAATTCATGGTATCTAACACTACCAATTTAGGAGTGTTTTCCATTTGGTCTAAAACACTGGCTTGCACTAATGGATGTAGGTTACCTAGCATAACAACTTCTGCATTGGTATAAGCTTTTGGTACAACGGGATTAAAATCGGCCAGAGTATTTAGTTCTGTTGCTAAAGTATCCCTGTTATTCATGTTATTATGGTATTTTCCACTCCAAAAGAACGTTTTACCATCTTTAACAACTTCTATTCCAGATGTGTCAAGGTTTTTACCTTTTAGTAGGTCTAAGTGTTTTTGGGGAAAGTCTCCTCCAACTACAGATACTAGAGCAGCATCTACATTAAAATGAGATGCAGAGAGACCAATATAAGTGGCGGCACCACCTAATATTTTATCTGTTTTTCCAAATGGTGTTTCAATAGCATCGAAAGCTACTGTACCAACAATTACTAGTTTGTTCATAAAGGGCGTCCTCAATTTTTTGCAAATATAAGTGTTTTGCCGCGTTTAAGGTTAAAAAACCAAAAATATGCACATGTTAGCTCATAGCGTTATATGTTTGTAATACGGGCAGTAATCTTTTACAATTAACTCTGCTGAACGTTTTAATACGCATTATAATGGATAGCAGAATGTGTGGCACTTATATCTTCTAGAAGTAGGGGTAATTTTGAATCCAATTTAAGAAGGCACGTTTTTACAAATTCCACAATTTACAAATCTGTATGATGACGGCATTTTTTGGTCGAGCCGATAAGGGGTGCGTGTTGTTTTTAAGAATAATAAGACAAGGTGTTCCGTCTAGTTATTGAATTAAAGAAGGACGTTTCGCAGATCTATTTCGCGTAGCAAGGTTTTAAAGGTGTCTTAAAAATAACAGGTTATTTACGCCCAAAGTCTGCAGGAATTTCCCCCCACGCTTTAGTTTCCCATTTTACAATAACTGTAGTGTAACTGTTATTGTTTAGCCACTGTATGGCACGATCTACCAAATCGAATATAGGTTTGTTTTTTAAATTGCGTTCCAGTTTAGTATTGCATTTTTTCTTTTTTACCCAACTCATTGCTGTTCGCGAATCGGTATATATAATGCGATCACTTTTATTGTTTTTTAATAGCGCAAGACCGTGTACAAGTGCTAGAAACTCACCAATATTATTAGTACCTTGTTCGAAAGGCCCTTGAATGAATAGCTGTTTTTTTGTTTTTGTGTCTACGCCGCGGTACTCCATAATACCTGGATTGCCACTAGAAGCAGCATCTACAGCTATGGAATTATAATTGGGTAGCCCTATTTTTTGAAGCTGTTCTGGAGATAATTCGCTTTTAGAAGCTTTATTCTTGCCGATATAGTCGAAATAGTTGCCTTCTAAAGCGGCTTTTGCCGCTTGTAGGGTGTCGAAAGCTTTATATTGTGCGCCTTGATAATCTTTAATTTGTTTTTTGCAAACGTTCCAAGATTCAAAAACTCCAGTTTGATGTCCTTTCCAAACGGTATAATATTTCTTTTTCTTTTTAGCCATGTAGTGTTTTAGAGAAATAAATTCTACGGTGCTCTTTGGGGTAATTAGTCATTTCCCCTATAGGTTGGTAGTCGTTTTTTAAATAAAATCCTTCGGCTTGGAAGTCAAAAGTATCTACCATTGCAGTGTAGACGCCTTTTTCTATGGCCATACTTTCTATATGTTTTAAAAGCTGTGTGCCAACCCCTTGCTTGCGGTGCGTATCTTTTACCCAAAGTATTTTTATTTCAAGGCCATTCCAATATCCAATACCTCCCAAAACCCCTCCAATATCAATACCATTGGTGTCTTTCATAACAAATTCTAGGGGAGTCCATACTGGAGCAATTGCAGCAACTTTACTTAAGTTATAGCTATTAAGACCATCTATAATGGTTTTTTTGTCTTTAGAAGTACAGGTGTTAATAGTTATGTTATTCATCATTGGTTTAAAAGTGTTGCAACAACCTTAGGAAAGTGTTCCATTTCTAACTCATGAATTTTATTAGCGACATCTTTAGCAGTATCCTGAGACGTAACGTTGCATTTAGCTTGAAAAATAATGGCGCCTTCATCGTAGTTTTCGTTTACATAATGTATGGTAATACCTGTTTCAGACTCTTTATTTGCAACAACAGCTTCATGAACGTGCATGCCATACATGCCTTTTCCACCATATTTTGGTAATAGAGCAGGGTGCACATTAATAACTTTATTAGGAAACGCATTGATAATAAACTCCGGAAATTTCCATAAAAACCCAGCCAAAACAATTAAGTCGGGCTTCGACGCTTTCAAAATGTTTAAAACATCTTCTGTTTTACTAAAGGCTACTCTATTAAAGGAAAGAGCGCTTACCTTTAAGTTTTTTGCTCTGTCTAACACTTTGGCATGAGGATTGTTACAGAGTATTTGAATAACAGAAGCATTATCGCTGTTGTGAAAAAACTTAATTAAATTTTCAGCATTAGTACCTCCTCCAGACGCAAAAATTACAATACGTTTCATATTACAGACTATAGTGTTAAAGATTATTCGAAACAAAAAAAAGAATAATAATTAACAATTAGAAGGCAATCCCAAAATACTTAGTTTTAATTTTTTTAAAATATAAAATCACATTTTTGAGCTAAAAGTGTGTATTAAAATAAAGTTTTTTATTTTTGCCAACTAATTAAACCTTTAAAATTAAAAGATTATGTCAGACATTGCATCAAGAGTAAAAGCGATTATCGTAGACAAGTTAGGTGTTGATGAGAATGAAGTTGTAGCAGAAGCTAGCTTTACAAACGATTTAGGAGCGGACTCTTTAGACACTGTAGAATTAATTATGGAATTCGAAAAAGAATTCGATATCCAAATACCAGACGACCAAGCTGAAAACATAGCAACTGTAGGTCAAGCGATTTCTTATATAGAAGAAGCAAAATAAGAAAATAATTTATGGAATTAAAGCGAGTTGTAGTCACAGGATTAGGGGCTTTAACACCTATTGGCAATACCAAAGACGATTATTGGGAAGGCTTAATTAGTGGTAAGAGTGGTGCTGCGCCTATAACATATTATGACACTAAAAAATTTAAAACCAAATTCGCTTGCGAATTAAAGGATTTTAAAGTTACCGATTTTATAGATCGAAAAGAGTCTCGAAGAATGGATAAGTTTGCGCAGTATGCAATGGTTGCTGCCGACGAGGCTATTTTGGATTCTAAACTCGATTTAGATGCGGTTAACAAATTACGAGTAGGTGTTATATGGGGAGCAGGTATTGGCGGCCTAGAAACATTTCAGCAAGAAGTACTTAATTTTGCTAGTGGAGACGGCACACCAAGATTTAATCCTTTCTTTATTCCTAAAATGATAGCGGATATTGCCCCGGGTAATATTTCCATAAAACATGGTTTTATGGGACCTAATTATACCACAGTATCTGCATGTGCCTCTTCTGCCAATGCATTATTCGATGCGTTAAACTCTATTCGTTTAGGGCATACCGATGTTGTGGTTACAGGTGGAAGTGAAGCTGCTGTTACTATAGCAGGTATGGGAGGGTTTAATGCCATGCACGCGTTATCTACTAGAAACGAAAGCCCAGAAACAGCCTCTCGACCATTCGATGGTACTAGAGATGGTTTTGTTTTAGGAGAAGGTGCAGGTGCACTAATTCTAGAAGAATACGAGCATGCAAAAGCCAGAGGCGCTAAAATATATGCTGAAGTTGCTGGCGGAGGTTTATCTTCGGATGCACACCACATGACAGCACCTCACCCAGAAGGTATAGGCGTTACAGCAGTAATGAAAAATTGTTTAGAAAACGCAGGCCTTAAACCAGAAGATGTAGATCATATCAACACACACGGTACATCTACACCTTTGGGAGACGTTGCAGAGCTAAAAGCAATATCTAAAGTGTTTGGCGCACATGCAAAAAACATAAATATTAATTCTACAAAATCTATGACGGGGCACTTATTAGGAGCAGCCGGAGCTATAGAAGCTATAGCGAGTATACTTGCTATAGAAAATGGAATTATTCCACCAACAATAAATCATGAAGTTGTTGATGAGAATATCGATCCAGAATTAAATTTAACGCTTAATACAGCCCAAAAAAGGGATGTAAAAGTAGCTATGAGTAATACATTTGGATTTGGCGGTCACAACGCTTGTGTAGTATTCAAAAAATTAGACTAAATCCCGAATGAAAATCATTCGTAACATACTAAATTCCCGTTCTAAAAAAAACGGGAATTTTTTTATACAATTATCTCAAATATTAGGATACAAGCCTAGAAATATAGAGGTGTATACCAAAGCATTTACGCACCGTTCTATGAATTTAAAGGACGAAGAGGGTAATGCTATAAATTACGAGCGCTTAGAGTTTTTAGGAGACGCTATGTTAAGCGCTGTTATAGCGTCGCACCTGTTTCAAGAAGTGCCAGGAGGCGATGAGGGCTATCTTACTAAAATGCGTTCTAAAATAGTAAGCAGAGAGCATTTAAATGAGTTGGGGAAAGAACTAAAACTCATTAATTTAGTAGAAAGCAAAATACCCGAGGGACAATTTGGGGATAATATACATGGTAACCTTTTCGAAGCCTTAGTAGGTGCTATTTTTTTAGATAAAGGCTACAAGTATTGCGAAAAATTTATTTATAAACGCGTTATTATACCTCACGTAGATATTACACAGCTAGAAGGTAAGGTGATAAGCTATAAAAGCTTATTTATAGAATGGTGCCAAAAAGAAAAGAAAATTTTTAAGTACAACGTTTACGACGACACAGGTAATGACGATGTAAGGCACTTTTCGGTTAAACTTTCTATAGACAGTAAAGTTATTGCTAAAGCCAGAGCAACCTCAAAGAAAAAAGCAGAAGAAAAAGCCTCGAAAAGGGCCTTTTTCGCCTTTCAAAATAAAATTTCGAAAATGAAACATTAGCCTCTAAAACCGAACTACAACGTTTTAGTTGATAATCTTGGCAAGAAATTAAAATTCGTTTACATCTAACTTTTTTTAGCATTATATTTACAATAATTAATAGGTCGGGCTATGACGATACACAAACTTATTCTTGATGATGTTTACGAGGATGTGTCCAGTACTTTAATTGCTTTACATACAGTAATTGAAGATTATAGAATAGCCTACCTTCTTAATAGATATTTAGAGATAGCTCTCGTCCGGAAACCTAAAGACCTGTATTTTAATAACGGTAGTGTAAAGTATTCTGTTTTCGAGTTCGAAGATCCTAAAAATCTTGTTATGTGGAATTTAGTTTCTAATGTTTGCACTGTAGAGACAGACGCGAACATAGACCACCAATCATTATTTAGTATGCAACACAAAGTTATTAGGAATTACCATTTAATTCCTGAATACAAGAAAGTAAACTATTTTTTAAAGATTGAAAACGAATTTAATAACAGTAAAGGCAATCATATTATAAATAACCTCCTTAAGATACAACAAATAGCAATGGCTTATAGTGTGGATATAAGTACATTGAAATCTAAGGAACATTTAATTTTCGATTAATGGAATCAAGAAAAAAAACCAAGATAGTAGCGACATTAGGACCTGCTACAAGTTCTAAAGATGTTTTAAAAGGCATGTTGGAAGAAGGCGCCAACGTATTTAGAATAAATTTCTCGCATGCAGACTATAAAGATGTTAAGGAGCGTATTGAAATGATACGTGAATTGAATGCGGAATATGGGTTTAATGCATCAATTTTGGCAGATTTACAAGGGCCTAAGTTGCGTGTAGGTGTAATGAAGGAAGAAGTTGTTGTGGCACCTGGAGATGAAATTATCTTTGCTACGGGAGAACGCTTCGAAGGCACAAAAGAACGTGTGTATATGACATACGAACGCTTTCCGCAAGATGCAAAGCCAGGAGAACGTATACTCTTAGACGACGGGAAATTAATTTTTGAAGTCGTATCTACAGATAAAAAGGCAGAAGTAAAAGCCAAGGTAATTCAAGGAGGACCATTAAAATCCAAGAAAGGTGTAAACCTACCAAATACAGATATTTCTCAACCAGCGTTAACAGAGAAAGACATCGAGGATGCTATTTTTGCCATAAGTCAAGAGGTAGACTGGATAGCACTGTCTTTTGTACGTCATGCTGAAGATTTAATGCAATTGCGTGATCTTATAAAGGAACACTCTGAGTATAAAATTCCAATAATAGCGAAAATAGAGAAGCCAGAAGCTGTAGAAAACATCGATAAAATTGTAACACAGTGCGATGGTATTATGGTTGCTAGAGGAGACTTAGGTGTAGAAGTACCAGCAGAGGAAGTGCCACTAATACAAAAACAACTAGTATTACGTGCAAAAAAGGCTAGAATACCGGTAATTATAGCCACGCAAATGATGGAGACTATGATTTCTAGTTTAACACCAACGCGTGCAGAAGTAAACGATGTTGCTAACTCTGTAATGGATGGTGCAGATGCGGTTATGCTTTCTGGAGAAACATCTGTTGGCGAATACCCAGTACAGGTAATACGTCAAATGAGTAATATTTTAAAAAGTGTAGAAGATTCTCCACTGATTAAAGTGCCAGAAATGCCACCACACATTCGTACAAAGCGTTACATTACAAAATCGATTTGCTACCATGCTGCAACTATGGCAAACGAGATCGACGCAAAAGCCATTTCCACGTTAACAAATAGTGGTTACACAGCATTCCAAATATCTGCATGGAGGCCTTCATGCCACATCTTAGTATTTACTTCAAACAAACGTATATTAACGCGTTTAAGTCTATTATGGGGGGTTCAAGCCTTTTATTACGATAAGTTTGTAAGTACAGACGAAACTATAGAAGACGTAAACGACATGGCCTGTAAAAAAGGATTCTTAGAAGTAGGCGATATGCTAATTAGTTTAGCCGCAATGCCAATACAAGAAAAAGGCATGGTAAATACATTACGTGTTACCGAAGTGGAGACCTGTAGTTTTTAAAACGATACCATCTTAATTTTTATAAAAAAAGCCTTCGCAGTTATGTGAAGGCTTTTTTGTTTTTGTACGGAAATACTATGTTGGTAACACACCACGGTAGTAGAGGTTTTGGTGCGAACCTGTATACCAAAGGGATGAAAGTTGCCGAGCGCTACAGAAGAGAGTTGTCGCCAGAAACCTTAAAGCAGAATGCTTGGATTCCTTTTGATACCGAAGATGGCGAAGCCTACTGGGAAGCCCTGCAAATTGTTAGAAAATGGACGAAGAAAAACCACGAGGTGCTTCACGATGCCACTTTAGAGCAATTAGGTGTTGCCAAAGAACAACGTTTTTGGAACGAACATAATTTTGTGTTTAAAGATGGCGATTTGTTTTACCATGCCAAAGGCGCCACGCCTTTAGACAATAAGTACATGCCAGATATTACAGGGCCACGATTAATTCCTTTAAATATGTCTGAACCTGTTTTAATTGTAGAAGGCGAAACCACAGCCCAAAATTTAGGGTTTGCACCACATGGCGCAGGACGAAATACTAGCAGAACCCAACATAGAAAAAGTAAAACAGGAACGATTCAAGACATCTTTAATGAAGAAACCAAAGGGTTAGACATTCGGTTTTTTTCTAACGAAATTGATATTACCGAATTGCCAAGTGCATATAAAAATGCAGCAACCGTTCGTGAGCAAATGGACGAATTTGGTTTAGGAAAAGTGATTGATGAGGTACTGCCTTATGGCTGTATTATGGCTGGGGATTGGCAGAAGAATGCCCCTTGGAAAAAACGTAGAAGAAGGAAATGATCAGGGTTTCTTTTCCTATGATTAATAGTACTAGAAGCAATGGTTTGGAATACCTAGTTTATACGTCAATACATTTGTATGTAAAAATTATGCGTTCTAAATAAGGGATTTGACTATAGAAAAGAGTAATGCTGTTTAAATTTTTAGCAGCAGTATTTCATTAACGGTATAAGTTTAAAAAATAGCTTGGGTTACAACCTAAACTATTTTTTTAATTTTAAACACAGTAACAAAAAAGGAAGATTTACTAAATGATGACTTCCCAAAGCGGTTTAAAAGTAACGAGTAGCTTACAGGTTTTTTAAGATAGTGTCTTTTGGATTATAATGAAATACCCAAGGCTTTAAAATAGTGATCTATTAAAGTGTTAATTCATAGTACACAACTCCCTAAAAAAGAATAGAGCTATAGCACTTTTCATGTGCCAGAAAAATCAAATTTAAAGGCGTGCCTTACGTCTGGAATAAATTTTCACACTGAAAACTTGGAACTTACCTATTAATTCTTGCATCTTTGCACCAGTACATTGAAAATGTTCTTTTGAAAATTTTAGAGGCTATGTAACGCAATAATGGGTTACATAATGTTTAAAATTATAAATATGAATTGGAAAATTCAGAAATTGAATGCTGGAGTATCCATCATTTCAAAAGAGCCTGGTAATTCTATGTTGCCACTTTTAAAATCGAAACAACCTGTGCGCCTAGTGCCTATACGTTGGGACGATTGCGAAAAAGGTGATATTGTGTATTGTAAAGTTCGTGGCAACTGTTTTACGCACCTTGTAAAAGGTAAAAACGCTAAAAGAGGGTTGCTAATAGGTAACAATCATGGTAGAATTAACGGATGGACAAAACATGTGTATGGAAAAGTAGTAGAGATACTGCCAATGTCATAGACATTTTAAGAAAACAATTATGCAAAAGGGATTTAAGGATGCCTTTGCTTTATATATTAAGTAACAAAACACAAAACTTTTAATCTATGTTAGTACAATTTAAAAACATACTGGACGCTAAACAGCGCTTATTGTGGCATTTTAAATAGGTTAAAACACATTATAGCATTAAAAAGCGTCCAAACGAAAAAGTTTGGACGTTTTTTTTGCAACTATTTTAAGCTATTGAAAAATCAATCCGCAACACTACACTACAAAGTATCAATGTAGTACGTATCTGAAGCTATTTGGATAGGAATTCTGTAGCTTAAATTTAAGCATAACCAACTGGTAATCAGTAAAATAAATTTATTTTTTTCTTGCGTAATTCAAAAACCTGTTAGATCTTTGCAGCGCAATACAGCACAAAATTATTTAAAAACGAAGTAGATGTTAATTATAAAATCAACACATGTTATGTTAATAGAACAAGGTTCTATAGGGCATAAGCTTCGCGACTACTTTCCAAGTTAATACAATATAGGTATCCTTATGAAAGCGTCCGAAGCCCACAAATGTTTCGGACTTTTTTTATGTCATTTTTTGGTCATGTTTAATGTTTTCGAAACGCAACTAGAGATTTAATGCTCTGTTCGAACTTATAATTCCTTTAGAGAGGAATTGCTGCTTGGTTTGGTTCAAACCATAGCACTACATCATTATATCACAAAGCCAAATACAAACATGATTTTAAATGTGTGTCACCTAAGGCATAGTATTAAAAGTTTAAGAGGCTTTACGTAGACTTTAATCTTGTAAAGAACTTTAAAATGAAAACGAATTGGAATATAACATATGAACAAAACAACAGTAGTTATGTAAAGCGGGTTGAAACGATTTACAACGAAAACAATAAGCCCACACGTTACAAAGGCACTATAGAATCTATGCTCTATGTGTTTTTCTCTAAAACGAGCAAAAAAAGATATACTTGGAAAAGAGAAGTCTTTAAGTGTTTGTTGATACATCTGTACCACCAAAAATGCTATGCCTTATTGAGAGACTACGGTCATGTACAAGTACTGCATAATATAAGTGCTTTTGGAGATAGATTGGTTAGAGATGTTGCGCATTGGGAAAACAATGCCTTACAAGTTCATGAACAGTTAAGCAGTCTCATACAGCATTGTTTTGCAGTATACGAAACACCAAAATTTCTAGAGCATGCATTTTATGGAACAAATAAAATATACATGCTTTGGTACGTGCAATTGGGGAGTGGAAAACCAGTAAAAAGTTTATCTCAAAACCCAATAAGGCTGACGCATAAAATGGCTCATGAATTTAGAAATGCACCTGCATTTTTAGGAGTGCCAGAAGCACTGCGTTATGCACAAGCATTGGGTTTTGGAGCATCACCAGAAGCCGCGAAGACAATCGCTTTTTCAAGATTGGCTCTAATAAGAGGCGACGAAGAGCCCTTTTGGGAATCCGTAGTGCAATTTTTTGCTAAAGAAAACACCTTGCATACCAATGTATTGGATAGGGTGGTGGATTATTTAGCTTATAAATACCGTGAAAACAAGGCGTTTTCAATGAAAAATAGAACGTTGAAAGCACTGTGTGATCACAGTGATGAATGGCATTTAGAAGTACATAAAACCTATTCGGGTAAGCAATTATCGTGGGCGCCTTCTGGTATAGAACCTTTGTATGTTGAAGCAGGTACAAATGCTACAAAAGTTGTGTATAGAACAGTAGAGTTGCTAAACACTGTTGCATTATATGAAGAAGGTAGCGAAATGCAACATTGTGTTTCTGAGTATGATGAGGACTGTAAGGCTAAACAATGTGCCATATTCTCTTTGAGAAAGGAAGTTGTGGGACAGCCGGTTGAACATTTGGCAACCTTAGAAATAAACGTGCCTAATTATCATATTGTGCAAGCAAAAGCGAAGTATAATCAGGATTTAGATGCTAAATCTGTAGAACTGATAAACCATTGGATTGCACATTCTAAGGTAAGAAGGAAAAACGACATGGCTTATAATGTACCCTACGAACAGCGTGCGCATGTTAGAGCTATAGAGCGAAGAACGATGACAGAGGGGTACAGTAGTTCTGTTTGCGAAATTGTTAGAGTGCTGTTTTTAATACTGTATGTCGTAATACGTGTTTTACTAGCACTGCTATATACTTAAACCAAAGACGGTAGATTGAAACGCAATGTGCCGTCTTTATAAGACATAAATTTATGAAAAATAAACTAAGAGGGAAGGATCTCATACAATTAGGTTTCCCTAAAAATAACAGTATCAATATCGCCTTAGGGCAAATGAATAGATACCGAAAACGAGAGAAGAAAGAACGGGTTTTAGAAGAAGCAAAAGACGTATTGCTACACCCAGAACAGTATAAAGGTCATGCCATTTGGGGAAAAGTTGCAGAAAGCTTGGTAAAGCCCGTTGCTGTGAGAATGCAGCAATTAAAACAAACACGAGCACCGTTTCGTATTTATGGGGAGAATGAGATAGATGCCCAAGCCAAATACCAGTTGTACGATGCTTTAAAATTGCCAATAGCAGTTGCAGGGGCTCTAATGCCAGATGCGCATACAGGTTATGGTTTACCTATAGGAGGGGTTTTAGCAACAGACAATGCGGTAATTCCTTATGGGGTTGGTGTGGATATAGGATGCAGAATGTGCTTAACAATTTACCCTGTAAAAAGCTCTTATTTAAAAGGGAAACAGCATCAGTTGGAGGCTATTTTGTCCAATCACACCAAATTTGGGATGTATGAAACCCACGATAAAAAGCACGACCATGCTGTGTTTGAACAGCCAGAATTTAATGACATACCATTGTTAAAAAGGCTAAAAGTAAAAGCGTTTAAGCAATTAGGAACTTCTGGAGGTGGTAATCATTTTGTAGAATTTGGAGCAGTTGCTATTACAGACGAAAACAACCCATGGCAACTTAAAACAGGAACGTATATAGGGGTGTTGTCGCACAGCGGATCTCGAGGTTTAGGCGCTAATATCGCAAAACATTACACGTATTTGGCAGCAAAACAATGTCCGTTGCCAAAACATGTACAATGTTTAGCCTGGTTGGATATGAATACCCACGATGGACAAGAGTATTGGTTGGCGATGAATTTAGCGGGCGACTATGCCAAGGCATGCCACGACGATATCCATTACCGTATTGGAAAGTTATTAGGAGCTAAAGCAATCGCAAAGATTGAGAACCATCACAATTTTGCGTGGAAAGAGACGGTAAACGGGCAGGACTGTATTGTGCATCGTAAAGGCGCAACACCAGCAGCTAAAGGCGCTTTGGGGATTATTCCTGGGTCTATGACAGCGCCAGGTTATATTGTAAAAGGGCTGGGCAATGCCGAAAGTTTAAACTCTGCATCTCATGGTGCAGGACGTTTACATTCGCGCCGAAAATGTAAAGAGAAGTTTACCAAAAGTGAGATTAAAAAACAATTAAAACAACATGAGGTCACGCTAATTGGCGGCGGTGTAGATGAAGCGCCTATGGCCTATAAAGACATTACTAAAGTTATGCGTAACCAGCAAGAACTGGTAGAAGTCTTAGGCACATTTACACCAAAAATTGTGAGGATGGATCGCTAATAAAACAGGGAAGTAGTAAAGGTGTTGGGCGTTACCCAAAGGGTCGGGCTTTCGGCAGTCGCACTCTGCGAGGCGCTCCAACAAAGCCTCAATCCCTAACGCAAAAAAAATAATAACATGAAAACAAAACATACTATAAAACGATATGGAGAATTGTGGCCAGAATATAGAATCGTATTGGGGCTACATATCCTAGAGCATTTAAAAGAATGGGTAATTGTTTCTGAGGGTTGGGCTTGGCATTTTATGTCTAAAACTAACCATACAGAACACAAACATGCGCACGATCATAAAGATATAGATCTTTTTGTAACGCCTAAAAACAGACCCCAAGTTATGGGAATATTACAAGAGCATGGATTTAAAAAAGTGTGGACGAGATACGATTATGTACCCAATAATGAGAATTTTAAACGCTACGAAAAAATAGACTGGTTGCCTGATGGCAGACAGATAAGAATAACAATCAATATGTTTCAAGCTGTAATTATAGATACTGTAGAAGTAGATGGTTGGACGTTGGTAGCGCCAGATAGGTTGTTAGGATATTATGACACAGTACATTCAAGTAGTGCATGTTGGGCTGTAAAGGCAGCAAGGCAGTTGTTAGAAAAAGGGGTAGATCCAGTAGGACACCCATTATTATCACAAAATCTTTTGTTAGGGTATTGACTAGGTATCCTATAAAGACTATGAAATTAAAAACACAAAAATTTTGAATACAAAAATTATACAAATAAGCTCAGGAAAGGGGCCTGTTGAATGTTGTTGGGTTGTAGCCCAGGTGCTAAAGCTATTTATAGAGGCGCTTAAGGGAGCAAATATTAAATACACGCTTTTAGATAGTGTGCCAGGTGTAGAAAACAGAACGCTACAATCCGCAACACTTCAATTACAAGGAGAGGCTTTAGAGGCGTTCTTAAAAGTATGGTTAGGAACAATACAATGGATAGGGCAGTCCTCTTTTCGAAAATTCCATAAACGTAAAAATTGGTTTATTGGTATTTATGAAATTAAAGCACAAGCAGAAATTGCTTTAAAAGAAAAAGAGATTAGTTTTCAGGCTATTAGAAGTTCTGGTCCAGGCGGACAGCATGTTAACAAAGTAAGTTCGGCCATACGCGCAACACATAAGCAAACAGGTTTGCAGGTCTTGGTTATGGATAGCAGGTCGCAACATCAAAACAAAAAAAATGCTATAAAACGGCTGCAAGATAAAGTGGCGGCATATAATCAAGAGCAGTTAAAAGTTACTGTGCAAGCACAATGGCAAAACCACCTCCATGTGGAGCGCGGCAATCCTACACGTGTATTTACAGGCTCAGATTTTAAAACCAAAAACACAACTAAAAGTTACAAAAAGAAACGACAAGCATTAAAACATAAATTAAAACAAGATTCATGGGATTAACAGTAGCAGATTGTTATTATTTAAAGGCAAAGGCAGCAGCTAATGACTATTGCGGCGATTGGAACGAGGTTTGCGAGGCTTTAAACTACGCCTTGTCTTACGACGACGCACATTGCGCTTCCCTTTGTTTATTGGGAGAAATATATGCCAAACATTTGGCTATGCCAGAAAACGCCTTTGCGTGTTTCGATAGGGTCATTGCCATAGATGCTCATTACGTAGAGGTGTATCCTGTTTATATAAAATATCTTATATGGAATGCCAATACGGTAAAGGCAAAAACAGTTTTAGATTTTGCTAAAACATTAGCAGCTTCAGATATGGCAGAATTATATAGATTACAGGCCCACATTGCTGAGGTGAAAGGCAAATATAAAACAAGTTTAAAGCACTTAAAAACGGCTAAACGCCACTGCTATAACGATTATTTTTATGAAATTATAGAAGAGGAACAAAAACGCATTCAAAAGAAATTAAAATTAGATAAGAAACGCAGCAAGCAAAAAACATCTAAAAAGAAAAAGAAACCTAAAAAGACCAGAAAGAAGTAATGGTATATGGTTATAGAGGGCATGCAAATTATTACCCAGATTAAAAAACATGAAGTTAAGAACAATTTATTTTGGTGGCACATAATCTGATGGAGAAGATGTTTAAAAAAAGGTCAATTTTACTCATAAAATTGAGCGGTAATTCTATGAAAAACGTAAGAAATAAATTAGATTTGAAAACCTATTAAAGCACCAATATATTATTGAAATCTTGTAGAACAACTATCAAAAATGAATGCTGAACTACACTTTTTAGGTCTTGATATAGACCTTTTTTATGTTGATACAGTCTATAAAAAAGGCTACAATAGATATAAAGGTTTCCCAACACTTTATAATGAAGGGGGGCTATTGTACTTTGAATTTCCTTATGGCGAATCTCATGAGAGACTTTTAGAGCGTATGGTAACTATTGATTATGAACTTTATAAAAGAGGCTATCCATTAGATGAAGGTAAAGTTGTTCATTATGATGCAAATGGAGATATTTTAAAAAAGTGGCAATTTAAGGATGCCGTTATTGTATATTACAAAGTAACTTTTGATGCTAACGGAGGGGGAATGACGGTAAGAATGCTTATATCTCCTGCAATACAAGACTACGGCTGTAAAATTCATAGGTCATGGCACGTAACACCTATTGAAGAAGAAACACATAAAACTCCTGTATATGCTTCCGAAGACAACAGTAAAAAAATACTTGATTTTTATTATACAGACAAAGAAGGAAGCCGAGATGCAAAATTAACTTTTGGAGATGAGGCATATTTAGTTTTAGAAACAAAAAACATGACTGGAGAGATTGTAGATTTAAAGCTTGATACTAAAGTTATTGATTTTCTTCATAACGATAAGCGTATTAAAGATGATACTATCAAAGATTATCAGGTTAAATCTGATACAGATAAAATTCCCGTTAAGGTAATTCCCGAAGATTATGAAGAATTAGACTAAAATTATGAGCAGTATATCAGAAAATCATAAAGAGTCGGGATTTACGCACGTAAACAATGAAGGTACTTTATTAACACAACTCAAACACGAGTTTATTAATGTTGGTGACACCATAGCGCGAGTAAAGTATAGTACTTCGGCAAGAGTAACAGAAATGGGGACTATAATTGTTTGTCAGTTCAAACAGGAAATATCATCGAGAGCAAATGAGGTGTATTTTTTTAGCAATGATACAGCATTTTTTGAAGGAATTGTAAGCGAAGCAAAGCAAGCTTTTGAAGGGGTTGATTTCGACAAACTAAACTCCATTAAAGCAATATCAAAGCAAGTCATTATAACTCCTTTAGTGTGGGAAAACAACAGCCGTTATGATAGTCAAGAACACGGAGGCAAGCCTATAACTTGGGGAAAATGGGGAGGAGATACAGAAACTACATTAGAACATTTAAAAACAAATCAAAAAGAAGAAAAATTCTTCAAGTGTCTTGAAAATGTTGTTTTGCTTGCAAGTGGAAAATACAAGAAGCCAAAAAAGAGTAGATTGTCAATACTCTTGAATAAGATATTCAAATGAGTAAAAATATATTTCAGGTCATATACAATGGCAAAGTAGAAAAAAATACAGCCATCCCTATGCAAGACATAGATAGGGAAATTAAAGACCAAAAGAAGGGAACTAATATTGTTCGTGTTAACGAAGCAGGTACTGCATTAATGCAGGTTAAGCACGAGTTTGTTAACGTGGGTGAGAGTATTGCTCAAATAAAGTATAATACGGCTGCCTCTGTTACAGAGCGAGGAACCGTTGTGGTTAGTCAGTTTAAACAAGAAATATCATCACGAGGAGAAGAAGTATGGTATTATAAAAATTCTCATGGCACATTTGAAGGTACTTTAGAGGAAGCCCAATTGGCATTCCCTGATGTCGATTTTTCAGAACTAAAACAGCCTGAAATTAAGACGGTAATGATTGAGGGACAACCAATGCCAATTCTTCCTGCAACAAAGCCTGTAGAGTGGAAAACCGTAAATGAGTATGACGGAGAAAAAACAGGTAAACCAACCACTTGGGAGAAATGGGCAGATGCTACACAAACAGCTTTAGATATTGTTGGCATGATTCCTGCCGTGGGCGAAATAGCCAGACTGTATAAATGGTGTTATCTCTTTAGCAAGAGGTAATTACGCAGATGCTGCATTAAGTTTTGCATCAATGCTCCCTTTTGTCGGAAACATTGTTGCTATTGGAAAAGGAATAAAAAAAACGAAAAAAGTAACAGAGGCCACAAAAACATTTGAAGGGGTTTATGATTTGGTAGTTAAAACCGGGGATGATGTAACAGGCTATGTTGGGCAATCAAAAGATGTTTTTAAAAGAATTACACAACATTTTAAACCAAAAAAAGGGAAACTAAATCAGACCATATTACAGAAAGGCTCTACCACATATAAAATGGTAGGCTCTACAAAAGAACAAAGAGAAATTTATGAGCAATTTATAATTTTAGAAAAATACGGAGGACAAATTAATCCTAAAAAGAATCCTTTGGCGAAGTTGTTAAATAAAGTCAACCCCTATGGCGGGCGTTCTAATTTAAAAACTCCACAAGGAAGAAAGAAATTTAAGGAAAAGGCTTTGGAAATTGCCAAAGAATATGATTTGCCGACAAAATTTGACCCAACATTTTAAAAAGAATAATTCAGATATGCATATTACAAGATTACCTTGGGGAGATAGAATTGATTTAAAAGAAGATTCAGACTTAAAAAAAGCACGCAAGCTTTTCGATACAGGAAAATATGGATTAAACTTTACACCATTAACAGAAATTAACAATCCTGTTTTTTTTGAAAAATTTTTAACTCATTTTCAAGATATAGAGCATTTTAATTTTTCGGCTTGGGGAGATGGTGTTAGCTATGATTTTTTGTATAAAATGTCTAATTTAAGAAGATTAGATTTAGATGTTTTATACCCTATTGACTTTCAAAAGTTATCCAAACTAACGGAGTTAATCTTTATGTGGAATAAAAAATTAATAACTAATTTTGATAAATTGCAAAACCTTGAACATTTAACCATTTCAGAGTTTAATGAAAAAGATTTAACAAAAATTAGCGCATTGACAAACCTCAAAAGTTTGAGTTTCAAAACTGCAAAAATAAAATCTTTAAAAGGCATTGAGGCACTAACCAATTTAAAATGCCTTTCTTTTGGAGGGGTTCGCAGTCTTACAGATATTTCAGATATAACGACATTACAAAACTTAAAATTTTTGGAGTTTGATATTTGTTGGAAACTTCAAGATTTTAGTCCCATTAGCGAATTAAAAGAATTGGAAGTTTTAGAGTTAATGGATTGTAAAAATTTAGCCTCTATTAAGTTTGTAAAAGAGATGCCTAAATTGGTGCAATTATCTACTTTAGGCACAACAATTATCAATGATTTTGACACAACACCTGCAAAAGATATTCCCATTTATTTTGGCAGCAGAGCATCAAGTAAATATAATCAAGAGTATCCTGAAAAAGAGATACGAGAAGGACAAAAAACTTGGAGTTTGTTTTTAAAAAATTGAATGGGGTAAATTTTATTCCTAATTTTTTTAATTCCGTTCTGCTAATTTAAAATTAGCCAAATAATCATAGTCGACATTACTTACTTTTCGACTTTCATATTTGTCTCTACTATCTAAAAAATTAACATATTTGCTCATATAGTTTTTTATTGAGGTAAGATTTTTAAGAATGAGTGAAAGTATAACAATAAAAGAAGGCGGAAATTTCGAAAAAGCCAAAGAATATTTTGATAATAATGATTGTCATATTAATTTATCAAGAGAAATAAAAGACAAGAAATTCTTTAAGAATTTTTTAAATTATTTTAATGATATTGATAATTTAGGAATGTCTGCGTACGGAGATGGTGTTTCGTATGATTTTTTATATCAGATGCCAAATTTAAAATTTCTGCATTTACATTGTATGTATGAAATAGATTTTAGTTACTTGATTGAACTAAAAACACTGTCCATTTGGTGGAATAAAAAAATGATTAAAAATTTCAATTCACTCACAAACCTTGAACATTTAACCATTTCAGAGTTTGATGAAAAAGATTTAACAAAAATTAGCGCATTGACAAACCTCAAAAGTTTGAGTTTCAAAACTGCAAAAATAAAATCTTTAAAAGGCATTGAAGCACTAACCAATTTAAAATGCCTTTCTTTTGGAGGGGTTCGCAGTCTTGTAGATATTTCAGATATAACGACATTACAAAATTTAAAATTTTTAGAGTTTGATATTTGTTGGAAACTTCAAGATTTTAGTCCCATTAGCGAATTAAAAGAATTGGAAGTTTTAGAGTTAATAGATTGTAAAAATTTAGCCTCTATTAAGTTTGTAAAAAAGATGCCTAAATTGGGGCAATTATCTACTTTAGGCACAACAATTATCAATGATTTTGACACAACACCTGCAAAAGATATTCCCATTTATTTTG